>MKWM01000037.1 GCA_001899765.1 Thiobacillus sp. 63-78
CTCGCCTAAGTCATTGATAAACCTGCTGTATCTGGCTTGGGCGTAGTCCGTCGTAATGTCGGGCTGGAGTCATCGTGAAATAAAAAACCCCGCCGAAGCGGGGTTTTTTATCAAATCAACAACTCAACCCTGCGGCTGGATGTTGGAAGCCTGCTTGCCCTTGGGGCCTTGGCTGACTTCGAAGCTGACTTTCTGGCCTTCCTTCAGGGTCTTGAAACCGCTGGACTGGATGGCGGAGAAATGTGCGAACACATCCTCGCCGCCGTCATCGGGGGTGATGAATCCGAAACCCTTGGCGTCGCTGAACCACTTGACAGTACCTGTTGCCATTACAACTCCCTCCTTGGTGGAACATGAACACAACCACACACATAACCGCGATAAGCATGACTCCACCCCGTGGGGCGTTAACGCTGGCGGATGACAGGACGGCGAGATTGTTTTAGCCGTCGGTCTGAATTCAAGCGCGCTACCCGGTAATGCCTGTGGTAATGCCAAACCTGTACGGTTCTTGAAACCAAACTTTTTGCTTTTTACTACCGTGCATGAGTTTTTACAAGTGGAGCGCGAGAAAAAACAAGGGGCTGGGCTAGACTGTGGCTTCCATTCAACCAAAGAAAGGGCCGCGATGAAGAAAATGATGCTGATCGGATTGGTGGCAGGCGTATGGCTGGCCACCGGGGCATGGGCGGGCACTACCCAGCAGGAGCGGATGAAATCCTGTAATGCCGATGCAGGCAAACAGCAGCTTTCCGGCGATGCACGCAAGGCATTCATGAAATCCTGCCTGTCGGGCGCCGCAACGCCGGGAAGCAAGGCCACGGCCCAGCAGCAGCGCATGAAGGACTGCAATGCCGAAGCCTCCGGTAAGCAGATGAAAGGCGATGCGCGCAAGGCGTTCATGAAATCCTGCCTGTCGGGCAAGTCGAACTGAGCCGGACCGGGCACACACGAAAAAGGCTCCGCGCGGAGCCTTCTTCGTTTTATGGAAGCGATGGCATGCGCGCCCTGCGTACCTGGGACATCTTCTGCAACGTCGTCGACAATTACGGCGATATCGGCATCGCCTGGCGGCTGGCACGCGGGCTGGTCAGCGAGCATGGCCTGGCGGTACGCCTGTGGGTAGACGATTTGCGCGCGTTCCGGCATATCTGGCCGGCTATCGCGGCGGACGCAGACCGCCAGATTTGCGAGGGCGTGACGGTCTGCGCGTGGCGCACGCCGTTCGCGATAGCCGAACCGGCCGCGGTGGTGATCGAGGCGTTCGGCTGCGCGCTGCCGGAAATCTATCTGGCCGCCATGGGCGAGCAGTCGCCGCCGCCGCTCTGGATCAATCTCGAATACCTGAGCGCCGAGTCCTGGGTGGCGGGACACCATGGTCTGCCGTCGCCGCATCCGCGTTTGCCGCTGACTAAATTTTTCTTCTTTCCCGGCTACACGCCGGATACCGGGGGCCTGCTGGTCGAACCGGATCTGGCCAGGCGGCGTGCCACATTCGTGCAGCGCGGCATGCCGGCGTTCTGGCGTGAACTGGGGCTGGATGCGCCGTCAGCCGATGAATTGCGGGTATCGCTGTTCGCCTACGAGAATCCGGCACTGCCGGATTTGCTCGATGCCTGGGCGGCCGGTCCACATCCGGTCACCTGCCTCGTCCCCGAAGGCCGGGTGATTCCCCAACTGGCCGCCTGGCTGGCGGTTCCCGGTCTGAGGGCGGGCGATGCCGGCCGGCGCGGCGCCCTGCGGATACACGTTCTGCCGTTCATGAACCAGGATCGCTATGACCGCCTGCTGTGGGCCTGTGGCCTCAATTTCGTGCGGGGCGAGGATTCCTGTGTGCGGGCGCAGTGGGCGGCCCGCCCTCTGGTGTGGCAGGCCTATCCACAGGCTGACGATGCCCACTGGAACAAAACGAGTGCGCTGTTGATGCATTACACGGCAGGACTGGACACCGCGACGGCAGACGCGGTGAGCGGACTATGGCGACTCTGGAATGGCATGCCGTCCGCGCACCGCATGCCGGTCTGCTGGGCCGCATGGCGTGCGTGTCAGGACCCGATCGAGCGCCATGCACGCGCCTGGCCCGAGCGGCTCGCCTCAGCCGGGCGCTTGACCGACAAGCTGGTGGAATTCGCGGAAAACAAGTTAAAATAACGAGTTTTCTTCAATTTTTATTGGCGCTCCCGGGCGCTCACGTATCAGGACACATCCATGAAAATCGCACAGGAACTCCGCGCCGGCAACGTCGTGATGATAGGCAAGGACCCGATGGTGGTGCAGAAAGCCGAATTCTCGAAATCCGGCCGGAACTCCTCCGTCGTCAAGATGAAGCTGAAGAACCTGCTCACCGGCGCCGGTACTGAATCGGTGTACCGCGCCGACGACAAGTTCGACACGGTCACCCTCGACCGCAAGGAATGCTCCTATTCCTACTTTGCCGACCCGCTGTATGTGTTCATGGACGCGGAATACAATCAGTACGAGATCGAAGCCGACAATCTGGGCGACGCGCTGAACTACCTCGACGACGGCATGCCGCTGGAAGTGGTGTTCTATGAAGGCAAGGCCATTTCGGTCGAAATGCCGACCACCGTCATCCGCGAAGTCGAATACACCGAGCCGGCCGTGCGCGGCGATACCTCGGGCAAGGTGATGAAGCCTGCGCGCATCAAGCCCACCGGGTTCGAGTTGCCGGTCGCGGCCTTTGTCGATATCGGCGACCTGATCGAAATCGACACCCGCACCAACGAATTCAAGCGCCGCGCAAACTGAGCCCGGTGCAGATCGGACAGAAGGCAGCCTCGGCTGCCTTCTGTTTTTGGTCGCCCGTTCAGCGGCGTTAAAATAGCGGGTCGTTTCTCCGTTTCCGCCTCATGACCGACCCGCGTTTCGTCCATCTCCGCCTGCATACCGAGTATTCCGTTACGGACGGATTGGTGCGGGTGGGCGAGGCGGTCAGGCACGCACGTGCCATCGGCATGCCGGCGCTCGGCCTGTCCGACCTTTCCAACACCTTCGGCTGGGTCAAGTTCTATCGTGCCGCGCGCGGCGCCGGCATCAAGCCGGTATTCGGCTGCGACGTGTGGGTGAGCAACACCGTGGATCGAAACCGGCCTTCACGCCTGTTGCTGCTGGTGCAGCATCGCGAAGGCTACCGCCGTCTGTGCGAACTGCTTGCCCGCGCCTACCAGGAAAACCTCCATCGCGGCCGCGCCGAGATCGATCCGGTCTGGCTGGCCGCGGGGACTGACGGTCTGCTGGCCTTGTCGGGTGGTGATGCCGGCGATGTGGCACAGATGATTCTGGATGAAAAACTCGATGCAGCGCGTGCCGCCGCCGAAGCCTGGGCCGCGCTGTTTCCGGGGCGCTATTACCTGGAGCTGCAGCGCTTCGGCCAGCCGCACACCGAACGCCTGATCGACGGCCTGCTCGATCTCGGCGCGGCGCTGAACCTGCCGGCAGTCGCCACCCATCCGATCCAGTTCGTCGCGGCGGACGATTTCAAGGCGCACGAGGCGCGCGTGTGCATCGCCGAAGGCATGATGCTGGGCGATCCGCGCCGCCCGCGGCCGTTCACCACCGAGCAGTATTTCAAGACGCCGGATGAGATGGCCGAGTTGTTCGCCGACCTGCCCGAAGCCTTGCAAAACAGCGTCGAAATCGCCAGGCGCTGCAACCTCACGCTGGAACTCGGCAAGAGCCGGCTGCCCGATTTTCCGACCCCAGACGGCATGAGTCTCGACGACTACATGCGGCAGCGTGCCTTCGAGGGCCTGCAGGAACGCATGGCCCAGCTTTATCCCGATGCAGCCCAGCGCGCCGCAAGGCTGCCAGAATACGCCAAGCGGCTCGAATTCGAACTCGGCACCATCATCCAGATGGGCTTCCCCGGCTACTTCCTCATCGTGGCCGACTTCATCAACTGGGCCAAGAACAACAACGTGCCGGTGGGGCCGGGGCGCGGCTCCGGCGCGGGCTCGCTGGTCGCCTACAGCCTGCGCATCACCGACCTCGATCCGCTGGCCTACGACCTGCTGTTCGAGCGTTTCCTCAACCCCGAGCGGGTGTCGATGCCCGACTTCGACATCGACTTCTGCCAGGACGGGCGCGATCGCGTGATCCAGTACGTGAAGGACAAGTACGGCCACGCGGCGGTGTCGCAGATCGCCACTTTCGGCACCATGGCGGCCAAGGCGGTGCTGCGCGACGTCGGCCGCGTGCTCGACCTGCCGTATCTGTTCGTCGACAAGTTCGTCAAGCTGGTGCCCAACGAACTCGGCATCTCGCTGGCCGAAGCGCGCGAGAAGGAGCCGCAGATCGACGAGCGGGCACGGAACGAGGAGGAACTCGCCGAACTGCTGCCGCTGGCGGAAAAGCTCGAAGGCATCACCCGCAACGTCGGCATGCACGCCGGCGGGGTGCTGATCGCGCCGGGCCGCCTCACCGATTTCTGTCCGCTGTACCAGGCCGAAGGCTCGGACGCGGCGGTGTCGCAGTTCGACAAGGACGACGTCGAGGCGATCGGCCTGGTCAAGTTCGACTTCCTCGGCCTGCGCACGCTGACGATCCTGGCGGAGGCGGTGCGCTTCGTGCAGCGCCACGACGACCGCAGGGATTTTCGCCTGGAAGATCTGCCGCTCGACGATCCGGCGGTGTACCAGCTGTTTGCCGCCGGCAACACCACCGCGGTGTTCCAGTCCGAATCGCGTTCGGCCAAGGACCTGGAAAAGAAGCTGAAGGGCGACTGCTTCGAGGACATCATCGCGCTGATGGCGCTGAACCGGCCGGGCCCGCTCGGCTCCGGCA
>MKWM01000038.1 GCA_001899765.1 Thiobacillus sp. 63-78
CGACCTTTGCGCAAGGGCGAAAGTCTGCGCGAGAAAATCGAAGAACAACTCGCAAATATTCAGAAAATGCCCCAACTCGTTCGCTCATTTTTCGGGGCACCTTCTGTCGCCTATATTGGCGACTGGTGAGTAATTGATTTTTTGTGGGCGGAGCTCAAACACCTTTGCCTCTGATCCACCGACGCGCTTGATCTTCGGCGGGTCTGTAAGGGGAGAGAGGTCAAAACCAGTTTAACTGGTATACAACCGTCACGAACCGGGTCAAGGGCTTCGCTTGAGGTTTCTCGCCCAAATACACAAACCGCCCGGTCATCACCGTCCTGATTTTGACTTTCCTCCCCTCTCAGTCCCGCCGGAAATCGGGCCTGCCGGGCGGATCAGCGGCAAAGGTGTCTGAGCCCCGCTCGCCTTCGAAATACAAAAAAAGCGGGGCGAGTTCTTTGCCGCCCACCCGGCAGGTTCGGTTTTCGGGAATTCGGGGATGAGCGGGGTCGCCTTTTCTTGGGTTACTTTCTTTTTGGCGAAGCAAAAGAAAGTGACTAGCCGCCGGGCTACCCCCGGCCAACGGCCAGCAGCCCCACGAGGGTCCTTCCATTGGCGATGCTTCGCGCCACGGCTCACCCATCAGGCATCACCTGCCCGAAACTCGTAATCGCCTGAAACGTCCCGCAATCCTTGTGCGGCTGCCGTGAATCCGGGTTGCACACCGCCAGCAGGTGCGCCACGCCATAAGCCTGGGCGCTCTTCAGCACCGGCAGGCTGTCGTCGACGAACAGGGTGCGCGTCTTGTCGAACGGCTCGATCGCCTGCAAGCCCTGCCAGAAGTCGGGATGCTCCTTGGGCAGACCGATCTGATGCGACGAGAGCAAGGCGTCGAAATACGTGTCGATACCGGTCCTGTGCATTTTCAGTCCAAGGCTCCGGGGATGGGCATTGGTCACCATGACCATCCGGCGGCCGGATGCGCGCACCGCCTGCAGGAATGCGGGGACGTCGGGACGAACCGCGATCAGATGCGCCACTTCTTCCTTCAGTTGCACGATGTCGAGCGCAAGCTCGCTGCTCCAGAAATCCAGGCAATACCAGTTGAGTGTGCCGGCATGGCGCGCGTAATGCGCACGCAGATGCGCGTGCGCCGTCTCCAGCGCGAGGCCGTGATATTCGGCATAGCGGCGCGGCATGTGCTCCAGCCAGAAATGATTATCGAAATGGAGATCGAGCAGGGTGCCGTCCATGTCGAGGAAAACGGTGTCGACCTGCGCCCAGTCGGTCATGGCAACGCTACGCCGGTTCCGGTCAGAACAGCTCGTCCCGGGATACGCCGCGCCGTCTCAGCAGTTGCCTCAGTACGCGCAGGGATTCCATCTGGATCTGCCGCACGCGCTCACGCGTCACCTGCAATTCGAGCGCCAGATCCTCCAGCGTGCAGGCTTCGCGGTTGTTCAGGCCGAAACGGCGTTCGATCACCCAGCGCTGCTTGTCGTTGAGCTGGGTGATCCATTCATGGACGTGGTGCTCGATCTCCTCGAGCTGAAGCATTTCATCCGGCAGATGCGCATTGTCGTCGGCAATCGCTTCTCCCAGCGACAGCGTGGGGTCGACATCGAGCGGGGCATCGAGCGAAGCGACCCGCTCGTTCAGTTGCATGATGCGGCGCACGTCTTCGACCGCATGCCCCGTCAGCAAGGCAATATCATCCGCGCTGGCATCGGTGATGCCGTGCGTTTCCAGATGGCGCTTGGCGCGCAGATAGATGTTGAGTTCCTTGATGATGTGCACCGGCAGTCGAATGGTGCGCGACTGGTTCATGATCGCGCGCTCGATGTTCTGGCGGATCCACCAGGTGGCGTAGGTCGAGAAACGGAAGCCGCGCTCGGGATCGAATTTCTCCAGTGCGTGGATGAGGCCGAGGTTGCCCTCTTCCACCAGGTCGAGCAGCGTCAGGCCGCGATTGGAATAATGCTTGGCGATGTTCACCACCAGGCGCAGGTTGCGCTCGATCATGGTCTGGCGCGCTTCGAAATCTCCCTGCACGGTGCGCCGCGCCAGGGCGACTTCCTCTTCCGCGCTCAGCAGGGGGGCCAGCCCGATCTCATTGAGATACAGCTGGGTGACGTCGACCTGAGGTTCATCGAGGATGGCGGACGCCAGAATCTCGTTGCTATCCATCATGGCATGCTGATCCGGGTCTGGTTGCTCCGGGCTCAGTTCGTCTGGTTCGTCACTGGGTGGATGGCTCATGGGCGCTCCGGCAAATAGGACAGGGGATCGAGTGGTTTTCCATAACGGCGGATTTCCAGATGCAGCTTGACCCGGTCGGCATCGCTGTCGCCCATCAGGGCGATCTTCTGCCCGGCCGTCACCATGTCGCCCTCCTTCACCAGGATGGCTTCATTGTGCGCATAGGCCGAGAGGAATTCCCCGGCATGCTTGATGATCAGCAAGCGCCCGTAACCGCGCAGACCGCTGCCACTGTATACCACCTTGCCGGCGGCCACCGCCCGCACCGGCGTGTTGCGCGCGCCGGCGATGTCGATCCCCTTGCCGCCCGCCGCGCCGAAGCGGCCGATCAGCGCACCGTCCACCGGCCACTGCCAGCCTTCCGCCGACGTGCTGGCGGCGGATGCTCCGGATGCGGGGGCCGGCGGTGCCGCCACCGGGGCAGCAGGCGCCGCACTGGCCGCGGCGGACGCGGGCAATGGGGCTGGGCGAGCACTCGATACCCGAGCCCAGTTGGCGTCGGAATAGACCAGCAATTGCGCCTGTGGTTCACGCAGCACGGGCAGATCGTCCAGCGGCCGGGCGTTTGGCACCGGCTCCTCATCGAGCGGTTTGATCTCGACCGCGCCGGCCGGCGGCGTGAGCCGCAACACCTGTCCGACCAGGATGCGGTCGGCGGACTCGAGCTGGTTCCAGATGGCGATCTCGCGATAATCGAGGCCGTTGGCAAAGGCGATGGCGTACAGCGTATCGCCACTCTGCACGGTATGCAGGCCATTGGTGGACGGCGCGATCTGCGGCGTGGCCGGCCGTACGCTTCCAGGCTTCGCGGCATGCGGCACTGGCGAACGGTTATCCACCGGCGCGATCCCGGATGACGCACAGCCCGCCAGTCCCAGCAGCATCACGACCAGCCAGACGGAACGGCGCCCCGCTGCCCGGCTCATTACGCCACTCCTGGCAGTAAAGGAACGAATTTCACGCCTTCGAGCAGGCGTTCGGTATACGTGTCGTTCTGGCGCTCCATCACGCACAGCGTCTGCGTGACATTGCCGAGCGGCATCACCAGGCGTCCGCCATCGGCCAGTTGTTCCAGCAGGACGTGCGGCACTTCCGCGAACGCGGCGGCGATCACGATGGCGTCGAACGGCGCGAAATCCTTTGCGCCGTGCATGCCGTCGCCATGCTTGGGCTTGACGTTATTGACCCGCAGCGCCCGTAAACGCACGCGCGTCTTGCCGACCAGCGCCGCGATGCGTTCCATCGATATCACCTCGCGTGCCAGTTGGCCCAGTACCGCCGCCTGATAGCCGCAACCCAGCCCGATTTCGAGTACGCGGCCCAGTTCGCGGCCGTGACCATGCTCGCCGTGACGCGCCAGTTCGACCATGCGCGCCACGATGTAGGGGCTGGAAATCGTCTGTCCGAAACCGATCGGCAGGGCGGTGTCTTCGTAGGCGCGCGACTCCAGCGCCTGGTCGACATACAGGTGGCGCGGCACGCTGCCCATCGCCGCCAGCACCCTTTCGTCCTTGATGCCCTGCTCGCGCAGGCGCTCGATCATGCGACCGCGCGTGCGCGCCGAGGTCATACCGATGCCGGTGCGGGGGTTCAGGGTTTCAGCCATGCGTTCACACTCTCCATCTGGCTGAAACGGGTGAGGTCCATTTGCAGCGGAGTGATCGACACCCGGCCCCTGGCCAGGGCATGGAAATCGGTCCCTTCGCCCGCGTCCTGCGCCGCGCCCGCCGCGCCCACCCAGTACACGGTCTGGCCGCGCGGATTGGTCGTCTTCACCACCGACTCGGCCTTGTGGCGCTTGCCCAGACGGGTAACGGACACACCGTTCAGTTCGGCGGTCGCGCAGTCCGGCACGTTGACGTTGAGCAGCATCGGTTCGGTCGGCGGGCGCGTCTGGATACGCTGCACCAGTTCGGCCACCACCCGCGCAGCGGTGTCGAAGTGCCGTGCATTGTGGCTGGCGAGCGAGACCGCGATCGACGGGATGCCCAGCAGGTAGCCTTCGGTAGCGGCTGCCACCGTACCGGAATAAATCGTGTCATCGCCCATGTTGGCACCGTGGTTGATACCGGAAATCACCATGTCCGGCAGATGGTCCAGCATGCCGGTCACCGCCAGATGAACGCAATCGGTCGGCGTGCCGTTGACGTAATGAAAGCCTGTCGGCGCCTGACGCAGCATCAGCGGGCGGTCGAGCGTGAGCGAATTGGACGCGCCGCTGCGGTCGCGCTCGGGCGCCACGACGGTGATATCGGCGAGCGGGGCGAGCGCCTCCGCCAGTGCGGCCAGACCGGGCGCGAAGTAGCCATCGTCGTTGGATAACAGGATGCGCATCAGCAGCAGCCTTCGGGCAGGGCAGGCAAACGAAACGAAAGGCTCATGGCAGCGATGCGGACTTCTAACATGCGCCCGATTCTACCATCGGGATTTGATCTGTTCAGTCGTATTCCCGTGTGTAGAAGGCATCGAAGCTGCTGGGCTGTCCGGCCTGCGCTTCGAGACGCACGTGGGTGGACAGCTGATACAGCACTTTCACCACCTGGCTCAGGCCGTCGAGGCTCTGCTCGTAGCTCAGCGTCGCGCGCGAGGACAAACGCTTGCCGACGCTGACCACGGTACTGGCGAGCGATTCGCCGTTTCCGGAGCGCACATCGAAGCTGTCGATGCCCAGGGTTTCCGCCAGTTTCGCCTGCAGGTTCACCGATTCGGCCTGGCTCAGCAAGGCGCCTGCCGCCACCTGCATCAACACGAATTCCTGCTGGCCGCTGCTTTCCAGACCGTGTCCCAGCACCAGCCAGGCAAGCTTCTCGGTATCGGGCATCGCCGGATCGGAATAGAGCGTCACCTGGGGGCGCTGGACCGAGCCGCCCACCTGCACGCCTACCGTGACGTTCGTCAGTTTTCGCACCGCCAGCACGTCGAGGCCGGGATTGTCGAGGGGGCCGGCAAAGCGCAAGACACCGCGCTCGATGTCCAGTGTCTGCGCATAGGCGGCATACCGCCCTTTCTCCACCTGGATCGTTCCTTCGCCGCGCAGCGCCTGGTTCACGGTGAACACACGCAGCCGGCCGCCCAGCCGCGCGTCGAGCCCGGCGCCCTTGAACAGGAAATCGTCTCCCAGCTTGAGTGTCAGATCGAGCGCCAGCGGAAAGCGTTGTACCACCGGTTTTTCGCGCGGCGGCCGGCCAACGACGATGACATCGCTCGACAACTCGGGACGGCTCGCCTCGGGCATTTCCAGACGCGCCCGATCAGCCGTGAGTTCGCCGGTGAGCTGCAGGCGTTTCGGGTCGAGGTTGAGCCGGGTCGTGCCGGACACGGTTACGTTGCGGTCGCTGCGGTGGGTCGCCGCGAATTTCTCGAAGGTGAGCGTAAGCCCGGCCTGCGGGTTTTTCAACTGGGCGTCGCCGCTCACCACGATGCGGCCGCCGGTGCCTTTCAGCACGCCCTCCTGCACCTGGACCCGATCGTCCGCCAGCAGGAGCCTGAGTGTGCCATCGGTGATCGCCACGCCCTGCTCGGGCATGGAAAAACGGATGACGTCGGCGGCCACGCGGCCATCGATGCGCGGTGCCGCCAGGCTGCCGCTGCCGCTCAACTGCGCATCGACGCGGGCATCGGCGCGGATGCCGACCGGGATGAACGGCTTCAGCAGGCGCAGATCCGGCACGTCGAACCGGGCATTCCACGTCAGCGGCGCGCTGCGCGACAGGGTGAATGCGGCCTCCGTGCGGACCAGCATGCCCCGGCCATCCAGGCGCAACTGTCCCGCTTCGTGCGTGTCGGCGGCGAGCCGGACATGGGCCTGGCCGCCGGCCGCCTCGGCATCGAGCGTGAGAGCGGTCAAGCCCATGGCCAGCGCCGGCTCGGTCAGTCGCACATCGCCGGACTGGCGGCGCAGCTGCAGCCGGCCATCGAGCGATTCGCCCGCACGCAGATCCCAGTCGCCGTTCACGCGCAGGTCGGTGGTGACAGGCGGCGCCGTCTCCATCAGCGCAAGCACGGGTGCCAGCGGCAGATTGGCCAGCGTGCCGCGACTGGCCAGATGCGCGCCCTGACGGTCGAAGTGTTCGACCGTCAGGCGGCCGCCTGCCACGCTCAGTGCCAGACCGTTCACCTGCTGCCGTTCGCGCGACAGCAGCAGGGAGGCGGGGGCCACCAGCTTCGCTGGCCAGTCGCCCTGCACCTCGGCCTGGTTCAATTGTCCACGCCACACCTGGCGTGCATCCAGGCCGCCTGCCAGGTTCGCGCTCAGCCGCCACGCCGGCAAGCGGGCATCGAGCGTCAGCGTGTGGGCATTGCGGTGCCCCTGCAGGATGGCCCGAAGGGCGTCCAGACGCTGCCCCGCCAAGTGCACCCCGTTCGCGTCGAGCTGGCCGTTGAAGGTGCCGTTGTCGGTAGCCTGCATGTCCACGCGCAACGCCACGGATTCGGCGGCGAGGTCGCCGGGCAGGCGCAGACCGCGGGCGGCGAGCTGCGCGTCGATCTGCAAGCGGGCAGGGTCGCCGCTGGCGCTGCCACGGCTGGTCAGGCGCCCGGCCAGTCCCAGATTCAGGCGTGCCAGCGCCGGTGCATCGACGTCCCAGACGAACCGGTCGCCCGCCCGGCCATACGCGCCTTTCAATTTTGCCCGGTTGCCGGCCAGATTCAGATCGATGTCGGCGTCGACGAGGTGGCGGTTCTCATAGCGCAGCCGCCCCTGTCCGCTCACCGGACGGCCTTCGAGGTCGCCCGGCGGCAGGCTGAACTGCGCCTGCACGCGCGGCGTGGGCAACCAGGCACCGCTGGCCTGGCCGCGCGCATTGAGCCGTCCGCGTGGAAACTTGCCGAAACGGGACGGATTGATTTGCGTGGCATCGAATGCGACGCTGAAGGCACGCGTGGCGTCGAGATGAAGTACCCCGTCTGCGGTCAGGCGCCCCGCCTGTCCGGCCAGACTCGCCGATTCCAGATGCAGCACCGCGTCGGCGTGCGTCAGCGTAAAGCGACCCTGCCCCCAGCTTTCGCTGACGTCGGCCGTGAGCGTCTGGCGCGTCGCGTCGCCGTCCAGTTGCAGGCTGGTCTTGAGTCGCGTGGGATACAACTGGCGATGCAGCCCGGCGAGGTCGAGGCGCGGGCTGTCCAGGTTCACGTTCAAGCGGCCATTGCGCCACTGCCCGCTTCCGTTCAACTGTCCGGCTGCGCCCAGATCGATCGCCAGCGCGCTGAAATCGGCCCGTACGCTGTCACCCACCACCGCGCCGGTGAGGTTGGCGAGCGGCAGACGATTCTGGTCGAGCCGCCCGGCCAGCCGGTTGCTGAGGCTGAAGCTGCCCAGCAGGCGTTCGCCCGGCTGGCCTTCGAATACGCCGGAAAACGCCAGGTCGGCGGCCGGTGCGTCGGCGGCGAACAGACGCGGATCGAGGCCCTGCCCGGCCACCAGCAGCCGGGGCAGACGCACGCGCGCAAACGGCGCGGCTTCGCCGCTGGCCATCATGGTCATGCCGCTGGCCTGCGCATCGAACCGGAAACCGATGGCCGCCAGCCGCCCCTGTACGTCGAGCGTGGCGCTGATCGGAATGGGATCGCTGCGCGTGGCCTCGATGCGTCCCGCCAGATTGAACGGCGCGTCCTTGCCGAGTTCGAGCCGACCCGTCATGGCTGCCCAGGGAGTCGTGACCGTCATGCCGGTGAACCGGTAGCGGTCGCCGTCGCCGTCGAGGCCTCCATGCAGATGACGGAAATCGAGCGTACCCCCGCTATCGACGACAGCGAGATGCGCCACATCCCAGGCGGCCACGTGCACGTCGAGTGGCAGGCGCAGGCTGGCGGGCAGCGTCGGGGGCGTCGGGTCCGGCTTCAGGATCTCGACCCGTACGGTTTGCGCCGCCAGCAGGCCGATGTCGAGCCGCCGTTTCAGCAGCGCGCGCGGCTGCCATTCCAGCCGGATCTGTTCGAGCGTGACGCGCTCCGTGTCCGACGTGAAAACAAGTTTCGCGATTCTGATGGGAACGCCGACATGTCCGTCCACCCCTTCGATGGCCAGCCGTCCTCCGCCCAGGGAAACGGCCGTCTCGCTCAGCCAGCGGAACCCCGTGTCCGTCGTCGCCATGCCGATCGCCACGACGATCAGCATGACCAGCGCGACGGGCAGCGCGGCCAGTCCCCACAGCACGCGCTTCAAAACGACACCCCGAGCGAGAAATGCAGGCGGAATTGACGGGTGGCTTCGCCATACGCCAGGTCGAGGTTCACCGGCCCCACCGGCGAGCGGTAGCGCGCGCCGAAGCCGTAGCCGAACACCGGCGACAGCCGGCCTGGCACATCGGCTGCATCGCCCCCATCGACAAACAGCGCCATGCCCCAGTCGCTGTTGAAGAAATAGTTGTATTCGGCACTGCCCGTGGCGAGATAGCGTACCGATTCCACCCCGCCGGCCAGTGCGTGCCCCAGGCTCTGGTAGGCGTAGCCGCGCACCGAATTATCGCCGCCGGCCCGGAACAGGAAGTCGGTGGGAATGCCGTCACGGGTGTCCGCCAGCACACTGCCGAACTCGCCGCGCAGGATCAGACGGCCGTGGGGACCCGCCGGGAAATACTGGGTATGCCGGGCATACAGACGGATGAAATTGGTATCCGACAACAGGGCGGCCGCCGCGCCGCCGCCTTGCAGGGTCAGCACATGGCCGCGGCGCGGGTAGAACGCGTGCCCCACCGTGCGCTGCGTCCACGCATAGTTTGCCGTCAACGCCTGGTTGCGCGCATTGAGCACGTCGCCGATGCTCTGCTGCTCGGTCTGGTATTGCAGCGACAGCGTGGTCTCGATCTGCCCGCGCGTGCGGCTGCGCTTGGCCACCGCCAGCGTGGAGCGGGTCTTCTGGCCCTTGATGTCCTCATGTTTGAGCTGGGCACCGAGGCTGTTCTCGTAGCCGGAGGACGTCCGCGGCCAGGCGAGTTCCGCCGCGCCGGATTGCTGCGTGGTTTCGATACGCGCATCGAGTTTCAGACGCAGGCCGCGATCGGCGATGTTACGCATCAGCCACCCTGTCTGCAGCCGCGCGCCGGTATCCGTACTCACGCCCACGCCCACGCTGAAGCGTTTTTCCGGCCGCTCCACCACGTCGACCAGAACCGGCACGGCTGCCGCCAGAGCGGGATCGGGCTCGATGTGGACCGTGGCATGCGTGTAATAGCCGCTCGCTTCCAGCGCCAGCTGGTAATCGAGCAGATCCTGCTGGCGAAACGGTTTCCCTGGCTTGACGGGGTTGAGGTTGCGGATGATCGTTTCGGGATAGCGCCGGGCGCCGCTGACGACCGGCTCGCCATAGAAGAATGCCGGCCCGCTGTCGATCGTCAGCGTCAGATCGGCCGCCCGTGTGGCGGGATCGATGCGTGCCTCGCTCGTCACCAGCCGTGCCGCCGGATAGGTGCTCGCCAGCAAGGGGCGCAGCACGCCCAGCTTGGCCGCGCTCCAGTCCGCCTGGCGGAACGGCATGCCCTGCCTGAGCGAAAAACCGCGTTCGACACGGCCGCGCAGGCCGGCCGTGTCGGCACGCGTCTTCAGCGCGCCTTCGAATACCAGCGCCACACTGCGTACGGTCGTGCGCGGACCGGGGTCGATCCGGTAGTCCAGTCGCCAGTCGTCGCCCACCTGTTCCAGCGTACTCTCCACCTGCGGCGAGAAATAGCCCTCGGTTGCCAGCAGGTCGTGTGCCGTCAGTTCACTCTGCCGCTGCAGCCGCGCGACTTCCTCAGCGTCGGGTTTTTCACCCGAGCGTGCCGCCCGCACCGTTTCCAGATGCTGCGTCAGAAGCGCCTTGAGCTCATCGGGCGCCTGCACTTCCACCGTCAGCGCGTGCGCAGGCATCGCGGCGAGCGCGGCAAGAAACAGCACGGTTTTGCAGAAACGGGCAGGCAAGACGATCCACGCGAAAGAAAATGTCAGCCCATTCTAGGGGGTGCGCCGGGGATCGGGCAAAACCGCGAATGGACATCCGGGCGCCATGGTATCCATTGCGGACATAGGCTATGCTGAGTCTGACTGTCCGGCACGTTCAGGATCGAAGGTCCACGACAATCCCGGCGCAAGGAGCCCCCATGACGCAGATTGAGGCAACGCTGCTTGGCGTGATGATCGCGACCATCGCGTTGATGATCGGCCTGCTCACTTATCTTCTGTCCCGGGGACTGCTTCCGCTGACGCCGAGCGGAAAGCTCTGGGACCGCGTGTACGAGCTCGACAAACTCGTTCTTGCCTATCCCGATGTGTTCGTCCGCTTCATGCAGGAGTGCCCGCGCACGGCGCCTTTCTTTTATGCGGACCCGAGCGTCGTTCCGCGCACCAGGGACTTCTATCAGTTGAAGGCATTCGTCTACTTCCATCTCAACGTCTTCGAGGAGATTTTCCTGACGACGGAGGGCTCCGGCTGGATCGCCCGGCAGTTCGAGCGAAGCGACTGGGACAGCTACATTCTTCGCAAGATGCGGCACCCGCTGATCCGCGAAGTCTTCAACCGGGAAGCCCGGCTGATCTACCCCGGAAGGTTCCGCGAATTCATCGAAAAGAACCGGGCGTCCATCGAAAAGCCGGTCGATCCCGACGCATTCTGAGCGGATGCCGCCGCGCCTGCGTATGCGAGCCCCATGGCAGGCGCAGCGATAAAAAAAGAGGGTGGCAATCCCCACCCTCTGCATGCCTGTCCAGCCTGATCAAGCCGCCGGTGCCGCGGCCTTCTCGAAGCTGAACACCCCGTTTTGCGCATCGACGCGTATGGTGTCCCTGGGTGCGAAGTGGCCACCGAGGATTTCCTTCGCCAGCGGGTTTTCCAGTTCGCTCTGTATGGCGCGCTTGAGCGGCCGCGCGCCATACAGCGGATCGAAGCCGGCCTTGGCGATTTCGGCCAGCGCGGCGTCGCTGACGTCGAGCTTCATCTCCATCTGCGCCAGACGCGCCTCCAGTGCCTGCAACTGGATCTTCGCAATGCTTGCGATGTGCGCTTCGCCGAGTGCGTGGAAGACGACGACCTCATCAATCCTGTTGATGAACTCGGGGCGGAAGTAGGACTTCACCTCGCCCAGCACGGCGAGCTTCACCACCTGGTAGTCGTCGCCGGCCATCGACTGGATCATCTGGCTGCCGAGGTTGGACGTCATCACGATCACGGTGTTGCGAAAATCGACGGTGCGGCCCTGGCCGTCGGTCAGCCGGCCGTCGTCGAGCACCTGCAGCAGCACGTTGAAGACGTCCGGGTGCGCCTTCTCGACCTCGTCCATCAGGATGACGGAATACGGCTTCCTGCGCACCGCTTCGGTCAGATAGCCGCCTTCCTCGTAGCCGACGTAGCCGGGCGGCGCGCCGATCAGGCGCGCGACCGAATGCTTCTCCATGAATTCGCTCATGTCGATGCGGATCATGTGGTCGGCGGAATCGAACAGGTATTCGGCCAGGGTCTTGCACAGCTCGGTCTTGCCGACGCCGGTGGGGCCGAGGAACAGGAAGGAACCGAGCGGCCGGTTGGGATCGGACAGGCCCGCGCGTGAACGGCGGATCGCATCCGACACCACGCTCACCGCCTCGTCCTGACCGACCACGCGCGCATGCAGCTTGTCTTCCATGTGCAGCAGCTTGTCGCGCTCGCCCTGCAGCATCTTGGCCACCGGGATGCCGGTGGCGCGCGATACCACCTCGGCGATTTCCTCGGCGCCGACTTCGGTGCGCAGCAGCTTGAACGCCGGCCTGGTATCGGCGGCTTCGGCGTGTTTCAGTTGCGCTTCCAACTGCGGTAGCTTGCCGTACTGGATCTCGGCCACTTTATCCAGCTTGCCCTGACGCTGCAGCTCGACCATCTCGCCGCGCAGTTTGTCGATTTCTTCCTTGATGTGGGCGCTGCCCTGCACCTGGGCCTTTTCCGATTTCCACACTTCCTCGAGATCGGCGTATTCGCGGCCGAGTTTCTCGATTTCCTCTTCCAGCAGCCCCAGGCGTTTCTTCGAGGCCTCGTCGGTTTCACGCTTGACGGCCTCGCGCTCGATCTTCAACTGGATGATGCGGCGGTCGAGCTTGTCCATCACCTCCGGCTTGGAGTCGATTTCCATCTTGATGCGCGCGGCCGCCTCGTCGATCAGGTCGATCGCCTTGTCGGGCAGGAAACGGTCGGTGATGTAGCGGTGCGAGAGTTCCGCGGCGGCGACGATGGCCGGGTCGGTGATGTCGACGCCGTGGTGCAGTTCGTAGCGTTCCTGCAGGCCGCGCAGGATGGCGATGGTCGACTCGACCGAGGGCTCGTCGACCAGCACCTTCTGGAAGCGGCGCTCCAGCGCGGCATCCTTCTCGATGTACTTGCGGTATTCGTCGAGCGTGGTGGCGCCGATCAGGTGCAGCTCGCCGCGTGCCAGCGCGGGCTTCAGCATGTTGCCGGCGTCGATCGCACCTTCGGCCTTGCCGGCGCCGACCAGGGTGTGCAGTTCGTCGAGGAACACGATGTAGCGGCCGGCGTCCATCGCCAGTTCCTTCAGCACGGCCTTCAGGCGTTCCTCGAATTCGCCGCGGTACTTGGCGCCGGCGAGCAATGCGGCCAGATCGAGCACCAGCACTTTCTTGCCCTTGAGCGTCTCCGGCACCTCGTCATTGACGATCCGCTGCGCCAAACCCTCGACAATTGCCGTTTTTCCGACGCCGGGCTCACCGATCAGCACCGGGTTGTTCTTGGTGCGGCGCTGCAGAATCTGGATCGAACGGCGGATTTCGTCGTCGCGCCCGATCACCGGGTCGAGCTTGCCTTCGCGCGCGCGCGCGGTGAGGTCGAGCGTGTATTTGGCGAGCGCCTCACGCTGTCCTTCGGCCTCCTGCGACTGCACCCCCTCGCCGCCGCGCACCGCCTGGATCGCCTGTTCCAGCGCGGTCTTCTGGGCGCCGTGCTGCTTCAGCAGGCGGCCGGTTTCGCCCTTGTCGTCGAGCGCCGCCAGCAGAAACAGTTCGGACGCGATGAAGGCGTCGTTGCGCTTCATCGCCTCCTTGTCGGTCAGGTTCAAGAGGTTGTTGAGTTCGCGCGAGATGCTCACTTCGCCGCCCTGGCCTGCCACCTTCGGCAGGCGATCCAGCGCCTGGGTCAGCGAGGCCTTCAACGCCGGCACCTGCACCCCGGCGCGCGACAGGATGGCCGCCGCGCCGCCGCCTTCCTGGTTCAGCAGCGCCAGCAGCAGGTGCTGCGGCTCGATGTAGGCGTGGTCGCCGCCGACGGCGAGGCTTTGCGCGTCGGAAAACGCCTGTTGGAACTGGGTGGTGAGCTTGTCGAAACGCATGGGTGACCTCGTGCTTAAGGTATATTGAATGTCAGCTAAATGATGCCTTGCCGGGCGATTTCAACCCTTTATGTCTGAATTGAATGTAGAACAGGTTTTGTCCGATGTCGCGCGCGCGCTGGCCGAAGACGTCGGCTTCCCTCTCCCCAACCCTCTCCCGTTTGCGGGAGAGGGTGCGAGCGCTGCGCTGCGCGCGCCCGAAGCGATTAACGATCTGACCGCCCAGCTGATCCCCGCAGCGCAAACCGCCCGCGCCCGCGTCATCAGCCGCGAGCCCGCCGTGGTCGCCGGCCGGCCGTGGTTCGACGCCTGTTTCCGCGCACTCGACCCCGCCTGCATCCTCGACTGGCGGGTTGACGAGGGCGACGTCGTCGCCGCCGGCAGCGTGCTGGTAGACATCGGCGGCAATGCCCGCGCGCTACTGACCGCCGAACGCCCGGCGCTGAATTTCCTGCAGACGCTGTCGGCGGTGGCCACCGCCACCCGGCCCTACGTCGAGGCGGTGCGCGGCACCCACGCCGCCATCCTCGATACCCGCAAGACCCTGCCCGGCCTACGCATCGCCGAGAAATACGCGGTGCGGGCCGGCGGCGGACAGAACCAGCGCGTGGGTCTCTTCGACGGCATCCTGATCAAAGAAAACCACATCGCGGCGGCGGGCGGCATCGCGCAGGTGCTCGACGCCGCGTTCCGCCTGGCGCAAGACAGGATCAGCGTGCAGATCGAGGTGGAAAACCTCGACGAGCTCGGTCAGGCCCTCGCCGCCGGCGCGCCGCTGATCCTGCTCGACAACTTCAGCCTGGCCGACCTGCGCCACGCGGTGCAGCTCACCCACGGCCGCGCCCTGCTCGAAGCGTCCGGCAACATCACCCTGGAGACGGTGCGCGCGGTGGCCGAAACCGGGGTCGACCGCATTTCCATCGGCGGCCTCACCAAGCACATCCGTGCGGTCGACCTGTCGATGCGCATCGACGCCGATGATTGAGCTTGTCCGTGCCCGCTACGACGACCCCGTACACGATCGCGGTGCCTGCAAGCTGACGCTGGAAGGACTTTCCGGCAACCGCGCCGCACGGGCGCGCTACGAAAAGCCGGGCTTCGACGACTACCGGCTCGATCCCGCCATGGGCGACGCGCGGTTCATGCAGAAGTGGCTGGCCTGAGCCGCATCCTGTTCGTGCTGTGCCTGGCGCTGGCCTCGCCTCCGGCATGGAGCGACAGCGCCCCGCCGATGCTGCTGGCCGAGGTGTACGCGGCCGGCATCGATGTCACGCAATACTGGGTAAGCGAGAAGCACGACGGCGTACGCGCCCAATGGAACGGCCAGACGCTGCGCTTTCGCGGTGGCGGCCGTGTACCGGCGCCGACGTGGTTCACGGCGGGCTTCCCGGCGACGCCACTGGACGGCGAACTCTGGATCGGGCGCGGCCGCTTCGATGCGCTGTCGGGGACGGTGCGAAAACTCGACCCCGTGGATGCCGAATGGCGGCAGGTGCGCTATCTGGTGTTCGAATTGCCCGGCGCGGCGGGTGATTTCAGCGCACGCGTGCTGCAGATGCAGACGATCGTCGCGCGGGCGGCCGTGCCCTGGCTTGAGGCCGTCGAACAGACGCGCGTGACCGATCACAGCATGCTGATGAAGCAGCTCGACGCCGTGACGCACGCGGGTGGTGAAGGCCTGATGCTGCACCGCGCCGATGCGCCCTATCTCACCGGCCGCCGCGACGCGCTGCTGAAGTTGAAACCCTGGCTCGACGCCGAGGCGGTCGTCGTCGGCCACCTCCCCGGCAAGGGTAAATACCGGGGCATGACCGGCGCGCTCCTGATGGAAATGCCGGACGGCAAACGCTTCCGCCTCGGCAGCGGTCTCCCGGATACATTGCGCCGCCGGCCGCCGCCTCTCGGTGCACGCATCACCTACCACTATCAGCAAACGACGAAAAAAGGCGTGCCGCGTTTCCCGCACTATTTGCGCGTACGGGATGCTTTTTAGGGGATCGGGGCAGGGTCCGGCGTCATTGCGCGAGCCTGCTTCAGGATTTCTCCTGGCGAAGCGCACGCTCGATACGGGGGTCGGGCACCAGCCACAGGATCGCCACGCATACATAGATCGCCTGCGCGATCCAGGGCGCCAGGAAGGTCGCGGCGATGGCAGTGCCATAGAGAACCGGCGACAGCTTGCCTTTCCAGTCCCACCCCACGGCGCGCCGGAGAACCGAGGCCGTTCCCTCGGAGGCGATGATCGCCTGTTCCAGCAGCCAGTAGGCGATCGCCGCCATCAGCAAAACCACTCCATACAACGCCGTAGGCATGGCAGCGAAGTGGTTCTCGCCCATCCAGCCGGTGGTGACTGGAAACAGCGACAGCCAGAACAGCAGATGAAGATTCGCCCACAGCATGCGCCCGGTGACCCGGGTGGCGGTATGCAGCATGTGATGGTGGTTGTTCCAGTAGATGCCAATGTAGACGAAGCTCAGCACGTAGCTGAGAAAAGCCGGTAGCAGCGGCAGCAAGGCATCCAGTGTCTCGCCATGAGGGACTTTCAACTCCAGCACCATGATGGTGATGATGATGGCCAGAACGCCGTCGCTGAAGGCTTCGAGTCGGGTCTTTCCCATGTTTCTCCCTTGGGGTGCAGTGATGGCCTGCCTTTGCGGCCAGGGTCGCAACGTTTACGTCAGCCAGATCAGCGAGGCCATGCGCCCGGTCACGCCGTCGCGGCGATAGGAAAAGAACACGTCGGTCTCGCTGAAGGTGCAGCGCCCGCCGCCGTAGATCGCCTGCACCCCGATGCGATCAAGGCGGATGCGCGCGAGCTGGTAGAGGTCGGCGAGCCATTTTCCCGGCACGGGCTGCGGGACGAATGCAGCGGCGGCTTCGGGATGCCGGTCGACAAAGGCCTCGCGCACCTCGTCGCCCACTTCGAACGCCCGCGGGCCGATGGCGGCGCCCATCCAGGCGAGAACCGCATCCGGCGGCACCTGCATGGCGGCGACGGCGGCTTCGAGTACGCCGTCGGCGAGTCCGCGCCAGCCGGCGTGGGCGGCGGCGACGACGCTGCCGGCGCGGTCGCAGAACAGCACCGGCAGGCAGTCCGCGGTGAGCACCGCGCAGACCTGCCCCGCCTGGCGGGTGAAGGCGGCGTCGGCTTCGCGCTCGGCGTCGCGCCCGAGTTCGACCACGCGCGCGCTGTGCACCTGCCCGAGCCAGCCCGGCTCGGCGGGCAGCCGTTCCCGCAGGCGCGCACGGTTGGCGGCGACGCGGGCCGGATCGTCGCCGACGTGGTCGCCGAGGTTAAGGCTCGCCCAGGCAGCCTGGCTTACGCCTCCAGTTCGGGTGGTCATCAGGCTTCTGACCCGCGCGGGCGCAGGCCAGTCGGGAACCACAGGCTTCGACAAGCTCAGCCCGAACGGTATTGATTGCTTCACTTGCCCCAGTCGGTGTCGTCGCGCAGCGCCGCCAGCAGCGAGGCGAAGTCGGGCGGCAGCGGGCATTCCCACTGCATGGATTCCCGGGTGACCGGGTGGATCAGGCCCAGTCGCTCGGCGTGCAGCGCCTGGCGCGGGAACGGAATCTTGAGATGACTGCGGCGGCTGGCGCTGTAGACCTGCTCGCCGACCAGCGGGTGGCCGATGTGCTGCATGTGGACGCGGATCTGGTGGGTGCGGCCGGTTTCCAGCCGGCAGCGCAGCAGCGTCACGCCGGGGAAGCGTTCGACCACGTCGTAATGCGTGACGGCCAGCTTGCCCATGCTGTGCACGGTGCGCCGGGTGCGGTTGTGCGGATCGCGCGCCAGCGGCTCGTCGACGGTGCCCGCGTGGTCGACCTCGCCATACACCAGGGCGAGGTATTCGCGCTTGACGGTACGCGCCTGCAACTGGCGCACCAGGTCGGTATGGGCCTGCAGGGTTTTGGCGACGACCAGCAGGCCGGAGGTGTCCTTGTCGAGCCGGTGCACGATGCCGGCGCGCGGCAGTTCGGCCGACTGCGGCACCCGGTGCAGCAGCGCGTTCAACAGCGTGCCGCGCGGATTGCCGCTGCCGGGATGGACCACCAGCCCGACCGGTTTGTCGATCACCAGCAGCACCGGATCTTCGAACACCACGTTGAGCGGGATGGCCTCCGGCGCGTCGGGCGTGGCGTCCGGATCGGGCTCGATTTCGACCCGCACCGCCTCGCCGCCGCTGACCTTCATCCTGGTCGTGCCCCAGGCATCGTCCACCGCGATCTTGCGCGCACGGATCCAGTTCTGGATGCGGTTGCGCGAAAATTCCGGCAGCAGGGCGGCCAGGGCCTGATCCAGGCGCTGGCCGCCCTGTGCGTCGGGGATCACCAGCTCGCGGACGCCGTCCCCGCTATTTCCCTTATAATCGTCCGACAAATTTTCTGTGTCTTTTCCCATGCTTAAGCAATGTTCATCCGGTTCCAACGCACTCAATCGGGTTTTGGGTGGCGTGCTGCTCGCTGCCGCGCTCACCCTGGGCGGTTGCGGCCTGCTGCCCGAAGTCAAGGACGAAACCGCGGGCTGGTCGGCACAGAAGCTCTACGCTGAAGCCAAGGACAATCTCAACAGCGGCAACTACGAGCGCGCGGTCAAACTGTTCGAGACGCTGGAATCGCGTTATCCCTTCGGGCGTTATGCGCAACAGGCGCAACTGGAAGTGGGTTACGCCTACTACAAGGACAACGAACCGATTTCAGCCATTGCCGCCTGCGACCGTTTCATCAAGCTGCACCCCAATCACCCTAACGTCGATTACGCGTACTATCTTAAGGGCCTGGCGAATTTTAACGACGATCTGGGATTGCTGGGCAATCTGGTCGATCAGGACATGAGCGAGCGCGACCCCAAGGCCGCCCGCGATGCGTTTATGGCCTTCAAGGAACTGGTCACCCGCTTCCCCGACAGCAAATACGCCGAGGACTCGACCGCCCGCATGAAATACCTGGTCAACGCGCTGGCCAGCAACGAAATCCATGTCGCCCGCTACTACCTGAAACGCAAGGCCTGGATAGCCGCCGCCAACCGCGCCCAGGTCGTATTGAAGGACTACCCCGATGCGCCTGCCCTGGAAGAGGCACTGGGCATCATGGTGGTGGCCTACGACAAGCTGCACCTCGCCCAGCCGCACGACGATGCGCTGCGCGTATTGAAGCTCAACTTCCCCCACAGCAAGTATCTCAAGGGTGTGGCCATCCGGGACAAGGCGTGGTATCGGTTCTGGTGACCGATTAGGGCCTGTTAGCGAGGCGGCGGTTCAGACCGCCGCTTCGCCCGACTCGCCGGTGCGGATCCGCACCACCTGCTCCACCGCCGTGACGAAAATCTTGCCGTCACCGATCTTGCCGGTATGGGCAGCGTTGATGACCGCCTCCACGGCGCGTTCCAGCAGGCTGTCGGCCACCACCACCTCCAGTTTCACCTTGGGCAGGAAATCCACCACGTATTCGGCACCGCGATACAGTTCGGTATGGCCTTTCTGGCGTCCGAAGCCCTTGACCTCGGTGACGGTCAGACCGGTCACACCGATCTCGGACAGCGCTTCGCGCACTTCGTCGAGCTTGAACGGCTTGATGATGGCTTCGATTTTTTTCATGGCGGGTCTCCTTTAATCGGTTTTGGCATTGCGTGTTCCCTCGCCCGCTTGCCGGGATAAGCGGCGACTTGCCCGCCTGCGGGCCTGGCCGACCGCCTGGAGGCTGCATAGAGGATGTGGGTGGAGGATAGATTGCCTGACGTCATCCAGCATCATGTCATTCGGTTTCGCTAAGCGAGGTCCGGTCGGTATTTCGATGTGATGGGATAGCGGCGATCTTTTCCAAAGTTGCGTGGCGTGATGCGCGGACCCGGCGGCGCCTGGCGGCGTTTGTATTCGGCAAGATCGACCAGGCGGATGACTTCGCGCACGGTGGCGGCGTCAAATCCCGCCGCGACGATGTCGCGTGCCGGCAGATCGCGCTCGACATAGGCCGCAAGAATGGCGTCGAGCACGTCGTAGGGCGGCAGGCTGTCCTGGTCGGTCTGATCGGGACGCAGTTCGGCCGACGGCGGCCGGTCGATGATGCGCTGCGGAATGACCCGCGAGAGGCCATTGCGATAATTCGCCAGCCGGAACACCCGCGTTTTCGCCACGTCCTTCAGTACCGCGAAGCCCCCCGCCATGTCGCCGTACAAGGTGGCATAGCCGACTGCCATTTCGCTCTTGTTGCCCGTGGTCAGCACCAGCGTGCCGAACTTGTTGGACAGCGCCATCAGCAAGGTGCCGCGCGTGCGCGCCTGCAGGTTCTCTTCGGCGGTGTCGTTGATCGGCTTGGGCCTGGCGTTCGCTCCCTCTCCCGCTTGCGGGGGAGGGCTGGGGAGGGGGTTGCCGGCAAACTCCGGTGCCAACTGCCCCCGAAAGGCATCGAATACAGGCTTGATGGCGATTTCGGAATAGCGCACCCCCAGCCGCTTCACCATGTCGCGCGCATCCTCGACGCTGATGCTCGCGGTGTAATCCGACGGCATCATCACCGCGTGTACCCGGTCAGGGCCGATCGCATCCACCGCGATCGCCAGCGTCAATGCCGAATCGATGCCACCCGACAGGCCCAGATGTACGCCCTTGAAGCCATTCTTGCCGACATAATCGCGCACGGCCAGGACCAGCGCGTCATAGACGGCGGCCTCCTCGTCGGGCAAGACCTGTTGCGGCCCGTTGCAGCCCTTGCCTTCAAGTTCGGCATAGAACAGGCCTTCCTGCCAGGCCGGATATTGCGCCGCGATCCTGCCGTCGGCATCCAGCACGAACGACGCACCGTCGAACACCAGTTCGTCCTGTCCGCCCACCATGTTCACGTAGAGGATCGGCAGGCCCGCCTCGATCTGGCGCGCGCGCGCCACGGCAAACCGCTCGCGTTCCTTGTTGAGGTGATAGGGCGAGGCATTCGGAACCAGCAGCCATTCGGCGCCTGCTTCCATCGCACGCGTCGCCGGCCCCGGCTCCCAGATGTCGCCGCAGATATTGATCCCGAACGTCACGCCGCCGCAGGCGAACACGCAGGGCGCGTCGCCGCTGTCGAACACGCGCCGCTCGTCGAAGACGGAATGATTCGGCAGGTGATGCTTGCGATACACCGTTTCGATTGCGCCCCCGCGCAGCAGCGCCATGGCGTTGAACAAGCCGTCGTCGCTGCGCTCCGGATAGCCCACGATGAGCGCGAGTTGCGGCGGCGCATCGGCAGCCAGCTGTCGAACGGCCGCTTCGCATGCGGCCGTGAAATCGTGGCGCAGCACCAGATCCTCGGCCGGATAGCCGCAGATCGACATTTCCGGCGTGAGCAACAGGGCCGCACCGGCGGCATGCGCGTCCCTCGCCGCGGCCAGCAGCCGCGCCGTGTTACCGGCGATGTCGCCGACCGTGAAATTGAACTGCGCAATACCAAGTTTCATTGGGCGGATTTCATCGCGTCGCGAGTGCCTGCCGCACCGCTTCGCCCAGCCCGGCCGGGCTTGCCGCAATGACGGCTCCGGCCGCTTCCAGCGCGCGGATCTTCGCATCCGCCGTGCCGGCGCCGCCGGCGATGATCGCGCCCGCGTGCCCCATGCGCTTGCCCTGGGGAGCCGTGCGTCCGGCGATGTAGGCGGCCACGGGCTTCCGCATGTTCGAGCGGATGTACTCGGCGGCCTCTTCCTCGCGGCTGCCGCCGATCTCGCCGACCAGGATTACCGCCTCGGTCTGCGGGTCGGCCTCGAACATCGCAAGGCAATCGATGAAATCCAGCCCCTTGATCGGATCGCCGCCGATGCCGACGCAGGTCGACTGGCCGAGGCCCAGTTGCGTGGTCTGGTGCACCGCTTCGTAAGTCAGCGTGCCGGAGCGCGAGACGATGCCGATCGTGCCTTGCTGATGGATGGCACCGGGCATGATGCCGATCTTGCATTCGCCCGAGGTGATGATGCCGGGGCAGTTCGGACCGATCAGCTTCGCACCGTTTGCTCTGAGCGCGGCCTTGACGTTCAGCATGTCCAGTACCGGAATGCCCTCGGTGATGCAGACGATGACCTCGATGCCGGCGTCGGCCGCTTCGAGGATCGAGTCGGCGGCGAACGCGGCCGGCACGTAGATCATCGTCGCCTGCGCACCGGTCAGCCGCACGGCGTCGCGCACGGTATTGAAGACCGGCAGGTCGAGATGCGTCTGCCCGCCCTTGCCCGGCGTAACGCCGCCGACCATCCGCGTGCCGTAGTCAATCGCTTGTTCCGAGTGAAAGCTTCCCTGCCTGCCGGTGAAGCCCTGGCAGATGACTTTTGTATCTTTGTTGACGAGGATGCTCATGAATCTTCACCGTAGAGACATATCCCGCAGGGACGGTATCCCTTGGGACACAGAGATACAGAGAAAGACAATAGAAAACTCTGTGCCTCTGTGTCTCTGTGGTTAATGGTTTTCGAATGTTTCATGCAGCCTGCTCCACAGCGAGTTTGGCTGCGTGAGTCAGGCTTTCCGCCGCCAGGATCGCCAGCCCCGATTTGGCCAGCAGCGTGCGCCCCAGTTCGGCATTGGTGCCTTCCAGCCGCACGATCACCGGCACCCTCACGCCCACCTCCTTCACTGCCTGGATGATGCCCTCGGCGATGACGTCGCAGCGCACGATGCCGCCGAAGATGTTGATCAGCACGGCGCGCACGTTGGGATCGAGCAGGATGATCTTGAAGCCCTGCGCCACCGTCTCCGGCGTCGCGCCGCCGCCGACGTCGAGGAAGTTGGCGGGCGTGCCGCCTTCCAGCTGGATGAGGTCCATCGTCGCCATCGCCAGGCCGGCGCCGTTGACCATGCAGCCGATGTTGCCGGTGAGCGCGACGTAGTTGACGCTGGCCGCGTTGGCCGCTGCTTCCTTGGCGTCGATCTGGCTGTCGTCGCGCAGTTCGGCGAGCGCACGGCGGCGATACAGCGCGTTGTCGTCGATACTCATCTTGCAGTCGAGCGGCAACACGCGATTGTCGGTCGTGACGACCAGCGGGTTGATTTCGAGCAGGGACAGATCGTTGGCGATGAATACGCGATACAGCTGCGGCAGCAGGCGGCAGAAATCCTTGTACGCCTCGCCGTTCAGTTCCAGCGCGAAGGCCAGCGCGCGGCACTGGAAATCCTGCACGCCCAGCAGCGGATCGCAGGTCTCGGTGAGCACTTTTTCCGGCGTGGCGTGGGCAACCTCCTCGATGTCCATGCCGCCGGCAGCCGAAGCAACGATGGCGACACGCTCGGTCTCGCGGTCGACCAGCAAGGAAAGATACAGTTCGCGCGCGATCGGCAGCGTTTCCTCGACCAGCACCTGGTTCACCGGCTGGCCATCGGGCGCATTCTGGCGGGTCACCAGCGACTTGCCGAGCAGCGACCCCGCCAGGCTGCGCACCGCGTCGAGGCTTTTCACCACCTTGACGCCGCCTGCCTTGCCGCGTCCGCCCGCATGGATCTGCGCCTTCACCACCCAGGCCTCGCCGCCCAGTTCGCCGGCGGCACCGACTGCGGCGTCGGCACTCGTCGCAATCATGCCGCGCGGCGTGTTAATGTTGCCCGAGCGCAGGATGTGCTTGGCCTGAAATTCATGCAGGTTCATGTGTTTTTCGATGGAAGCCGCCAAAACATGCATTTTGAAGCAAACCCCTCCGATGCGGAAGCTGTCATCCGCGTCATTTCACGCATTGCGGAACTGCCCGCCGACGCCTGGAACGCGCTGGCCGGTGACTCGCCTTTCCTGCAGCACGCCTTTCTGCACGCACTGGAAGCCACCGGCTGCGTCGGCCCCGACATCGGCTGGGAGCCGGCGCACCTGGCACTGTTCCGCAATGGCCGCCTCGACGCCGCGATGCCGCTTTACGTCAAACATCATTCCTGGGGAGAGTTCGTGTTCGACTGGTCGTGGGCCGACGCCTACCGGCGACAGGGCCTGAACTACTATCCCAAGCTGGTGTGCTGCGTGCCGTTCTCGCCGGTCCCCGGGCCGCGTCTGCTGGCAGGCAACGACGCCGACCGTACGATGCTGGTTGAGACCGCCCTGGAACTCACCCGCGAACTGGGGCTCTCGTCTTTTCACATCCTCTTCCCGACCGCGCCGGACCACGCCGTACTCGAGGCGCTGCCGCTGATGCACCGCAGCGGCTTCCAGTTCCACTGGAACAATGCGGGCTATGCCGATTTCGACGCGTTTCTCGCCGCGCTGACGCACGACAAACGCAAAAAGATCCGTCAGGAAAGAAAGAAGCTCGCCCGCCTCGGCGTGACGTTCCGCTGGGTCGAAGGCCGCGACAGCCGCGACGCCGACTGGGACCATTTCTTCCGCTGCTACGCCGACACCTACGCCCGTCACCGCAGCGAGCCACACCTCAACCGGGCGTTCTTCGCAACCCTGCGCAAGACCCTGCCCGACAATCTGCTGCTCATCATCGCCGACCGGCACGGCGAACCCGTCGCCTGCTCGTTCTGCATGAAGGATGGCCAGCGCCTGTACGGCCGTCACTGGGGCACGCTGGAATACCTGCCCGGCCTGCATTTCGAAACCTGTTACCAACAGGGGATCGAATACGCCATCACGCATGGCCTGCAGGTATTCGAAGGCGGCGCGCAGGGCGAGCACAAGCTCGCGCGCGGCCTCGTCCCCATCGCGACGCATTCATGGCACTGGCTGGAAAATAGCGGATTTCGCGAGGCGGTCGACCGTTTCCTGGAACGCGAGACCGATGCCATCAGCCATTACATGGACGAACTCGAGGCCCCGTTCCGCCACGAACCACCCCCCAAGGGCTGACGCTCAGCCCAGCACAGCCGCCAGATACGTCGCATACAGCGCGCCGTTGACGAACAGGTGCCACACCCGCAGGCCGCCGTTCAGGGCGACCCAGCGCAGCCAGAATGCCGCGACCAGCGTGATCACTACGCCCAGCAGGACTTCCTTCTGCGGCATCCAGGGGGTCAATGAAATACCGATGGCGGGCAGCAGCGTGCCCTGGAACACCATGGCGCCGGTGATATTGCCGAATGCCAGCGTATCCTTGCGCTTGCGGATCCACAGGATCGAATTCACCTTTTCAGGCAATTCGGTTGCGATCGGGATGATCATCAGGGACAAGAGCAGTGCGGAGATGCCGAGGATGGGCGCAGCCAGTTCGACGCCGTGGATAAAGCCCTTGGCGCCGGCAACCAGCAAACCCAGGCCGAGCACCAGTTGCAGCAGGATGACAAACAGATTCTGCGGCAGGCCCAGGCGCGTCAGCAGCATGTTCGAGCCGGCCTCGGTCGCATGCCCGTTCTCGACCAGACTGGCCGACGCATTCAAGGTCAGCATCACATAGACGAAATAGATCATCACCATGACGAAGGCGAGCGCGCCGCGCACCCAGCCTTCACCGTGCGGCACGAACATGGCGACGAACGCCAGCAGAAAGGCCATCAGGAAGAAATCCAGATCGCGCTTGAGTCCGGATTTTTCCGGGGTAAGCGCGCCCTGAATGCCGCGCTGCTTCAGCACCGCCAGGCCGACCAGGGACAGCGACAGGGTCGACAGCATTAACGGCGCGCCCAGTATGGCGCCCACGCCGATTTCCTCGTTGGTGGCGGTGTTCCCGGTGCCGGAGAAGATCGCCAGCAGCGGCACCAGGGTTTCCGGCATGGCGGTGCCGATCGCGGCGAACAGCGAACCGGTCACGCCTTCCGAGATGTGCAGCTTTTCGCCCAGGTGTTCGAGCGCGTTGACAAAGACTTCCGCCGCCACGAGGATGAGCAGCAGATAGCCGAGAAGTTCGAGAAACAGCATGAGCGTCCGCCACGAGACAAACAGTGATTCTACCAGCCGCGACGCGCCGCCCCCGGGCGTTTTTTCACGGCTGGCCGAAGGGAATTATCATGCCCGTCTCGCCGTCTCGTCTGGCGTCGCGGTGGTGCTGTTCAGCGCGCCGCATTGCGGTGCGTGCCGGGCATGGAAACAGCTGTTGCCGCAGGCATTGGCCGGCATGGCCGCGCATTTTCACGAGGTCGATGTCAGCGAGGCGACCGGGGTGGCGCGCTACTTCGGCATTTTTCATCTACCCACGATCTATCTGTACCGCAGCGGACGGTTTCATGCCGAACTGCAGTGCGAGGCACGCCCCGGCACCATCCGGGCAGTCGCGGCGCATCTGCTGGCAGCGCCGGCCCAGGATGAGCCTTGACGGCGTCCCGGGTTTTCAGCACCTCTTCGGATCAAACGCGCATTTCAACCCAGCGCCCGCCCGACAAACACCACGGCAATCGTCACCAGCCCCAGAGTGAGATTGATGCCAATCAGCCGGCGGATCTGCGCCAGCGCCGCCCCGCCCGCCTTCCAGTCCTGCCGGCCGACCGCCTGCTTGAGTTTTTTGTAGGGCGCAAAGAACACGTGCGCGTAGATCAGCATCATCGCCACACCCAGCACCAGCATGGTCAATGCGTAATGTGGCGCGGCCGCACCGCCCAGCCGCATCAGCATGTCCAGCCCGCTCAGCAGAATCAGCACGACCGACCCCCACACCCAGGGAAAGAACTTGCCGAACACGCCAGACCACAGCGTCAGCCGCTGTGGGGGTTCGAGCACGCTGGCGGCCACCGGGCGCAACGCCAGGTAGGCGAAAAACATGCCGCCTACCCAGATGACGACACTTGAGACATGCAGAAACAGCATCAGGTTCATGGGGGTTCCTTTCAGAAAAATGTGGCCTGGCCGAGGACGAGTTTAACCGGCGCAAAACTGCGCCGGTGCTGCGGGCAGGCACCGTGCGCCTTCAATGCGGCGAGATGTGCCGCAGTACCGTAGCCCATATGGCGGGCGAATCCATAGACAGGGAAGTCTTCGTGCAGACGGCGCATGTAGTGGTCGCGCGCAGTCTTGGCCAGAATCGAGGCCGCGGCAATCGCCGCCACCTTGTCGTCGCCCTTGACCACGGCCTGCGAACGCCACGCCCAGTCCGGACAGCGGTTGCCGTCGACCCACACGTCGTCCGGCGCGCGCCCCAGTCCGGCCACGGCGCGCTGCATCGCCAGCAGGGTGGCCTGCAGGATATTCAGGCGATCGATTTCCTCAACGCTTGTCTCGGCCACGCACCAGGCGGCGGCTCGCTTGCGAATCTCGTCGGCCAGGCGTTCGCGTGCAGCGGCGCTGAGTTTCTTGGAATCGCGCAGCCCTTCGATCGGCCGTCCCGGATCGAGCATGACGGCAGCCGCCATCACCGGCCCCGCCAGCGGCCCACGGCCCGCTTCATCGACGCCGCACAGACCCAGCGGCCCGACATGCAGGATGACCGGCTGGCGCAGCGTCATGGCGCCTCCACGAGGTAAGACTCAAGTGCCTCGGCGATGCGTGCGCTGGCGTTCTGCCGCAGGCTCAGGTGCAGGGTGCGGAAGGTTTCGATGACGGCGGCACGGCGCGGCGCATCGTCGAGCCACGCCAGCGCGTCGTGGGCCAGATTGTCAGGCGTCGCGTTCTCCTGCACCCGTTCCGGCACCACGAAATCGCGGGCCAGGATATTCGGCAGTCCGATCCACGGCAGCAGCGCTTTTTTCCGCATCAGGCGCGCGGTCAGCGCGGGCACGCGGTAGGTGATCACCATGGGTTTCTTGAACAATGCGGCTTCGAGCGTGGCGGTCCCTGACGCCACCAGTGCCACGTCGCAGGCCGCCAGCGCGGCATGGGATTGCCCGGCCAGAAGATGCAGCGGCACCTCCAATCCCTGCCCGGCCTGCCGGACCAGGCGGGCGGCCGCTTCGTTCGCGGCAGGCAGTACGAACTGTGCGTCCGCATGCCGCCGGCGTATGCGCGCGGCGGCCTCCAGCATCAGCCGCGCATGGCGCGTCACCTCGGACAGCCGGCTGCCGGGCAGCAGCGCGATGACCGGGCCAGGCGCCAGTCCCAATTGCGTGCGCGCGGTGACGCTATCGGGTTCCAGCGGGATCACGTCGGCCAGCGGATGGCCGACGTAGCTGACCGGGATGCCGGCATCATGGTAAATCTGCGCCTCGAACGGAAATATCACCAGCATGTGCGATACCGCCTGCCTGATGCGGTAGATGCGTTCGGGCCGCCACGCCCAGATCGACGGGCTGACGAAATGCACGGTGGGAATGCCGGCCTGCTTGAGCCTGGCTTCAAGGGTGAAATTGAAATCCGGCGCATCGATGCCGACAAAGACACGCGGTCGTTCACGCTGGAAATAGCGCGTGATGCGCGAGCGGATCCACAGCAACTCCGGCAAGTGGCTCAATACCTCGACATAACCGTTGACCGCCAGCTTCTCGCTCGGGTAGATCGCACGGACGCCGGCCTCGGCCATGCGCGGACCCGCGATGCCGGCAGCCCGTAAATCGGGATGGTTTTGCCTGAGCGCGGCGATGAAATGCGCGCCCAGAAGATCGCCGGACACTTCGCCGGCGACCACGCCCAGATCGATCACCGGATGATGCCGCGCTCGGCGCGAGCGATGAAGTCGAGCAACTCCCGCACCTCTGCATGGTTCGCGCCTTCGGGTGCGAGCTTGGCCTGCGCTTCCGCCAGGGTATTGCCCTCGCGATAGAGGATTTTGTAGGCACGCTTGAGCGCGGCCAGCGCATCGGCGGAAAATCCCCGCCGCTTGAGTCCTTCGTTATTGAGGCCATGCGGCACCGCCGGCTGGCCGAATGCCATGACGAAAGGCGGAATATCCTTGAACACCACGGTCGCTACGCCGGTCATGACGTGCGCGCCGACCTTGCAGAACTGGTGCACGCCGGTGAAACCGCCGAGTATCGCCCAGTCGCCGATCTCGGCATGGCCCGCCAGCGAGGCGTTGTTGGCAAAGATGGTGTGATCGCCCACCACGCAGTCGTGCGCGATATGGACGTAGGCCATGATCCAGTTGTGGCTGCCGAGGGTGGTGACGCCGCGATCCTGCACCGTGCCGGTATTGAAGGTGCAGAACTCACGGATGACGTTGTCGTCGCCAATCTCCAGACGAGTCGGTTCGCCGGCGTACTTCTTGTCCTGCGGCGCCTCGCCGAGCGAGACGAAATGAAAGATGCGATTACGCGCGCCGATCCGGGTATGACCGGTGATGACGGCGTGGGCGCCGACCGTGGTGCCCGCATCGATCTCGACATGCTCGCCAATAATCGTGTAGGGGCCGATTTCGACGTCGTCGGCGAGCCGTGCGTCCGGCGCGACCAGCGCGGTGGGATGGATCGTCGCCATGTCAGGGCTTGTCGCGCAGGGTCGCCATCAGATCGGCTTCGGCCACCAGTGCGCCATCCACTTCGGCACGCCCCGTGTATTTCCAGATGCCGCGCATCTCGCGCACGATCTCGGCCTTGAGCACCAGCTGGTCACCGGGCTTGACCGGTTTCTTGAAGCGCGCATTGTCGATGCCCGCGAAATAGATGATGCCGATCTGTTCCGGCGTGCATTGCTTGGTCTTGAACGACAGGATTCCCGCCGCCTGCGCCATCGCTTCCAGGATCAGCACGCCCGGCATCACCGGCGAACAGGGAAAGTGCCCGCCAAAGAATGGCTCGTTGATGGTGACGTTCTTGAGCGCGGTAATGCGCTTGCCGGGTTCGAGCTCGATGACCTTGTCGATCAGCAGGAAGGGGTAGCGGTGCGGCAGGTACTGCATGACCTGCTCGATATCCATGATCATGGTTTGCTTTCCAGTTCGGTGAGGCGTTTTTCGAGTTGCTTGATGCGGTTCGCCAGTTTGTCGAGGTTGCGCATGTGGACGGCATTTTTCTGCCAAACGTCGTGCGGGGAGAAAGGCAGCGCCGAGGTATAGGTTCCCGCTTTCGGCAACGACTTGGTGATCAGCGTATTGGTCGAGATACGGGTGCCATCGGCGATCTCGATATGGCCGAAGATCATCGCCGCGCCGCCGATGGTGCAGTGACGGCCGATCTTCGCACTGCCCGCGATACCGGTACAGGCCGCAATCGCGGTATGCGCGCCGATCGTCACGTTATGCGCGACCTGGATCAGGTTGTCGAGCTTGACGCCCTCTTCGATCACCGTGTCTTCCAGCGCCCCGCGGTCAATGGTCGTGCAGGCCCCGACTTCGACGTCGTCGCCGATCAGCACGCGGCCGATCTGCGGGATTTTTTCCCAGCCGCCCTCGTTGGGCGCGAAGCCGAAGCCGTCGGAACCGATGACGCAACCCGAATGCAGGATGACGCGGTCGCCCGCTTCACAGCCGTGATACAGGGTGACGTTGGCGTGCAGCAGGCAATCCGCGCCCACGCGCGCGTGATCGCCGACGACGCAGTGGGGACCAACGACCGTCCGCGCGCCGATGCGCGCGCCGCTGCCGATGACCGCACCCGCGCCGATGCTGGCGTCGGCTGCAATCTCCGCATCCGGCGCCACGGTCGCCGCGGGATGGATCCCCGCGGGCGGGCGCGGCGGCGGGTTCAGCAGCGCCGAGACACGTGCGAAATACAGATAGGGATTGGGCGTGAGAATGCGCGGCAGCGTCGTGGCGTTGTGCGCATCGGGCGGCAGGATCACCGCGGCGGCATGCGTGGCGCTCAACTGCGTCAGATATCTGGCTTGTGAGACAAAACCGATTTCGTCTGCCTGAGCCCGGTCCAGTGGCGCGACCTGACGAATCGTGATGCTGCCGTCGCCCAGCAATTCACCGCCAAAACGCGCGACCAGTTCGGTCAGCGTAGAGGCCATTGGCTGCTTATTTTCCGTAATCGGGTTTATTTTCCATGCCGGGTCTATTTCCCACCCAGCGCCTTCATCACGCGATCCGTGATGTCGTTCCTGGGATCGACGTAGACGGCCTGCTCGATGATCAGATCGAATTTTTCCGATTTGGCGATATCCTGGATCGCCTTGCGCGCGCGTTCCTGAATCTGCCCCAGCTCCTCGTTGCGGCGCAGGTTGAGGTCTTCGCGGAATTCGCGCCCCTTGCGCTGCAGTTCGAGGTTGAGGTTGTTGAGATCGCGCTCTTTCGATTTGCGATCACTGTCCGACATGGTCACGCCATCCTTGTCGAGCTGTGCCTGCAGATCGCGCGCCTGCTTGGCCGTCTTCTGCAGATCCTGGTCGCGTCCGGCAAACTCGCGTTCCAGCTTCTTCTGCGCGGCGATCGACAGAGGGGCCTCACGCAACAATCGCTCGGTGTTGACGAAACCGATCTTGGTGTCGGCCAGAAGAGGCGTAGCTGAGAATGCAGCCGCGAGTATCAGGGAAGCTGCCAGCTGTTTGAATGTCATGATCAAGACTCCGGTAACGCTTGGCCTCAGAACGTATTGCCAAGGGTGAATTGAAATATTTCAGTCTTGTCGCCCGTTTTCTTGGACAGCGGTTGCGCCAGACTGAATTTGAGCGGCCCGAGCGGCGAAACCCACAACACCGCGATCCCCGCCGAATAGCGCAGGTCGTTAAAGGAAAAAGTCGAGTACTTGCCATCGTACGCGCCGCTGGCATTGGCATTGTAGGGCCCGAACGTCGCCCCCGTATCGACAAAGGCCGACATGCGCAGCGACTGGTCATCCTTGAGGCCCGGCAAGGGGAAGTAGAGTTCCACGTTGCCGACGACGCGCTCATTGCCGCCCAGCGCATCGCCATTGATATCCTTGGGCCCGAGGGTGCCCGTCTTGAAGCCGCGTACCGAACTGTTTCCGCCTGCGTAGAAATTCTTGTAGAACGGCAACGTGGTATGGCTTCCGTACCCCTCGCCATAGCCAAGCTCACCGTTCAACATGAGCGTGAAGCTTTTGCTCAAAGGAAAGTATTGCTGATGCTGGAGCGTCAGCTTGTAGTACCGCAGGCTGCCGCCCGGCGTGCCGACCTCGGCCGCCGCGCGCTGCATCAGGCCCTTGGTCGGGAACAGATAGCTGTTCCGGGTATCGCGCGCCCACGAGGAGTCGAGGCGCAACGTATCATTATCACTGCCAAAGTCCCTGACAAAAGTCGTGTACTGCACCGGGCTGTTCGAATAGGTGGTGATCGAGGTCTGCTCGTAGGTCAACCCAAGCGAAATGAAGTCGCGCTCGTTGATCGGCAGCCCGAACCGCGCCCCGGCGCCGTAGGTGGAGGTCTTGTACGGGCTGACGTCGGACAGCGAGGTGGCATCGACATCGCGGCGATACAGATCATAGCCCAGGCTGACCCCGTTGATGGTGTAGTAGGGATTGGTGTACGACAGCGAATACACGGTGTTGACGCTGCCGGAGTTGATCTGTGCCGACAGCCGGTTGCCGGTACCGAACACGTTGTTCTGCGAAACCGAACCGGACAGCACCAGGCCCTCGGACGACGAGAAGCCGGCGCCCACCATGATGCTGCCGGTGGATTTCTCGGTCACGCCCACATTGACGTCGACCTGATCGGTGGTGCCCTGCACCGCCGGGGTCTCGATGTTCACTTCGTTGAAGTAGCCCAGGCGATTGAGGCGATCGCGTGACAGATTGATCTTCCCGGCGTCGTAGTATGCCCCTTCCATCTGGCGCACTTCGCGGCGTACCACTTCATCGCGGGTCTTGGTGTTGCCTGACACGTTGATACGATTCACGTACACACGGCGGCCCGGATCGACGAACAGGGTGAACGCGACCGTGTGCTTGTCCTTGTCGAGGTCGGGCACCGCATTGACGTTGGCGAAGGCGTAGCCGTCGTTGCCGAGGCGGTCGCTGATCGCCTTGGTGGTTTCGGTCAGGCGATCGCGTGCGAATATCTCACCAGGCTTGACGGTGATGAGTTTTTTCAGTTCGGCTTCCGGCACCAGCATCTGTCCGGCCAGCTTGACGTCGGAAACCCTGTATTGCGGCCCTTCGGTCACGTTGACGGTGATGTAGATGCCCTGTTTGTCGGGCGAGATCGACACCTGGGTGGAGTCGACGTTGAACTCGAGATAACCGCGGTTGAGGTAGAACGAACGCAAGGTTTCGATATCGCCGGCCAGGCGTGACTTGGAATACTGGTCGTTCTTGGAGTACCAGGTCAGCCAGCCCGGCGTGGTCGAGGTGAACTGCTTCAGCAGTTCCTTTTCCTTGAATGCATGGTTGCCGACAATGTTGATCTGCCGGATCTTGGCGCTGCTGCCTTCCACCACGTCGAACTGCACGGCAACGCGGTTGCGCTCCAGCGGCGTCAGGGTGGATTTGATTTCGACCGCATACTTGCCGCGGTTGAAATATTGCCGCTGCAGTTCCTGCTCGGCCTTGTCCAGGAGCGAGCGGTCGAGCACACGGCCCTCGGCCAGGCCGGTCTCCTTGAGCCCTTTCTTCAGGTCGTCCTCGGAAAACTCCTTGATGCCGGTCAGGGTGATCTTGGCAATCGAAGGGCGCTCTTCGACCGTGACGATCACCACACCGTCGCGCGCTTCTACCCGCACGTCCTTGAAGAAACCGGTGGCGTAGAGCGCCTTGATCGCCGCGGCGGTTTTCTCGTCGGTCATCTCCTCGCCGACCTTGACCGGCAGATAGCTGAACACCGTGCCCGCCTCGGTGCGCTGAATCCCTTCGACCCGGATGTCCTTGACGACAAAGGGTTCTGCGGCGAATACGGATGGCGCAGTGAATACGACGGCAAGAGCAAGCGTCAAACGGTCAAGGGTCATGGTTGTGATCATCCGCCTATCAGGCGCTGCAAATCATTGAACAGGGCAAACGACATCAGCAGAAGCAAGAGCGTCATGCCGACCCGGCTCCCGATTTCCATGACGCGCTCGGACACGGGGTGACCAGTCAAAACTTCGGCCACATAATACATGAGGTGTCCTCCATCCAACAGCGGGATGGGCAGCAGATTCAGCACCCCCAGACTCACACTGACCAGCGCCAGAAAACCGACGAAACTGATCCAGCCGAGGCTCGCACTCTGACCGGCATAGTCTGCGATGGTCAACGGACCCGACAGGTTCTTCCAGGAGACCTGCCCCAGCACCATGCGCCCCATCATCTCCAGCGTGAACAGGCTCATGTCCCAGGTTTTTTCGGCGCCGTGCTGCAGCGCCCCGATCGGTCCATAACGCACTTCGGTCAGCAGGCTGTCCATCAGCGATGCGTCGACCTTGGGGCCGGCACCGATCCTGCCGATCTGCTGGCCGTGTTCATTCACGGTGTCGGGCACGACCGTCAATACGCCAGGCTGTCCCTGCCGCACGTATTCGATACGCAGGGATTGCGACGGATGCTGACGTATCAGTTTCACCCAATCCTGCCAGCTCGCCACATTCTTCCCGTTGGCGGCAACCAGCCGGTCTCCGCTCTGGAAGCCGGCACGCGCCGCCGCGCCACCGGCAACCAGCTCGCCAATGACTGGATCGATCCGGGGGTCGTAGCGCACGATCCCGAGCGGACGCAGGGTGTCCTGTTCCAGATTCTCGGTATCCATCGGCGGCGCGCCGAGCTGCACGCTGCGGCCATCGGTCAGCTCCAGTTCGATCGCGTCGCCCGCCACTCCGGCGCGCAACAGTTCCAGCCGCAGATCCTGGAACGACGGGGTGTCAGCGCCATTGACGCGGCGGATCTCATCGCCGGCCACCAGCCCGGCCTGCGCCGCCGGTGTACCGGCCGGCGGCTCGCCGATCAGCGGCTTCATCGCGGGCATGCCGTGCAGGAACAGCGCCCAGTAGAACACGACGGCCAGCAGGAAATTGGCGATCGGGCCCGCCACGACGATGCCGATGCGGCGCCATACGCTCGCCCGATTGAAGCTGCGATGCGCCTCGGCGGCCGGGACCTCGCCCTCGCGTTCGTCGAGCATCTTGACATAGCCGCCGAACGGCAGCGCAGCCAGCGCCCATTCGGTCTGGTCGCGGCCAAAGCGGCGGCTGAGCAGCGGCTTGCCGAAGCCGAGCGAAAAACGCAGCACCTTGACGCCGGCCAGCCGCGCCGCGAGGTAATGGCCGAATTCGTGCACCACCACCAGAATGGAGATGGCGACCAGAAACCAGATGACGGTATGCAGTACGCTCATGCGCAGGTCTCCAGCCAGGCGCCCGCCACGCGGCGCGCCTGACGGTCGGCTTCGAGCAGGTCGTCCAGGGTGGCCGCCGGGCCGCCTGCCAACGCATCCAGTGCATGGGCGATGCTGGCGGCGATGGCGTTGAACGGAACCGCCTCATCGAGGAAACGCGCCACCGCGACCTCGTTGGCGGCATTCAGCACCGCCGCGGCATTGCCGCCCGCGGCGAGCGCATCGAACGCCAGTTGCAGGCAGGGGAAACGGGCGGTGTCGGGTGCCTCGAAGGTCAGTTGCCTGCCCAGCAGTTCCAGTGCCGGCACGCCGGCATCGATGCGCTCGGGAAAACCCAGCGCGTAGGCGATCGGCGTGCGCATGTCGGGTGTGCCCATCTGCGCGATCACCGAGCCGTCGGCGTATTCGACCATGGAATGCACGATGCTCTGCGGATGCACCACCACCTTGATCTGCTCGGGGCGCGCATTGAACAGCCAGCGCGCCTCGATCACCTCGAGTCCCTTGTTCATCAGGCTGGCCGAGTCGACCGAAATCTTCCTGCCCATGACCCAGTTGGGATGCGCCACCGCCTGCGCCGGCGTGGCGGCGGCGATCGCTTCGGCCGGCAGCGTGCGGAACGGGCCGCCGGAGGCGGTCAGCCACAATGCCTTCACCCCGGCCTGCTGGAAATCGCCGCCGAAATCGCGCGGCAAGGCCTGAAAAATGGCGTTGTGCTCGGAGTCGATCGGCAGCAGTTCGGCACCGCTGGCCGCAACGGCGTCCATGAACAACTGGCCGGACACCACCAGGGTTTCCTTGTTGGCCAGCAGGATGCGCTTGCCGGCCCGGGCGGCTGCCAGCGTCGCCGGCAGCCCGGCTGCCCCCACGATCGCCGCCATGACGATATCGACCTCGGGCGCGGTCGCCACTTCGGTCAGGGCGTCCGCGCCATCGAGTACGGCGACCGCGAGTTTTTCTGCGGCCACGCGTTCACGCAACGCCGTGGCCGCGGCGGGGTCGCTCATCACGGCAAAGCGTGGCCGATGCGCGCGGCACTGCTCGAGCATGCGTTCGACCTGGGTGGCTCCGGTCAGCGCAAACACGTCGAAACGGCCGGGATGGCGCGTCACCACATCGAGTGTGTTGACACCGATGGTGCCGGTCGCACCCAGAATAGCGAGAACGCGCGGCTTCATGCCGAATGCTCCAGCCACAGCAGCATGCCGGTGGCAATCGGCAGGGTGGCGGTCAAGGCATCGATCCGGTCGAGCACGCCGCCGTGACCGGGCAAGATGCCGCCGCTGTCCTTCATCCCCGATACACGCTTGATCCACGATTCGAACAAATCACCCAGCACCGACAGATAGAGCAGTCCCGCCACCATGAACAACAGCGGCTGCAAGGGCAAATCGCCCCACAGGCTCAGGGCGACGGCATACAGCGCCACCGCGACGCAGGCGCCCGCCACGCCTTCCCAGGTCTTGCCCGGACTGATGGTCGGTGCAAGCTTGTGCCGGCCGAACAGACGTCCGGAAAAATAGGCGGCGGTGTCGGCAATCCAGACCACCGCCATCACGCCAAGCAGCACGGCAGGGCCGCGCGAATGCAGGTAGAGCAAGGCCATCCAGGTCGGGAGCAAGACCACTCCCCCGGCCACGGCCCGCGTCCATGGGCGGGAAGCCTGCCAGCGAGCCAGCAGCCAGCATGGTGCGACCAGCAACCAGAACACGATAGCCAGGGCAATCAGTACCGTCTGGAAAACCGGCCAGTTTCCGGCCAGTCCATGGGGCAGGACCAGCGCACACACTGCCAGCAGCATGGCATAACCCCATGTGGACAAGGCGGAGAAATGGCTGAGTCGCGCCCATTCGTAAGCCGCCATGCCCACCACGCCCGCCATCAGAATCTCCCACAACCAGGTGGGCGCCCACAATGCGGCCGGCACGAACACGGCCAGGAGCAGCACGGCAGTCCCTATCCGGCTGAGCAGCGGGTTCATCGATGGCGCATCCGGAAAATCGTCACAATGCGGACCGCACCTGCTCGCTGGTGCGGCCAAACCGGCGTTCGCGGGTACGGTAGGAGGTGATCGCTTCGTCCAGTGCGGCCGGGCCGAAGTCGGGCCACAATGCCTGGGTGAAATACAGTTCGGTGTAAGCGAGTTGCCACAACAGGAAATTGCTGATGCGCTGCTCACCGCCCGTACGGATGAACAGGTCTGGCTCCGGCATGTCGGCCATGCTGAGCTGGCGCGCCAGTGCCGCTTCATCCACCTCATCCGGCGATACGCCTGCCGCCATCAGCTTCTTCATTGCCTGCACGATGTCCCATCGCCCGCCGTAATTGGCCGCGACGGTAAAGGTGAGGCGGGTATTGTTCCGCGTCAGTGTTTCCGCGTCACGGATCAGGACCTGGAGGCGCTCGGAAAACCCTGACAGGTCGCCGATGACGCGAAAACGAATACCGTTTTCGTGCAGCCGTGCGACCTCGTTTTCCAGTGCGCGCATGAACAGTTCCATCAGCAGGGTGACTTCTTCCTGCGGACGCCGCCAGTTCTCGGAACTGAAGGCGAATACGGTGAGATGCGATATGCCGCGCTCGGCGCAGGCACGGATCACGCCGCGTAACGCTTCGACACCCTTGCGATGTCCGGCGATGCGCGGCATCAGCCGCCGTTTTGCCCAACGGCCGTTGCCATCCATGATGATGGCAACATGTCGCGGCACGTCGGCATCTGCCGGGGCTGGCCGCTTGCGGATAGACACGCCGGATACGCCCATCTGGCCGCTCAGACTGCGAGCAGGTCCTTCTCTTTGTCGGCCAGCATCCTGTCGATCTCGCCGATGAACCTGTCGGTCAGCTTCTGCACGTCATCCTGGGTACGACGCTCTTCGTCTTCGGTCGCGGTCTTGGCCTTGACCATCTCCTTCAGCGAGCCATTGGCATCGCGGCGGACGTTGCGCACCGCCACACGTGCGCCTTCGGCTTCGCCGCGCACCACCTTGATCAGATCGCGGCGACGCTCTTCGGTCAGCGCAGGCATCGGCACGCGAATGATGTCGCCGTGCGACGCCGGATTCAGCCCGAGGTCGCCGTCGCGGATCGCTTTCTCGATCTTGCCGACCATGTTCTTTTCGTACGGCTGCACGCCGAGTGTGCGGCTGTCGACCAGCGACACGTTGGCCACCTGCGGCACCGGCGTCGGATTGCCGTAATAATCGACCATGACATGGTCGAGGATGCCGGCATGGGCGCGTCCCGTGCGCACCTTGGCCAGATCGTTTTTCAACGCGTCCAGCGTCTTGCCCATTTTCTGTTCGGCGGACTGCTTGATCTCGGCGATGCTGGTTTCAGCCATTTCAACTCCTTACAAAGTCACCCGCGTGCCTTCGTCTTCGCCCGCCACCACGCGTTTCAGCGCACCGGGCTTGAAGATGTTGAACACGACGAGCGACAGTTTCTGTTCGCGGCACAAGGCGAAGGCGGCGGTATCGAGCACGCCGAGATTGCTGGCGATCGCCTGATCGAAACTCAGCGTCTCGTAACGCCTGGCAGTTGCGTCCTTCCTGGGATCGGCAGTGTAGACGCCGTCGACCTTGGTCGCCTTCAGCAGCAGATCGGCGCCGATCTCGGCCGCGCGCAAGGCCGCCGCGGTATCCGTGGTGAAGAATGGATTGCCGGTGCCGCCGCCGAAGATGACCACGTTTCCGGCTTCCAGTTCGCGCACGGCGGCGTCGCGCTCGAAATCCCCGCCGACATGGGCGATGTGCACGGCGGTCTGCACCCGCGCATCGACACCTGCCTGCTGCAGGGCATCCTTCAGCGCCAGCGCATTCATCACCGTCGCCAGCATGCCCATCGAATCCGCTGTGGCACGGTTCATCCCGGATAACGCGCCGGTGGCGCCGCGAAACAGATTGCCGCCGCCGACCACGATGCCGATCTGAACGCCCAGTTCCACAATTTCACGAATCTGGCCGACGAAGCCGGCCAGCGTCTCGGCGTGATAGCCAAAGCTGTCCGGCCCCATCAGGGCCTCGCCGGACAGCTTCAGCAGGATGCGACGGGCCGGCGCCATACCCCGGTCAGACCTGGGAAGCCGCCGCCACTTCGGCGGCGAAGTCGTTCACTTTCTTCTCGATGCCCTCGCCCACCACGTACATCGTGAAGCCGTGGCACTGCGAGTTCTTCGATTTGAGCACCTGCTCGACGGTCTGTTTGTCATCCTTGACGAAGGGTTGCGACAGCAGGGTGACTTCCTTGAGGTATTTCTGCACCGTCCCCTCGGCGATCTTTTCCAGCATGGCTTCCGGCTTGCCGGCTTCCCTGGCCTTTTCGATCGCGATGCGCCGCTCCGTATCGAGCAGGTCCTGCGGCACGCCCGAAGCATCCAGCGACTTCGGCTTGGACGCCGCGATGTGCATGGCGATGTCGCGCGCCAGCCCTTCGTCGCCGGTCACGTCGACCAGCACGCCGATCTTGCCGCCGTGGATGTAGCTGGCGAATTTGCCCTGGCCATTCATGCGCACGAAGCGGCGCACCGACATGTTCTCGCCGATCTTGCCGACCAGTTCGGTGCGGAAAGCTTCGACCGTGGTGCCCTGATAGGGCAGCGCGGACAGCGCGGCGACATCGGCCGGATTCTGCGCCAGCACCATGCCGGCCAGCGCGCTGGACAGCGCGATGAAATCGTCGTTCTTCGCGACAAAGTCGGTTTCGCAGTTGACTTCGACCATGGCGGCCGATTTGCCGTCGGCGCTGATGGCGATCGTGACCACGCCTTCGGCCGCCACGCGGCTGGCGCTCTTGGCGGCCTTGTTGCCGAAGCGCACGCGCAGGATTTCCTCGGCCTTCTGCATGTCGCCGCCCGCTTCGGTCAGCGCCTTCTTGCAATCCATCATCGGCGCGTCGGTCTTCTCGCGCAGATCCTTGACCATGCTTGCAGTGATTTCAGCCATTTCGTACTCCCCAGGATTCAATTAAATACAGCCGGTTTCAAACAATCCAATACGGAAAGAGGGGCATCCGCCCCTCCTCAAATACGCTCGCCGGGATGCGACCCGGCGATGTGGTGGCGCGCCGCTTTTATTCAGCGGCGACATCCCCTTCTTCTTCCATCTCGACGAACTCTTCTCCGCCGACGATTTCGCTGATGACCTGGGCGCGGCCTTCCAGCGCCGCATCGGCCATTCCGCGGGCGTACAGGCGGATCGCGCGCGCCGAATCATCGTTGCCGGGAATCACGTAATCCACGCCTTCGGTGCTGTTGTTGGTGTCCACCACGCCGATCACCGGAATGCCCAGCTTCCCGGCCTCGACCACGGCGCCCTTCTGGTAGCCGACGTCGATGATGAACAGCGCGTCGGGCAGGCCGGCCATTTCACGGATGCCGCCCAGACTCCGGTTCAGCTTGTCGACTTCGCGCTGCACGGTCAGGATTTCCTTTTTCGACAGGCGGCCCGGTTCGGCCAGCGAAGCTTCCAGATCGTTCAGGCGTTTGATGGACTGCTTGACCGTCTTGAAGTTCGTCAGCATACCGCCCAGCCAGCGGTTGTCGACGTAGGGCATGCCGGCGCGCTGCGCCTCTTCGCGCACGATGTCGCGCGCGGCGCGTTTGGTCCCGACGAACAGGACGTTACCCTTGTTGGCCGCCAATTGACGAACGAATTTCTGCGCATCCTGGAACATCGGCAGCGACTTTTCCAGATTGACGATATGAATCTTGTTGCGATGGCCAAAAATGAACGGGGCCATCCTGGGGTTCCAGAAACGTGTCTGGTGGCCGAAATGGACACCGGCTTCCAGCATTTGACGCATGGTGACGGACATGAAAATCTCCTGAAAGGGTTGAGCCTCCACCCCTCAGCAGCCGCACGTTTATCCAGTCTGAGCGTGCGACCACCCTTTTCAATGACGGGTGTGCGAATTTGTCCGGACCATTCCGGACAGCCAGTGATTTTAATTCCAACGCGCGTTTATTTCAAGATACTGATGCGTGTGCGGGTCACTGGACAGACCGCCCTCCGCAAGCCACGCTCTCGTGCCCGCTACGCGCCCGGATCACCGCCATGAGGGCCTCATGGTTTTTCCGGGCTTTCGGCGCGCGCTAGAATGTCGGTTTAGGATCTTCATCCCACCCGGAATCATGACTGTCACCATTAAAACCGGCGCTGAAATCGAAGGCATGCGCATCGCCGGCCGGCTCGCCTCGGAAGTGCTCGACTACATCACGCCCTTCGTCAAACCGGGCGTCACCACCGGCGAACTCGACCGCTTGTGCCACGACTACATGGTCGACGTGCAGGGCACGATCCCGGCGCCGCTGAACTACGCGCCGAGCGGGCACACCCCCTATCCCAAGTCGATCTGCACCTCGGTCAACAACCAGGTGTGCCATGGCGTACCGGGCGACAAGGTGATGAAGAACGGCGACATCGTGAATCTCGACATCACGGTCATCAAGGACGGCTGGCACGGCGACACCAGCCGCATGTTCGTGGCGGGCGAGGCATCGATCCAGGCCAGACGCCTGATCCAGATCACCTACGAGGCCATGTGGGTCGGTATCGACCACGTCAAGCCCGGTGCCCGCCTGGGCGACATCGGCCACGCCATCCAGCGCTTCGCCGAGAATCAGGGCTACAGCGTGGTGCGCGAATTCTGCGGCCACGGCATCGGACTCAACTTCCACGAGGATCCGCAGGTGCTGCACTACGGCAAGCCCGGTACCGGTCTCGTGCTGGAACCCGGCATGATCTTCACGATCGAGCCGATGATCAATGCCGGCCGCCGCGACATCCGCCAGATGGCGGACGGCTGGACCATCGTCACCAAGGACCGCAGTCTGTCCGCCCAGTGGGAACACACGGTTCTGGTGACGGACAGCGGCTACGAGGTATTGACCGCGTCGGCCGGCACCCCGGCCATCCCCGATAGCGTACACCGCGCGGCGTGAACAGACCGCCGTTCGCCGATCTTCGCGAACGGCTCAGATCGGGCCGCGCCGGACTGGCGGGGGCCTTTCTGCACAAGCCCGCCACCCATTACCTGGGCCGCCACGCCGCACTGGTCGACGGCGTACTGACCGAACTCTCGAGCCGGCTCGCGCTGCCGCCCGCGTTCTGCCTTGCCGCCGTCGGCGGCTACGGACGTGGCGAGCTGTTTCCCGGATCCGACGTCGACGTGCTGATGTTGCTGCCGCACGACCCCACGCCAGACCAGCAGGGCACGCTGGAAAACTGGGTGCAGGCCTGCTGGGATATCGGGCTTGAAATCGGACACAGCGTACGTACGGTCGACGCCTGCCTGACCGCGGCCACCGACATCACGGTGGAAACCAATCTGCTGGAGGCGCGCTTCGTGTACGGCGCCGCGGACCTGTTCGACGAATTCGGACGCTGCTTCCAGGCGCGTTTCAATGCCCAGCATTTTTTCGACGGCAAGCTGGCCGAGCAACAGGCACGTCATGCCCGCTTCGACGACAGCGCCTACAAGCTCGAACCCAATCTGAAGGACAGCCCCGGCGGCCTGCGCGATCTGCACACGATCCACTGGCTGGCGCAGGCCTGCGGAATCCGGGGTGGCTGGAGCGGCATCGCCCGCGCCGGTCTTCTCACCCACGCCGAGACGCGCCGCATCGCCCGCGAGGAACGCTCGCTGTCGAACTTGCGCATCCACCTGCATCTTCTGGCCGGACGGCGCGAGGACCGTCTCGTCTTCGATTATCAGACTGAACTCGCGGCCCGCCTGGGACTTGCCGCCACGACGCACAGGCTTGCCGGCGAACGCCTGATGCAGCGGTATTACCGGGCGGCCAAGCTGATCCAGCGGGCCAACGACATTCTCATCCAGTCGCTGCGCGTGCGGCTGTTTCCGGTGACCGTTCCGCCGCAGCCGATCGATGACGATTTCCAGTTGCGCGCCAATCTGCTCGAGGCGCGCTCGGCCGATCTGTTCCAGGACAAGCCGGATGCCCTGCTGCGCATTTTCATTGTGTATGCCCAGCACCCCGAGCTGGCCGGTTTCGAGCCCGGGACACTGCGTGCATTATGGCGTGGCAGTGCCCGCATCGATGCCGCGTTTCGCGCCGATCCCTCGCATCGCGCACTGTTCATGACGCTATTGCGCCAGCCCCGGGGCCTCACCCGGGCGCTGCGCGCGATGCATCGCTACGGCCTGCTTGGACGTTACATTCCGGCGTTTGGCCGCATCGTCGGGCAGATGCAGCACGACCTCTTCCACGTCTATACCGTCGATGAACACATTCTTACCGTGCTGCGCAACGTGCGGCGTTTCACCGTGCCGGATCTGGCGCACGAGTTCCCGCTCGCCAGCCGGCTGATCGCCGCCTTCGACAAGCCGGAGCTGCTCTATCTGGCCGCACTGTTTCACGATATTGCCAAGGGCCGTGGCGGCGATCACTCCGAACTGGGGGCCATCGATGCACGGCGGTTCTGCCGCCAGCACGGGCTCGACAAGGCAGACAGCGGCCTGGTTTCCTGGCTGGTGGACAGGCATCTGATGATGTCGCGCATCTCGCAGAAAGAGGACACCGGCGACCCCGCGGTCATCGCCGCCTTTGCCGACCGGGTCGGCGATACACGCCGGCTGGCCGCATTGTATCTACTGACCGTGGCCGACATCCGCGGCACCAGTCCGACCGTCTGGAACGCCTGGAAAGGCAAACTGCTGGAAGATCTGTATCACGCCGCCCATGCCCGGCTGGCAGGCAGTGACGCCGGGAGGACGGACATCGCCGCCCGCCAGAACGAAGCACGCGTCAAGCTCGCGCTGCACGGCCTCCCGGCGAACGCCGCCGACAGGCTGTGGCAGCATCTGGACGAACGCCATTTCGCCCGCTACGACGCCGGTGACCTGGCCTGGCAGGTGCGCATGCTGTGGCGCCGCACGGAGAGTGCCGACGCCGTCGTGCGGGCGCGGCTGTCACCGGCAGGTGAAGGCATCCAGGTGCTGGTCTACACGTCCGACCGGGCCGACCTCTTCGCCCGCATCTGCGGTTTTTTTGCCCGTATCCAGTACACCATTCTGGAAGCCAAGATCCATACGGCACGGAATGGCTACGCCCTGGATAGTTTCCAGGTGATGGATCTGGCCAATCGCGGCATCCATTACCGCGATTTCCTGAATTTCGTGGAATATGAACTGGCGCGCGACCTCGACCCGGCGCATCCGATGCAAGCGGTGCCGCGCGGCCGCCTGTCGCGTCATCAGCGCCACCACCCCTATCCCACCACGGTGCGGCTGGAACCCGACGCGCAGGATCGCGGCTATATGCTGTCGATCACCTGTGCGGATCGCGGCGGACTGCTGTTTGCGGTGGCTGAAGCGCTGATGCGGCACGAAGTGAGCGTGCATGCGGCCAGGATCGACACGCTGGGTGAGCGGGTCGAGGATACTTTCCTGATCCGGGGCGCGGCCCTGCAGACGCCCGCGGGGCGGGCGGCGCTGGAAGCCGAAATAATCGAAGCGTTGACGTGAACGGCGGCAGGCCGGTGAACGGCGTCAGGCCCGGGCGGCCGGATGCGCGTACTCGTCGACATAACGCCCACGCGATGGGGTTTTGCGGGCGGGCGGTGTTTTCTTGCGCACGCCATCGACGGGTTTCTTGGATTTTTCTTCCACGCTGGTCTTCACACGGTTGCGCCCGCGCCCCGGACGCACCGAGGTCGTGACGCCGGTCACATCGGCAAGGGACAGGCCGGGATGCCATGCGAAATCCCGTTCTGCGTTCATGCCGCCTCCCGCCATCCCTTGAGGCTGCCCGCCAGCGTGCGCGTCAACGCGATCAGGCTGCCGAGCGTGTCGGCATCGGGCGTGGCCTCGCACATGCTGATCTTGCTGTCGGCATACACCGACAGGATCAGCAGGTTGTGCTGCGCATCCAGCGGCAGGGACAACGTACCTTCGGCCAGTCTGGCCTGGATCGCATGCCAGACGCTGCGACTGGCCTCCAATGCCGCCATGAGGCGCAACGGGCGGCTGGAATCGCTCCAGTGCCGTTGCACGGCCATCAACTGGATGGCCATGTCGTCGAGTCGGGCCGCTTCGCCCATCATCGCATCGGTATGGTGGATGTGGCGTTGCGCCTGCTGGATTTGATGTTCCGGGATCATTGTTGTCCTTGCCGCGTGTGCCGGGGCACATCGCCCACGGTTACGCTACAAGTTAGCGGCGAGTAGCGCCGCAACTTTAGACAAGCTAAATGCATGCCCGAAAGCGTCGGGAACCCGTCAATCGTCCTGCAGGGTTTGCCCGGGAAACAGGGTCTCGGTGAAGCCAAACGTGCGCAGATCGCGGATACGCATCGGGTACAGGATGCCGTGCAGATGGTCGACCTCGTGCTGCACCACGCGGGCATGGAAATCGCTCACGCTGCGATCGATCGGTTCGCCCCCGGCATCGAAGCCCCGATAGCGCAACGAAACGTGGCGCGGCACCAGTCCACGCATGCCGGGCACCGACAGACAGCCTTCCCAGCCTTCCTCCATGATGTCGGACAGGGGCGTCAGCACGGGATTGATGAGCACAGTGAACGGCACGGTTTCGGCATCCGGATAACGCGGGTTGCCGCTGACTTCAAAAATCACCACCTGCAGGCCAATGCCGATCTGCGGGGCTGCCAGGCCGGCCCCGTTCAGCGAGCGCATGGTGTCGTGCATGTCGACGATCAGCCGCGACAGGTCGGGCGTGGAAAAATCCTCCACCGGACGCGCCTGGGCAAGCAGGCGCGGATCACCCATTTTCAGGACCTCGCGGATGGCCATGGCTGCTCCAGTCGTTGCAGGTCGGCGGCTTCCAGCCAGCGCCAGCCGCCAGGCGGCAGGTCGGTGGGCAGCGCATGGCTGCCGATGGCTTCGCGATGCAGCGCCTCGACCCGGTTGCCGGTCGCCGCGATCATGCGCTTGACCTGATGGTACTTGCCCTCGGCGAGCGTCAGGCGCAGCGTGGTGGCCTCAAGCCGATCGCAGGCCAGCGCGGCGACCGGCGCCGGCTCGTCGCTCAGCGCCACGCCTTGACGCAGGGCATCCAGCATGGCGTCGGTCACGGGCTCGGCGCAGGCGGCCCGGTAAATTTTCGCGATACGCTTCTTCGGCGAAATCATGCGATGGATGAACTGGCCGTCGTCGGAAAACAGCAGCAGGCCGGTGGTGTCCTGGTCGAGCCGTCCCACGCACTGCACCCCACGCTGCAACAGCGGCGGCGGCAGCAGGGAAAACACACTGGGATGGTGGCTGGGGTGGTGCGAGCACTCGTAGCCGGCCGGCTTGTGCATCGCTACATAGGCCTTTTCGCGAAACGTCCAGACCACACCGTCGAGGGTCAGTTCCAGCCCTGCGGGATCGACATCGGTTTCAGGATCGTCACAGACCACGCCGTTGACCTCGACCGCACTGGCGCGCACGCGCGCCACACAGCCCTTGCGCGAGCCAAACCCCTGCGATTGCAGCGCACGATAGAGCTTCACGCTGCCCTCATTGCCTGTTCAGACGGGGCACAGTCCGGCCGCATCGTTGGTCACCAGCTGCTCCAGCAGGTGCCTGACCTGCAGCATCACTTCGCCCAGCACAGCCTGGATTTCGCCCATCTGGATCCCGTCGGCCGACAACCCGCGGCCGGCCGCATGGTTGACTACCGCGCCCACCGCCGCGTAGCAGAGCGACAGTTCGCGCGCCAGGTAGGCCTCCGGCATGCCGGTCATGCCCACCATGTCGGCACCGTCGCGCTCCAGGCGGTTGATTTCGGCCGCCGTCTCCAGGCGCGGCCCCTGTACCGCGCCATAGACGCCGCCGTCGCGCAGGCTGATGCCGGCACCGCTCGCGGCCTGCAGCAGCGCGGCGCGCATGGCCTCGCAATAGGGGGTGGTGAAATCAAGATGAACGACCGGTTTGTCGTTGCCGAACGCATACGTGGCGGCGCGGCCATGCGTGTAGTCGATGATCTGGTCGGGGATGACCAGCGTGCCGGGAATCAGGTCAGGATGGATACCGCCGACCGTGGCCACCGACACCACACGGTCGACGCCATGATCCTTCAGCGCCCACAGGTTGGCGCGATAGTTCACCTCGTGCGGCGGGATGGTATGGCCGTAGCCGTGACGCGCCAGAAAGATCACCTCCTGACCGCAGATGCGGCCGAAGGTGAGCGCGCCCGAAGGCTCTCCGTAGGGCGTGCGCGCCACCTGACGGTGAGTGATTTCCAGATTGGCCAGTTGCGTGAGGCCGGTACCGCCGATGATGCCCAGCATTCATTTGTCCTTCAAAGCGTAAATGGCGGGCAGATTGCGCCACAGTCCGTAAGCATCCATGCCGCAGCCGAACACATAGCGGTTGGGTACAACCAGCCCCACGAAATCGGCCTGGACCGGCTTGTCCAGCCCGTTGTCCTTGTTGGTCAGCACCGCCGACCAGACCCGCGCCGCGCCCATGTGCAGGAGCTTGTCGCGGATCGCGGCCAGGGTTTCGCCTTCGTCCAGGATATCGTCCAGCACCAGCACATGGCGGTCGACCACGTTCTGCCCCGGCAGGACGCGCCACTCGATCTCGCCGCCTTCGGTCTTGCCGCGATAGCGGGTGACGTGCAGATAATCGAACTCCAGCGGAAAGCGCAGCCGCGGCAGCAACTGGCCGGCAAACACCACCGCGCCGCCCATGACCGCCAGCACCAACGGAAACACGCTCCCCAGCCCGCGTCCGATTTCGTCCGCCAGGCGATCGAGCGCAGCCTGCACCTCCGCTTCGGAGGCGACAGGCTCGGCGTGATCCAGCAATTGTTGCGCGTCCAGCCGTGTCATGCGGCACACCCGGAATTCATGAAAGTCGGCAGTCTACCCGCAAGAGGCCGTGGCAGTCAGCCATTCAAGCGGCACCCCCTCCAGGGACGCCAGCTGATGTTTCCAGACTCCGCATGGGTCAAGTAAGCTTGCGCCATGACGCTTTCCGATCCGTTCCCTCGTGACCTCGATGCCTCGGGCTGGCTGATCGGTGCACGCCACCTGCCTTCGCCCAATTGCGATGCACGCCCGCAAGGCGCGGCGATCGAACTCGTCGTTCTCCACAACATTTCGCTGCCGCCGGGCGTGTTCGACGGCGATGCGGTCATCGATCTCTTCACCAACCGGCTCGACTGGGAGGCGCATCCCTATTTCCAGGATATTCGCGGTCTCGAAGTGTCGGCGCACTTCTTCATCCGCCGCGACGGCAGCCTGATCCAGTTCGTGCCGTGCGCGCTGCGCGCCTGGCACGCAGGCGTATCGAACTGGCAGGGGCGTGAACGCTGCAACGATTTTTCCATCGGCATCGAACTGGAAGGCAGCGACGATCTGCCGTTCACCGATGCCCAGTATGCGGCGTTGCTCCCGCTGCTGGCCAGCCTGAAAACAGCCTATCCGATCCAGGCAGTCGTGGGCCACAGCGACATCGCGCCGGGCCGCAAGACCGACCCCGGCCCTCATTTCGCCTGGCGGCGGCTGGATGCGCAACCGACCTGATCCACGCCTCTGTATCGGTCTGCTTGCATTGCTGCTGGCCGGCTGTGCGTCCACCCTCGATCCCGACGCCCGACGCCTGCCCTCTCAGGCCCTGTCCAGCCAGGTCGACACGCCCCTGAAAGCCCGGATCGCAGACTGCATCCCGCCCGCTGAATCAGGATTTTATCTGCTCAAGGGCGGTCATGCGGCCCTGGCCGCCCGGCTGGCGCTGGCGCAACGCGCCACCCGCACGCTGGATGTGCAGTACTACCTGTTTCACAACGACACCACCGGCAAAATGGTCGCGGCTTCGCTGCTGGCCGCGGCCGATCGCGGGGTGCGCGTGCGCCTGCTGATCGACGACATCGACACCGCCGACAAGGAACTGGGGCTCGCCACACTGAATGCCCATCCCAACATTCAGGTACGGCTGTTCAATCCATTTCACACCCGCAGCACCAGCCTGCTGGTCAAGGGTTGGGAGGCCTTGCGCGAAAGCGTCCGGCTCAACCGCCGCATGCACAACAAGGTCTTCATCGCAGACAGCCAGATCGGCATCACCGGCGGGCGCAACATCGGCGACGAGTATTTCGACGCCAATCCTGATCTGGCCTTCATCGATCTCGATGTCGTCGCGGCCGGCGCCATCGTCAATGCCCTGTCGCAATCGTTTGACGCCTACTGGAACAGCATCGCGGCCGTACCCGCCTCCGCCCTGCCGATCGCCCCCAGCGACCGGCGGCTGCAGCGCACCACCCAGCGCCTGTACCGGTTCCGCGCCGAGCAGCTCGATACGGCGTTTGGCCGCGCACTGACTGCGGCGGACCCGATTCCCGGACTGCTGAAAGGCGACACCCCCTGGCACATTGCCCACGCCGACCTCGTCGTCGATCCGCCTGGAAAAGTGCTTCATCCCAACAAATCGCCTTCCAGCCTGCTGATCGGCCAACTCGCCGGTCTCTGGGTCGATCCAACCCGGCGCGTCCTCATCGTGTCGCCCTATTTCGTACCGGGTGCAGCGGGCATGGCCTATTTCAGATACTGGCGCGGCCAGGGCATACGGATCGACGTCCTGACCAACGCCTACGCCGCCAGCGACGTGCCGATCGTGCACGCGGGCTATGCCAACTACCGTATTCCGCTGCTGGAAGCCGGCGTCAACCTCTATGAGCTGAAGCCGCTGGCCGAACCCATCGGCGGCCGTCTGCGTGATCTCCCGGGCGGTTCGTCGCGCGCCAGCCTGCATGCCAAGACGTTCGTCTTCGACGGCGAACAGGTGTTCATCGGCAGCTTCAACTTCGATCCGCGTTCGGCCTTGCTCAATACCGAACTGGGCCTGGTGATCCATTCACCCGGGCTCGCGCGGGAAGTCACCGACATGGCCGAGAACGCCATGCGGCCCGAACGCAGCTTCCAGCCGCGGCTCGTTGTCGAAACCGTCGAGGCGAAAGTCGTGAAGCGGCTGCAGTGGACCGATATCCGCCAGGGCATCCCGCGCACCTTCGACCAGGAGCCCGACACCACGCCGATCCAGCGTGGCCTGTTACGTATACTGCGGGTGCTGCCGATCGAGGAATATCTGTAAGCCACGGTAAAATGGGGCTTTCTGGTTTCGCTGGATGTTCCCCATGCGCCTCGGCACCCCTCTCTCTCCTTCCGCCACCCGCGTCATGCTCCTGGGAGCCGGCGAACTTGGCAAGGAAGTCATCATCGCCCTGCAGCGCCTGGGCGTCGAGGTCGTTGCAGTCGACCGCTACGTCAACGCACCCGGCCAGCAGGTCGCGCATCGCGCCTACGTGACCGACATGAGCGACCGGTCGGCGCTGCGCGCACTGATCGAAGCGGAAAAACCCCTGCTGGTGGTGCCGGAAATCGAAGCCATCGCCACCGAAGCGCTGCTGGAGATCGAGCTCGAAGGCCTGGCCGAAATCATTCCCACCGCGCGTGCCGCCAATCTCACCATGAATCGCGAAGGCATCCGCCGGCTCGCCGCCGAAACCCTGAATCTGCCCACCTCGCCCTATGTGTTCGCCTACAGCCTGGAGGAGATGGCCTCCGCCGCGGAAAAACTGGGCTATCCGGTCATCGTCAAGCCGGTGATGTCCTCATCCGGCAAAGGCCAGTCATGGGTGGACGACGCCCGCCAATTGCCGGCGGCCTGGGAGGAGGCGGCCCGCGGCAGCCGCGTGGACAAAGGCTGCGTCATCGTCGAGGGCGTGATCGACTTCGACTACGAAATCACGCTGCTGACCGTGCGGGCGCGCGGACGCTCCGGAGAAATCGAAACCCATTTCTGCGCGCCTATCGGGCACAGGCAGATGAAGGGAGACTACGTCGAGTCCTGGCAGCCGCAGGCGATGTCCCCCGTCGCCCTGCAGCGCGCGCAGGAAATCGCCGCCGCCGTGACCGGGAACCTGGGCGGACGCGGCGTTTTTGGCGTGGAACTGTTCGTCAAGGACGATGCGGTCTGGTTCTCCGAAGTCAGTCCACGCCCCCACGACACCGGCATGGTGACCATGGCGACCCAACGGCAGAATGAATTCGAACTGCACGCGCGCGCCATCCTCGGCCTGCCGGTCGATGTCTCGCTGCGCGAGCCTGGCGCCTCGGCGGTGATCTACGGCGGCATGGAGGCGGCCGGCATCGCCTACGACGGCGTCGCCGACGCGCTTGCCCTGCCCGGTGTCGATATCCGCCTGTTCGGCAAACCGCAGGCCTTTGCCGGCCGACGCATGGGCGTGGCGCTCGCCACAGCGGAAACCACCCCGATCGCCCGCGACCGGGCCAGGGCGGCGGCGGCGGCGGTCAAACCCGTGAAAGGCTGAATGATGCCCACTCATTACGAACAACTCGGCGGCCAGGAAACCATTCGCCGCCTGGTCGACCGGTTTTACGACCTGATGGACGAGGATCCGGACTATTACGGCATCCGCAAGATGCATCCGGCCGATCTCGCCGAATCGCGCAACAAACTGTTCTGGTTCTTGTCCGGCTGGACCGGCGGCCCGCCGGAATACACCGACCGTTTTGGCCACCCTTTCCTGCGCCGCCGCCACATGCCTTTTACCATCGGCGAGGCCGAACGCGACCAGTGGATGGGCTGCATGATCCGCGCCATGCAGGAGGTGGAAATCGATGCCGCCATGCAACAGGAACTGACTGCCGCCTTGTTCAAAACGGCCGATTTCATGCGCAACCAGCCCGGATGAACATGAAGCGCTGGATGGGCTGGGGAGCGCTGTCTGTCGTGCTGGCCGCACTCATCCTGCTGCCCTGGCTGGCGCTGGATGACGCACCCGCGGTCGAGCCGCCGGCACAATTTCGCCGCGCCGATCTTGCCTGGATCAAATCATTGTTCGAGAAACACGATCCGCGCGGACAGACGCCCGATGTGGTACAGAGCATCCAGCTCGACGAATCCGAGCTCAACCGCCTGCTCAACTACGCCGTCGAGCTGCGGCGTGTCAGCGGCATTGCCGCCGAACTCACACCGGGGCTGGCCACGCTCACCGCCACGCTGAGCGTCCCGGCGAGTCCGTTTGGGCGCTACCTCAACGTCACCGCCGAACTGGCGGACGCGCCCGACGGCATCCGCATCCGGGGCCTTCAGCTTGGCAGCCTGCCGCTGCCGGGCACGCTGGCCGACTGGGCCGCGCGTCTGGCAAATCGCTGGCTGCGGCGGGACAACACCTATGCGGCGCTGGTCGACGCCTTTATCCGGATACGCTTCGACGAAAACCAGGCCACCCTGGATTACCGCTGGAATCCTGAACTGCTGACCCGCCTCGAGCGCAAGAGCGTCAGGTTACTGATCGCACCCGACGATCAGGCCCGCATGCTGGCCTACGCCGGGCAACTGGATACCCTGCTGAAATCCCGTCCGCACGGCAGCACGGTGCCGCTGGTGAGCATCATGGGCCCGCTGTTCGACTACGCCCAACAAAGCGGAAACGATGCACGCGAGGAAAACCGTGCCGCGCTCACCGCGCTGGCAGCCTATCTGGGCGGCATCAGTCTGCCCCGCTTGCTGGAGGACAATGGCCGCTCGATCCGCCGCGCGCCGCGAGTATTGCTGTCATTGCACGGGCGGCGCGACTTTGCCGAGCATTTCGTGATTTCCGCCGCCCTGGCGGCCAACGGCGGCAGCCGTCTCGCCAATGCCATCGGGCTGATGAAGGAAGAAGAAGACGCCGGCAAGGGCTCGGGATTCAGTTTCACCGATCTGGCCAACGACCGCGCCGGCGCACGGCTTGGCGAACGCGCGACGGGCGATGACGCTGCGCGGATGCTGCAACTGCTCGCCCGCGCCCGCAACGATACGGACTTGCTGCCTGATTTCCGCGATCTGCCGGAATTCATGCCGCGAACCGAATTCGACCGCCGCTTCGGGCCGGTCGGGGGCGCACGATACCAGCGCATGATCGAGCGCATCGACGCCCGCCTGGCCGCGCATCCGCTTACCCGATAACACAGTCAATAAACCCTGTTATAATGCTTGGTTTCCCGTAATCCGGCCTTTCACCCATCATGTCCCGCAAGCTTCGCAACATCGCCATCATCGCGCACGTCGACCATGGCAAGACCACGCTGGTCGACCAGCTTCTCAGGCAGTCCGGCACTTTCCGCGACAACCAGGCGGTCGACGAACGGGTGATGGACTCCGGCGACATCGAAAAGGAACGCGGCATCACCATCCTGGCGAAGAACACCGCGATCACCTACGGCGACACCCACATCAACATCGTCGACACCCCCGGCCACGCCGATTTCGGCGGCGAGGTCGAACGTGTGCTCGGCATGGTGGACGGCGTGGTGCTGCTGGTCGACGCCGTCGAAGGCCCGATGCCGCAGACGCGCTTCGTCACCAAGAAGGCGCTGGCGCTGGGACTCAAGCCCATCGTCGTGATCAACAAGGTCGACCGCCCCGGATCACGCCCGAACTGGGTCGTGGACCAGACCTTCGACCTGTTCGACAAACTCCACGCGACCAACGAGCAGCTCGACTTCCCGATCATTTACGCATCCGGCCTCAACGGCTGGGCCTGCATGGACCTGAAAGACGCGCCATCGAATGGCGGCCCGGCAACCGACATGAAGCCGCTGTTCGAGACCGTGCTCTCGCACGTGCCCACGCCGCCAGGATCAGCCGACGCCCCCCTGCAGTTGCAGATCGCCGCACTGGACTATTCGACCTACACCGGCCGCCTCGGCGTCGGCCGCGTGCTGAACGGCCGCATCAAGCCCGGCATGCCGGTGGTCGTGATGAACCATGAGGAACAGGTCGCCACCGGGCGCATCAACCAGGTGCTCGGCTTTCAGGGACTGGAACGCGTGCCGGTGGAGCAGGCGGAAGCGGGCGACATCATCATCATCTCCGGGCTGGACGACATCGGCATCGGCGTCACCATTTGCGACAAGGACAAACCGGCCGGCCTGCCCGTGCTGCCGGTGGACGAGCCGACGCTGAACATGGACTTCATGGTGAACACCTCGCCGCTTGCCGGCACCGAAGGCAAGTTCGTCACCAGCCGCCAGATCCGCGATCGCCTGAGCAAGGAACTGCTGGTCAATGTCGCGCTGCGGGTCGACGAAACCGGCGACGCCGACGTGTTCCGCGTTTCCGGCCGGGGCGAACTGCACCTCACCATCCTGCTGGAAAACATGCGGCGCGAAGGCTTCGAACTGGCCGTCGGCAAGCCGCGGGTCGTGTACAAGGACATCGACGGCGAGAAATGCGAGCCGTACGAAAATCTCAGCATCGACCTCGAAGACGACACGCAGGGCACGGTCATGGAAGAAATCGGCCGCCGCCGCGGCGAACTCACCAACATGGAGTCCGACGGCAACGGCCGCACCCGCCTCGAATACCACATTCCCGCGCGCGGCCTGATCGGCTTCCAGTCCGACTTCATGACCATGACGCGCGGCACCGGCCTGATGAGTCACGTGTTCGACGACTACGGCCCGGTCAAGGCCGACCTGCCCGGCCGCCACAACGGCGTGCTGGTGTCGCAGGACAACGGCGAAGCGGTGGCCTACGCGCTGTGGAAACTGGAAGACCGCGGCCGCATGTTCGTCTCGCCCGGCGACAAGCTGTACGAAGGCATGATCATCGGCATCCACAGCCGCGACAACGACCTGGTGGTCAACCCGATCAAGGGCAAGCAGCTCACCAACGTGCGCGCCTCCGGCACCGACGAGGCGGTACGCCTGACCACGCCGATCAAGCTGACGCTGGAATCCGCGGTGGAATTCATCGACGACGACGAACTGGTCGAGATCACGCCGAAATCGATCCGCATCCGCAAGCGCCACCTGCAGGAACACGAACGCAAGCGCGCCAACCGCGCGGCGGCGTAATATCAAAACCCGGCCGGCGCCGGGTTTTTTCATGGCGGCACGGGTAAAATCCGCGCATGCAACCTGTCGAAATCGGCCTCTTCGCCGGCCTTGTCGTCCTCGTCCTCCTGACTGTGTTCCTGCTGCTGCGCCTGCGTGCGCTGCAGCAGGAACAGGCCGGGTTGCCCGCGCTGCTGGCGCAGGACATGGAGGCCCGTCACCGCGCGGTGCTGACCGACCTGCATGCGGGGTTGTCGCAGCAATCCGACCGTATACAGAACCAGCTCTCCGCGCTGCAGATCGCGCAGGCCGAGCGCCTGGCCGAGACGCGCGAAACCGTGACCGGTCAGTTCGGCCAGTTCCAGACTGCGATGCTGGAAAAACTGATCGAACAGGGGCGTGCCGGGCAAAGCCTGCTGCAGGACACGCTGAAGCATATGACCGCGCAGTTCAGCGAGCGCGTGCAGCAACTGTCACAGACGGTCGACGGGCGCCTGAATGAAATCTCCGGCAAGGTGGCCGAGCGGCTCGACGAGGCGCAAAAGAAAATCGAAGGCCTCGCCTCCAACGTCGTGTCGCTGCAGGAAATCCTCGGCGACAAGCGCTCGCGCGGCGCCTTCGGCGAAGTGCAACTGGAAGCGCTGGTGCGGAACAGCCTGCCGCCCGATGCCTATGCCTTCCAGTACACCCTGAAAAGCGGCACCCGTGCCGACTGCGTGCTGATCCTGCCGCAGCCCACCGGCAGCGTCTGCGTCGATTCCAAGTTTCCGCTGGAAAACTACAGCCGCATGTTCGACGACGCACTACCAGTGGCCGAGCGCGAGGCGGCGCGGCGGCAGTTCAAGACGGATGTCAAGAAACACGTCGACGACATCGCCGCCCGATATATCGTCGAAGGCGAGACTTCCGACGGCGCAGTGATGTTCCTGCCGGCCGAGGCGGTATTCGCCGAAATCCACGCCTACCATGCGGATCTGGTCGAGCATGCGCAGAAAAAGCGGGTGTGGCTCACCTCGCCGACCACCCTGATGGCGGTGCTGAATACCGCGCGCGCCGTGATCCGCGATTCGGAAACGCGGCGCATGGCACACGTCATCAAGGACGAACTCTCCAAGCTGGCGAAGGATTTTGCCCGCTTCGACGAGCGCATGAAAAAGCTCGCCAGCCACATCGAGCAGGCCAGCAAGGACGTGGGCGAGGTGCGTATTTCCAGCGACAAGATCAGCCGCCGTTTCCTGCAGATCGAGCGGGTCGAGCTCGAACATTCCGACGCGGCCGACACACGCCTGCTTGAGGACGAATGAACTGGTTTGGCCGCTGGCGACGCACCCGCATTCTTGCACGGCATGCCATTCTCCCTGCGGATTTCGACGCTGTCCTGGCAGCGCTGCCGATCCTGCACCGGCTGGACGCCCTGGAACGGGCACGCCTGCGTGAAGCGGCCAGTCTGTTCATCCACGGCAAAACCTTCTCCGCAGCAGGCGGCGCCGAGGTCGACGCGGCCATCCAGCTCGTCATCGCCGTGCAGGCCTGTTTGCTGACGCTCAACCTTGGCGAGGACAGCTACCGCGGCTGGAACGAGATCATTCTCTATCCCGATGAGTTCCTGCGCGCTCGCGAAGAGATGGACGAAGCCGGAGTGGTGCACCATACGCGCGACATCCTGGCGGGCGAATCCTGGCACGGCGGACCGCTGGTGCTGTCGATCGCCGATGTGGCCAGCAGTGGCCAGGCCGACGGCGTCAACGTCGTGCTGCACGAATTCGCCCACAAGCTCGACATGCTGAACGGCGATGCCAACGGCTTCCCGCCGCTGCATCGCGGCATGAATACTGCCGCCTGGGCGCGCGATTTCGGTGCGGCTTACGACAACCTGTGCCACCGCGTCGACGCTGGCGAGCATACGGCCATCGATCCCTATGCCACCACCAATCCCGCCGAATTCTTTGCCGTGCTCACCGAGGTCTTTTTCGAAACACCGGCGCTGCTCGATATGGAATATCCGGCGGTCTACCGGCAGCTGCAGCAGTTCTATCGCCAGCATCCGCTGGCTTCCCCGGGCGCGGAGCCATGAATCCGGAACCATTGAAAACAGCCGGGCGCCTCGACGGCATCGCGCCGTTCCACGTCATGGATCTCCTGGCGCGGGCCCAGGCCCTGGAAGCAGCCGGACGCGACATCATCCATCTCGAAATCGGCGAACCCGACTTCGCCACGCCCCGCCCCATCGTCGAAGCCGGCATTGCCGCGCTGCGCGCCGGCCATACGCACTACACCGGTGCGCTCGGCCTGCCCGGGCTGCGCGAAGCCATCGCCGGATGGTATGCCTCGCGCTGGCAGGCCCCGGTCGAGCCTGGGCGCATCGTCGTCACGCCCGGCGCGTCCGGTGCGTTGCTGCTGGCGCTGGGGCTGCTGGCCGGTCCGGACGACGACATACTGATGGCCGACCCGGGTTATCCCTGTAACCGCCACTTCGTCCGCTTTTGCGACGCTCGCGTGATGAGTGTGCCGGTCGACGCCGGCAGCGGCTTCCAGCTCACGCTTGAGGCCGTCGAACGCCACGCCACGCCCGCTACCCGCGCCCTCCTGATCGCCAGCCCGTCCAATCCCACCGGCACCATCATGGCAGCGGACGAGCTCACGCGCATCCACGACTGGTGCGTGGCGCATGGCGTCGCCCTGATCGTCGACGAGATCTATCTGGCGCTGACCTACGACGGCACCGAGCACAGCGCCGCCCGCTGGGACGACGTGTTTGTCGTCAACAGCTTTTCAAAGTTCTTCCTGATGACCGGCTGGCGACTCGGCTGGCTGGTTGCACCCGCCTGGACCATGCCGGCGCTGGAACGGCTCGCGCAGAATCTGTTTCTGGCCGCGTCCACGCCGGCGCAGCATGCGGCGTTGGCGGCATTCGCCCCCGCAACCCAGGACATGCTCGAAGCGTGCAAGGCCGAGCTGCGCGCACGCCGCGATTACATGCTACCAGCCTTGCGGGCGCGCGGCTTTGTCATTCCCGTTGTCCCGCAGGGGGCATTTTATCTGTATGCCGATTGCAGCCGTCTGACTGCGGACAGCCATGCATGGGCCAATCGTTTGCTCGAGGACGCAGGCATCGCCGTCACGCCCGGGATCGATTTCGGCTCGTACCATGCGGCCCGTCACCTCCGCTTTGCCTACACCCAGCCGCTGCAGCGGCTGACCGAGGCCATGGCGCGACTCGACCATTTCCTGCGGCCATAAAAAAACCGGCCAGAGGCCGGTTCGTTCCTGAGCCAGAGGAATTACTTGGCAGGAGCTTCGGCAGGTGCAGCAGCGTCCGGCGCAGCAGGTGCAGCGGCTTCCGGGGCAGCAGGTGCAGCGGCTTCCGGAGCCGGCGCAGCTTCCGGAGCCGGCGCGGCAGCTTCAGGAGCCGGAGCAACCGCAGCAGGCGCTTCGGCGGGAGCAGCCGCTTCTTCTTTTTTGCCGCAAGCGGTCATGGAAACAGCCAGCAGAGCAGCCAGGAGAACGGAATATTTCATTTGATTTCCCTTTATTACGAATATAAAAACCCACACCAGAGATCGGTCCGGGACTTGAGATCCAGCCGACGCGCGGAATTTTAGCAAATCGGCAAAAGAAAACCACAATCTATTAATTTTCTTCCATTGTGGATACCATGCGTTGTGTAATTACCACAGGCCATCTTCACGCCAGTCTGCGGACTGCGCGTTCACTGCATCCTTGCGGCCGGCCAGTTTTTACTCGGCGAGTTTTGCCCGGGCAAATTCCGCAAGTTTGTCCGTCAGATTACCCGTCATGAGCGCGCGCCGGAACGTGGAACGGGCTTCGTCGTTCCGGCCCTGGGCTTCCAGCGAGAGCCCCAGTCCCATCCACCAGAGCCCCTGATCCGACTGCAGTTTGAGCGCTTGCTCGTATTGCCGCACGGCGTCGGGATATTGCTTGAGGCGCACCCACAGCGCCGCCAGCGTCGCATGGTATTCGGCGCTGACGCTGCGCCCTTCCATTCCGCCCTGCAAGGTCGCAACGGCTCCTTCCGTATCGCCGCGCGCCGCCTGCAGGCGCCCGAGGCTGAATGCGAACCCGGCATGCCCGGGATTCGTTGCGCGTCCGATGCGTAAAACCTTTTCGGCTTCCTGATTCTGCCCCGCCTCGCTGAGCAATGCGGCCAGCGCCTCGCGCGCGGCGACATGTCCGGGCGACACCTCGAGCACGGCTCCGAGCAGCGCGCGGGCCTGGCCTTCCTGATGGGTCTGGATGAGCGTCAGGGCCTTGCGATAGCCTTCCTCGGCCTTGCCCCCGTCAATGGCTTGATTGACCTCTTTGCGGATGGCCGGCGGCGGCATAACAGCGGAGCCTGGTGAACTCACCGTCACGGAAGCAGCGGACAGCCTGGGCGGGCGGGCAGGTGCTTGCGGGGTGACGCCTGCGTCCGGATCCGCCGCGCCGCGCCGGGTGGCGGCCATGGCAGGAACGGCGACGGCGGCCTCCTTGACGGCAGGCGAGGCAAGCAGGGCGCGCGGCGGCGCAGGCTGGGTGTTGGGCGGTACGGGCGGCGCGGCGTGCGGCAGCGCGACTTGCCGCGAGGCCGGCCGGGGTGGCTGCGTAAGGTTCCCGGCGGCCGGTGGAGAGATGAACCAAACGGTCAGTCCGGCAGCCGGCAACAATATCGCGAGCAGGATCCACAGGCCTGCCCGACGCGGCTTCGCGAGGGTGCGGAGGCGGTGCGGCGTCGGCGTGGCGGCCCGACCGGGCTGGCGGGCGTCCAGTGCGCGCAGTGTCTGGTTGATGATGCTCACAGGATCAATCGAAAAATTGACAGGAAATTGTTTACGCCATCAGGTAAAACCAGCCGGTCGCCGCGCCCGCTCCCAGTACCGCCAGAACCGGCAGCGCCCACCGTGCCGCGCGACTGGCCGCGTTGGCCGCCAATGTGTCGCGCGCGGCATGACGCATCTCGTGCCAGCCGACACGATACAGGCCTTTGCCATACGTCAGCATGAGCGCCTTGTGGGCGATGACATTGGCGACGCGCGGGACACCCGCGCTGGCCCCGTACAAAAGTCCGAGGGCGCGCGGGCTGAACGGCGAGGCATCGGAATCGAAGCCTGCCCGCGCCATGCGATGGGACAGATACGCAACAAGCTCCTCGCGTCGCAGGGGGCGCAGGCGATCGTGCAGACCGATCCGGGTCTTGAGTTGCGGAATGCGTTCCAGCCGCGCATCCAGTTCCGGCTGGCCAAACAGCACGATGGTCAGTAATTTCCGTTTTTCGGTTTCCAGGTTGGACAGCAGCCGTACCGTTTCCAGGCTCTCCAGCGGAATCGCCTGGGCCTCGTCGAGAATCAGCACCACGCGGGTGCCGCGTCTGGCCAGTGCGATCAAGCGCGACTGGATCGCCTTGTGCACGCGATAACCGCTTTCCATTCCTGTCGGCTTGATGCCAAGTTCTTCGGCTACGGCAAACAGAATGCCGGCCGGATCGAGCGCGGGATTGGGGAGATAGAGCGCACGGCAGCGCCTCGGGAGTTCGGCCAGCAGCGTCCGGCACAGCAGGGTTTTTCCGGTCCCGACCGCGCCGACGATCTTGATGAAGCCTTCGCCGTTTTCCAGCGCATGGAGCAGCGTATTCAACGCTTCCTGATGCGGCGGTGAAGCGAAAAAGAAATCGCTATCCGGGGTCAGCCCGAAAGGTGCTTCGGCAAGCCCGAAATGGGCCAGATAAGACAGTGCATGACGGCTGCCGGCCGTGGAAACCGGCTTTCTGCCGCCCGACAACCCGCCGGGCGCGCCCAGCGAATGTTCGGGGTCGGAGAAAGCCGTCGCCGTCATGGCGTCTGCGGTTGTCGTTCGAGTTTGTCGAGACGCGCCTGGGTCGCTTCCGCATCCGCCTGCCAGTCTGCCTGGCTGTCGATGACGGTCGGCTTGATGAGGATCACCAGTTCGCTTTTTTTCGAACTCTGGCTGGTATTGCCGAAGAAGTATCCCAGCAGCGGCACCCGGCCCAGGCCGGGCACGCGGTTGGCGCTGTCGTCGAAGGACTGTTTCATCATGCCGCCGATGGCGACGATGCGGCCGTCTTCCACCTGCACGACGCTGTCCGTTTCCGAAACCGCGCTGGAAGCGAGCGGCAGGGTCAGCTTGCCGGCCTGGCCGGCGTCGATGTTCTTGATCTTTTCCGTCACCACGCTCACCGAAGGACGGATATGCAGCGTGATGCGGCCCTTTTCGTCGATCTGCGGAGTGATGTCCAGCGCGATACCCGAGAAGAACGGCTGCAGCGTCACGCTGGGCGTGGTCGTGGTGCCGGCGCCACCGGTATTGCTGGTGGTCGACACATTGGTCACGAAGAAATCGTCGGTGCCGACCTTCAGTACGGCCTGCTGGTTGTTCAGCGCCGCGATGCGCGGGCTGGACAGCACATGCACCGAGCCCTGGGTTTCCAGGAAATTAATGAGGGCCGCGAAACTCTTGGTCTGGAACGCGAGGCCGAAGATGCCGGAGGTGGTGCCGGCCGCGGCGGGCAGGCCGCTCCCGAGCGCATCGGCCAGCGAACCGCTGACCGCCCCGGTCAGCAGATCGAAATTGCCGGTGTTGGCGCCCGAGGAGTACTTGTGCTGGCCATTGTGCAGTACCGACCAGTTGATGCCGGTCTGATAGCCGTCGTTCAACTGTACCTCGAGTATCTTCGCCTCCAGCATGACCTGGCGTTCGACCGCCGAAGCGGTGGCCTTGAGGAAGTGCTCGACGTCCCGCATCGTGCGCGGCGTGGTCCTGACCACCACAACTCCCGACTGCGGGCTCAGGATCACCTTGCCGGATTCGCCGACGATCGTTTCCAGCGCCACCTTCAGTTCGCCCCAGAAGTCCGAGTTGAGCGTCGTGTTGATCTTGCTGGTTTCCAGCGAGGTTTGTGAACTACCGCTGCCGGTTGTGCCGCTTGCCCCGCCGGTGCCGGAGGCACTGACAGAACCCGAGATCACGCGCGTGTCCGACGAGCCGACGCGCGCACCGGCCAGATAATTGACCTTGAAGATGCGGGTCTGCGGCGTCAGGGGCCGCACCACGATGCGGTTCCCGTCCATCGTGTAGTCGTAGCCGTACAGTTCGCGGATGGCGGACATCGCTTCGGGCACGGTGACGTTCCTGAGATTGGCGGAAATCGTGCCCGCCACTTCCGGATGCACCAGCATGCTGTAGCGCGTGCCGGAGACGATCGCCATGAACACGTCCTGCGCCGGGGCGCCGTTGACGGCCAGGTCGAAACGCGGCTCGGCCGGTTCGGCCGCGCCCTTGGGCAGTTCGAGCTTGAGCGGGGGCAGCAGTGCGGCCTGGGCCTGCGCGTCCGTCATCGCGTGCGGCGCGGGCTGCGGCTGAGCCGCCTGGGCAACTTCCTGCCGGATCGCCTGCTGCGCATCGCGCGGCGTCAGGGGGCCGGCGCACCCCAGCAGAACCAGCGGACCAGCAACCATCAAGGTGTAGCGCTTCATCATCCGCAATCTCTCCCGTTTTTTTATTTGCCGCGCAGCCGTTTTTCGACGTGCGGATAGAGTTCGAGCACTGTGATGTCCGCCCCGCGGCGCAGCACCACTTCGTTTTCAGTGATGCGCACCACACGGGCATCCCTGTAACGCCCACCGGCCGCCACTTCCTGGCCCCCGATGACGGCGAATCGCTGCACGCCGCGCCGCTTGATGGCTGTCAGCGACATGCCGGGGCTGGCGTCGCCGCCGGCGGCGGGCGCTGCCGGCGGCGCGGTGGGGTCGGGCAGGTCCGCCCGGGCGCCGGGGATGGCCAGCAGCAGCAGCGCGGCACCCAGCATCATACGCGCAGCCATGCTTCCTCCAGGCTCAATGTGTGGACGATGAGAGTCAGTTTCAGATCGGGGCGGCCCGTCGCATCGAGCGTCGCCTCGGTCCAGTTGAGGTGCCAGGGCAATGCTTCCAGATGCTCCAGATAGGCCACCAGATCGGCATAGGACCCGCTCACCGTGATTTCGAAGCCATGCCGGTAGAATCCCGGCGGACTCCCTTCGGGTGCCTCCGGCAGCGAGACGGGACGTGGACCGAGCGTCTTGAACCCGACGATCCGCACACCGCTCTTGCCGCCCACCACATCCTTCAGCACCTGGGCCATCCGCTCGGGCGGAACCAGCGAGTGCCCGCGTGTTTCAAGCTGTACATTCAGGAGGGTCAGGCGCGCTTCCTGTGCAGCAAGCGCCTCGCGCGCAGCCCGGTCGGGATCGCCCCTGCCCTGGCCGGCCAGCAGTTCACGCTGCGAGTCGATCTGCAGCCGCGCCGCCTCGGCACTTTGCAGACGTTCTTCGGCATTCTGCACGCGCCGTTGCACCGCATCGATCATCAGGATTTGCACCAGCGCGACCGCCACCACGACTGCCGCCACAAAAACGAACAGACGTTCCCGCAGACTCATCGCTTCGATGCGCCGGCCGATCTCGCGCCATTTTTCACGGGCCATCGGATTCTCCCCTGTCCGCCGGATTTTTCCGGCTGCCCGAATACAGGGCAAAGTCGAGATGCTCCGGCAGCTTGTCGGGACGGGCCTGACTGTCGTCGCCTGCGGTCGGCACACGCTCGGCATTCATGCCGGTGAACTTCATGCCGGCAAACGCGGCCTGTTTGCCGAGGCGGTCCATATAGGTCGTCACCAGACCGGCAGTGAGCGCCGATCCATCGAGCGCCACGTAATCCGGCGAGAGGGTGAAGCCGTTCAGCCAGACGCCTTCGGTGCTGCTCTGCGCGAGCGCGCGCAAGCGGGCAGAAAATCCCGTCGAGCTACGGTCCAGGGTGCGATTCATCGACGCCAGCAGCGCCTCGCGTTGCGCGACCCGGGCCTGCGCTGCCTTGACGCGTCCGGTCAGGAGATCGCTCACCGGCCGCGCCGCGGCAGTGCCCAGCCGGTCCAGTTCCGCCTGCGCCGTCGCGAGTCGGGCCTCCTGCTGCGTGGCCTGCTTTTCGAGCGTGCCCGCCCGGTAGGTCAGATACCCGAACCATGCAAGCGCGGCCGCCAGCACCAGACCCAGACCCAGCGTCATTTCACGCAGCCCGAACGCATGGCGTTTCTTGAGCAGCAGCGGGTTGATCAGATTGATCTGCTGGCTCATGGCTTGGTCTCTTCCATCCGCAAGGCGGCGCCGATGGCATGCAGGCAATGGGGCGGCAGCATGTTCGCATCGGGCAGGGCGCCGATGTCCAGCACCTCCGCCAGATCAAGCGCCTTGACCGGCAAGGCCAGATTGCCGGACAGGCCATTCTGCAAACCTGCGGCGCTCGCTCCCGGCGCCAGCAGCAGCCGATCGACGGGAATCCCGCCGAACTGGCGGTCGAAATGATCGAGGCTGCGCTGGATTTCCAGCGTCAGGCGCTCGAGCACGCTCTCCGTGCCTTCGATGTCCAGCACGGTCTGATTCACGCCCAGCGTGCGCGCCATGCACAATTCGCCGTCCAGCGTGAGGGTCAGGAGCGCGCCGGTTTCGATGAACGAGAACAGTGCCAGCGCCCGTCCCGGGGCCTCCAGCCGGGTGGCCACGTTGCGCTGGGCGGTTTCCATGATGTCGATGATGGTGAGATCCAGTCCCGCGTTGGTCGCGAGCACGGCTTCTTCCGCCAGCAGGCTGTTCTTGGCCGCCACCGCGAAAATCTGCCTTGCATGACTGACATGCTCGGGGTGCGGCACTTGCAGTACATCCACCGTGCCGTCGTCGGCGTGAAAATCGAGCATGTCCTGGATTTGCCAGCGCACTGCGGACTTGAGTTCGTCGGCGGGCACGTTCGGCGCGTCGAGCAGACGCAGACGGTAATCAGCCGGATTCAGTACGAGGCTGACCGGCCCTTTGCCGTGCAGCCGGCCCAGCGCCTCGCCCCAGTTATCGCCCTTGACCGCCGCCACGCCGGCGGCAAGCAGCTTGGGAATGGCCGCCCTGCGATCGACACGCGCATACGCAATACTTCCGGGGAGCCGCAAGTACGCGGTTAAGCCCTGCTCGCTCGATCGACGAAAAAGCTGCATGTGTCGGACCTGAAAATTTTCCGGAAACTAAATAAATAAACTGCTGTTGTCAAAGGGTTTATTCCGTAGTCAATACATCTCGCGCAGATAAATCAGCGATTTGTTGCCGCGATACAGGCCGAAACTGGCCCGCGCCGCGGGGTTCTGGTTGTACGCGCCCCCGCTCCAGCGCCCCTGCAGCCAGCTCTGCGAAGCGGCCACGGCCGGAGTCACTCCGCCTGCGATGCACGTACTGCCGCCCGCCACGGGACCCAATTGCACAGCGAGATCGACGCTGCCTGTGTTGGGTGAACCCGGCGCGGACAGGCGCAGGTTGCCGCGCCCGAGGTTGAAACGGCCGGACAGGATCACCGAGGTTTCGCAGGCATTGAGATTGCGCGTCCAGTTGGACAGCGACACGTTGGCAGCGGCAAGCTGGGTGCAGAAATCCTTGGTATTCAGCGCAAACCCGCTGCCATTCCAGTAGCGGACCTCGATTGGCACCGGCAGGCCGAGCAGTTCCGAACCCAGCGCATTGGTCAGGACCAGCTGGCCGAAACGGATTTCGTTGCCGGAATCGAAGGCGATGTTGGCAAACAGCGCAGGCGAGAGGGTAGCGACGATGCCGTTGCCCGTGACGCTGCTCTCGGCGATGTCCTCCATGCCCATCGACAGGCCGATGTTCGCATTGAAAGGTACGATCGGAGTCGTGCGCACGAACGCGATCTGATCCGCCGCATTGGCCGCCAGCGTGCCCGTTCCGCCGCCGCTCGCGGTGACGGTCGGGGTTCCCAGCAAACCGATGTCGAGGTTGCTGGCGGCCGTGTAGGTTTGTATGGCGCCGGCCGGCACGAGCTTCCACAGCGCGCCCGCGTAATTGAGCGTGATGGCGCCCGCGGCATTCTTCGCCGTGATCGTGGCCTGCGGCAGCGCGAGATAGCCGAAGGGCTGGCCGGCATAGGTGAACGAGCGCGTGGCGCAGGTGGTGTCGTTGAAGGTCTTGAACACAGGCAACGGCGTAATCGGCGTCAGATCGAAATGATCCGGCACGAAACGGCCGACGTTGAAGACCGTCGATTCGATATTCATCTCGGCTGCGGTGGAGCCGTCCGCGGCATCCACCGCGGCAAAGCTGGAATCGACCAGTTTCATGGCCACGGCCCCGACCTCGGAATAGCGGGCGCCGACGGTCGTCACGGTGCCGGATGCCGCGGACCAGGCGCCGGGGGTGAGCGTGCCGAGCGTGCAGCCCGTGGCGGGCAGCACGCACCCCGTCAGGCTGCCCACGGGATTGCCGCTGTAGTTCGAAGTAGCGGTGCCGACCGCATTGCTTGCCGTCGTGACGATCTGGAACGGCTGCCCGGCCTTGTGGACGTTGCCGCCCGATACCGCCGTATTAGCCAGCGTGCGTGTGCTCCCCGCGCTGACGCTGTCGGCATCGCTCACCGTCACGCTGCCGAAACTGGCCGGCCGGATGGCGAAGTTGTCAGTCGAGCAGGCGACGATCGTCGGTGCGCCGGTTGCCGGATACGTCATGCGGAGGCGCGCGTTGGGCCAGGCATTGGGCTCGGCGATGCCGGACAGCGTCTTGCGCCCCGCGTCGCCCACGGCGAACGTCAGCGTACCCAGACTGCGGATCAACCCGTAGGTCCCGCAACCGGCGCCCGCCGACGCATTGACGAGTTCCAGTTTCACGTCGCCGGCAAAGGCGGTTTCGACGGCCGCGCCGCCGCCCTTGAGGGCGACCACGGCCAGGTTGAAAGCGCTGGCGGACACCTTGGTATGGATCACGCCGTTTGCGCTGCCTGCCGGCGTAGCGGTCTCGAATGCATTGAATCCGGCGGGCGTGGCCCCCGCGACGATGCTGCACGGCCGCTTCTGGTTCATCACCTGGCTCAATTGCGCCGCATTCATCGCGCCCTTGTACACGCCCACTTCGTCCAGGTTGCCGCTGAACCTGAAGCTCGAGCTGTTTTCCGTGGAAGCATTGTTCTCGCCGCCGATCGACGCGGCGCCGGCATCGGCGCCCCAGGTGCCGGTGTAGGTTTGCGTGACAGCGGCTAGCTGCACGCCGGCCTGGTTGTAGACATAGAGGCGCTTGGTCTGGGCGCCGATGTCGGCCACCGCCGCGACGAAATACCAGGTGTTGTTCTGGATGACGCTGGGCGTGTCCAGAATGACCGGATTGACCGCCCGCGTATAGAAACGCAGCATGCCGGCGCCGCCGTCGCCCAGACTGAAGCCGTAGCCGCCGGTATTGTTCTGGTCGTCGATGAAAATGCGCTGGCCGCTCCTGGCGTTGTTGGTGGTGCGTATCCACGCGGTCAGGGTGAAATCCGTGACGAGGTCGGGGAACGATGCGGGCAACGCGACATAGTCGTTGTTGCCGTCGAACACGCCGTAGCCACAGGTGCCCGGCGTGCCCGCGATCGCCGACGCGGCGCTGCTGGTGAGTGCACCGTTGGTCGCCGTCGCGTCGTAGCCATGACCCGTGCTGTCCAGCACCTCGCCTGCCGCGCCCGACCAGATCGGCTCGTCCATGTGGAATTCGGCGATCGGCCCCGGCACGTAGAACCGTACCGCCGAATTGGCGGGCGGCACGACGGGCGTGGACCACACCGCATAATCCGTCGGGCTCAGCTGCCAGCCGATTTGCGCGGAGCCGCCGGTGGGATGGCTGCTCGGGCCGAACTGGTAGACGAACTCGTTGCTCGTCTCCTCGAGAATGACCTGCAGGTTGAAGCTGCCGGTACGCGTGGTGGCACTCCATTCGGGGACGTTCACCCAGGTCACGACGAAGCGGCGATTGGGTGCAGTCCCCACGGTGGCATAGCTCACATAGCAGGTCGCGGCGGGACATACCCCCGACGCTCCGCTCGGCGTGGCGTCGAGATCCACACCATAGATGCGCATCGTGCGCGACAGGCTGGCGTCGGGATACGGATAGGTATAGGTCGGCGGCGACCCGGTCGTCTGGGTGCCGTAGCCGCAGTAGCCGTTGTTGAATTGCAGCCGGCCGTTGCTCATGATCTGCACCTGCGTGTAGTTCACGCCGCCGAAATTGAACGTGAAGCCCAGCGGAAGCTGCGCCGTGATGTCGTCGTCGATGGGGGCGCCCGCGTAGACCGAAGTGCAGGATGCGCCATTCGTCCAGGTGACGCGCGTGTGCGCGGACGGATTGATCCAGTTCGACGTCGTGGCCATGCTGGTATAGGTCGCCGCGTGCGCCGGCGTAAAGGCCAGCACCATCCCCAGCGCACCGCCAGATAACAGGACGGCCAGCCTGCCCCCGGCCAGGCGACTGAGCATTTGGTGCACACCGGGTACGAGGCGCATGGCGATGTTCATTTCGAAAAACTCGCCCGGATCTGCCGCTCGACGTAATCCACCTGGCCGGGCGTACCCGACGTCGCGGTCGAGGTGATCACGTAGACCGTGATCGTATCGGCCCCGTCGGTGTAAGGGGGGCCGGATGGAGCACAGCTCACGTCCACCGAAAACGCGGCGAGCGTGCCGCTCAGCGCAACGGGGGTCGGGCCGGCCACGCACGAGGAATTCCGCAGCAACTGCCACGCCCCCCATTCGATGCCGGCGCGCGCCGCCAGATAGGCGCGCGTGCCCTGGACATCGAGCGCGCTGCTGAGCTGGCTGGTGCGCGACAGCGACACCATGTAAGCCGCCAGCGCGGCCAGCACGACCAGCAGGAAGATCGCGGTGGGCAGGACGAAACCGGATTCGGTGCGCGGTGTGCGTGTCATGGCTGGTTGCTCACCTGGGTGGTTGCATACAGGCGCACGGTTTCATTGGCCTGGCTCAGGTCCAGCGTCATGCTGACCAGCCCGTTGCGCTCGGTGGCGCCGGGCTGGTAGTCGAAGCTGCAGCCCCCGACATGGGTGGCCAGCAGCGCCTGCGGGGTGCCGGCGGGGAACGCGATGGTCTGGCCGGCGACAATGGCATAGCCCCAATAGCGCGTAAGCGTGCCGGTAGCGGGATTGCAGACATAGCTCACCGGTCCCTCAACGACCTGGAAGCGGCTGCCGGGTGAGGCCAGCGGAAACTGCTTGGATGCGATGGCGATGTTGGTCATGTTGCCGGCCGCGCCGGCATAGGCCGTGAGCGTGTTGCCCGCCCAGGCGTCGGCGCCGGGAATGCCGAGGTTGTACACCGCGATGCGGTCGCCGGCCTGCATCGCGACGGCAGGGCCGAGCACGTCGAAGCTCGTGTCGGCGGTAGTGAAATCGAGGATGTCGCCGCCGCCCTGCGCGCGGTAGCGTCCGCCGCTGCGGGTGCCGAGAAACTCCAGATAGAACGCGCCGCCCAGCGAGGTGACGCGCACGCTGTTGGGCAGCGCCAGCCGGATGTCGCGGCCCATGCGGCGCAGCGCCGTGTCGGCCTCATCGGCCAGGCGCGCACGGCGGTCCTGCGCCACGTAGCTGTCCAGCGGCGCGCGCAGGAACAGCGCCACCATCGAACCAATGATGGCGGTGATCGCGATGACGATGATCATCTCGATCAGGGTGAAGCCGGCGTGGTTAAAGGTTCGGCGCATAACGCGTGCGATAGCCGGAGAGGCTGACGCCCTGGTTGCCGGGACCGTTTACGGTCACGGTGACGAGCAGGGTTTCGCCGGCGGGAATACCGTTGAAGGCGCCGGCCGGCTGTACCTGTACGGTCACGGTGTAGGCACCCAGCCCCGGGACGGCATTGCCGTTGAGGTCGACGATTCCGACCATGGTAGGAAAGCCGCTGTAATCGTTGACGTTATCGAACGGCGTGAGGTTGGAATAACGCGTCTCCCCCGCTTCCGGCCCCATGGCTTCCGGGGTCGTCGCGCAGCCGGCCGGACTGCTTGCCGTCTCCACATTGGCGTCGTCGGGGTCGCAGTAGGTATAAGGCTTGGCCAGGACTTCCTCGAGCAGCGACTCGGCGATGGCGAGCGCCTGCTTCCGCACCATGGGATCGGCGCTGGTCCGCGCGTTCAGGCTGTAGACCGACAGCACGCCGGTGACCGCGATGCCCACCACCACGATGAACACCAGCAGCTCGATCAGGCTGAGGCCGCGCTGGTCAGTGGACATAGCCGGTTTCCTGCTCGACCAACACATGGTGCGTGCCGTTGCCGTTGATCTGGATGTCGAGTTGGGCGGCAAGGTTCACGGGGCGTCCGCCGGCATCGAAGTGGAGCGCTGCAACCGGACTGGCGATCGCCACGCCGTTTGGCGCGCTGACGGTGTAGGGCTTTTCGCCGCCCGGCCCGGGTGCCGGGGTGGCGCAGGCCACGTCATAGCACAACGTGGCATCGTTCGCCGTCAGCTGCACGTAGACATCCCTGTGCTGGGCGACGGCCAGCTTCTGCGCAAAGCGCACCGTGGCGGCGAGCTGGTCGGCAAAACCGCGGGTATCGAAGCCGGTCCGGCCCATCATCCGCGGCGCGGCCACCGCCGCGAGGATGCCGGCGATGACGATCACCAGGATCAGTTCCACCATGGTAAAACCGCGGCTTGAGCCGCGGTTTGACTTCAACATGGTCCTGGCTCGAATCAGCAGCCTCTGGTGTCGATCACACCAGTCGCAGGCGCTCCGCCCACGGCGGCGGCCGTATAGGTAAAGGCGCATTGGGCTACGTTAGCTCCACCGTTGACCCTGAAATTCATATTCGCACCTCCTGCTTGGGCCACGCTGTAGCCCTCGGCCTGCAAGGCCGTATTGGCCGTTGCCACGGTCGTCCCCGTGGGGAAAAACGTCGTGGACAGGCCCGCGGCATTGACAATTCCGAGAACGGTGGCAGCAGGATAGAGGTTGGTAATTTGTACCCGCCCGTTTTCCGTACACACCGCCGTCGTGTTGTTTGCCGGGTTCGCGCCAAAACCAACGTTCACGCAGTTGACCGTATCCGGCACGCCACCCCGGGCCAGCGCTGCACCATGGATCATTGCCGACGCCGCCTGCACCGCACCGCGTGCCGCATTCAGCTTGGCAATGCGCGCATCGCGCTGAACATTGGTAAAGCGCGGCAGCGCCACCGCGGCAAGGATGCCGAGGATGACGATGACGACGATGAGTTCGATCATGGTGAAGCCGTGCTGCCGGGCTTTCATGTCCTTCAGGGTATACATGGTGTTCTCCTCACTATTTGAATGTGTTCGCCTCAATCGCTGCCGGCCGGGGCAGCCACAGGACCTATTTCGGAGATTCCGGGCAGGACTTGAATAGAACAGAAAATTATGGCAGGCGTCACTTGATGGCCACGCTGGCCAGATCCCACATCGGCAGGAACACGCCGAGCGCCAGCACCAGCACGACGCCGCCCAGGGCGACGATGATCAGCGGCTCGATGCGGGCGGCGAGCGTCTTGATCTCGTAGTCCACCTCGCGCTCGTACATCCCGGCGACTTCCTGCATGAGGTCGTCGATACTGCCGGTTTCCTCGCCGACGGCGATCATCTGCAGCACCACCGGGTTGAACACGGCCGCGTTCTGCGCGGTGCGCAGGACCGATTCGCCGCGCTCGATGCCGTTGCGCATCTGCTCGACGCGCGAGGCGATCCAGGCGTTGTCGGTGACTTCCGCCACCACCGAGAGCGCCTGCGCCGCGGGAATGCCGCTCTTCAGGGACAACGCCAGCGTGCGCGCGAAACGGGCGAGCGTGCTGCGCAGCATGATCGAGCCGGTGAGCGGCAGCCTGAGCTTGAAGCGGTCCCACAGCAGGCGCCCGCCGGGGGTGGCGCGCCACATGCGGAATCCGAAGACGGCCAGCACCAGGCCCGCCAGCATGAGCCAGCCATAGGCGATGGTCAGGCGCGAGGTCTCGATGAGAATACGCGTCATCAGCGGCAACTCGGCCCCGAGGCCGGCATAGACCCTGGCAAAAGCGGGAATGACGAAGACGTTGATGACGGCGATCGCAACCACCATGGCGACGAGCACGAAGGTCGGATAACGCAGCGCCTCCTTGATGCGGGCGCGGGTCTCGCGTTCGAATTCGAGGTGTTCGAACATGCGCAGGAAGATTTCGTCCAGGCGGCCGGTTGCCTCGCCGACCCGCACCATCGCCACGTAAAACGGCGAAAAGACCGCGGGATGCTGGCGCATCGCCATCGACAGGTCGCGTCCCGCTTCGAGCGACTCCTTCAACGACGCGATCACCCGGGCAAAGGCGGCATTGGTGGTCGATTCGAGCAGGCCCGACAGCGATCGCAGGATGGGCACGCCGGCGCGCATCAGGGTATAGAGCTGGCGCGAGAACAGCTGCACGTCGATGGGCCGGACGGCGGGCTCGAACAGACTCAGACTTTTTGGTTTCGCCCCGCGCCGCTCGGATTGCCCGGTTTCCTGGATGGTCACGGGTGAAATGCCGTTTTTCAGCAGGCTGCTGGCGCATGCGGCGGCGTTGTCCGCCTCCAGGATGCCCTGGGCTTGCTCGCCGCTCCGGGTGCGGCCGGTATAGGCGAAACGCAGCATCAGCTTGTCTCGTCCTGGGCGCTGGCGCGCATCGCTTCGGCCAGCGAGGTCACACCCGCCCGTGCCAGCGCGATGGCCTGGTCGCGCAGGCTATGGCCAGCCATGGACGCGCGCGCGGCAGCCACGAATTCAGTGGGATTCCTGCGCGCCAGGCTTTCCGCCAGCGCGGTATTGATTTCGAGCAGCTCGTGGACGGCGCGGCGTCCGGCATAGCCGGTGCCGTGGCAGCGGTCGCAGCCGGTGCCCGCGACATAGGCGTCGTCGGCCTGGTCGGCCTGCGCCCGCCCCAGCCAGACCCGCTCCTGCGGCGTCGGCGCATGCGGCGCTTTGCAATGGCCGCACACCTTGCGCAGGAGCCGCTGCGCCAGCACGCCCTGCACCGACGTCGCCACCATGAAGGCGGGGACGCCCATGTCGAGCAGCCGCACCGGCGTGGAGGCCGCGTCGTTGGTGTGCAGGGTGGACAGCACCAGATGGCCGGTCATGGCTGCCCGGAGCGCCACCTGCGCGGTGTCCGCATCGCGCATCTCGCCGACCAGGATCACGTCCGGATCCTGACGCAGGATGGCACGCAGTACGCGGGCAAAGCTGAGATCGATCTTGTCGTTGGCCTGCACCTGGTTGATGCCGGCCAGCCGGTATTCCACCGGGTCTTCGACCGTGATGATCTTGGTGCCCGGATCGTTGAGTTCGCCCAGCGCGGCATAAAGCGTGGTGGTCTTGCCGCTGCCGGTGGGCCCGGTCACCAGCACCAGGCCGTTGGGGCGGTGCAGGATGGCGCGAAAGCGTTCCTGCATGTCGGGCGGCATGCCGAGGCCGCCCACCGCAAGCAGGTTGTCGCCCTGACTCAGCAGCCGCATCACCACGGACTCGCCGTATTGCGTGGGCATGGTGGACAGGCGCACGTCGACGGTGCGGCCGCGCACCTTGACCGCGAAGCGGCCGTCCTGCGGCAGACGTTTTTCCGAAATATCCAGTCCGGACACGATTTTGAGGCGCAAGGCCAGCGCCGGCGCGATCTTGAGATCGGCCTGGGTCTGCGGGTGTAGCACGCCATCGATGCGGAAGCGGATGGCCAGGTGTTTTTCCTGCGGCTCGATGTGCAGATCGGACGCATTCACCTGCAGCGCATCTTCGAACAGGGTCTGCAACAGGCGCACCACCGGTGCATCAGCCTGCCCTTCGCCGAGCGCTTCCAGGCCGATGATGCTGGCCTCGTGCTCGCCCATGTCGCGCGCAAGCTCCTCGGTCAGACCATGGATATCGCCGGTGCGTCGGTAGATCCGGTCGATGGCCGCCAGCAGGTCGCCTTCCGCCACCACGGCAAGCTGGATGCCTTGCGGAATCAGCCGGGCGATTTCGTCGTAGGCAGTCAGGTCGGTCGGATCGGCCATGCCGACGAAAATGTTGCCATCCCGCCGCGCTAGCGGCATGGCGCGGAAACGCCGCGCCTGTGTTTCAGGCAGCAGTTGCAGAATGGACGCGTCCGGGTTGAATTTCCTGAGGTCGATGAAGGGAAGATTCAGTTGCCGCGCCAGTGCCTGGGCAATGTCGTTTTCCCCGGCCAGTCCGCTTTCGACGATGATGCGGCCCAGTCTGCGTCCACTTTTCTTCTGCGTGGCCAGTGCGATGTCGAGGTCGGCGCTGGAGATGACCTTCTGCTCCACGAGCAGGTCTCCCAGACGGATTTTCTGGCGTCCGGCCTGGGGGAAAGCGGGTTGGAGGGCTGGCTCGGTCTGCATGGTTCTCGGGTGGGTGCGCAAGTATGAGCACTTATCGGCCCGGACAGGCTTCGCCTTAAGTCATGCACTCAAGGCCGGGGGCGGCAGCCATTATTTAACCTGCTGTTCGATGAATTCGCCTGCCTGGTTGCCGGGGCGCAGCTTGCCCTGATAGATGAAGCCCGTGCCGTAGCGGCGACGGCCATCCGGTGCGGTGATGAGCTCGTTCTCGCTCCAGACCCATACATGGCCGTCACGGGTATCGAGTATGAGCGCCCGCCCGCCGCCTTTGCCCCCTTCGCCGCCGGCCAGCGGCAAGGCCTGGTAGCGCCCGTCCTCCGCCTGCGCGCCGCCCGCGAGAAGCAGCCATCCTGCCAGCATCCATCCTGTCCGCATCGCCCATCCTTTCATTCAAACAAGGCTGCCACCATGGCCGCATCCAGCACATACTCGTGGTTGCAGATATCGTCGTGCACCCGTATTTCACCCTGCTCGGCAAGGATGGCCTCGCATTCCGCCTGCCCCACGCTGCGCAGCATGGCGTAAATCTTGTCCGGATCATAGGGGCAGTGATAGCGGACCGGACGCGGGTCGTACACGCGCACGTCTTCCTCCGGAAACAGCCGCCCGATCAGCTTGATCGCACCGAGACCGAGCAGCTCATCGGGCCGCACGGTATCGGCCAGGATCTGCACCCGGTTCCAGCCGTCGGCATCGCGCGCGGCCGCGCCCGGCAACGCCTGCAGCAGCAGTCCCCCCACCGCGTCGCGGCTGGCCGCGAGCCAGAGCCGGGTGGGCGTCTGCTCGGACTGGGCGAGATAATGCTCGAATACGGCGGCGAGCGTGTCGCCCTGCAAAGGCACATGGCTCTGGTAAGGCTGGCGCATGCCGGCCGTGTCGAGAGTAAGCGTCAGCGCACCGCCGCCCAGCAGGGCGGGCAGATTGCCCGCCGAGAGATCCGAAGGCGCGTTCATGCCCTCGTGCCCTTCAGGGTGCTTCAGGGTGCGCGCCATGCCCCGCAGGCGCAGTTGCTCGTCGCAATCCATCACCAGCAGCGACACGTCGCCGTTGCCGCGTACCTGGAAGGTCAGCCGCCCCGCCTGCTTGAGGCTGGAGGCAATCAGCGCCGTCACCCCCGCCAGCTGGCCCAGCAGTTCCAGAACGGGTTCGGAATAGTCGCGGCCCGCCGTCATGTCCCGCCAGGCGCCGCCGAGCTGAACCCAGACGCCGCGAATGTCGAGCTGTTCGAGCAGAAAGCCGCGGACGCGGTCGGGCGGCGGGTTCAATTGAGCTGTACCCGCTCGCCCCAGGGCACCGCGCCCTTGCCCTTGACCAGCCAGATGACCGGATAATTTGGCGGAACCTTGGGAAAATCGCCTTCCGCATCGGTGAAATACACCAGCATGTTGGGGGTGCGGTTTTCATGCTCGACCCAGTCGAACACCGGACGGAAGTCGGTGCCGCCACCGCCCGGCAGATCGTCCGGCAGCTGCATCGTGTCCCACGGTTCGAATTCCCACGGCGCCTGGTCCGCCACGTGGTTGTCGCACGCCAGCAGGGTGACGCGTGCGCGCACCTGGCCTTTCAGGGCATCGAGTTCGGTGACGAATTCGCGCAATTCGTCATCGCTGATCGAGCCGCTGGTGTCGATCGCCGCCACCACGTCGATGCCTTCGCTCGACAGTCGTGGCAGCAGCGCGTCGCCCTCGCGCCGCGACGGCCGGCGCCAGGAATAGTCGTCGCGCTGGTTGACCGCAAAAAAGCGCGCCAGCAGCGCGCGCCACGGCAGGCTCGGCGCCAGCAGGTCGTCGACCCAGCGCATCATCGACTGCGACAGCTTGCCGGCCTGACGCGCGGCCTGGGCGGCGGCGGCCAGACGATTCTTCCACTGTTCGGCGAGTTCCTCGCGTTCGCTGGGCGACAGCTCGTTCGGCTTCTGCGGGGCCTGTCCTGAGCTTGTCGAAGTGGCCTGGCTGCCGCTGCCCTGTTTTTCTTCGGCCTCGCTCTGGCCTTCCTTGCCCTGGCCACCGGCTTCGCCGGCATCCGGATTGTCCTGACGCTCGTTCTCGTCGGGGCTGGCGCCCGACTCGTTGTCGTGATCGAACATGTGCTGGTCGAAGGATTCTTCCGCCGTGTCCTCGGGGATCAGCGGATAGATTTCTTCCGCCGACAGCATCATGTAGTTCTGGTCGGCGAGGATGCCGTGCAGCGGCGGCTTCAGGCCTTCCTCGATCAGGATGAGGTTGACCGCATGGTCGCAGGCCACGTCCCAGCGCCGCTTGACGCGATGATTGCGGCGATGGGGATGGCCCATCGCGCAGTGCATCGCCTCGTGCGCCAGCACGAACTGCGTCTGCGCGAGATTGAGGGTGTCGATGAACTTCGGGTTGAAATAGAAGGCCTGCGCATCGGTGCCGGTGGTGGTGCACCCTGCACCGCCGACCTTCAGCGGCAGGTGCATCACCAGCGCGCCGAGAAACGGCCGCTCCATGATGAGCCGCGTGCGTGCCGCGGCGAGCTTGGTGAGGAGGGATTCGAGTGCGGCGTCGGGCTGGTCGGCCATATCAGCAGTCAGTGCTCGTACAACACCAGGTCGGTGATGCTGTTGGCCCACTCGGCGAAGGCCGGCACGGCAAACAGCGGACGTCCCACCGCACGATGCAGGTCGCTCACCAGCATCACCCCCATTTCACGCTGCGGAAAACGCTGCGCATATTTGAGGATATTGCCATACACCACGGTGACGTTGCCGCTGTCAGCGGACTGCAGCGCCTTGCGCACCAGCGCGGCCGCGACGCCGTATTGCAGGTCGATGCCTTGAGGGACTTCCGCGGCGTCGCCGGCGATGATGGCGTCGATGTCCGGCATCTGCGCCATGTTGTCGACGAAGGTCTTGAGTTCCAGTCCGGCCGACTGCCCGACACAGGCGATCAGCGCATCGGCCAGCAGCGCGGTCCGGTCGAATTTCTGCAACGCGCGATGCGCGTATTCCCACGAACGCGGACTCGGAAAGGCGATCGGCGTATGCGCGGGATCAAAACTGAACAGCAGATCGGGACGGAAACGCAGAAAGGCGATCACGCGGGAGTCGATATCCTCGCTGTGCGCCCAGTCCACCCAGTCGTCCAGATTCACCTCGACCTCGTAATGGGTGAAACGGTTGGCCAGCGGCGCCGGCATGGCGTAGGTCACGCCGCGATCGCCCTGACGGTTGCCGGCGGCGAAGATCACCCAGCCGTCCGGCACGCTGTACTCGCCCAGACGGCGGTCGAGAATCAACTGGTACGCGGCAGCCGAGACCGAGGGCGGCGCCGAGGTGATTTCATCCAGAAACAGGATCCCGGACAGCCCGTGACGTCCGGCATCCGGCAGTACCGAGGGGATCGACCATTCGACCAGCTGGCCGTTGCGAAAGGGAATGCCGCGCAGGTCGGTCGGCTCCATTTGCGACAGGCGGATATCGATCAACGGCACGCTGTGCTGCTGGGCGATCTTGGCGACGATCTGCGATTTTCCGACCCCGGGCGGCCCCCACAGCATGACGGGGGTGTGATGGCCGTCGGCGGCACTTTCGAATTCGCGATTGAGGATGGTTTCGATGTGGGAGGGGCGCATGGTCAGCCAGAACGACGGTAAGGTCCTGGATGATAATCGCTCGGGCGGCCAGGTTCCAGTTTCATCCTTGATCGATGTGAGGAGATTTTGATACCGTGCCTACACAGTGAGCGAATTGGAAGCGACATGAAATTTTGCAGCGAATGCGGCAGCACCGTCGTGCTGCGTGTGCCCAGCGGCGACAACCTGCCACGATATGTATGTTCCGGATGTGGCGCCGTCCATTACCTGAATCCCAAGATGGTCGTGGGCTGCATCCCCGAGTGGGAAGACAGGATACTGCTGTGCCGGCGCGCCATCGAACCCAAATACGGCCTGTGGACCCTCCCCGCCGGTTTCATGGAAAACGGCGAAACCACGCTCGAAGGGGCCGCACGCGAAACCTGGGAGGAAGCCGGCGCGCACATCGAAATGGGCGGGTTATATACCCTGTACAACCTCCCGCACATCAATCAGGTGCATTTGATGTTCCGCGCCCGCTTGCTCGATCTCGGCTTCCAGCCCGGTGTCGAGTCGCTCGAAACGCGGCTTTTCACCGAAACCGAGATTCCCTGGGACGAAATCGCCTTCCGTACCGTGCGCGCCACGCTGGAGCAGTATTTCCGTGACCGCCATGCGGGTTCATTCGACTTCCATTTCGGCGACATCCGCACGCGTTGACGCGCGGCCACGTCAGGCCGCGGCGGCGAACTGCTCCCGTCCGACCACGTCCATGCCGACGCGCAGCCAGCCTTCGTGGCCTTCCTGCACCTCCCCCAGCCGCAAGCGGTACACGACATCGCCGTCGCGCAACATCAGGGGGGCGCCAAGACGATAATGCGACTGTGGAAGCAGCAGATTGCTCGCGCCCTGATCGGTGTGGGTCATCGGCAGGAATACCGCCCAGGCCGGCTCCCGGCTCACGCCCGGCACATCGGCCTCGTAGTGGATTTCCACGCGCTTGGGATGGCGTGACAGGCGCTGCGTACCGACCAGATGCTGGCCGCCTTCCTCGCGGTCCCAGCGTATCGCCAGCAATTGCCAGACGTTCTCCGAAGGATCCCAGCTCACGGCTATCAGCCGGCCATGTGGCAACGCGGCAGGTTCGGACAGCACAAATCCCATCCCTTCTGCGCTCTCGTCGCGCAGCATCCAGGGTTCGAGGGCCGGGTTTCCCTTGGGCGAATCGGACCGGGCCAGGACACTCAGGATTCCGGCCATTCCTGTTGCCACCCACACGCGGCCGAATCGATTGGTACGCTGCCGGCCGCGGCGGATGCCGCCCCGCTCGATCAGGCTCGCAATCTGGCGGGTCAGCCCACTGTCGATCGTCGTCGCCGTCTGATCGAGCGATTTCAGATGATCGACCAGCGGACCCAGCGCAAGGTAGCGCAAACGCCGGCCCTGCACCCACTCGCTTTCCAGAACGGCTGCGCCTTCGCTGAGGGAAAGATCCACCAGATGCGTATGCACATCGCGTTGCGGCACGGTGGCGGGCAGCGGCAAGGGCTCGTAATCTTCGAGAAGCCTGGCAATGGATTCGATTTCGCGCGCCCGGTAGCCCAGCGGGTGCACCAGTCCCGTCAGCACAATCAGGGTGTACTCGCGTGCGCAGTGCGTGGACTGTCCGCCGATCTGCACCGTCCGGGTGGAAAATCCGTCACGCTCGATCAGGCGATAGATCTTGTTTACGCGGCGCCATGCCGAGGCGGCCGGGTGACGCGCCTGATGATAATCCCAGCGCATGACCCGCCCGGCATAGCGCATGGCCCGGGTCGCGATTTCTGCGGCAAAGGGTTTGAGTTCGACGCTGGCGGGATTGCGGTACGCCTGCTTCAGCATGCAAAGCCAGGCCTCCGCGAGCAGCGACCAGAACACCCACGACTCGCGCCACAGCGCCTGGCGGGCCAGACGGAAGGTCGCCTGGTTGCGGACATATTGCTCGACGATGCGAGCCTGCAGCGGCAAGCCCGCCTCTTCCAGCTTCATCAGCGATTTCATGCGGGTGAGCGTGGCGATTTCATTTTCCGCGTTGAAACGTTCGAGGCCTTCGACCAACGCATGATGCATGTCGTAATCCGAATCCGCATGCAGATTTTTCAGCCATTTTTCGGTGGTCTTCACGGACGCGAACGGCGACCCTCCTCCGGTTTTCCTGCGACGGGTGATCGCACCCAACATTTCAAAAAAATCGTTCATGGCTGGGGCCGGCTTGTTTCTGACTTCTGCAGACCAGCACCATTTATGCCAAACCATCGTTCACCCGGCGCCGTGCTCAACCTTCTGGTTTTGCACGACTTTGAACGATCCGCGTAGCGCATGGCCGGGACGCGCTAACGAAAACCCGACACCCCGTGTTGAAGCCACGTCAACCTGCGCCATGAGGGGGCGCGTTACGCACAAGCCCTGACGAACCCGCTACAATGCGCGCCGTGGAAGCGTGGCCGAGCGGTTGAAGGCACCGGTCTTGAAACGTGGTGGTCTATTGGTCAGTAACCGCTTGAAACTGTAGTAAGAACAGCGTGCTGGCGTGCATCGCTTGCGCTCCAGCAGCGCGCCGTTTAGCACATTGCTGGCGCATCACAAAAACGGAAAGGTGGCCGAGTGGTTTAAGGCAGTGCTCTTGAAAAGCACCGAGGGGCAACTCTCCGTGGGTTCGAATCCCACCCTTTCCGCCACTTAGCTGAACCTCAGGCGGCGGTAATACCCTTCTCGATCACGTCTGAAACCCAGGCATTCAGGCTCTTGCCATGCGACTCCGCCACCATGGCGGCGCGCGCATGAAGCTCCGGGGCGAGCCTCAGCCGGAACTGGCCCGAGTATGGCCGGTTCGGCTCTCTGCCCAGTTTCTGGCATGTTTCCAGATAATCCTCGACGGCCTCCTCGAAAGCAGCCCTCAACTCGGCAACGCTCTCGCCGTGGAAGCCGATCACGTCCTGTATGCCGGCGATGTGGCCGATGAAGCAGGCGTCTTCGTCGCTGTATTCGACTCGGGCAGCGAACCCTTTGTGTGTCATCGTGCTCATGGCTTTACTCCAAGATTTTCCAGGAACTGTCTTGCATCGCGTACCTGGTAGGGCTTCGCCTCCCTGGCTGGGTGCGGCCGGTGAAAAGTGGCGATATGGCCCGCCTTCTCAAAGCGAACGCGGGAACCGTTGCCCTCGATCACCTGGCAGCCGACAGCAGCCAGCAATGCCTCGATGCGGCGCCACTCAAGTGTCCTGGAGACCGGATTTGTAAAGACGGCGACCAGTGTCTTGTGGTGGCTGGAATTCATGTTCGAATGGTATCAAATAATGGAACCATGCAAGGTATTATTTGCTGCTCTTTTTTTGCTGCGGTGATGGTCTTTACCTGTGCCCACATGTTCCGGATTCGCGTCAGCCGTCGGCATCTCCCGCCACGGAAGCCCACCGGTCCCGCAACGGCCCGATCTCAAGCTGGGCCGATTCCAGCAATGCGGAAAACCGCTCGCCTGACAACACCCGGTATTCGCGATTGCGGGCTTCCCGCAGCGGGTCGCGGGCCGGCCATGGCAGGGATGGATGACACATCAGCAGGTCGCCATCGCCTGCGCATGCGAGCCATGCTTTCATCCTCAGCAGATAGTCCGTTTCCGACAGCCCGAATCCGTATACGCCGACGAGATGGCTGTTTTGCGGATAGCCCCGTCGACGTGCCAGCATGCGCAATGACTGCGCCCCCAGCCGGCCGATCAGCCATGGCTTGAAATGTGCGGGAGACAACGGTATTGACGGGCCGCGAGCGGCCGGAAGCGTCGAGCGCAGCCAGGGCCGGGCCGGACCATGACGTTGATCCATGACCGCAATGAGCTGATCCCGTATCACGGGCAGTTGATGCACATGCTGATGCCCGTCGACAAAATCCGGCGGCCGTCCCATGGCCTGCTCAAAACGATCGAACTGGCGCTGAATGGCGGCCCGGATCACCGTGCGGTCGAGCCTGCGGCCATAGGCGCATGCCATCAGCCTGGGCAGCGTCCGGCATCCGCCCTGCCCGAAATCCTCAGTGAAGTTGAGATGCAGGCCCACTTCGACGCTGGCCGCATGCGCGCGCAGCGCCGCCGCGCCTGCCGGCCAGGCCGGGCCGTCGACGAGGCAGCTGATCGCGGAGACACGGCGCCTGCCGGCCAGATCCAGTGCAGCCTGGTTGATGCCCTCATGCTGGCCGAAATCGTCCACGCACACGCTGATGACGCGCCGTGCAGGGGTCAATTCCGGTTCAGGTTGTGGTCGCGCGGTCATCCCGTAGAATGCCCGGAATCTCCCCAGGCCAATCCCTCATGTTTCTGCTCCGTCGCCGCCCGGTCGTCTTCATCCTGGTGGGTAGCACTGCCGCACTCGTCCATCTTCTCACCGTCATCCTGCTGGTGGAAACCCTGCACCTCGCCCCCCTCGTCGCCAACGTCGGCGGCTGGCTGTGCGCATTCACCGTTTCGTACGGCGGCCACCTGCTGCTGACCTTTGCCGATCACGACGCGCCGCTACTGCAGTCGGCCGGCCGCTTCCTGCTGCTGTCCGCCGCGGGATTCGCCATCAATGAATCGGCCTATGCCATCCTGCTGCATGTCAGCCGGATTCCCTACCAATTCCTGCTGGCGATCATCCTGCTGTGCGTGGCGGTGGCGACTTATCTGCTGAGTCGGCACTGGGCGTTTGCCGGCATCCGCCCCTAGACGACACTTCGCTGCGCGTCAGCCGCCACACCATGGTCGACTGCCGGGTCGCCAGCGGCGGAATCTGCTTCAGCAGAGGATCTGTGCCCGCTGTCCCCTTCGGCGCAATGACCCATGATACGGGCGACTTGCATAACTCACGCTCAAGCCGGCTATGGTCGATCAGCAGCCGGCCGGCCCGGGCCGGGTCGAATTTTCCGGCCTCGGCCATCGCCTTGCGCCAGTTGTCGGTCCTCGACGTATTGGCCGGGCTCCAGTCATCGAGAATTTCGACGGGTGCCTTCAAGCCGAGATATACCGGCATATCGAAAAACTGATCCCACATGAACATGACCGGTTCGTTGCTCTTGCGTTGCGCGGCGATCAGGCTGCTCAGTTCCCGGTTCGTCTTGTGATTGAACAGATTGTTGGCCACGATCATCGACAGACACACCATGCCGGCGACGAGCGCGGATCCCTTCAGGACACGCGGGTTCGATGTATCGCCCCATTTGCGTGCCAGGCCCTCGGCAATCAGATAGGCCAGCGGCGGCAGCACAGGCAGCACGTAACCCACCAGCTTGGACGAGGGAATGGAAAAGAAGGCCACGATCACGGCCGGCCAGATCCACATCAGCGAACGGATCGTCGGTTTCGTCTCGGCCGCCAGCCGGTCGGGCTTCCAGGTGGCCGGCAGCCACCACGACCAGGGCAGAATGAGGAGAAGAATGGCGACTGGATAAAACCAGAACGGCATGGGGTTATTGAAGCCGCCCTCGGCAAATCGCTGGAAATGGTTGTAGACGAAGAAATAATTCAGGAAGTCGGGAAACTCCCGTTGCATGGCGACAAACCAGGGAAAGGCAACCAGCGCGAATACCGCCAGGCCGGGCAGCCAGGCGAGCGTGCGCATCAGGACCAGCCTGCGATTCCAGGCCAGCCAGACGACCAGCACCAGCCCCGGCAGCACGGCGCCGATCAGCCCCTTGGCCAGAACGCCCAGTGCCGCGCACAGATAGGCGCCTGCCAGCAGGACCTTGTAGGGCAGATTCCTTTCCGCATTCAATGCCGCCTCGGCCGCCAGCAGGATGGTCGCGCTGATGAACCCGGCCACCAGCATGTCGAGATTGGCGAACTGGGCTCCGCCAAAGAAGAAAGGCTGGGTCACCAGAATCAGCAGCGACCAGCGGGCGACGGTCGCGCCCTTGTGCCGCAGGGTGAAACCGTACAGGGTGAATGCAGCAATCGCGGCCCCGAGCAGCGGCGCAAGCCGGGCCGCCCATTCGTGCATGCCGAACGTTCCGAGGCTGGCCGCGGTGATCCAGTAGAACAGGGGCGGCTTGTGGAAAAAAGGCAAGCCGTTCAGGGTGGGATACAGCCAGTTGCCCGAGTTCAGCATTTCCCAGGCCACCCCGACGTAGCGTCCCTCGTCCGGCAACGCCAGCGGCCGGGCGCCCAGCGTCAGGGCAAGCCAGACCAGCGCGAGCAGAAACAGGCCCGCTTCCTTTCTGTTCCATCCCGCGCTCATGGCTGCGTGTCCCGCAGATCGCGTCCGGCACGGTGCCGGACCACATACAGCGGACGCGCCTTGACCTCCTCGAAGATGCGGCTGACATATTCGCCCAGCACGCCCAGTCCGATGAGCTGTATTCCCGAGAAGAACATCAGGCCCACCACGATGGTGTTCCATCCCGGAACGGTAATCCCCCGCACGAAGTAGTCGATGACCAGATACCCTCCGTAGGCGAACGCCAGCAATGCCAGCATGAAACCCAGCAAGCTGGCGATGCGCAGCGGCCACGTGGTGAACGCCGTCAGGCCGTCGATGGACAGGCGCAGCAGATGAAAGAGGCTGAACGTGCTGCGTCCGCTGCTGCGGGCGGCCGGCACATAGGAAATTTCAGTCGCCCGGAACCCCACCCAGGCATAGAGGCCCTTCATGAAGCGATTGCGCTCCGGCAAGGCAAGCAGCGCATCCACCACGGTCCGGTCCATGAGGCGGAAATCGCCGGCATCCGCCGGCACCTGAAAACGCGCGCCGGCATTCACCAGCCGATAGAACCAGCCGGCGCCCAGACGCTTGAACAGTCCTTCGTCGCGGCGATGCTCGCGCACCGCATAGACGACGTCGTAGCCCTGCTGCCATTGCGCCAGCATCGCGGGGATCAGGTCGGGCGAATGCTGCAGATCGGCGTCCATCATCAGGCAGGTTTCGCAACGCGCCGCCTCCATGCCGGCCGTGAGCGCCGCTTCCTTGCCGAAATTGCGCGACAGCTGGACGAGCTGGAATCCCGGCTGGGTCGCCCAGAAGGCGAATACTTCGTGCGTGGCGTCGCGGCTGCCGTCGTCCACCAGGATGACTTCCCAGTCGGGCACCAGCGCATGAAGCACGCTTTGCACACGCGGCAGCAGGCGGTTCAGATTCTCCGCCTCGTTGTAGCAGGGGATGACGACCGACAGCCCCGGCAGCCAGTCGCGCGGCCTGACGTCAAACCCGCCCCGATCGGCGAGACACTCTTCAGCCTTGAGCGGAAACGAATACCATTCCGCAGCAGACTCGACGGAGCAGTCATGGGTGTGAAGCTTGTGTGGGCGCATCGGTCCGATTCCATATCCGGCCTGGGTTGATGCAGAATGCGCCTGATCGCCTTTCAATCTCCTTACATGCTTCCAACACGCCGCGATGCGCATTCTGCTGACCGAAGATGACCCGGCGCTGGCGGATCTGCTGCTGCGCGCATGCCGCCAGGAAGGCTACAGCGTCGACTGGGTGGGCGACGGCGTGGCGGCCGATATGGCCCTCGTCAGCGAGACCTACGATGCCCTGGTACTGGACCTGGGCCTGCCGCGCATGGACGGGCTGGAGGTGCTCAAGCGCCTGCGCAAACGCGGCAGCCACCTGCCCGTGATGATCCTGACGGCGCGCGAAGCGATCGCCGACCGGGTGACGGGACTGGACAGCGGCGCGGACGACTACCTGCCCAAGCCGTTCGCCGTGGCGGAATTGCAGGCCCGTCTGCGCGCCCTCGTCAGGCGTCATCACGGTGGTGCGGCGGCGGCCCGGATGGAACTGGGAAAACTGCGCTTCGACACCGCCACCCGACAGGTTTTTCTGGGCGACGAGGAAATCGAATTGTCCAGCCGCGAGCGTGAAGTTCTGTCCAGCCTGCTGCACAAAGCGGGCAAGGTCATCTCCAAGCACGCGCTGATCTCCGCCATTTCAAGCTGGGACGCCACAGTGGGATCGAACGCGATCGAAGTCTATGTCCATCGCCTGCGCAAGAAACTGGAACCCGCAGGCATCACCATCCGTACCGTGCGCGGACTCGGCTACCTGATCGAGTCGGTCGATCGCCCGCACGCCTGACATGCGCCGCACCGAACGCACGCTGGCCTATGCCCTGCTGGGCTGGCTGCTTATTCCGCTGGTCGCCCTGCTGGCGGTCAGCGCCTACACCACCTACCGCAATGCCTACCATCTTGCGGAAACGGAGCGCGACCTCGTCCTGGAGGAAATTACCGATGACCTGCAGGACTTCGTTTCCGCCACGCTTGGTGCCCGCAGGACAATCGACCCGGATTCCCTGACCTTCAGCCTGCTCGTGCGCGACGCTCTGGATCAGCGCTATTTCGCCATTTACGATGCGCAGGGAGCGCTGCTTGCCGGAGATCGGCGGTTGACCCGCATGCCGGCTCCCGTTGGCAAACATGCGGTATTCGATACGATTTTCCTGGATGGCAAGACGCTGCGGCGTGCCGTATTGAAAGGCGAGCGGAACGGGTTCTCGGATTTCGAGATCCAGGTGGCTGAAACCATGGTCAGGCGCGACCGGCTTACCCTGCATCTATTACGCGGCGTACTCGTGCCGCAGGCATTGGCTCTTGTCCTGTCGCTTCCGCTCATCTGGTTTGGAATCAGCCGGGGCCTGCGCCCGCTCGAGGAACTGCGCCGCCGCATCACCCACCGGTCGGCGCAGGACTTCGATGCGATCCCGGTCGATGACATCCCGCGGGAACTGCTGCCCGTGGTCGCCGCGCTCAACGATCTGCTGCTGCGATTCCGCGCCGTCCGGGAAGAACAACGCCGCTTCACCGCCGATGCGGCGCATCAGATCAAGACTCCGCTCGCGATACTGACGGCAGAAATCGAACTGGCCCGTGCGGATGCCGCCTGCCCGTGCGCACAGCCCACCTACGACCGTCTGCAGAAAGCCGTATTACGGCTCACCCATCTGGTGCGTCAGCTGTTGGCGCTGGCGCATTCGGAAGCGAATGAAAGTACGGCCCATGGGCTGTTCGACCTGTCCGAACTGGCGCGCGAGGTCACCGGCGGCTTCGTCGCAGCGGCCGCGCGCCGGGGAATCGATCTTGGTTTTGAAGGCACGGAACAGGCCATCCCGGTGCGGGGCAACGTTGTCCTGATCCGGGAGGCCATGAAGAACCTGCTGGAGAATGCCCTCAAGTTCACGCCTGCAGGCGGCACGGTCACCGTCTCAACCCGGAATTTCCCGCCGGTCTTTGCCGTGGCTGACAGCGGTCCAGGCATTGCCGACGCGGAGCTGCCGCTGATTTTCAAACGCTTCCACCGGACCCCGGAAAGCAGCACGGTGGAAGGCAGCGGCCTGGGACTGGCCATCGTTCAGGAGGTGGCACGCAAGCACGGCGCGATCGTCACCGCGGGCACAAGCTCACTGGGGGGTGCGCTGTTCGAATTCCGGTTTGAGGATCAGTCTGTAAGCCGACCGTAAGCGGCGACCGGGATACTGCGCCCCGACTTCCCACAGCCCCGCGCACGGCGCATCTGTCTTGAAAACTCGCCTCGATAGTTTCGCCGCACGCCGCACGCTGCTGTACATCCCGCTTTACTGCCTTGTCTGGTGGGGGATTTTCACCTTTTCCCGGCATTACCTGGATGGTGCCGACCTGGTCGAAAACTACGCCTGGGGAATGGAATGGCAATGGGGCACCAACAAGCATCCGCCGCTGTTCGGCTGGATCACGGCGGCCTGGTTCCGGCTGTTTCCGTTCAACGATGGCGCCTACTATCTGCTCAACCAGGTCAATCTGGCGGCCGCACTGGGATTGCTGGCGCTGGCGATGCATCGCCTCCTGTCCTGGGACAGGGTGCTGGCTGCCATCGTGCTCACCACGCTGGGCACCCATTTCGGTCCCGACAGCGGCTTCAAGTACAACGCCAACACTGCCCTGCTGCCGTTTGCCGCCGGTTTCGTCTGGAGCCTGCTGCACGCGCTCGAGCGGGGCCGTGCGCGCTGGTTCGTCCTGGCCGGCGTATTCGCCGCCGCTGCCCTGCTCACCAAATACTATGCGCTCGTACTCATCGCGGCCATCGGATTGAGCATGCTGATCGCCCTCCGTCCGCCCGCCGCCAGGCTGCTCAAAGGCACACTCATCGCCGGCGCCACGGCCCTGCCGCTGGTCTGGCCGCATATCGCCTGGTCCATCCATCATGACTGGCCCAGCCTGCACTACATGCACGAAGCCCATGAAATCCCCGACATGGCAGGGGAAATCAGGGCTTATGTCGTGGCCACGGTGGGTGTCGTGCTGTTCTGCGGCCTGGCCCTGCTGGCCTGGGGCGGAAGCCTCATCCGTCTCCCTTCGGTCCCGCTTGATGCCGCGCCACGGCCGCCTCGCGTGGGCCTGGGCATGCTCATCCTGAGCGGGGGGCTGACCGTGCTGGCCGCCTTGATACAAGGGATCAGTCCGGTGTCGTCCTGGCTGATTCCTGCCCTGCTGTTTCTGGGCTGGGCGCTGGTCGATCTCACGCCACGCCGCTTCGACAGCGGGCGGTTCGCGCGACGGATCTATCGGCTTGGGCTGATGTATCTTCTGCTTGCCGTCGTGATGGCCATGGTCTGGGCAAGCCAGTATCGCGCCTATCCCGCGCCACCGGCCTACGCGCTCCCGCAGCGCATCGCCGAAGATGCGACGCGGCTCTACCATGATGCCTACGGGCAGCCCATCGAATACGTCGGCGGCACGTTCCCGCTTCCCTACGTCATGAGCTTCTACTCGCCCGATCATCCGCATGGCCTGTATGGATTCGATCTCGCCGGCACCGATCTCGGCCAGTCCCCCTGGATCGACGCGCGCGCGCTGAAATCGGGTAACAAGGTTGCGGTGTGCGGCACGCTGCGCTTCGCTGAGCCCAGCGACCCTGCCTGCCTCGCCGCGGCCCGCGCCCTGTTCGGCCCACCCGACCAGACCCGGCAACTGATCTATCCCGTGTATGACCCGAAGACCCGGCGGCTGGGCCAGCAGCGCTATGTCGTTCAGATGTGGAAACCGCGCGGACGGGCCGCACCCGTGCATGCTCTGCCGCCGGCTCAAGTAGAATAAAGCGTCGCCCACTTCCCGCTCCGCCACGTGCCCGTTCAACTCACGCTGACCAACCACGACCGCGCCAGCGCAGGGATGACGTATGTCTATCCCGTCGTCTCGCGTCGTGCCGGCGGCGTGTCGGTGGGGGTGAACCTCAATCCCAACAATGCCTGCAACTGGGCATGCGTCTACTGCCAGGTACCGGAGCTGGCGCGCGGCACCGCGCCCGACATCGATCTTGCGCAACTCGAAACCGAATTGCGCGCCCTGCTCGGCGACATCCTGCAGGGTGATTTCATGCAGACGCGCGTGCCCGAGGGCGCCCGACGCCTGAACGACATCGCCCTGTCGGGCAACGGCGAACCGACCAGCGCCCGGGTATTTCCGCAGGTCATCGAATGCATCGGCCGGGTGATGGCGGATTTCGATCTGAGCGGAAAAATCAAGCTCGTGCTGATCACCAACGGCAGCCTGGCCGACCGGCCGCGCGTCCGCGACGGCCTGCAGAAAATGGCCCTCCTGAACGGCGAAGTCTGGTTCAAGTTCGACCGTGCGACCGCCGGCGGCATGCGCGCCGTCAACCAGACGCGTACCACGCCGGACCGGCAGCTCGAACGTCTGGAGCTGACGGCTCGCCTGTGTCCGACCTGGCTGCAGACCTGCGTCTTCGCGCTGGACGATATGCCGCCATCGGACGCCGAGCAGGCGGCCTACCTGGCCGCGGTGGCACGCATCCGGCAGCGGCAGATTCCGGTGCAGGGGGTGCTGCTCTACGGCCTCGCGCGCCCCTCGATGCAGCCTCAGGCCGGCCGGCTGTCGGCGCTGCCCGCCGCATGGCTCGATGAATTCGCCGCGCGGATCCGTTCGGCGGGCCTGCCGGTCAAGGTATCGCCATGATCCACGGGATCGGCACCGATCTTCTGGATGCCGAACGCATCCGTAACGGACTGCTCCGTTTCGGCGCAGCGTATGCGGCGCGCATCCTGGCGTCCGCCGAACACGCCGGCTATCACGCCAGCCGCGATCCGGCACGTTTTCTGGCCAAATGCTTCGCCGCCAAGGAAGCCTTCGCCAAGGCAGCGGGAACCGGCCTGCGTGCGCCGGTCAGCCTGCACAACATCGCCGTGCTGCGCGATGCGCAGGGCAAACCCTTCCTGCAATGCGCGCCCGAGCTGGATGCCTGGCTGGCGGTCCGCGGCATCACGGCGCATCATGTCTCGTTGTCGGACGAGGGTGACCTCGTGCTGGCTTATGTGATCCTTGAAACGGCATGACACGATTCTTACTGGAGCGAACATGACACTGGGCCCCTTGATGCTCGACGTGGCAGGCACCGAACTCACCGCCGACGATCGGCGCCGTCTGAGCCACCCGTTCGTCGGCGGGGTGATCCTGTTTTCCCGCAACTACCGTGACCCGGCCCAACTGGCCGCTTTGACCGGCGAGATTCGCGCGCTCAAGACCGCGCCCCTGCTGATCGGCGTCGATCACGAAGGCGGCCGGGTGCAGCGTTTCCGCGAAGGCTTCACCCGGCTGCCGCCGATGCGTACTTTCGGAGACATATGGAACGCCCACCCGCAACGGGCGAAACACCTCGCGCGCGAAACCGGCTTCGTCCTGGCGAGCGAACTGCGGGCACACGGCATCGACTTCAGTTTCGCCCCGGTGCTCGATCTCGATTACGGCGCCTCCTCGGTCATCGGAGACCGCGCCTTCCATGCCGATCCGGACGCCGTGTTCCAGTTGGGACAGGCCGTCATGCTGGGCATGAAGGATGCCGGCATGGCGGCCTGCGGCAAGCATTTCCCCGGACACGGTTTCGTGGTGGCGGATTCGCACGTCGACGTTCCGGTCGACCCGCGCACGCTGGACGACATCGCCGTGGCCGATCTGACGCCGTTCCGCCTGATGATCGAGGCCGGACTGGCGGCCATCATGCCGGCGCACGTCATCTATCCCCAGGTCGACGACAAGCCGGCCGGATTCTCGCGCGTCTGGCTGAAGAAGCTGTTGCGCCAGCAACTGGCATTCGACGGTGCCGTGTTCAGCGATGACCTCTGCATGGAGGGTGCTGCCGTCGCCGGCGGGGTCGTCGAGCGCGTGACCGCCGCGCTCGACGCCGGCTGCGACATGGCGCTGGTTTGCAACCACCCCGATCTGGCCGATGACGTTCTGGCGAATCTGCGGGTGGACTGGCCCGCCCCCTCGCGCGCACGGCTGGCCCGCATGCATGGCCAGCCACACCCATCGACCATGACGCAATTGCGTGAATCCACACGCTACGCCGATGCCCTGCATCACCTCGCGGGGCTGGGGCAGGACAGTTCGGATCTCAACCTGGAAGTCGATCCGACGGACTACTGTGCACGCTCATAATCACGACTCCGGCGCCCACGCGCATGGCCACAGCCATGCACATGGCCACGGTCACGCCCATGCCCATGCGCACCACAAAGGAAACAACAACAGGCTGCTCCTCGCGCTGCTGCTGACACTGTCGTTCGCCGCAGTCGAGGCACTGGCTGGCTGGTGGTCGGGGTCGCTCGCGCTGCTGTCGGATGCAGCACACATGTTCACCGACACGTCCGCGCTGGGACTGGCGGCCGGCGCGGCCTGGCTGGCACGCCGACCGCCCAGCACCCGTCATTCCTACGGCCTGGCACGAGCCGAAGTGCTGGCCGCGCTGTTCAACAGCCTGTTGATGCTGATCCTGCTCGGCTATATCGTGCACGAAGCCATTGACCGTTTCAGTTCGCCGCACGCCATCGCCGGCGGAACGGTCATCGGCGTCGCCACCATCGGCCTCGGCGTCAATCTGCTCGTCGCCTGGATCCTGAGCCGCGGCGAACATAGCCTGAACAGCCGCGCCGCGATGCTGCACGTGCTGGGCGATGCGCTCGGCTCGGTGGCGGCGATCAGTGCCGGCATCGTCATCGTCACGACTGGCTGGACGCCGATCGATCCGCTGCTGTCCTTGCTGGTGGTCGCGCTGATTCTGGTCTCGGCCTTGCGCTTGCTGCGCGAGGTGGTCCACGTACTGATGGAAGGCGTGCCCATGCAGATCCGGCTCGAATCCGTCGGCCATGATCTTGCCGCCCTGGCCGGCGTGCAGCGCGTGCACGATCTGCACGTATGGACGCTGTCGTCGGGCAGCATCGCCCTGTCCGCACATCTCGATCTGCGCGATCTTGCGAACTGGCCGTCCATCCTTGCCGCCGCCCGCGACATGCTGGCGAAACAGCACGGCATCGAGCACGTGACCCTGCAACCCGAAGTGCTGAACGCCGCGCCGCTGGTGCGGCGCGAATGGACGCCGCACCCCGCTGCCGCTGGCCACACCGCGCCCCGGAGCCAGGCAGTCCCCCACGATTGACGGATCAAGATGCCGTCGGCGAGGGCCGGGACGACGCCCTCGACACCCAGCCGTCCAGTCCGCCAAGCCCGCCCGCGCGGGCTTTTTCATTTCAATACTGATTTTTCCTGTATGCCGGGGCTTGACACATGAATGAGAATGGTTACTATTTGCACAAATCCGATCAATCATCCTGCGAATGAGCCACGAATCCGACGCACCGGACCCGCACGCCATGCCGAATGCCCCGTCATCCTCCCTTCGTCTTCCGGCCGGGCCTGGAATGCGGACGTGTCCGACCGGGATCGTCCCGGCGGATTTTCTGTTCCAGGGCAGCCAGGAAATCCTGATCAGCCACAAGGGCGAACACTATCGCCTGCGCATCACCAAAAACGGCAAGCTGATTCTCACCAAGTAGAGCAGCCGCAGGCCCGAGTTGCTCGGTCTTAAGGCCGCCCCACCCGCGCATCTTCCCCGACCACCCTTGCGAAACCTGCCTGCCCGATGGCCGCATCGAGTCACCGTCTCTTCCGCATGCCCTGCAATCCGGCGTTCGTCGAGCCGCGCGTCCTGCGCGCCACGTCCTGACAGCGGGGAAACATTAGCCATCACTTATCGATTGACTTGATTAATGCGAATTATTATCATTATTCGAACTGTTGCCACATTGCTGACACTTGAACCTCCGAACGCGTACCGGGCGCCCAAACAAGCTTGTCCGTGGTGACGATCAATCGGTGAGACCCTGAATGGAACTGAATGTACCCGGGATGACCTCCCCGTTGCGCCCACCCTCCGCCATGAAAACCGATCCGCCGGATGCCGTGCGTTTCGCGACCGCGGCCCTGCCCTACCCGGCCCGCTTGTCGCGTGCGTCCCTGGGCGGCGTCGTGCTTGCACATGCCGCGCTGCTGGCTGCGTTGTTATGGGCTACCCGCGCACCCGAACCGGTCATCCCGCCGCACCCCATCACGGTCAGCCTGATCGAACCCGAGGTGGAAAAGCCGGATCCGCAGCCCAGACCCGAACCCAAACCGCAGCCGCCCAAGCCGCTCGTCAAACCCCTGCCGCCGCCTCCCGTGCTGCTCGCCGAGAAGCCGCTCCCTGCGCCGCAGCCCGTCGCCGAGGCCCCCAGACCCGATCCTGAGCCCGAACCGGTGCCCGAGGTGCTACCGCCGCCCGCGCCGGTCGTGGCGGAAACGCCCAAGCCCGCGCCGCCTCCGCCGTCGCCGGTGCCGCCGCGGCCCGCGGACTATCTGAACAATCCCAAGCCGGCCTATCCCGCGTTATCGAAGCGCCTTGGCGAGGAAGGCGTGGTGCGGCTGAATATCCTGGTCAACCCGGACGGCAGCGTCGCACGGCTGGAAATCATCAAGAGCAGCGGCTATGCACGGCTCGACGAATCAGCCCGCAAAACCGTTCAGTCCAGCTGGAAATTCGAGCCGGCCCGTCAGGGCGGAAAACCGGTGGCCGCATGGGTCATCGTGCCGATTCAGTTCACCCTCAGGAGTTAAACCATGGAAACCGCCCTCGCCCCCACTCAACTGGGTTTTGCCCACTTCATTGCCCAGGCCGACGGCCTCGCGCATTTCCTGCTCGTCGTCCTGCTGGCGATGTCGGTGATCACCTGGTATCTCATCGTAGCCAAGAGCATCGCCAACTGGCGCATGAAGAAGCACGCGCAGGCTTTCCTGGAACGCTTCTGGAATGCGGCCGGGCTGACGGCGGTGGGTGACTATCTGCAGGCGAACGGCATCAACGATCCCTTCTCGCACCTTGCCCATCACGGCCTCAAGGCAGCCGAGCAGTTCCGCGGCAAGACCGGCGCGCGTCTGATCGAATCGGGCTCGGAAGACGAGTTCCTCACCCGTGCCCTGCGCCGCGCCATCAACCAGGATACCGCGCGCCTGGAGTACGGCCACACCATGCTGGCCTCCATCGCCTCGTCGGCGCCCTTCGTCGGTCTGTTCGGCACGGTATGGGGCATCTACCATGCGCTGGTCAACATCGGCATGAGCGGCTCGGGCAGTCTCGATCAGGTGGCCGGTCCGGTGGGCGAGGCGCTGATCATGACCGCGCTGGGACTCGCCGTCGCCATCCCCGCCGTGCTCGCCTACAACTTCTTCAACCGCGCCAAGCGCCAGATGCTGTCCGAGGTGGACGGCTTCGCGCACGACCTGTTCGCCTTCATGTCCACCGGCGTGCGCAACAACACCCGCATCGACCACAACGTGCCGCGCGTCTACGCCGCCCCGGCGGTCAGGAGCGCATGATGGCCTTCGGCGGACTCATGAACGACGCCGGCGACGGCGACAACGCGGAAATCAACATGATTCCGCTGATCGACGTGATGCTGGTGCTGCTCGTCATCTTCATCATCACCGCTCCCTTGATGACGCATGCGGTCAAGGTCAACCTGCCCGTGGCCTCCAGCCAGCCCAACGAGGACAAGCCGGAAACGGTCAACCTGTCGATCAAGGCCGACGGCTCGGTTTTCTGGAATGCCGAGCCGGTGGACGCTGCCGCCTGGCAGGCGAAGATGGATCTCGCGGCGCAAAAGAACCCGCAGCCGGAAATCCACATCCGCGCCGACGGCGACCTGGCTTACCGCAACGTCGCGCAGATCATGTCCGACGCCGCGCGCGCCGGATTGAGCAAGCTCGGCTTCGTCACCGATCCAAAAAACGCCGCCCATTGAACCTTCCCGGATTCACAGACATGCTCACCCTTGACCGTTCGGACGATTTCCAGCTTTGCCGCATCGAGTACATCCGTGCGCCCGAGCATGCGCCTGAATGGCGCGACTGGCTGCAGGAACTGGGTTTCATCCCCGGCGAGAAAGTCATGCTGATGGCGCGCGCGCAGCCGGGTGGCGACCCGCTGGTGGTACGCGTCGGCTCATCCACCTTCGCCCTGCGCTGCGCCGAGGCGGCCTGCATCGAAGTCACGCGGCTGGATGAAGCGACGGTGGCCGCATGAACGCCTGTCACGATTCGACCTGCCGCGGCCACGCCCCATCCGCCGTCGTGCATGTGCATCGCGGCGGACCGCTGGTCGCGCTGGTGGGCAATCCCAACTGCGGCAAGACCGCACTCTTCAACGTCCTGACGGGCAGCCGGCAGAAGGTGGCGAACTATGCCGGCGTCACCGTCGAGCGCAAGGAGGGCCGCTACCTCACGGCGGCGGGCAAGACCTTGCGCGTGCTCGATCTGCCGGGTACTTACAGCCTCAACCCGCGCTCGCCCGACGAGCAGGTGACGGTCGACGTGCTGATGGGCCGCGCCCGCGGCGAGAAGCGTCCGGACCGCGTGATCTGCGTGGTCGACGCCACCAACCTGCGGCGCAACCTGCGGCTCGTCCTGGCGGTGAAACGCTTGGGCGTGCCCTGCGTGGTGGCGCTCAACATGACCGACCTGGCGGCGCGGCGCGGCATCCATGTGGATGTGGACAAGCTCTCCCGCGAACTCGGCGTGCCCGTGGTCAAGACCGTCGCGGTCAGGAAGGACGGCGCAGCCGCCCTGCGCGCGCTGCTCGATGCGCCGGCCGAGACCCCGCACGCCGATGCCGTGCACACGCCCGCGCCGGAAAGCGGCCCTCCGGTCACGGTGGAAGCCGATCACGACACGGTGCATCGCATCCTCGTCAGCCTCGGCCTCGACGTGCATGCGCCCCACACCCTGTCCGACCGGATCGACCGCGTGGTGCTGCATCCGGTCATCGGCATGGCGCTGCTCATGATGGTGCTGTTCCTGATGTTCCAGGCCGTGTTCGCCTGGGCGGCGGCGCCGATGGGCTGGATCGAATCGGCCACCACGCTGGTGGCCGACGCCGTCACCGCCGCGCTGCCTCACGGCTGGGTGCGCAGCCTGATCGTCGACGGCGTCATCGCGGGCGCCGGCGGCGTGCTGGTGTTCCTGCCGCAGATCCTCATCCTGTTCTTCTTCATCCTGGTCCTGGAGGAGTCGGGCTACCTGCCGCGCGCCGCCTTCATGCTCGACCGCCTGATGGGCAGCGTCGGCCTGTCGGGCCGCTCGTTCATTCCGCTGCTGTCCTGTTTCGCCTGTGCGATCCCCGGCATCATGGCCGCACGCACCATCGCCAGCCCGCGCGACCGTCTCGTCACCATCATGATTGCCCCGCTGATGACCTGCTCGGCACGGCTGCCGGTGTATGCGCTGCTGATCGGCGCCTTCATCCCCAGGCGCGACGTGGCCGGCGTGTTCGAATTGCAGGGCCTGGTGCTGTTCGCCCTGTACATCGCCGGCGTGGCGAGCGCGATGGGCATCGCCTGGCTGGCCAAGCGCTTCACCACGCGCGGGCTACCCAGACCTTTGATGATGGAACTGCCGACCTACCACTGGCCGACGCTGCGCAACGTCGCCATCGGCCTGTGGCAGCGCGCGTCCATCTTCCTCAGGCGCGTCGGCGGCATCATCCTGGGGCTCACCATCGTCATGTGGTTCCTGGCGAGCTTCCCTGCGCCGCCCGCCGGCGCGACCGGCCCGGCCATCGAATACAGCCTTGCCGGCACGCTTGGCCGCAGCCTCGCCACGATCTTCGAGCCCATCGGATTCAACTGGGAAATCAGTATCGCGCTGGTGCCGGGCATGGCCGCGCGCGAAGTCGCGGTCAGCGCGCTCGGTACCGTCTACGCCCTGTCGGCCAGCGGCGACGACACCGCGCGGGCCCTGACGCCGCTGATCGCGCACAGCTGGAGCCTCGCCACCGCGCTGTCGCTGCTGACCTGGTTCGTCTTCGCGCCGCAGTGCCTGTCCACGCTCGCCACCGTCAAGCGCGAAACCGGCGGCTGGAAGATGCCGCTCGTCATGGCCGGCTACCTGTTCGGCCTGGCCTGGCTCGCGTGTTTCATCGTGTATCGCCTCGCCGTCGCGGCGGGCTGGGGATGATCCACCCGCCCGCCACATCCACTTTTTTCAACCGCAGCCAGCCAAGCCGTTCCGCTCCGCCAGCCAGTCGACACAACCAGGAGCTCAACGCATGTCTCACATTCGACCGTACCCGCCCTCGGGCGCCCTGCGCCAGCTGCTGGCGCGCCTGCACC
>MKWM01000039.1 GCA_001899765.1 Thiobacillus sp. 63-78
CGAGATGGTGATGCCGGGCGACAACGTCAGCATCAAGGTCTCGCTGATCCAGCCGATCGCGATGGACGAGGGTCTGCGTTTCGCCATCCGCGAAGGCGGCCGCACCGTCGGCGCCGGCGTCGTGGCCAAGATCGAAGAGTAAGGTCCAGTCATGCAAAACCAGAAAATCCGCATCCGCCTGAAGGCGTTTGACTACAAGCTGATCGACCAGTCCGCGCTCGAAATCGTCGAGACCGCCAAGCGTACCGGTGCCGTGGTCAAGGGGCCGGTTCCTTTGCCGACTTCGATCGAGCGTTTTGACGTGCTGCGTTCGCCGCACGTCAACAAGACGTCGCGCGACCAGTTCGAGATCCGCACCCATCGCCGTCTGATGGACATCATGGACCCCACCGACAAAACGGTGGATGCCCTGATGAAACTGGACCTGCCTGCCGGCGTCGACGTCGAAATCAAGTTGTAAAAAGCGGGCGGCTTGGGTATACTGCCGCCCCTTCAGTTGTACCAAATAGTCGCCGGTCAATTGTAATCGGCACCTAAAACCCATGCCCGTGGCTTCGGCTGCCGGCTTGAGATAGGACATACAAAGATGAGTATCGGGCTCGTTGGCCGCAAGGTCGGCATGACCCGCATTTTTACCGAGAACGGCGTGTCTGTTCCGGTGACGGTGCTGGAAATGTCAAACAATCGTGTGACGCAGGTGCGCACGCCGGAAAACGACGGCTATTCCGCGGTGCAGGTCGCCTATGGCAACCGCCGCAACAGCCGCGTCAACAAATCGGAAGCCGGTCATTATGCCAAGGCGGGTGTGGACGCGGGTGAGTTGCTCCGCGAATTTCGCGTGTCGGCCGACGTCGCGGCCCAGTATCAGCCGGGTGGTGCGATTTCAGTCGATCTGCTGCAGGCGGGCCAGAAGGTGGATGTCACCGGTGTGACGCAGGGCAAGGGTTTTGCCGGCACGATCAAGCGCCATAATTTCAAATCCCAGCGGGCCAGCCACGGCAACTCGCGCTCGCACAATGTGCCGGGCTCAATCGGCATGGCGCAGGATCCGGGTCGGGTGTTTCCGGGCAAGCGCATGTCCGGCCATATGGGCGCGGTGACCTGTACCAAACAGAATCTTGAGGTTGTGCGTGTCGACGTGGAGCGTGGCCTGGTGCTTTTGAAGGGCGCTGTCCCGGGCTCCAGGGGCGGGCACGTGGTGGTGCGCCCGGCCGTGAAAGGGGGTGCGTAATGGATTTGTCTGTCATTGACGAGCAGGGTCAGCATGTGACCAGCGTTGCCGCGTCCGACGAAACCTTCGGTCGCGATTATAACGAGGCGCTGGTGCATCAGGTGGTGACCGCATTCCAGGCGAATGCGCGTAGCGGTAACCGTGCACAGCTGACGCGTGCCGAAGTGAGTGCCTCCACGCATAAGCCGTGGCGTCAAAAGGGCACCGGCCGCGCGCGTTCCGGCCGCGCCTCGAGCCCGATCTGGCGCGGGGGTGGTGTCACGTTCCCGAACAAGCCCAACGAAAACTTTACCCACAAGGTGAACCGCAAGATGTATCGCGCAGGGTTGGCGACCATCCTGTCGCAGTTGGCGCGCGAGGGCAAGCTCAAGGTGGTGGAGAGCCTGGGCATCGATTCGCCCAAGACCAGGCTGCTCGCCGGCAAACTCAAATCGATGGGCTATGGCAAGGTCATGATCATCGCCGACAGCGTGGATGACAACCTGTGGCTGTCGTCGCGGAATCTGCCGAACGTCTACGTGGTTGAGCCGCATCAGGCCGATCCCTGGAGCCTGGTCAAATTCGGTAACGTGCTGATCACCAAGGCGGCGATCAGGCAGTTTGAGGAGATGGTGTGATGAGCGCGATCAGTCAGGAGCGTCTGCTCAAAGTCATTCTCGCGCCGGTGGTCTCCGAAAAGAGCACGCGCGTGGCCGACAAGCTGAACCAGGTTGTTTTTCGTGTGCTGCCCGATGCGACCAAGCAGGAAATTGGCGCCGCGGTGGCCAGCCTGTTCAAGGTCGAGGTGACGGGCGTGCAGGTACTGAACGTCAAGGGCAAGGTGAAGCGTTCCGGTCGTGTCACGGGCCGCCGCGATAACTGGAAGAAGGCGTATGTCACCCTCAAGCAGGGTCAGGACATCGACTTCGCGTCCGGTCAGTAAGGGAGAGAGACCATGGCATTGATTAAAGTCAAACCCACCTCGGCCGGCCGCCGTGCGGTCGTCAAGGTGGTTACCCCGGACCTGCATAAAGGCGCGCCGTTCGCGACATTGCTCGAGCCGAAGAAACGTGGCTCCGGGCGTAACAATAACGGCCATATCACCGTTCGTCACAAGGGAGGCGGCCACAAGCAGCATTACCGCGTCGTCGATTTCCGCCGCAACAAGGATGGCGTGCCGGCCAAAGTCGAGCGCATCGAATACGATCCCAACCGCACCGCGCATCTGGCCTTGCTGTGTTATGCCGACGGCGAACGCCGCTACATCATTGCGCCGCGCGGCGTGGCTGTCGGCGTTCAGTTGGTGAGCGGCGCCGAGGCACCGATCAAGGCCGGAAACTGCCTGCCGTTGCGCAGCATCCCTGTCGGCAGCACGGTCCATTGCGTCGAGATGATGCCGGGCAAGGGTGCGCAGATCGCACGTTCCGCCGGCACCTCGGTCCAGTTGCTGGCGCGCGAAGGCAGCTACGCGCAACTTCGGCTGCGCTCGGGCGAGATCCGCAAGGTGCACGTGGATTGTCGTGCAACCCTGGGTGAGGCGGGCAATGAAGAGCACAGCCTGCGCTCGATCGGCAAGGCCGGCGCCAACCGCTGGCGCGGGATTCGCCCGACCGTTCGCGGCGTGGTGATGAACCCGTGTGACCACCCGCATGGTGGCGGTGAAGGCCGTACCGCGGCGGGCCGCCATCCGGTCAGCCCGTGGGGAACGCCGACCAAGGGTTATCGTACCCGCAGCAACAAGCGCACCTCCAACATGATCGTCCGCCGCCGTCACGCGCGCTGATTGAGGTAGAGAGATATGGCACGTTCAATTAAAAAAGGCCCGTTCGTTGACGGGCACCTGCTGAAAAAAGTCGAAGCCGTGCGCGGCTCCAACGACAAGCGCCCGATCAAGACCTGGTCGCGTCGTTCCACCGTGTTGCCCGACTTCATCGGCCTGACGATCGCGGTGCATAACGGCCGCCAGCATGTACCGGTGTTTGTGACGGAAAACATGGTTGGCCACAAGCTGGGCGAGTTTTCCCTGACGCGGACCTTCAAGGGCCACGTTGCGGACAAGAAGGCGAAGAAATAAGGAGCGCATGATGGAAGTTTCTGCAGTATTGCGTGGTACCCGCCTGTCCGCCCAGAAAGGCCGTCTGGTCGCCGACCAGATTCGCGGTCTGCGCGTGGAAAAGGCGCTGGACATTCTGGCCTTCAGCCCGAAAAAAGGCGCGGGCATCATCAAGAAGGTGCTCGAATCGGCGATTGCCAATGCCGAGCATAACGAAGGCGCCGACATCGATGCCCTGAAAGTCAAGACGATCCTTGTCGACCAGGGGTCGGTACTGAAGCGCTTTACCGCCCGCGCCAAAGGGCGCGGCAACCGTATTAGCAAGCCGACCTGTCACATCACCGTGACGGTTGGCGATTAAGGAAGCGCCATGGGACAAAAAATACATCCGATTGGGTTCCGTCTCGGTGTTCAGCGTATCTGGACGGCCAAGTGGTACGGTTCGAACCGGAATTTCTCCAGCACCTTGCTCGAGGACATCAAGGTTCGCGACTATCTGAAGAAGAAGCTTGCGCATGCGTCGGTCTCCAAGGTGCTGATCGAGCGTCCGGCGAAGAATGCGCGGATCACGATTTTCAGCGGCCGCCCCGGTGTGGTGATCGGCAAGAAGGGCGAGGACATCGAGGTGTTGCGCGGTGAACTGGCGCGTCTGATGTCGGTCCCCGTCCATGTCAACATCGAGGAAGTGCGCAAGCCGGAAACCGATGCGCAGATCATTGCCGATGGCGTGGCCCAGCAGCTGGAAAAGCGCGTGATGTTCCGTCGCGCGATGAAACGCGCCATGCAGAATGCGATGCGTCTGGGTGCCCAGGGCGTCAAGATCATGAGCTCGGGTCGTCTGAACGGAGCGGAGATCGCGCGTACCGAATGGTACCGTGAAGGCCGCGTGCCCCTGCACACGCTGCGTGCCGAAATCGACTATGGCTTTGCCGAGGCGAAAACGACCTACGGCATCATCGGCATCAAGGTCTGGGTCTACAAGGGCGATGCGCTGGGCCGGGGTGAGCAGCCTGTGGCCGCAGAACAGGACAAGCGCGGCAAGAAATCAGGAGTGAAACATGCTGCAGCCAGCTAGAAGGAAGTTTCGCAAGGAACAGAAAGGCCGGAATACCGGCATGGCAACGCGTGGCGCCGACGTGAGTTTCGGCGACTTTGGTCTGAAGGCGGTTGGTCGTGGACGTTTGACTGCGCGCCAGATCGAGGCGGCGCGCCGTGCCATGACCCGGCACATCAAGCGCGGCGGACGCATCTGGATCCGCATTTTTCCGGACAAGCCGATTTCCCGCAAGCCGGCCGAAGTGCGGATGGGTAACGGCAAGGGCGCACCGGAATACTACGTGGCCGAAATCCAGCCAGGCAAAGTGCTGTACGAAATGGATGGCGTGAACGAGACGCTGGCACGCGAGGCGTTCCGCCTGGCCGCGGCCAAGCTGCCGATTGCGACCACCTTCGTGAGCCGCCTGATCGGGAGTTGAGAGATGAACACGAAAGAAATGCGCGGCAAGAATGCCGCAGAGTTGAAGCAGGAACTTGAATCGCTGTTGCGCGCCCACTTTGCATTGCGTATGCAGGTGGCCACGCAGCAATCGAACAAGACTGCGGATCTGGGCAAGCTGCGTCGCGATATTGCCCGGGTCAAGACCATTATGCGCGAGAAGGCGGTTCAGGCATGACTGAAGTCAAGAAAAGGGTACGCACGCTGACAGGACGCGTGGTCAGCGACAAGATGAACAAGACGGTCACCGTGCTGGTCGAACGTCGCGTCAAGCATCCGCTCATCGGCAAGGTGATCCGCTTGTCGAAAAAATATCATGCCCATGATGAAAACAACGATTTTCACGAAGGGGACATGGTGCAGATTGAAGAGTCGCGGAAGCTCTCGCGCACCAAGGCATGGACGGTCAGCAAGCTGATTGAGCGTGCGCGCGTATAAAGCTTGCGCAATGTGGTCAGGCCCTGTATGATGCTTGGTTTTCCGGTTGGCGGAGCGGTGTCGAACCCGCTTCGCTGACTCAAATAATCCCGCCCTGTGCGGGGTTTCTCCCGAACGGGTTCCAAAACTTGCCGCCGCCGAGGGTTGACCGAGGCATGGTGGATGAAGTTGGAGGCAAAATTAAATGATTCAGATGCAGTCCGTACTGGACGTGGCAGACAACACCGGCGCGCGCTCGGTGATGTGTATCAAGGTGCTTGGTGGAAGTCACCGGCGTTATGCGAGCGTGGGCGATATCATCAAGGTCAGCATCAAGGATGCTGCGCCGCGTGGGCGCGTGAAAAAAGGCGACATCTACAACGCCGTGGTGGTTCGCACCGCCAAGGGCGTGCGCCGGCCTGATGGCTCTCTGGTGCGCTTCGATGGCAATGCGGCCGTGTTGTTGAACAACAAATTGGAACCGATCGGCACCCGTATCTTCGGGCCGGTTACCCGTGAGTTGCGTACCGAGAAGTTCATGAAGATCGTCTCGCTTGCGCCTGAGGTTCTGTGAGGGGGGATCATGGCACGAATTCGTAAAAACGATCAGGTGATCGTTCTGGCCGGAAAAGACAAGGGCAAGCGGGGCATCGTGCTGCGCGTGCTGGATGATGGCCTCGTGGTGGTTGAGGGTGTGAATCGGGCCAGGAAGCATCAGAAGCCCAATCCCATGCGCAATATCCAGGGCGGGATCGTCGAGAAAGAAATGCCGATCCAGGCGTCCAATGTCGCATTGTTCAATGCCGGCACGCAGAAAGCGGATCGCGTGGGTTGCAAGGTGCTGGAGGACGGCCGCAAGGTGCGGGTGTACAAGTCCAATGGCGAAATGGTTGACGCTCAGGGGTGATCATGGCGCGTTTTCAAGAGTTGTATCGTGAGACGGTGGTTCCAAAGCTGGTCGAGCAGTTTGGTTACAAGTCCGTCATGGAGGTTCCGCGTATCCAGAAAATCACCCTGAACATGGGGGTGGGCGAAGCGGTGGCTGACAAGAAGGTGATGGACCATGCGGTGTCGGACATGCAGAAGATTGCGGGCCAGAAGCCGGTCGTCACCAAATCCAAAAAATCGATCGCCGGCTTCAAGATCCGTGAAAACTATCCGGTCGGTTGCATGGTGACGCTGCGTCGCGCGCAGATGTATGAATTTCTGGATCGTCTGGTGACGGTGGCCATGCCGCGTATCCGCGACTTTCGGGGTATCTCGGGCAAGTCCTTCGATGGCCGTGGCAACTACAACATGGGCGTCAAGGAACAGATCATTTTCCCCGAGATCGAGTACGACAAGATCGATGCGTTGCGTGGCATGAACATTACCATTACCACCACCGCCAAGACTGATGATGAAGCGCGAGCCCTGCTTGCCGCCTTCAGTTTCCCGTTCAAGAATTGAGGTAGGCATGGCCAAGTTATCCTTGATCAATCGTGAAGAAAAACGCGCGCGCATGGTGAAGAAATATGCCGCCAGGCGTGCCGAACTCAAGGCCGTCATCGCCAGCGCGGCCACCGGCGAGGAAGATCGCATGGCGGCATACAGGGCGTTGCAGGAACTGCCGCGCAATGCGAGCCCGGTGCGTCAGCGGAATCGTTGCCAGTTGACGGGGCGTCCGCGTGGTGTCTTCAGCAAGTTTGGCCTGGCGCGCGGAAAATTGCGTGAGTATGCGATGCGCGGTGAAATTCCCGGCATCGTCAAGGCCAGCTGGTAAGGGGTAGACAATATGAGTATGAGTGATCCCATCGCGGATATGCTGACCCGAATCCGCAATGCGCAGGCGGTCGAGAAAGCGGCTGTCACGATGCCGTCTTCGAAGGTGAAGGTGTCGATTGCCAAGGTTCTGAAAGACGAAGGCTACATCGATGATTTCGCCGTTCGTGGCGAAGCGGGCAAGCCTGAACTTGAGTTGCAATTGAAATATCATGCGGGCCGCCCGGTGATCGAACGCATCGAGCGCGTCAGCAAGCCTGGCCTGCGCATCTACAAGGGTGCCGAGGATTTGCCGCGCGTCATGAATGGCCTGGGTGTCGCAATAGTGTCCACTTCAAGCGGTGTGATGACTGACCGCCACGCACGGGCCAAGGGCGTGGGCGGTGAAGTGTTGTGCGTGGTCGCGTAAGGGGAAGCGGATATGTCACGTGTAGCCAATAATCCCATTACGTTGCCGAAAGGTGTGGAAGTCACGCTGGAAGGCGGCATTTCCGTCAAGGGGCCGTTGGGCTCCCTGAGACAGGCCGCGTCACCCAATGTGGCCGTTGCGCTCAATGAAGGCGTGATGACGTTCGCCCCCGTGGATGCAAGCATTCAGGCGAACGCCATGGCGGGAACCCTGCGTGCGCTGGTGAGCAATATGGTGCAGGGGGTTTCCAGGGGGTTCGAGAAGAAGCTGACGCTGGTCGGCGTCGGCTATCGCGCTCAAGCCCAGGGCGACGCCCTCAACCTGACACTTGGGTTCTCGCATCCGGTCGTCCATAAAATGCCTGCGGGCATCAAGGTCGAGACCCCGACCCAGACCGAGATTGTGATCAAGGGCATTGATCGCCAGGCGGTTGGCCAGGTGGCCGCCGACGTGCGCGCCTACCGTCCGCCGGAGCCTTACAAAGGCAAGGGCGTGCGCTATAGCGACGAAGTGGTCATCAAGAAAGAGACCAAGAAGAAGTAAGGCTTAAGGACAGATCATGAACACCAAGCAAACACGGATTCGCAGAGCGCGCAAAACCCGCGCCAAAATCGCGGCCGTCAAGGCGATTCGCCTGGCCATTCACCGCACCAACAGCCATATCTACGCCCAGATCATCTCGGCCGATGGCGGCACGGTCGTGGCCAGTGCTTCCTCGAACGACAAGGAATTGCGTGGCCAGTTGACCAACGGCGGCAACACTGCCGCGGCCGCTGCGGTGGGCAAGCGCCTGGCCGAGAAGGCCAAGGGTCTGGGTATTGAAAAAGTGGCTTTCGATCGGGCGGGCTTCAAGTTCCACGGGCGTGTGAAAGCCCTGGCTGAAGCGGCCCGCGAAGGCGGTTTGGCATTTTAACGAGGCAGAATCAAGATGGCCCGTACAGCACCTACTAGTAACGAAGAGCGCGGCGACGGCTTGCGCGAAAAAATGATTTCGGTCAACCGTGTCACCAAAGTGGTGAAAGGTGGTCGGATCATGGGCTTTGCCGCGTTGACCGTGGTCGGCGATGGGGACGGCGGCATCGGCATGGGCAAGGGCAAGTCCCGTGAAGTCCCGGTGGCCGTGCAGAAGGCGATGGAGGAAGCGCGCCGCAAGCTGGTCAAGATCAACCTCAAGAATGGCACCTTCCACCACACCGTGGTTGGCCAGCATGGCGCTTCGCGCGTGTTGATCCAGCCGGCGTCCGAAGGTACCGGCATCATTGCCGGCGGCGCGATGCGTGCCGTATTCGAAGTCATGGGCGTGCAGAACGTGCTGGCCAAGTGCCTGGGTTCGACCAATCCCTATAACGTCGTGCGCGCCACGATCGACGGCCTGCTGAAGATGTCCACGCCGTCCGAGATTGCGGCCAAGCGCGGCAAGTCCGTTGAAGACATCACGGGGTAAGTCATGAGTGAGCAGAAGACAATCAAGGTGACGCTGGTCAAAAGCCTGATCGGCACCAAAGCGGCGCATCGTGCCTGTGTGCGCGGTCTGGGCCTGCGCCGGATGAACCATACCGTTGAAGTGCTGGATACGCCGGAAAACCGCGGGATGATTACCAAAGTCACCTATCTGGTGAAGTGCGAGGCTTAAATGGAACTGAACAATATCAAACCGGCAGACGGTGCTAGGCAGGACAAGCGTCGCGTGGGCCGGGGTATCGGATCGGGCCTGGGCAAGACCGCGGGCCGGGGGCATAAAGGCCAGAAGTCCCGTGCGGGCGGCTTCCATAAAGTCGGTTTCGAGGGTGGCCAGATGCCCATGCAGCGTCGTCTGCCCAAGCGCGGTTTTGTGTCGCTGACCAAGGCGGACACTGCCCGCGTGCGTCTGTACGAGTTGGCCGCCGTAGGCGTGGATGAGATTGATTTGCTGGTGCTGAAGCAGGCGGGCGTGATCAAGGCCTCTGCGAAATCCGCCAGGATTTATCTGGCCGGCGAAATTGGCAAGGCGGTCAGGTTGACGGGTATCGCCGTCACCAAGGGTGCGCGTGCTGCGATCGAGGCAGCCGGCGGTAGCGTCGCCGAATAAGTCAGCGAGGAATCCGCTTTGGCCACGCCTAAAACCGGCTTGAACAAATACGGTGATCTGAAGCGCCGCCTGCTGTTCCTGCTCGGTGCCCTGATCGTTTACCGGATCGGTACGTTCATCCCGGTGCCGGGTATCGACCCGCTCGTGCTTGATCAGGTGTTCAAGTCGCAGCAGGGCGGCATCCTGGGCATGTTCAACATGTTCTCGGGCGGCGCGTTGTCGCGTTTCAGCGTCTTTGCGCTCGGGATCATGCCGTATATCTCGGCGTCGATCATCGTGCAGATGATGACCAGCGTATCGCCGCAACTGGAAGCCCTGAAAAAAGAGGGTGAATCCGGTCGGCGCAAGATTACGCAGTACACCCGCTACGGAACCTTGTTCCTGGCCGTATTCCAGGCGCTGGGCATTGCCATCGCGCTGGAATCGCAGGCGGGTCTCGTGCTTGAACCTGGCCTGGCATTCCGCGCGATCACCGTGGTGACCCTGACAGCCGGCACGATGTTCCTGATGTGGCTGGGCGAACAGGTGACCGAACGGGGGTTGGGCAACGGCATCTCGATCATCATTTTTGCGGGGATTGCCGCAGGCTTGCCGCATGCGATCGGCGGCACGCTGGAACTGACACGCACGGGTGCGTATTCGATTCCGCTCGTTTTGATGCTGTTTGTCGGCGTGCTGCTGGTGACCACGCTGGTGGTGTTTGTCGAGCGTGGCCAGCGCAAGATTCTCGTCAACTATGCCAAGCGTCAGGTCGGTAAAATGGTCGTGGGCGGCCAGAGTTCGCACTTGCCGCTGAAACTGAATATGTCCGGGGTCATCCCGCCGATTTTCGCCTCCAGTATCATCCTGTTCCCGGCTACGCTGGCCGGCTGGTTCGGGAGCGGCGAGAGCATGAGCTGGCTGAAGGACATCGGGGCGACCCTGTCGCCTGGCCAGCCGATATACGTGCTGCTGTACGCCATCGCGATCATATTCTTCTGTTTTTTCTATACGGCCCTTGTGTTCAATTCCAAGGAAACCGCGGATAACCTGAAGAAAAGCGGTGCGTTCGTGCCGGGCATCCGGCCGGGTGAACAGACGGCGCGCTATATCGACAAGATTCTGACCCGGCTGACGCTGGTGGGCGCCATCTACATCACGCTGGTGTGCCTGCTGCCCGAGTTCCTGATCCTGAAATGGAATGTTCCGTTCCACTTTGGCGGAACGTCCCTGCTGATTATTGTGGTGGTGGCCATGGATTTCATGGCGCAGGTTCAGGCCTATGTCATGTCGCACCAGTATGAAGGCTTGCTCAAGAAAGCCAATTTCAAGAACAGCTTGGCGGGGCGCTGATGTCCAAGGAAGATGTCATTCAGATGCAGGGCGAGGTAATCGAGAACCTGCCGAACGCCACCTTTCGAGTCAAGCTGGAAAACGGGCATGTGTTGCTGAGTCATATCTCCGGAAAAATGCGTATGCATTACATCCGCATTCTTCCGGGAGACAAGGTGACGGTGGAGCTGACGCCGTACGACTTGACCAAGGGCCGGATCGTTTTCCGGGCCAAATGATTTTTTTGGCCGGCAGCAGCTGCCGGCGGATGAATGGGGAAAACCATGAGAGTACAGGCTTCAGTCAAGAAAATGTGCCGTAAATGCAAGGTTGTGCGCCGCAAGGGTGTGGTGCGCGTGATTTGCGAAGATCCGCGTCACAAGCAGCGCCAGGGCTAGGCACGCAGTTTGCTGACAAGTTTGCGTCCGGGTCAACCGAAAACAGGGTTGACGTGTTATAATTCTTTGTTTTGCGTTCGGAGCTTTGCGAATGGCTCGTATTGCAGGGGTTAATATCCCGAATCATCAACACGCGGTTATTGCGTTGACCGCCATCTACGGCATCGGCCGGACGACGTCCGGCAAGATTTGCGACGCGACAGGGGTTGCCCGCGCGTCCAAAATCAAGGATCTCTCCGAGGCCGAGATGGAGCGCCTGCGTGAAGGCGTGGCCAAGTTCACGGTCGAGGGCGACCTGCGCCGTGAAATCACCATGAACATCAAACGCTTGATGGACCTTGGCTGCTACCGTGGTTTCCGCCATCGCAAGGGCTTGCCGGTTCGTGGGCAGCGCACCCGTACCAATGCGCGCACCCGTAAGGGCCCGCGCAAGGCCATCAGAAAGTAAAGGTTAACCATGGCTACCAAGACAGCAGCGCGTGTGCGCAAAAAAGTCAAAAAGAATGTCGCCGAAGGCATTGCGCATATTCATGCCTCGTTCAATAACACCATCGTGACCATCACCGACCGTCAGGGCAATGCGTTGTCGTGGGCGACGGCGGGTGGGGCGGGCTTCAAGGGGTCGCGCAAATCGACGCCCTTCGCGGCGCAGGTCGCGGCGGAAAACGCCGGCAAGATGGCGCAGGAATACGGCGTCAAGAACCTGGAGGTCCGCATCAAGGGCCCCGGCCCGGGCCGGGAGTCCACCGTTCGTGCGCTGAATGCGCTGGGCTTCAAGATTGTCGCGATATCCGATGTGACGCCAATCCCGCACAATGGCTGCCGCCCCTCCAAAAAGCGTCGTATCTAATTACCAGGGAAAATCATGGCTCGTAATCTTGATCCCAAATGCCGCCAGTGCCGTCGTGAGGGCGAAAAGCTCTTTCTGAAAGGTGAGAAGTGCTTTACCGACAAATGTGCGATTGAACGTCGCGCCTACGCGCCTGGCCAGCATGGCCAGAAAAGCGGCGCGCGTCTGTCCGGTTATGGCGTGCAGCTGCGTGAGAAGCAGAAAATCCGCCGTATCTACGGCGTTCTGGAAGGCCAGTTTCGCCTGACCTACAAACGCGCGGAAGGCCGCAAGGGCGTAACCGGCGAAAACCTGCTGTCCATGCTGGAATCGCGTCTGGATTCGGTGTGTTACCGCATGGGCTTTGGCGCGTCGCGCACCGAGGCGCGTCAGGTGGTCCGCCACAACGGCATCAACGTGAACGGCCGTCGCGTCAATATCCCATCCTATCAGGTGCGCGCAGGAGATGTGGTCGAGGTAATCGACAAGGCGAAAGCCCATCTGCGCATCAAGGCGGCCGCGGAAGCGACGGCCGCACGTGGATACCCGGAGTGGATCGAAGTCGATGCCAAGGCGCTCAAGGGCACCTACAAGGCTGCGCCGCAACGTTCGGAACTGCCGTCGACCATCAATGAGTCGCTGGTCGTCGAGTTGTACTCCAAATAAGCTGGGACGATCTTAAGGAAACGCACTTTATGCAAAGCGCCACGGAATTTCTCAAGCCGCGTATTGTGGAGGTGGATCGTGCCTCTCCGCTGCACGCCAAGGTCATCATGGAGCCTTTCGAGCGTGGCTATGGCCACACGCTCGGCAACGCGCTGCGTCGTATCCTGTTATCTTCCATGGTGGGCTATGCGCCGACCGAAGTGGCGATCAGCGGTGTCGTTCACGAATACTCGACCATTGAAGGCGTTCAGGAAGATGTCGTCGACATCCTGCTGAACCTCAAGGGCATCGCCTTCAAGATGCACGGCAAGTCCGAGGCCATTCTGAAAATATCCAGGTCGGGCGAAGGCGTTGTTACCGCAGGCGATATCGAGATCGGCCATGATATCGAGGTGCTGAACCCCGATCACGTGATTGCCCACCTGACCAAGGGCGGCAAGCTGGATATGGAGATCAAGATCGAAGCCGGCCGCGGCTATCAGCCCGCCACCACGCGCAAGGTTCCGGAAGAAACCCGTGCGGTCGGTTCGATTCTGGTCGATGCCTCGTTCAGCCCGGTACGCCGTGTGGCCTATTCGGTTGAAAGCGCGCGCGTCGAGCAGCGCACCGACCTGGATCGCCTGGTCATCGACATCGAAACCAATGGGGTCGTCGAACCTGAAGAAGCCGTGCGAACGGCTGCCCGCATCCTGGTGAACCAGCTCTCCGTGTTCGCCGATCTGGAAGGGACCCCGGCCGAATCCGAGTCGCCGCGTTCCCCGCAGGTTGACCCGCTGCTGATGCGCCCGGTCGACGACCTCGAACTGACCGTGCGTTCGGCCAATTGCCTGAAAGCCGAGAACATCTATTTCATCGGCGACCTGATCCAGCGTTCCGAGACCGAATTGCTGCGGACGCCGAATCTGGGGCGCAAGTCGTTGAACGAAATCAAGGATGTGCTGGCGTCGAAAGGACTCTCCCTGGGGATGAAGCTGGAGAACTGGCCGCCGGCAGGCCTCGAGCGCCCCTGATAAGTTATCTGCCAAGTTATCTCCCAAGTAATCTGCCCACCATAAAGCGCGGGTCGCCGTGGCAGGCGACCTGGCCCAAGAATACCAATCGAAAGGAAGCGCCATGCGTCATCGTCAATCCAACCGCAAGCTGAACCGCACCACCAGCCATCGTCTGGCCATGTTTCGCAACATGAGCGTGTCGCTGCTGCAGCACGAAGTCATCAAGACCACCCTGCCGAAAGCCAAGGAACTGCGCCGCTTCGTCGAGCCGCTGATCACCCTGGGCAAGGCGCCCACTCTGGCGAATCATCGTCTGGCGTTCGACCGCCTGCGCGACCGTGAAACGGTCGTCAAGCTGTTCGGCGAATTGGGCCCGCGCTACAAGACCCGCCCGGGCGGCTATTTGCGCATCCTGAAATACGGCTTCCGGAATGGCGACAATGCACCCATGGCATTGGTCGAACTGGTCGATCGCCCGGATACCGACGCGGAGCCGGTCTCTGCCGAGTAGGGAAGACCGCATCGCATCGAAAAGCCGGGGTTCACCCGGCTTTTTTGTTTCTTGTGGGGAGCACGGCGGCATGCCCCGCGGTTTCTTGCCGCGAGGGGCTCCGCTCAGGCATAGTCGGCATTTTCATCCAGCCTGGAAGAACAGTGATTGTCCTCTTTACCGATTTCGGAACGCGCGATCCCTATGTGGGGCAAGTCAAGGCGCGGCTGGCTGAGCTTGCGCCCACCCAGCAGGTGGTGGACCTGCTGCATGAGGCCCCTGATTTCAATCCGCACGCGGGTGCGCATCTGCTTGCTGCGTTCGCGTCCGGTTTTCCGCCAGGATGCACGTTTCTGGCGGTGGTGGATCCGGGAGTCGGCACCCCGCGAGGGGCTGTGGTGGTGCTGGCCGGCGGACGCTGGTTTGTCGGACCGGATAACGGACTGCTCTCCGTCATTGCCGCACGTCATGCCGATACGCGCCTGTGGCGGATTACCTGGCAGCCCGGAGAGATGTCGTCGACCTTTCACGGGCGCGACCTGTTCGCGCCGGTCGCGGCGGCCATTGCGCGCGGCGAATTTCCTGCCGACAGGCTGGCTTCGATCGACAGGCTCGAGGTTGAATTCGATTCCGGCGATCTCGCGCGCGTGATCTACATCGATCATTTCGGCAATGCCTGGAGCGGGGTGCGCGGCGTACCGGAGAATGCGCACGTCAGCGCCGCCGGCGAACGCTTCCGGCATGGAGACAGTTTCGGCCTGGTCGGCAAAGGCGAGGGGTTCTGGTTTATCAACAGCGTGGGCCTGCTCGAACTGGCGGTCAATCGCGGAAGCGCGGCCAGGACGTTTGGCCTGGTGGTGGGTGATCCGGTTGACGTGAGACGCCCGAATTGAAATGGCGCGGCCCTGTCAGGACAGGCCCAGCAACAACACACGGTAATCGTTGACGTTGGTTCGGGTGGGGCCGGTGACGACAAGGTCGCCCAGTCCGGAAAAGAAACCGTAGCTGTCGTGCCCGGCCAGCCGTCCGGCCGCGTCCACCCCGCTGGCCCGGGCACGTACGAGGGTGTCAGGCGTCAGCACGGCGCCGGCATTGTCCTCGCTGCCATCGATCCCGTCGGTATCGCAGGCGATGCCCCACGCGGGTGTTTCGCCCAGCGCCAGGGCCAGGGCCAGCAGGTATTCGCTGTTGCGGCCGCCCCGCCCCGATCCGGGCCGCAAGGCAACCGTGGTTTCGCCGCCGGAGATGAGGGCGAGCGGCCGGCGCCGTGCCTGCGCATGCGCCAGCGCCGCGTGCTGATGGGCCACGCTTTGCGCATCGCCAGTGACCTTGTCCGAAAGCAGCAGGGCCGTGACGCCGTGCTGCTCGAAATACCGGACCGCAGCCATCAGGCTGCCGCGCGCCTGGGCGATGACGCGGTTTTCCATCCGCACAAAACAGGGGTCGTCAGAGCGGGGCGTATCCGGCAGGCGGCCGGCGGCGCACGCTTCCAGATGATGCCTGACGCCAGGCGGAAGCGTGATGCGCCAGCGCTGCAATTGTTCGAGTGCGTCGCTGCATGAGCTGGTATCCGGTGCGCAGGGCCCCGATGCGACGGAACCGGGGTCGTCACCGACGACATCGGAAATGATCAGCGCCAGTCCCTGGGCGCCCTGAGCGGCGCGCGCCAGCTGGCCGCCCGACAGGCGGGTGAGATGCTTGCGCACGGTGTTGATGTCCTGGATGCTTGCGCCGACATGCAGGAGTGTCTGGGTCAGCTGGCGCAATTCCTTCAGGGTCACCCCCTCGACGGGTGCGGCAAGGAGGCTGGAGCCGCCGCCCGACACAAGCGCCAGCAGGAGATCGTCCGGACCCAGCTGGCGGCACATGTCCAGCATCCGCAAGGCCGCCGCTTCGCCCCGCTCATCCGGCAGGGGATGGCTGGCCTCGACGACCTCGATGCGCTGCGTGGGCAGGCCGTGCAGATAGCGCGTGACCACCAGACCGGACAGCGGCGCATCGGCCGGCCAATGGGCCTCGACCGCCATCGCCATGCTGGCGGCGGCTTTGCCGCCGCCGACCACCAGCGTGCGGCCGTGCGGAGGCCCGGGCAGATGCGGTGGCAGAACCTGCCGGGGATCCGCCGCGTCGACCGCAGCCTGAAACGAACCCCGTAGCAGCGAGCGTGGATCCATGCGCGAAAAACCTTCAAAACCCGGATTGACTGGCAGGGTCCGTGTCGTGCGGCCGGTTATAGGCGTTGCCGAATGAAAACGGCCAGGACCGCCTGGCCGCTGGGTCCGGATATTTCGCGATTACTGCTTGGCGGCATCCTTGGCCTTGTCCGCCATGTCCTGCATCTTGTCGGCGCCCGCGGCGGCGGTGTCGGCGGCACTCTGCGCCACGCCCGCAGCGGCATCGGCAGCGGTATGCCCTGCCGCGCTGGCGGCATCGCCTGCGGCGGTGGCCGCGGCACCGGCTGCTTCCGCCGCGGAGTTCGCCGCCTGCGAGGCGGAGTCTGCTGCGGCGCCGGCAGCTTCCTTGGCCTGGTCCATGGCGGGCGCGGACGCTTCCTGTGCTTTCTGGCAGGCAGTCAAGGCGAAGACGGCGAAAAGTGCAACGAAAATCCTGGATGGCATGGAATCTCTCCCTGATGTGGATTGGAATGAAAAGGAACGACGCGCGTATTGAAACCCGCTGTTTATTGATAATGCCAAAATACGCCGGACACAAGCCGAACCGTGGATGATTTCGCAATCGATATTAAAAATGCTCGTCCGGACGCAGATAGCGCCACTGTCCCGATGGCAGCTCGCCGAGGCGTACCCGGCCGATCCGTACGCGCTTCAGGCCCACTACCTTCAGGCCAACCAGTTCGCACATGCGGCGGATCTGGCGCTTGCGGCCTTCCTTCAGGATGAAGCGCAACTGGTCCGCATTCTGCCAGCCGACCCGGGCGGGACGCAGCGCGCGGCCGTCGAGCGAGAGGCCGTGGTTGAGCAGTGCGAGCCCCTTGTCGTCGAGTCGTCCGCTCACCCGCACCAGGTATTCCTTCTCGATATCGGAATCATCGCCGATCAGTTGCCTGGCGATGCGACCGTCCTGCGTGAGCACCAGGAGGCCGGTGGAATCGATGTCGAGCCGCCCGGCGGGCGCCAGGCCTTTGAGGTGCGCGGGGTGGAAACTCTGATTCGCCCGCCCGTCCTGCCACTGGGTATCGCGCCGGATCAGCGTCACGGCGGGCTGGTAGCCGGGCTCGGGCTGACCCGACACGTAACCGACCGGCTTGTGTAGCAGGATGGTGGCGCGCTGTGCTTGCTGTGCGCTGGCAGCATCGTCCAGCCGTATCGCGCAATCCGGATCGACCCTGGTGCCCAGCTCGCTCACCCGCCTGCCGTCGACGAACACCAGCCCGCGTTCGATGTAGCGGTCGGCCTCGCGCCGCGAGCACAGGCCGCGTTCCGACATCAGTTTCGACAGGCGAACCGGCTCGGCCATCTCAGTGCCTGGACAATACCGGTTGCAGATATTGGCCGGTATGGCTGGCCGGGTTGTCGGCCACGGCCTCCGGCGTGCCTTCGGCAATGATCCGGCCGCCGCCGGCGCCGCCTTCGGGACCGAGATCGATCAGCCAGTCGGCGGTCTTGATGACGTCAAGGTTGTGCTCGATGACGACCACGCTGTTGCCGGCCTGGGCGAGCCGCTGCAGCACCTTCAGCAGCAGGTCGATGTCGGCGAAATGCAGGCCGGTGGTCGGCTCGTCGAGGATGTAGAGCGTACGCCCGGTGTCGCGCTTGGACAGTTCCAGCGCGAGCTTGACGCGCTGCGCCTCGCCGCCCGACAGCGTGGTGGCGGACTGGCCCAGACGAATGTAGCCGAGGCCGACGTCGAGCAGCGTCTGCAGCTTGCGTTTGACCACCGGCACGGCGGCGAAGAATTCGTATGCCTGCTCGATGGTCATTTCCAGAATGTCGCGGATGGTCTTGCCCTTGTACTGCACTTCCAGCGTCTCGCGGTTGTAGCGCGCGCCGTGGCAGACGTCGCACGGGACGTAGATATCGGGCAGAAAGTGCATTTCGACCTTGATCACGCCGTCGCCCTGGCACGCCTCGCAGCGCCCGCCCTTGACGTTGAAGCTGAAGCGGCCCGGGCCGTAGCCGCGCGCGCGCGCCTCCGGTACCCCGGCGAACAGTTCGCGGATCGGCGTGAACAGACCCGTATAGGTGGCCGGATTGGAGCGCGGGGTGCGGCCGATCGGCGACTGGTCGACGTTGATCACCTTGTCGAAGAATTCCAGGCCGTGGATGTCGCCATGCGGCGCGGGTTCGGCCGACGAGCCGTACAGGTGGCGTGCGACGGCGGTATAGAGCGTGTCGTTGATCAGCGTCGACTTGCCCGACCCGGACACCCCGGTGACGCAGACGAACAGCCCGACCGGCAGATTCAGCGTGACGTTCTTCAGGTTGTTGCCGCTGGCCCTGGTCACCACCAGCTGCCGATCGGGATCGGTCTTGCGCCGTTTCTTCGGAATGGCGATGCGGCGGTGTCCGGACAGATACTGCCCGGTGAGCGAATGCTTGCTGAGGCGGATTTCCTCCGGCGTGCCCTCGGCCACGACTTCGCCGCCATGCACGCCGGCGCCGGGCCCCATGTCGACCACGTAGTCGGCGGCGCGGATCGCGTCCTCGTCGTGCTCGACCACCAGCACCGAATTGCCGATGTCGCGCAGATGCTTCAACGTGGCCAGCAGGCGGTCGTTGTCGCGCTGATGCAGGCCGATCGAGGGTTCGTCGAGCACGTACATCACGCCGGTGAGGCCGGAGCCGATCTGCGACGCCAGGCGGATGCGCTGCGATTCGCCACCCGAGAGCGTGTCGGCGGAGCGGTCGAGCGACAGATAGTCGAGCCCGACGTTGTTGAGAAAACCGACGCGGGCGACGATTTCCTTGACGATCTTGTCGGCGATCCGGGCGCGATGGCCTTCGAGTGTCAGGGCTTCAAAAAATGCCAGCACCTGTTTCAGCGGCATCGCGCTGACTTCATAGATGGGCACGCCGCCGACCATGACGTGGCGCGCTTCCTCGCGCAGTCGCGTGCCCTGGCACGAGGGACAGGGTTTGTTGTTCTGGTATTTGGCGAGTTCCTCGCGTACCGCCATCGAGTCGGATTCGTGATAGCGCCGTTGCATGTTGGCGAGTACGCCCTCGAACGGATAGCTTTTCGTCGTGTAGCCGCCGCGCGGCGCCAGCGTCTGGAAGGCGATCGCCTCGCGGCCGGAGCCGTTGAGGATCACGTCCTGGATGCGCGGCGGCAGCGATTCCCACGGCGTGTCGAGTTCGAAACCGTAATGCATCGCCAGGCTCTGCAGCATCATGTAGAAGAACTGGTTACGCTTGTCCCAGCCCTTGATCGCGCCGCTGGCCAGCGACAGATGCGGGAAGGCGACCACCCGCGCCGGATCGAAGAAGGTGATCTGGCCCAAGCCATCACACTGGCTGCACGCGCCCATCGGGTTGTTGAACGAGAACAGGCGCGGCTCCAGTTCGGGCAATGCGTAGCTGCAGATCGGGCAGGCGAATTTGGCGGAGAAGAGGTGCTCCTGGCCGCCGTCCATTTCCACCGCCAGCGCGCGACCGTCGGCGTGGCGCAACGCGGTCTCGAAGCTTTCGGCCAGACGCTGCTTGGCGTCGGCACGCACTTTCAAACGATCGACCACCACCTCGATGGTGTGCTTCCTGTTTTTATCCAGCTTGGGTACGGCGTCGATCTCGTGCACCGTGCCATCGACCCGCACCCGCACGAAGCCTTGCGCCCTTAATTCGGCGAACAGTTCGAGATTCTCGCCCTTCCTGCCCACCACCAGCGGCGCCAGGATCATCAGCCTGGTGTCTTCCGGCAGCGCCAGCACCGCATCGACCATCTGCGACACCGTCTGCGCCGCCAGCGTGATGCCGTGTTCCGGACACCGCGGGTCGCCGACCCGCGCGTACAGCAGACGCAGGTAGTCGTGGATCTCGGTGACGGTGCCGACGGTCGAGCGCGGGTTGTGGCTGGTCGCCTTCTGCTCGATCGAGATCGCCGGGGAGAGTCCCTCGATCAGATCGACGTCGGGCTTTTCCATCAACTGCAGGAACTGCCGCGCATAGGCCGACAGCGACTCGACGTAGCGCCGCTGGCCTTCGGCGTAGAGCGTGTCGAACGCGAGCGAGGACTTGCCCGAACCCGACAGCCCGGTGATCACCACCAGCTTGTTGCGCGGCAGATCGAGGTTGACGTTCTTCAGGTTGTGGGTGCGGGCGCCGCGGATGCGGATGAATTCCATTGTCGGGGTGCGTGAGGCGTAATTCGCAACCTGCTAATATAACGGACTTCACGAATTCGCCTAACACTGTTTAGCACATCCCGACGTGACTCAAATCGACCTTTCAGAAAGCATGACGCGCGCTGAAAAACGCGCGGCGTCGGGTCTGGCAGCGATTTTCGGTCTGCGTATGCTGGGCATGTTTCTGATCCTGCCGGTATTCGCGCTCTACGCCGAACACCTGCCGGGCGGCGACAACCACACCCTGGTGGGGCTGGTGCTGGGCATGTATGGCCTGACCCAGGCGCTGCTGATGATCCCGTTCGGCGTGGCGTCCGATCGCATCGGCCGCAAGAAGGTGATCATTTTCGGGCTGATCCTGTTTGCGATCGGCAGCTTCGTGGCGGCGGCGGCTCCCAATATCTACTGGACGATCGCCGGCCGCGCCATCCAGGGCGCGGGGGCGATTTCCGCCGCCATCATTGCCATGCTGGCCGACCTGACCCGTGAAGAACACCGGACCAAGGCGATGGCGCTCATCGGTTCGACCATCGGGATCGTGTTTGCCGTATCCATGGTGGCGGGGCCGACGCTCGACCATCTCATCGGCGTGCCGGGAATTTTTGCGTTGACCGGCGTGCTGGCGCTGGGCGCCATCTGGGTCGTGAACGTGTGGGTGCCCGATCCGCAGATCAGTCATTTTCATGCCGACGCCCAGGCCAATCCGGCGCGGCTGAAGGACGTGCTGCACAACGCCCAGTTGCTGCGCCTCGACTTCGGTATTTTTTCCCTGCACGCGGCCCAGATGGCGATGTTCGTCGTGGTGCCGGTTGCGCTCAAGAATAGCGGCTTGCCGCCGTCCCAGCACTGGATGGTTTACCTGCCCGTGCTGCTGGGCTCGTTCCTGCTGATTCTGCCAGCCATCATCTATGGCGAAAAATACGGCAAGCTGAAACCGGTGTTTGTCGGCGCGGTGGCGTTGATGTTGCTGGCCCAGTTGGGGCTCGCGTTCGGCATCGGACATTTCTGGGGCATCGTGTGGGCGCTGTTCTTCTACTTTGCCGCGTTCAACCTGCTCGAAGCCAGCCTGCCCTCGCTGGTTTCCAAGCTTGCTCCCGTGTCGGCCAAGGGCAGCGCGATGGGCATTTACAATACCGCCCAGGCGCTGGGCCTGTTCTTCGGAGGCGTTTTTGGCGGCTGGCTGGCGCAGCATGTCGGGTTTTACGCCGTGTTCCTGTTCTGTGTCGTCCTGATGGCGATCTGGCTGGCGCTGAGCCTGTCGATGACCGCGCCGCCCGCGATCAAGACCCGCATGTTCCGCGTCGGCACCATGCATGCGGAGCAGGCGACGCTGCTGAAAACGAAACTGGCGGCGGTGGCCGGCGTGGTCGAAGCCGTGGTGCTGGCCGAGGAGGGCGTGGCCATGCTCAAGGTCAGCCTGCATGGCTGGGATGAAACCGCTACCCGTACCCTGCTTGAGACGGCCGGCGCCTGACAGGCCGGTCCCGGCCGCACCGTTTGTCCTGATAGAATCCGCAACACGACAACGCTTACACCCAGGGGAAAACATGGCATCCGTCAACAAAGTGATTCTGGTCGGCAACCTCGGACGCGATCCTGAAATGCGCTACCTGCCGAGCGGAGAGGCCGTCGCCAACCTGGCCATCGCCACCACCGACAAATACAAGGACAAGAGCGGCCAGATGGTCGAGCAGACCGAATGGCATCGGGTCAGCTTCTTTGGACGCACCGCCGAAGTCTGCGGGCAATACCTGAAGAAGGGCGGCCAGGTGTATGTCGAAGGTTCGATCCGTACCCGCAAATACACCGACAAGGAAGGCGTCGAAAAGTACGCGACCGAAATCCGCGGCGACCGCATGCAGATGCTGGGCGGGCGCAGCGGCGGTGGCATGGCCGACATGGATGAGGGCGGGTCCGCCCCCGCACCGCGCAACCCGCCACGCGCCGCCAATCCAGGCGCGCCGGCCGCCGCGCAGCGCCCGGCCAGCAGCGGGTTTGACGACATGGACGACGATATTCCGTTCTAGAACCAGCCCCCCGCTGGTTGGGCGCTGGTGCCCGTCAGTTTGGGTACTTGTGCCCGTCGTTTGGGTGCTTGTACCCATCGTTAGGTATAATTCTGCAACTTTTTGATTGGCGGAGAATGCCCGTGCCGATTTATGCCTACCAATGCACCGCCTGCGGGTTTGCTCAGGACGAAATGCAGAAAGTGTCCGATGCCCTGTTGACGAGGTGTCCGTCCTGCGGGCAGGCAGCCTACGCCAAACAGGTGACGGCGGCCGGTTTCGCGCTGAAGGGAACCGGTTGGTACGCGACCGATTTCAAGGGCAACGGCGGCAAGCCGGCGGACCCCAAACCCGATACGACACCCGACAGTAAACCCGACACGCCTGCGCCTGCCGCCGCCGCGTGTCCGGCGTGTAACTGACGCGACGCGAAGCACTCGGGAAGCGGGCGGTGCGAGCCGTCCGCTTCTTTGTTTCTGACTGAATGGCCTATATGAAGCGTTATTTTGTTACCGGTCTGCTGATCTGGGTGCCTCTGGGAATCACCCTGTGGGTACTCAGCCTGCTGATCGGTACCATGGACCAGAGCCTGCTGGTGCTGCCGGCCAAATGGTTGCCCGAGGCCTGGCTGGGGGTTCGGATTCCCGGCCTGGGGGCGATCCTGACGCTGTTGGTCATCATGCTGACCGGTGTGTTCGGCGCCAATTTCTTTGGCCAGAAAATCATCGACTTCTGGGAGCGGCAACTGGTCCGCATTCCGGTGGTGAAGACCATCTACGGCAGCGTCAAGCAGGTGTCCGACACGATTCTGTCGGGCAGCGGCCATGCCTTCCGCAAGGTGCTGCTGGTGCGCTATCCGCATCCGCAGGCGTGGTCGCTGGCGTTTCAGACCAATCTGCCCGCCGAGGTGGCGGGTCTGCTGCCGGAGGAGCACGTCGCGGTGTTCATTCCCACCACACCGAGCCCGGTCAACGGATTTTATTTTTATGTCAAAAAGAGCGAGGTCGTCGAACTGGATCTGTCGGTCGATCGCGCGTTGAAATACATCGTCTCGATGGGCGTTGCCTCCAGCGAATCGGGGCGGAGCCTCTAGGAAAACAGCATGCGTACACATTACTGCGGCGCCGTCAGCGCCGCCGACATCGGCAACACCGTCACCCTGTGCGGCTGGGCGCACCGGCGGCGTGATCACGGCGGCGTGATCTTCATCGATCTGCGCGATCGCGAAGGCCTGATGCAGGTGGTGATCGACCCCGACACCCCGGCAGCGTTCAAGCTGGCCGAGGACGTGCGTGCCGAGTTCGTGCTCAGGATCGAGGGCCTGGTGCGGCCGCGTCCCGCCGGCACCGAGAACCCCAATATGTCAACCGGCATGGTCGAGCTGCTGACCAAAAAGCTGGAAGTGCTGAACCCCTCACTGACGCCGCCGTTCCAGATCGACGACGACACCCTCAACGAGAATATCCGCCTGCAGTACCGCTACCTCGACCTGCGCCGCGAGCCGATGCAGAAAAACCTCAGGCTGCGTTACCGTGTATCGAAAATCATGCGCGACTACCTCGATGCCAACGGCTTCATCGAGGTCGAAACGCCGATGCTGACGCGCTCGACCCCGGAAGGCGCGCGCGATTATCTGGTGCCGAGCCGCGTGCACGACGGCATGTTCTACGCGCTGCCGCAGTCGCCGCAACTGTTCAAGCAGCTGCTCATGGTGGCGGGCGTTGACCGCTATTTCCAGATCACCCGGTGCTTCCGCGACGAGGATCTGCGCGCCGATCGCCAGCCCGAGTTCACGCAAGTGGATCTGGAGACCTCGTTCATGGACGAGGCGGCCATCATGGACCTGGCCGAGGGCATGATCCGCGACATGATGAAGCAGGCGCAGGACATCGTCCTGCCCGCCGCTTTCCCGCGCATGAGCCATGCCGAGGCGATGAATAAATATGGGTCGGACAAGCCCGACCTGCGGGTGACACTGGAAATCGTCGACGTCGGCGATGCGATGCGGGACGTCGCGTTCAAGGTCTTCTCCGGCCCGGCCAACGATCCCAAGGGCCGCGTCGCCGCCCTGCGCATTCCCGGCGGCGGCGCGCTCACCCGCAGCGAAATCGACGGCTACACCGAGTTCGTCAAGATCTACGGCGCCAGGGGGCTCGCCTACATCAAGGTCAACGACGTCAGCCAGTTGAATGAAACGGGCCTGCAGTCGCCCATCGTCAAGAACCTCTCCGAAGCCGCCTTGCGCGCGGTGATGGAACGCACCGGCGCGCAAAACGGCGACCTGATCTTCTTCGGCGCCGACAAGGCCAGGGTCGTCAACGACGCCCTCGGCGCGCTGCGCCTCAAGATCGGCCACGAGAAGGGCCACGTGGACGGCCGCGCCTGGGCGCCGCTATGGGTGATCGACTTTCCCATGTTCGAGTACAACGAAGACGAGAACCGCTGGGATGCGCTGCACCATCCCTTCACCGCCCCGAAGGACGGCCATGAGGCCTACCTTGCCAGCGATCCGGGCAAGACGTTGTCAAGGGCCTACGACATGGTGCTGAACGGCTGGGAAGTGGGCGGCGGCTCGGTGCGTATCCATCAAGAGGCAGTGCAGGAGAAAGTGTTCGCGGCCCTGAACATCGACGAGGCGGAACGCCGCGAGAAATTCGGCTTCCTGCTCGACGCCCTGCAATACGGCGCGCCGCCGCACGGCGGTCTGGCATTCGGACTGGACCGCCTGGTGACGCTGATGGCCGGCGCCGACTCGATCCGCGACGTCATCGCCTTCCCCAAGACCCAGCGCGCCTCCTGCCTGATGACCAACGCGCCCAACGTGGTCGACGAAAAGCAGTTGCGCGAGCTGCACATCCGCCTGCGCAACGTCAATCCGGCGGACAAGGCGGCCTGAAGCTTTTTGTCCGCGAATACCCTTTGCGATATTCGCGGATAAAGGATTTGCAATGAAATTCGCCGACACCCTGAAAACCCTGCCCGAGGCCACGGGCGCTAAGCTGGTGCTGACCGACGCCGCCGGCATCGAGGCCGCGACGATCGCCAACGCGCCCGGCAGCGCCGGATCGTTCCGGGTGTACGCCTATCTTGCGCAGCAATACGGCGCGATCAATGCCGAGGCCGCCGCGGAAGGCCTGGCGATTTTCGCCGAACACACCGAGGACGCCAGCACACACCCCGGCAAGCATCCCAATATCGACCGCCTGATCGCCATCCTGGCGACCGGCATCCCGCTCAACGCCCGCGTCATTTGATTGCACACAAGATTCCGGTCTCGGTGCTGGTCGTCATCCACACGGCGGATGGCCAGGTGCTGCTGCTGGAGCGCGCCGACGCGCCGGGCCTGTGGCAGTCGGTCACCGGTTCGCAGGAGGCCGGCGAAACGCTGGAGCAGACCGCGGTCCGCGAAGTCCGCGAGGAAACCGGGCTCGACGCCAGGCGGTTTGCGCTGACGCCATGGGGCATCGAAAACCGCTACGCCATCTACGCGCGCTGGCGCCACCGCTACGCACCCGGTGTCAGCCACAACACCGAACACGTGTTCGGTCTGCAACTTCCCGCCCCGCAACCGGTCGTACTTGCGCCGCGCGAACACCTGCGCTATGAATGGCTGCCGTGGGAAACCGCGGCCGAGCGATGTTTTTCGCCCAGCAATGCGGCGGCCATCCGGCTGCTTCCCGCGCGCATATAATGAAGGAATGAGTGATTCGATGACTTCTCCCCTGCATATCGCCAGTTACAACATCCACAAGGGTCTGTCGCAATTCAACCGGCGGCTGACCGTGCATGAACTGCGCGACCGCCTCGGTACGCTGGGCACCGACATCGTGTTCCTGCAGGAAGTGCAGGGCTGCCATGGCCCGCGCGCCAGCCGTTTCCAGCACTGGCCCGGCCGGCCGCAGCACGAGTTCCTGGCCGGCCACGTCTACACCGACTCCGCCTATGGCAAGAACTGCGTCTACGACACCGGCCATCACGGCAACGCCATCCTGTCGCGCTACAAGATCCTCAACTGGGAAAACGAGGACATTTCCGCCCATGCGTACGAAAGCCGCGGCATGCTGCATTGCCAGATCGAGGTGCCCGGTGTGGCAGCGCCGGTGCACTGCATCAACGTGCACCTGGCGCTGAACGAGGGCGGGCGCAAGCGCCAATTGGCGCAGATCGCGGCGCGCGTGCGCAAAATGGTGCCGGACGGGGCGCCGCTGATCCTGGCGGGCGACTTCAACGACTGGCGCGTGCGCGTCGGCCGCTATTTCGAGGATGAGCTCGGGCTGGTCGAGGTGTTCGAGAGCCACCACGGCAAGCCGGCGCGCAGCTATCCGTCCATCCTGCCCATGTTCCAGCTCGACCGCATTTACATCCGACGTTTCACCATCCAGACGGCGCAAGTCCATACCGGCAACGCCTGGCACCGCATTTCCGACCACGCCGCGCTGAGCGCCAAACTGCAACTGGCCGGATGACCGCGCGCAACCGCTTGCGCGCGCTGTTTTTTCGCGGCGTCGAGCTGGTTCCCGGCAACCGGCTGCGGCTGCTGCAAAGCGGCGGTGAATTCTTTCCGGCGCTGATCGCGGCCCTCGACGCCGCGCACACCGAAGTCCATCTCGAAACCTATATTTTCAATGCCGACCCCACTGCCGGAGCCGTGCGCGATGCCCTGATCCGCGCCGCGCGGCGCGGCGTGCGGGTGTGCGTGCTGATCGATGGCGTGGGCTCGCGCGAACTGCCGTCCGCCTGGCTGGATGCGCTCAGGGCGGCAGGCGCAAGCGTGCTGGTCTATCGTGCGCTGGTGAACGGCTGGCGCGCCAACCCCAAAAGCCTGCGGCGGCTGCATCGCAAACTGGCGGTGATCGATGCGCGCATCGCCTTCGTCGGCGGCATGAACCTCATCGACGATTTCGAGCCGGCGCGCTTCACCGTGCCGCGGCTCGATTTCAGCGTCGAAGTGCAGGGCCCGCTGCTTGCCCGCATCCACTGGAACGCGCGCCATCTGTGGTGGCTGGTGGCCTTGACGCAGCTGCAGCCCGGCGAGCGCAAGCAGCTGCCGGTCGAGCCGTCGTGGCCGACCGACGGCCGCGTGCGCGCCGCCTTCGCGGTGCGCGACAACTTCGCCCATCGCCGCGACATCGAGCGCAGCTACCTCATGGCGCTGGCGCTGGCGCGCGAGGACATCCTCATCGCCAACGCCTACTTCCTGCCCGGGAACCGTTTCCGCAAGCTGCTGAAAAACGCCGCCGCGCGCGGCGTGCGGGTGCAGCTTCTGGTGCAGGGCCATACCGACCACCGCTTCTATCAGAGCGCCGCGCGCGCGCTTTACCAGAACCTGCTGAAGGCCGGCGTGGCGATCCATGAATACCAGGCCAGCGAACTGCACGCCAAGGCGGCGGTGGTCGACGGCCACTGGGCCACCGTGGGGTCCAGCAACATCGATCCCTTCAGCCTGTTGCTCGCGCGCGAGGCCAACATCGTCGTCGACGACGCGGCCTTTGCCGGCGACCTGAGGCAGCGCCTGCAGCGGGCCATCGACCAGTCCGCTCCGCTCGACCTCGCCGACTGGCGGCGCCGTTCCTGGCGGCAGCGCATGCTGTCGCGCCTGGCCTACGGCGCCGTGCGCCTGCTGCTCGGGCTGGCCGGAGTGGGGCGCCGGGCCTGAGAGGATTCAGCGGCCGTGCTGCCGCGCCAGAAAACGATCGAGCTGGTTGGCGAACGCCTGCCGGTCCGCTTGCGACAGCGCGGACGGCCCCGCAATGTCCGCGCCCGCGCCGCGCATCCCTTCCATGAAGTCGCGCAGCGCCAGCCGCTCGCGGATGTTCTCGCTGCTGTAGAACTCGCCGCGCGGCGACAGCGCGAACGCGCCCTGGTCGATCAGTGCCGCCGCCAGCGGAATGTCCGCCGTCACCACCAGATCGCCGCCCGCCACCCGTTCCACGATTTCGGCGTCGGCGACGTCGAAGCCTTTCGACACCTGCAGCGCGCGGATATAAGGCGAAGGCGGCACCCGCAGCAGGCGGTTGGCCACCAGCGTCAGCGGCAGGCGCCGCCGCTCCGCCGCGCGGAACAGGATGTCCTTGATCACGCCCGGGCAGGCGTCGGCGTCGACCCAGATATGCATGGCGAACAGCTACAACCGCGCCGCCTTGAAGGTGTCGCACTGCCCCGGATCGCCGTGCTGCATGCCGCGGCTGAACCAGCGCATGCGCTGTTCCGACGAACCGTGGGTGAAGGACTCCGGTACCACGTAGCCGCGCGCCTGTTGCTGCAGGCGGTCGTCGCCCACCCCGGCCGCCGCCGCGAGCGCCTCCTCGGTATCGCCCGGCTCCAGCACCTGCCGCGCCTGGTTGGCGTGGTAGGCCCACACCCCGGCGAAGCAGTCGGCCTGCAGTTCCATCCGCACCTGCAAGGCGTTGCCCGCCGCTTCCCCCGCCCGGCTGCGCGCCGCGTTGACCTTGTCCGAGATGCCCAGCAGCGTCTGCACGTGATGGCCGACCTCGTGCGCCACCACGTAGGCCTGCGCGAAATCGCCCGGTGCGTCGTGGCGTTTGGCCAGATCGTTGAAAAAGGACATGTCCAGATACAGCTTATGGTCGCCCGGGCAGTAGAACGGCCCCATCGCCGCTTCGGCAAAGCCGCATGCCGACTGCACCGCGCCGCTATACAGCACCAGCGTGGGCGGCGGGTAGGGCTTGCCAGTCTCCTTGAACAGCGCGCTCCATACGTCTTCCGTATCGGCCAGCACCACCGACACGAAATCCTTCAATTTCTCCTCCTCCGGGCTGGACGCAGCGGGCGGGCGTGTGTCCTGCGTCGGCGCCAGGCTGCCCGCCTGATTCAGGACGACCGAGGGATCCACGCCGAAATACATCGCCACCAGCGCCAGCACAATCGCCCCGATGCCGCCGCCGGCCAGCCCCCTGCCACTCACGCGCATGCCGCGCCGGTCCTCGATATTGTCGCTACGGCGTCCGTTTTCCCAGCGCATGGGCATCTCCCTGGCTTGATTGAATGGATGATGCGCCATTGTAAGCCGCAGGCTTGGCCGCTTCACGGCAGCCGGTCGATGGAAGGGCTGTTGCCTTTGTGCAACAAAACAACACTTTGTGGGCGATTTGATGGAAAAAACAACAACTTTGCTTGCCGGCCGGAGGGGAGTCTGGATAATCGGCAGTGTCCCTCAAGCACATGTCCGTGCAGGACAGCTCTGCAGAGCTTTCGAACATTCCGTAATCAAGGAGATTTGCAATGCAAAAGAAACTGATCGCCCTGGCACTGGCTTCCGCCTTTGCCGCCCCGGCTTTCGCCGCCACCAGCAACGTTGACATCTACGGCGTGATGAACCTGTCCGTCGAGCGCATCGACAGCGGCGTGTCCGGCGCGGACAAGAGCACCAGCATCAACAACAACTCCAGCCGCCTCGGCTTCAAGGGCACCGAAGACCTCGGTGGCGGCCTGGCCGCCATCTGGCAGATCGAGTCGTCCATTGCGACTGACAATGGCAGCGGCAACCTGGCCGCCCGCAACACCTTCGTCGGCCTGAAAGGCGGCTTCGGTACCGTCATGCTGGGCAAGATCGACACCCCGATGAAGGGTCTCGGCCGCGCGGTTGACAACTTCGGCGACGGCATCGCCGACTCCCGCAACATTCTGGGCACGGCCGCGAACGGCGCGAACATCTGGGATGCGCGTACCAACAACACCATCCAGTACGTGACCCCCGACTTCAGCGGTCTGTCGGCATCCCTGGCCTATAGCACCGACACCGGCACGGCGAACAACACTAACGCTCCTTGTATTGCCGGCCTCGACTGTAACAAGAACGACGCCTGGAGCGTGGCGGCCAACTACAACAATGGCCCGCTGCTGCTGGGTGCCGGCTACGAGAAGCACAACGTACTGAATTCTCTTACCAGCCCCAACGACATTTCCAGCAAAATCTGGCGTGTGATTGCCGGTTACAGCTTCGCCGGCGCCAAGATCGGTGGCCTGTACGAGAAGGCCTCGGGTGACCTGGTGAACAACAACGACAACCTGGCCGACCGCAAGGCCTGGGGCCTGTTCGGCAACTACGCCATTGGCGCCATCACCCTCAAGGCCAACTACCTGAAGGCCGAAGAGACCAACAACGTTTCCAATAGCGGCGCCAAGCAGTACACCCTGGGTGCTGACTACGCGCTGTCCAAGCGTACCACCGCCTACGCCTTCTACGCCAAGGTCAAGAACGACGGCACCGCCCTCGCTGGTGGCGCCTACGGTCTGGGTGCTGCCGGCACCAGCAACTCCTCCCTCGGCCACATGGGTGACGATCCTTCGGTGTTCGGCCTCGGCATGAAGCACACCTTCTGATTTAACGCCGGGGCCACCCGGTTTGAAGATGAAGTTGAAACGGGCTCCTGCGGGAGCCCGTTTTTTTATTGGATGGGGCAGGGGCGGGGGTTGTAAAATCGCGCTCTGCCGCATGTTTTTCCCTTGGTTGCCACAATACCCACGATGCCTGTTCCTCATTCGCCCGCCATGCCGCCCGATCTCCAGCAATCCATGCAGATGGCGCTCGAATACCGCAAGGGCGGACGACCCGACGAGGCGGTGGCGCTCTGCCGGCAGGTTCTGATCCGCTATCCGCAGCAGCCCGACGTGCTCGGGTTTCTGGGTGAACTGCTGCTGAGCCAGGGCGATTGCCAGGCGGCGCTGCCTGTGCTGGAGGACGCGCGCCGGATCGCGCCCGGCAATGCGCAACACTGGCTGGTGTTGACCGAGTGCTTGCTGGCATTGGATCGGTCAAGCGAGGCCAAGAAAGTGATCTCGGAGGCGATCGGCAAGGGCCTGCGCCATCCGCTGGCGGACGAACTGCTCAAACAGGCCCGCTCGGGAAAAAAGAAGAAGCCCGAGAAACCCGTGCCGCTCAACGAGGCGCTGCGCCAAATCGAGGCCCTGTTGCAGGCGGGACGTTATGCCGAGGCGGAAAAGTTGGGCCAGGCACTGCGGTTGCGGCCCGGAAAATCGGCCCAGGCAGCGTATCTGCTGGGCATGGCGGTGCTGCTTCAAGGACGCCCGGAAGATGCGGTTCCCCATCTGCGGCGCGCGGTGGAACATGATGGCGCGATGGCACCGGCGCTGTACAACCTCGGCTTCGCTCTGGAGCGTCTGGAGCGTCTGGACGAGGCGCTCGCGGCGTATCGGCGGACGCTGGCTGCTGCGCCGAACCTGGCGGACGCGCACAACAATCTCGGCAATGTGTTGCAGAAACTCGGTCGGCATGACGAAGCGTTGACGGCCTTCGAAAAAGCTGCCGCGCTGCGGCCGGATGCCGCGGTGTTCCAGATGAACCGGGGCAATGTGCTGTGCGAACTGGAACGGTTTGAAGAGGGGGCAGCCGCCTATGAGCGGGCGCTCAGGCTCGAACCGACGCTCGTCGATGCCTATGGCAAACTGGCCCTGGCCTTGCCTCGACTCGACCGCTATGAGGAACTCGTGACCTTGTTGCAAGGCGCGATCGAGAAGTGGCCCGATTCGTTTGAACTCCATCAGAGTATGGGGCATGCCTTGCGTCACTTGGCGCGTTATGAGCCTGCGATTGAAGCCTATCGCCGCGCGATCGAACTCAGCCCAACGGATGCCGCGTTGCACAAGGACCTGGGCGTGGCGCTCAAGGATGCGGGGCGCCATGAAGCGGCGCTTGATTCCTTGCGGCGCGCGCTGGAGTTCCAGCCCGATTTTGATGCGGCGTTCAGTGGGGCCGCAGGCACCTTGCTGGACATGGGCCGTCATTCGGAGGCGCTGGCATGCTATCGCGAAGGCCTGGTGCGCAAACCGGATGCGTACTACCTGCACAGCGCCCTCTTGCTGGTCTTGAACTACCAGGCGGATGCCTCGCCCCGGGCTTTGCTCGCGGAGGCGCGTGCCTTTGGCGAGCAGGCGGCACGCAAGGCGGTGCCGTTCGTACAGCACGACAATGTGCCCGATCCTGATCGCCGTTTGCGCATCGGTCTGGTCTCCGGCGACCTCGGACAGCACCCGGTGGGCTTCTTTTTGCAGAATGTGCTGGCGAGCCTTGATCCGAGCGTGGTCGAGTTGTTCGCCTATGCGACGGCTGAGCGCAGGGATGTGCTCAACGAGCATTTTCACCGCTCGATTCCCCATTGGCTCGAACCCAGCGTCACGCACAAGATGAGCGACGAGGCGCTCGCACGCCGGATCCGCGCTGACGGCATCGATATCCTGATCGATCTCGCCGGACATACTGCAGGCAATCGCCTGGCTATGTTTGCCTGGAAGCCGGCCCCGGTACAGGTCAGCTGGCTGGGTTATCTGGGAACCACCGGCCTGGCCGCGATGGACTACCTCCTCGCCGACCCCTGGGCGTTGCCGGCCGGCGAAGAGGATCAGTTCACGGAAACGCCCTGGCGTTTGCCCGAAACGTATATCTGCTTTTCGCCTCCGGACCTGCCGGTCGAAGTCGCGCCGTTGCCGGCCTCGAACAAGGGGACTGTCACGTTTGGCTGCTTCAACAATCTGAGCAAGATCACGGACGAGGTGGTGGCGTGCTGGTCGCGTGTGTTGTGGGCTGTGCCCGAAGGGCGGTTGTTTCTCAAGACCAGGAATCTGGGCGTGCCCGAGGTGCGCGAGCAACTCATGGCCCGTTTCGCACGGCATGGAATTGGCGCGGATCGTTTCGTGATAGAAGGACAGTTTCCAACCCACGAGGCGCATTTCCAGGCTTACAACCAGGTTGACATTGCCCTGGATCCTTTCCCCTATCCCGGCATTACCACCACGATGGAAGCGCTCTGGATGGGGGTGCCGGTGCTGGCGCTCAGGGGCGACCGGTTCATCAGCCATCAGGGCGAGACGATTTTGCACAACGCAGGGCTGCCGGAATGGATTGCTGCCGATACGGACGATTACGTGGCAAAAGCGGTGGCTTTTGCCCGTGACACGAAAACCCTGGCGGAATTGCGGTCAGGTCTTCGCGAGCGTCTGCTTGTCTCGCCGCTCTGTGATGCGCCTCGCTTCGCCCGCAACCTGGAGGCGGCCTTCAGGGGAATGTGGCGGAAATGGTGCGAGCAACAGCAAGTTCCGGGTGAGGACGGTTAAGACAGGCGCAACGGACTCCCTTGGGTGCCCGTTGGTTTTCGGGGCGTCAGCCCTCCGCCACCTCGAAATCGTGCGTGATCTCGGCGACCTTGCCGAGCATGGTGCTGGCCAAACAGTATTTTTCGACGGAGAGTTTCACCGCCTATTCGGCGCGCCTGGGGTCGAGCGCCTTGCCGGTGACGGTGAAATGGACGTGGATCCGGGCGTGCGCCGGCGTCCTGTGTCGGCGGCTTGACGTTTAGCCGAACAATTTCCGGAGCAGTTCGTCTCGCGTGAGGCCATGATGCGCAGCGATGCTGGCCAATAGGGCGGCGAGGGTGCCAATTTTCAAAGGGTCGTGATTGGGGAGGGTGATGTGGTGCTCGCCATGAGCCGTGCTGGTCAGGCGAATGTGGCTGCCGGTCTGGCGAGTCGTGGCATAGCCCAGAGGGCAAGATGTTTGACCAGTTCCGCGCCGGACAAATCGCGCGGAATTTTCATGCGGTGAGGACTTCCTCGCGTGTGATGTGCAGGCGGATGATGGTGGGGGATTGCCCTTCGTCGAAATGGCAATGTACGGCGTCTCTGACCTGGACGTGGAGGCTGGGCAGATCGTCGGCCTCGGTGACAATGTCCGCACCAACCCCGCGAGCGATGAAGCCGCCTTCCGGTGTTTCTTCTACGATGAAATGAATTTCGGTCATGACGGGTCCCTGGAAGCGATCGACGGATTCAAGTATCGCCTGACTTGGCGCCAAGGTGAAACAGCCATGTTTGACTTGTAACCGATCAGCCTTCCGCGGCCTCGAAATTGTGCGTCATTTCGGCGACCTTGCGCAGGATGTGGACGACGTCGAAGGCGGGGGCGTAGTCATGGCCCGATTGAAACGCTACTTTGTTTGTTACACTGGTGAACGTGAAATTCACCCAGTATTTCCTCTCCATGAGGCAACGACCCGACCGGGCCTCGATTGAGCTGGAGTGGATTCAGTATGTGATCGATCACCCCGAGCGGGAGGTGATTCAGGCCGATGGCCGAATTCGCCGCTGGGCATCCATTGTGGGGGCCGAGGGCAGGTATTTGCGGGTAATCCTTCTGCCGGATGGGGAAACCGTCCACAACGCATTTTTTGATCGGAGGTTCGTGCCATGAAGATCAAGTACTTTCAGGATACCGATACGCTTTATATCGAGTTCAAATCCACTCCGGTGAGCGAGAGCAGAGATCTGGATGAAAATACCTTGCTGGATCTGGATGCGGACGGGAATGTGTGCGGCATCACTGTCGAGCATGCGCGCGATCGAGCGGATATCCCGAAATTTTCTTTCGAGCAAATCGCGGTTTAAGCGTTTCTGATGTTCCCTGGTAACGGGCGCTTCGGCGCCCGTTTGCGTTTCAGTCTTCCACCACCTCGAAATCGTGCGTGATCTCGACCACCTTGCCGAGCATGATCGAGGCCGAGCAGTATTTTTCGGCGGAGAGTTTCACCGCCTGTTCGACCCGTTTGGGATCCAGCGCCTTGCCGGCAATGGTGAAGTGGAGGTGGATTTTCGTGAATACCTTGGGGTCGGTGTCGGCGCGTTCGGCGCTCAGGTCGGCGACGCAGTCGGTCACCTGCTGGCGCGCCTTGCGCAGGATGTGGACGACGTCGGCGGCCGAGCAGCCGCCCATGCCGATCAGCAGCATTTCCATCGGCCGGATGCCGAGGTTTTTGCCGCCGAAATCGGGCGGGCCGTCCATGACGACGGAATGGCCGGATGCGCTCTGGCCGACGAAACTGACGCCTTCGATGAGTTTGACGCGGGCTTTCATGGGGTTCCTTCAGTAGCGGCCACCCTGCGGAGGACTCGGGGCGAACGGCTGGGTGGGTTAGAGGCTGGACCGGAGTTTGTACCACAAAATACCGATCCATTCGTGCAAGGCGAACGTGCTGTCGCGCAGACCGGCAGGCGTGGGGATGACGTCGAGGAGGGAATCGAGCCGCGTGCTGGCAAACTGGATGCCGGCCGGGACGACGTCGAGCCCCTGGGCCTCGAACAAGGGGACGGCGCGCCGCAGATGCCAGGCATGGGTGATCAGGACGATGCGCCGGACGCCGGAATCGCGCAGCAAGCGGGCCGACAGACGGGCGTTGTCCCAGGTCGTGAGCGCGGCGTCTTCGACCCAGCGGGGCGCGATGCCGTATTCGCTTTGCAGGATGTGCTGCATGATGCGGCCTTCGGACAGGGTGCCGCCACCGGGCCTGCCGCCGGTGACCAGCAGCGGCAGGCCGCTGTGGCGGTGGAGAAAGACGCCGTAGCGCAGGCGTTCCAGGCTGAGCCCATTGAGCGTGTCGCTGCCGTATTCGGCCGAGTCGAGCCGCCGGCCGCCGCCCAGCACGACAATCGCGTCCGCCGTCTGCCACCGGGCAGGGGTGACGGGCGCGCTGATTTCCAGGCTTTTCTGCAGCAGCCCGCCCACCCAGGGCGTGGACAGGGCATAGAGCGCAAAGGTGGATGACAGGATCAGCAGCATGGCCAGGCGGGGGCGGCGACGGTGGACGATAAGCCCGGCAGCCAGCAGGAGCACCAGTGACAGCGGTGGCAGAAGGGCCAGGGCGATCAGGTGGGTGGCAAGCCAGGCGGTCATGGCGGGGATTGTATGTCAGGCTGTCCGCCGGAAGACAGTGTTGGAGTTTGTTGTTTGACTTTGTCCGCGATGGGCGGTTAAAATGCCCGGCTTTCCGAGAATGTCCTCTGTGCAGGGGCTGGGTCATGAAAACCTTTTCCGCTAAAACGCATGAAGTCAAACGCGACTGGTTCGTGGTTGACGCCGACAACAAAGTGCTGGGCCGCCTGGCTTCCGAGATCGCCCGCCGTCTGCGCGGCAAGCACAAGCCCGAGTACACCCCGCACGTCGACACCGGCGATTACATCGTGGTGGTCAATGCCGGCAAGATGGTCGTGACCGGCAACAAGGGCCTCGACAAGAAATACTACCGCCACTCCGGCTACCCCGGCGGCATCTACGAAACGAACTTCGACAAGCTGCAGGAACGCTTCCCCGGCCGCGCGCTGGAAAAAGCGGTCAAGGGCATGCTGCCCAAGGGACCGCTCGGCTACGCCATGATCAAGAAAATGAAGATTTACGCGGGCGCGGACCATCCGCACGAAGCCCAGCAGCCCCAACCCCTCGACCTCCACGTTAAGGCCGCATCATGATCGGTAATTACAACTACGGTACGGGGCGGCGCAAATCGTCGGTTGCCCGTGTGTTCATCAAGGCCGGCAGCGGCAAGATCATCGTCAACGACAAGCCGGTGGACGAGTATTTCTCGCGCGAAACCGGTCGCATGATCGTGCGTCAACCGCTGGCGCTGACGGACAACCTGAGCCGCTTCGACATCATGGTCAACGTCGCGGGCGGCGGTGAATCGGGCCAGGCCGGCGCGGTGCGCCACGGTATCACCCGCGCGCTGATCGACCTGGACGCTGAAATGAAGCCGGCACTGAAAGCCGCGGGCCTGGTGACCCGCGATGCCCGTGAAGTCGAACGCAAGAAGGTCGGTTTTCACAAGGCGCGTCGTCGCAAGCAGTTCTCCAAGCGCTGATCGATTGGGTCTGGCCGCCGGCCAGACCAGGAGAACCGCCCGCTTCAGGGCGGTTTTTTTATGCCCGCTCCTCTCGCGTGCTTTAGAATATAGTCATTCTCTGCAAGGAATCACGCCATGATCAAAGTCGGTATTGTCGGGGGCACGGGCTACACCGGAGTCGAACTGCTGCGCCTGCTGGCGCGCCATCCGCAGGTGGAACTGAAGGCCATTACCTCGCGCAAGGAAGCCGGCATGCCGGTGGCGGACATGTTCCCCAATCTGCGCCGGCGCGTGACGCTGGCGTTTTCCACGCCGGAAGAGGCCGGGCTGGAAACGTGCGACGTGGTGTTTTTCGCCACCCCCAACGGCGTGGCGATGCAGCAGACGCGCGCGTTGCTCGATGCGGGCGTCAGGGTGATCGATCTGGCGGCTGATTTCCGCATCCAGGACATCGCGGTGTGGGAGCACTGGTACAAGATGAAACATGCCTGCCCGGACCTGGTGGCCGAGGCGGTGTACGGTCTGCCGGAGATCAACCGTGAGCGAATCAAGGGCGCGCGGCTGATCGCGAATCCGGGCTGCTATCCGACCTCGGTGCAACTGGGCTTCCTGCCGCTGCTGGCGTCCGGCGCGGTCGATGCCGGCTTTCTCGTGGCGGATGTCAAGTCGGGCGTGTCGGGTGCCGGCCGCAAGCCGGAAACCCATACCCTGTTTGCCGAGGCCGCTGACAACTTCAAGGCCTATGCGGTGGGCGGGCACCGCCACTGGCCTGAAATCAAGCAGGGTCTGGACAGTTTTTCCGGCAAGCCGGTGGGGTTCACCTTCGTTCCTCACCTGATCCCGCTGATTCGCGGCATCCACGCCACCTTGTACGCCCGACTCAACGCCGATATCGATTTGCAGGCCTTGTACGAGAAACATTATGCCGACGAGGCGTTTGTCGATGTGATGCCTGCCGGCGCACACCCGGAAACCCGCTCGGTACGCGGCGCCAACGTCTGCCGGATCGCGGTGCACCGGCCGCAGGGAGGGGACACCGTGGTCGTGCTGTCGGTGATCGACAATCTGGTCAAGGGCGCAGCGGGGCAGGCGGTTCAGAACATGAACATCCTGTTCGGCCTGCCGGAGGACACGGCGCTGACCGACGTGGGGATGTTGCCTTGAGGGCCTGTCAACACTAAATTTCGCACCTGCGTTGCCGCGAGAAAGCGGTGGATGCAAGGCGCGTCGCGCCGGCAAGGGCTATCCCTTGCCAAGCGGCGCAACGCCGCAGACGCGCTTTCTCGCGGCAACCCGAAGGGGCGGGCCGATACGGGGTGCCCCCTTTGTCGCGATCCGCTTGCAGTGAACGACACTGCGGCGCGCCTCGCTTCGCGGGCTCATCCCCGAATCGGCCTCGCCGCAGGCGCGAAATTAGTGTTGGCAGGCCCTCCTCGGAACTCCGTAGCCTGAACAGGGTCTTTGCTTGACGCAAGGCGGGTGATGCGGATAATCACTCCCATATTTAAAGGAGCACTACCATGAATGCAGTCACCGAAATGGAATCCCCGCTGATCTTTACCGATAGCGCCGCCACCAAGGTCAAAAGCCTGATCGACGAGGAAGGCAATCCCGACCTGAAACTCCGCGTATTCGTGTCGGGCGGCGGCTGTTCCGGCTTCCAGTATGGCTTTACCTTCGACGAGGCGCAGAATGACGACGACACCGCGATGGTCAAGAACGGCGTCACCCTGCTGGTCGATTCGATGAGCTTCCAGTATCTGGTCGGCGCCGAGATCGACTATTCCGAAGGCCTGGAAGGCGCGCAGTTCGTGATCAAGAACCCGAACGCCACCACCACCTGCGGGTGCGGCTCGTCGTTCTCGTCCTGAGCACGCGTGCAGCCCATGAAGAAAGCGGCTTCGGCCGCTTTTTTCATGGGCCGCACGGTCGGCCGATCGTGGTTGGCGGGGATCAGGCCGGGTAAATCGCACCCAGGATGCGTCTGCCTCGCGCCCCGGTCACGGCCGGAAGATTGCCCGGGACATGATGCAGCGTCTGTCGAGCCAGCCAGGCAAAGGCGAGCGCTTCCACCCAGTCGGGATCGATGCCCAGTGCCGCCGTGGTCGCCACCCTGAGCCGGGGCAGCAGGGCGCTGATCCGCTGCGTCAGGGCGCTGTTGTGCGCGCCGCCGCCACACAGATAGAGTTCCTGCGCGCCCGGGCACTCGCGCTGGACGGCGTCGGCGAGACTGCCGGCGGTGAATTCGAGCAGGGTGGCCTGCACGTCGACCGCATCGACCGCTTCACCCAGACCGTTCAGGGTGGCGTCCAGCCAGTCCAGATTGAACTGTTCGCGCCCCGCGCTCTTGGGCGGCGAGGGAATCAGGTAGGCATGCTTCATCAAAGCCGCCAGCAGGGCGGAATGGACGGTCCCGCTTGCCGCCCAGGCGCCATCGCGGTCGTAATGGGTGCCGTGATGGCGCCGGATCCAGGCGTCCAGCAGCATATTGCCGGGGCCGGTGTCCCACCCGCGGACGGTGCCGTTTACAGGTAAATCGGTGAGGTTGGCGATGCCGCCGATGTTGGCGATGACGCGGTGAATGCCGGGATGCTGCAGGACCTGGGCGTGGAAGGCGGGAACCAGCGGGGCGCCCTGGCCGCCTGCCGCGATGTCGCGGCTGCGAAAGTCGGAGATGACCGTGATGCCGGTGAGTTCGGCAAGCAGGGCGGCATTGCCGATTTGCAGGGTGTAGCCGTCTGCCGGGCGATGACGCAGGGTCTGGCCGTGGCTGCCGATCGCACGTATCGTGCCGGGGAATGCTTCAAGGACCGCCTTGGTTGCCCTGGCGTACAGACGAGCCAGTTCATTGCCCGCGCAGGCGGCAAGATGGATCTCATCGGGTTGCGGTCTGTGCAGCGTCAGTAACTGCGCACGCAGCGTGTCCGGGTAAGGCAGGTAGTGGGTGTGGAGAAGACGGATTCCGCCCGCAGGGTCTGTTTCGGCAAGCACTGCATCGACACCATCCAGGCTGGTGCCGGACATGAGACCGACATAGCGTTCGGTCTCATGTGTGGGGCCTGCGCTCAATCGAGTGCGGCGAGATTGGTGCCGCGCAGCAGGCCCAGTTTCTCGGACCAGCCTGCGGTCTGTTGCAGGAAGCGTCCACGTTGTGCGGCCGCCAGCGAAGGTGAGCCAGGCAGTTTGACGGTCAAGGGGTTATACGGCGTGCCTGCGATCCGGACTTCGTAATGCAGGTGCGGGCCGGTCGCAATGCCGGTGGCGCCGACATAGGCGATGATTTCGCCCTGGCTGACGGCACGGCCGCGGCGCATGCCGGGGGCAAAGGCGCTCAGGTGGCCATAGTAGGTTTCGTAGCCGTTCTGGTGCCGCAGAATGACGAGGTTGCCGTAGCCGCCCTTGCGCCCGGCGAATTCCACGGTGGCGTCACCCGTCGCCTTGACGCGGGTGCCGGTCGGTGCGCCAAGATCGACGCCGGTATGCGCGCGTGTGTAACCCAGTACGGGATGCTTGCGGGCACTGCTGAAATTGGAGGTGACGCGGGAAAATTCGAGCGGCGAACGCAGGAAGCCTTTCTTCAGCGATTGGCCTTCTGGCGTGTAATAGCTTTCATGCCCGGATGCGTCGCGGTACAGCACGGCGCGGTGGACCTTTCCGGCATTGACGAATTCCGCCGCCAGCAGTTCGCCGGTGGAAACGGGTTCGCCGTTGCGGTATTTCACGGTGTAGATCACCGAGAAGGTATCGCCGCGGCGCAGGTCCTCGCGGAAGTCCAGGGTGGTCGAGAAGGTGTCGGCCATCTTGTCGGCGATCTTGTCGGGAATGCCCGCACTGTCGGTCGCGCCATACAGCGACGACACGATGTGGCCGGCACGCATGACCACACGGGTTTCGATCTGGTCGCTGTCTTCCTGCGCGATATAGCTGTCGCCTTGATGCAGAATGGTCAGGACCGGACCATCGCGACGTTCGAAGCGGATGCTCAGCAGCTGGCCGTCTGGTGAGGTGGTGGCCTGAATGCGCTTGCCGGCCCGCAGGCTGGCTGCCAGTTGGCGTACGGCATCGGTGGCCAGCAGGCGCTGGATTTCCAGTGCGTCGATTTTCAGCCGTCCCAGCGCGCTGGTGATCGTGTCGCCCGACTGGATCACGGTTTCGCGTTCAAACGTGCCAGCATTCGCGGCGTCAGCCAGGGAAGGCAGGGCGATGGCTTCGATAACCGTTTCAGGGGCGATGTCGGTGGTGCTGGTGTCGGGCGCCAGGCCAAAGGCGGCCACGACGCCAAATAGCGGCAAGCTGGAGAGGGCAACCAGGGTACGCAGGCTGAAGCGGCGTTCCGCTCCGGTCATGCGATAGGTTAAGATTCTCGGTTTGGTGAGCGGCATGAACCGTTTCCCCTTCTTTTTGCGAACCGGGAGTCTACCACAAATGACCCCATTGGTCTTGTGTAATTAAAACAGCAACTTGCGAGCACGGGATGGCGGGATGCACGCAATGATATGCATGGTTTACGGTCGGATCCGGACAAACTTGACGTGTACTGGAAAGGTATTTGATGCAGGACGTTTTGCAGGAAATCAAGCGGGGCGCCGACGAATTGCTGGTCGAGACCGAACTGGTCGAAAAGCTGAAAACGGGGCGGCCGTTGCGGATCAAGGCGGGGTTCGATCCGACGGCGCCGGATCTGCACCTGGGCCATACCGTGCTGCTGAACAAGCTGCGCCAGTTTCAGGTGATGGGGCACCAAATCATTTTCCTGATAGGCGATTTCACCGGCATGATCGGCGACCCCACGGGCAAGAATGCCACGCGCCCGCCGCTGACCCGCGAAGCCGTGGCTGAAAATGCCAGAACCTACCAGGCGCAGGTATTCAAAATACTGGACCCGGGCTTGACCGAGGTGCGCTTCAATTCGGAATGGATGGAAACGCTGGGGTCGGCCGGCATGATCCGTTTGGCGGCGACCCATACCGTGGCGCGCATGCTGGAGCGCGACGATTTCCATAAGCGCTACAGCAGCCAGCAGCCGATCGCGATCCATGAGTTTCTCTACCCCCTGATTCAGGGTTACGACTCGGTTGAGCTGAAAGCGGATATCGAGCTGGGCGGCACCGACCAGAAATTCAATTTGCTGATGGGGCGCGAACTGCAAAAGCATCATGGCCAGGCCCAGCAATGCATCCTGACCATGCCGCTGCTCGAGGGGATGGACGGTATCAACAAGATGTCGAAATCGCTGGGCAATTACATCGGGATCAACGAGCCGCCGCAGGAGATCTTCGGCAAGCTGATGTCGATTTCCGACGACTTGATGTGGCGCTACATTCAATTGCTGTCGTTCGAGCCGCTGGCGGCCATCGAAGACTGGAAGCGGCAGGTGGCCGAGGGCGCCAATCCGCGCGATATCAAGGTGCGCTTTGCGCAGGAAATCGTGGCGCGCTTTCACAGTCCGGACGCGGCGGCCCGGGCGCTGGCCGATTTCGAGGCCCGCTTCCAGAAAGGGGCACTGCCGGACGACATGCCGGAAATCAGCCTGCCCGGCGTGGACGGTGCCTTGCTTGTGCCGCAGTTGTTGAAGCAGGCCGGACTGGTGGCCAGTACCTCGGATGCCATTCGCCAGATTGCCGGCGGTGGCGTCAGGCTGGACGGTGAACGGGTGGCCGACAAGGGCGTGAGCGTGCCGGTCGGCGCGACCGTCGTCGCGCAGGTTGGCAAGCGAAAATTCGCCCGCGTCACAATTATTTAAAATTTATCGGCCGAAAGTGTTGACGGAAAGTTTTTGCTCTGTAGAATGCGCTCCTTCTCGACAGGCATGCGGCACGCGAACAGCGAAGAGCATGTCTAATCGATTGATCTTTAACAATTTACAGCCGATAGGTGTGGGTGTTGTGGTGGTAGCCATCCTGATTTTGGTTGGGGTGGCGGCTAGCATAGATGCT
>MKWM01000040.1 GCA_001899765.1 Thiobacillus sp. 63-78
ATGGATGCAAGGCGCGTCGCGCCGGCAAGGGTCGTTCCCTTGCCAAGCGGCGCAACGCCGCAGACGCGCTTTCTCGCAGCAACCCGGAGGGGCGGGCCAATTCGGGCGCATCCCTTTGTCGCAGTCCGCTTGCTGTGCCCGCACAGCGGCGCGGCCTGCTTCGCGGGCTGCATCCCGAATCGGCCTCGCCGCAGACCTGAAAATAGCGCTAACAGACCCTAATCCCGTGCGCGAATCCCGTGTGCGGCTCAGGACGATGCCACGGGCCGGTTTCCGCTGTGTCGTCTTGGCAGCCGCAGGATCTTGCCTATACTTCATAGCACTCTGGCGTTTGAGGGGCTTTCCATGGATACCCGTCATCGCACTCCCGGCGGCGCGTTGGTGGCGCATTGTGCCGACGAAGAACACTGCACGGTTTTCAGTTGCGCGGTCTGCCTGAAGGAAATTCCTGCCGACGTGGTCAAGGTGACGGACGTACAGGACTATATCCACCATTTCTGCGGCCTCGAATGTCTTGAACTCTGGCAGAAACAGACCGCCATTCACCCGCCGGCCCGCCCGGCGAAGCGCCCCGTTCGGCTAAAATAGCGCCTTTGCCCGTTTGCAAAGACGCACATGTTTCCCATCGTATCGCTCCCCGGCAGCGCCGCGCTGTCTTCCTTTCGGCTCGACAAGATTCGCCAGGAGGCCGCCCGTCTCGGCGTGGCGCTGGGCGGGTTGAACGCGCGTTACTGGCATTTTCTGGAACTGGACGGCGAGCTGGATGCGGCGGCTGCCCAACAACTGGCCAGAACGCTGGATTACGGCACCCCCGCCGACAGTCCGACAGCGAACGACGTGCAGTTGCTGGTCACACCGCGTCCGGGCACGATTTCGCCGTGGTCGTCGAAGGCCACGGACATCCTCAGGAACAGCGGCCTGACCCCGCTGCGCCGCATCGAGCGCGGCGTGGCCTACCGCCTGCATGACGCGCAGGGCGGCGCGCTTTCGGAACCGTCGCTGACAACTTTACTGCCGCTGCTGCACGACCGCATGACGGAAGCCGTGATGGACTCGCTGGACGCCGCGCAGGCGCTGTTCCGGCACGTGCCGCCGCGCGAATTGACCGCCATCGATGTGATGGCGGGCGGCCGCGCCGCGCTGGAGGCCGCCAACCGCGATCTCGGCCTGGCGCTGTCGGACGACGAAGTCGAATACCTGGTCGACAACTTCACCCGCATCGGGCGCAACCCCACCGACGTCGAGCTGATGATGTTCGCGCAGGCCAATTCCGAGCACTGCCGCCACAAGATCTTCAACGCCGCGTGGGTGATCGACGGCGCGGCGCAGGCGAAGTCGCTGTTCGGCATGATCCGCGACACTCACGCCGCGCATCCCGCGGGCACGGTGGTGGCGTATTCCGACAACTCGTCGGTGATCGAGGGGGCGCAGATCGATCGCTTCTACCCGCGCGCCGACGGCGGCTACGCCTACAGCAGCGAACTCACCCACGTGCTGATGAAAGTGGAAACGCACAACCACCCGACCGCGATCTCGCCTTTCCCCGGCGCCGCCACCGGCAGCGGCGGTGAAATCCGCGACGAGGGCGCGACCGGCATCGGCTCGAAGCCCAAGGCCGGCCTCACCGGATTTTCGGTGTCCAACCTCAACATTCCCGGCTTCGAACAGCCGTGGGAAGCCGGCGCCTACGGCAAGCCCGAGCGCATCGTTTCGCCGCTTGCCATCATGCTCGAAGGCCCGATCGGCGCGGCGGCGTTCAACAACGAATTCGGCCGTCCCAACCTGGCCGGCTATTTCCGCACCTTCGAAGAGACCGTGGCGGCGCAGCGGCGCGGTTACCACAAACCCATCATGCTGGCGGGCGGCGTCGGCAGCATCCGTGCCGAGCATGTCGCGAAGAAAATGCTGCCGGTCGGCACGCTCTTGATCCAGTTGGGCGGCCCCGGCATGCTGATCGGGCTGGGCGGCGGCGCCGCCTCGTCGATGGACACCGGCGCCAACGCCGCCGACCTCGATTTCGACTCGGTGCAGCGCGGCAACCCAGAGATGGAGCGGCGCGCGCAGGAAGTGATCGACCGCTGCTGGCAGCTCGGCGACAACAACCCGATCCTGTCGATCCACGACGTCGGCGCCGGTGGCCTCTCCAACGCGCTGCCCGAACTGGTGCACGGCGGCGGCCGCGGCGGCCGCTTCGAGCTGCGCGCCGCGCCGTCGGAGGAATCCGGCATGTCGCCGCGCGAGATCTGGTGCAACGAGGCGCAGGAACGCTACGTGCTGGCGATCCCGCCGGACCGGCTCGACGAATTCCGCGCGATGTGCGAGCGCGAGCGCTGCCCGTTCGCGGTGCTGGGCGAGGCTACCGACGAGAACCACCTGCTGGTGACCGACAGCCATTTCCAGAACGCGCCGGTGGACGTGAGCCTCGATGTGATCCTCGGCAAGCCGCCGAAGATGACGCGCGACGTCGCGCGTCAGGCTGCCGCACCGGCGCCGCTGGTGCTCGACGGCATCGATCTGCAAGACGCGGTCTACCGGGTGCTGGCGATGCCTGGGGTGGCGTCGAAAATGTTCCTGATCGCCATCGGCGATCGTTCGGTCGGCGGGCTGACCGCGCGCGACCAGTGCGTGGGGCCGTGGCAGATTCCCGTCGCCGACTGCGCGATCACCCTGGCGGGCTACCAGACCACGCTGGGCGAGGCGTTTTCCATCGGCGAGAAGGCGCCGCTGGCGCTGATCGATGCGCCCGCGTCGGGGCGCATGGCGGTCGCCGAGGCGATCACCAATCTGGCCGCCGCGCGCGTCGAGGGCCTTGGCAGCGTGAAGCTGTCGGCCAACTGGATGGCGCCGGCCGGCCATCCGGGCGAGGATGCCGCGCTGTTCGATACGGTGGCGGCGGTTTCGGATTATTGCCAGGCGCTGGGGATTTCCATCCCGGTCGGCAAGGATTCGATGAGCATGAAGACGGTATGGCAAGCCGACGGCGAGAAGAAAGCGGTGACGTCGCCGGTATCGCTGGTGATCTCGGCGTTCGCCACCACCCCCGATGCGACCGCGCATCTCACGCCGCAACTGCGCCGCGATGCCGGCGAGTCCGATCTGGTACTGATCGATCTGGGCCTGGGCAAGAACCGCCTCGGCGGATCGAGCTTCGCGCAGGCCTACAAGCAGGTGGGCGACCGCTGTCCGGACGCCCCGCAGGCAGCCGTGCTTGCGGCATTCTTCGACACGATTCAAACGCTTGCGGCAGCCGGCAAGCTGCTGGCCTATCACGATTGCTCCGACGGCGGGCTGTTCGTGGCCCTCGCCGAAATGGCGTTCGCCGGACATTGCGGGCTCGATCTCGACGTGGACGAACTGTGTCTCGACCAGATTCGCCATGAAGTCGAGGACGAGGGCCGCCCGGAACCGGAAGCACTGGGCGAGTCGGGCTATTCGCCGCGTATTTTCAATGTGCTGTTCAGCGAGGAAGCCGGCGCCGTGCTGCAGATCCGCCGCGCCGATATGCAGGCGGTGATGCAGGCCTTCATCGACGCCGGCCTGCGCAGCGAGTTTTATGTCGTCGGCCAGATCAATGCGCTGGACCGTGTGCGGGTGCTGCGCGAGGGCAGGGTGGTGCTGGACGAGGCGCGTGTCGATCTGCAACGTGCCTGGGCGCGCACCAGCTACGAAATGGCGAAACTGCGGGACAACCCCGCCTGCGCGGAACAGGAGTTCGCCCGCCACGCCGACGCGACCGATCCGGGCCTGCACTATGCGCCAGGCTTCGATATGAACGACGACATTGCCGCGCCTTTCATCCGCAGCGGCAAGCGTCCCCAGGTGGCCGTGCTGCGCGAACAGGGGGTCAATGGCCAGGTCGAGATGGCCGCGGCATTCGACGCCGCGGGGTTCGCTGCCGTCGACGTGCACATGAGCGATATCCTGTCCGGCCGCACGAGCCTGGGTCATTTCAGCGGGATGGTGGCCTGCGGCGGCTTCAGTTACGGCGACGTACTGGGCGCCGGGGGAGGCTGGGCCAAGTCCATCCTGTTCAATCCGCGCGCCAGGGATGCGTTTTCGGCATTCTTCGAACGTTCCGACACGTTCGCACTGGGGGTGTGCAATGGCTGCCAGATGATGAGCCAGCTGCACGACCTGATTCCTGGCGCGGCCGCCTGGCCACGTTTCGAGCGGAACGTATCGGAACAGTTCGAGGCACGTTTCGCGCAGGTCGAGGTGCTGGCGTCGCCGTCGCTCTTTTTTGCCGACATGGCCGGCTCGACGATGCCGATCGTGGTGTCGCACGGCGAAGGGCAGGTTGTTTTCCGCGAAGCGGCCCATGCGGCACAGGCCGTGGCGACGCTGCGCTACGTCGATCACCGCGGCGCCCCGACGGAGATCTATCCGCTCAATCCGAATGGCTCGGCCGGGGGGCTGACGGGCTTCACGACGGGCGATGGCCGCTTCACCATTCTGATGCCGCATCCGGAACGCGTGTGCCGCGCCGCGCAGCTGTCGTGGCGGCCGGACGACATGGCTGGCGCCGGCCCGTGGCTGCGCATGTTCCGCAATGCACGCCGCACGGTTGGGTGATGCGCGCCGACTATGCGAAAATGGCGGGCTTTGTCGTGTTCAATCCCGCTGTGTCGGGCATTAATTTCCTGCCATGAATGCACCCGAAAATCTCCTGACGGACGATCACCTGCGCGCGCAGGTCAAACTGCTCGGCACCCTGCTCGGGCAGGTACTGCTGCAGTTCGCCGGTGAAGACGTGTTCGAGGCGGTGGAAATCCTGCGCCGCGGTTTTGCCGAACTGCATCAGCAGGAAGACCAGCAACGCCGCACCGAGCTGATGACCATGATCGACGCCATGCCGGCCGCCAAGGTCGAATTGGTGGTGCGCGCCTTCTCCAGTTATTTCAAACTGGTCAACGTGGCGGAGGAAGGCTTCGCTTACCGCAATCGCCGCGCCCTGTTATCGCAAGGCATGGCGCTGTGGGAAGGCTCGTTCGATCATACGCTGGCCGCGCTCAAGGCTCAGGGATTATCGGCGGATACGCTACAGGACATGGTCAACCGCCTGCATTATGCGCCGGTGTTCACCGCCCATCCGACCGAGGCGCGCCGCCGGGCAGTCATGGAGGGCATGCGCCGGGTGTTCCTGATCTGCGACCAGCTCTACAGCCCTTCCCTGGGCATGCACGACCGGCGTGAACTGGAATCGCAACTGGCCGCGGAAATCCAGGTGATGTGGCGTACCGACGAATTGCGCACCGCCAAGCTCGAAGTGCGCGACGAAGTACGCAATGGCCTGTATTACGTTCGGCAGAGCCTGTTCGATGCGGTGCCCCGGGCGTATCACCATTTCGAGAAAGCGTTGCGCAAGCATTACGGCGTGAATGCCGACGGGCGGGCCTCGATCAGCGTGCCGAGCTTCATCCGCTTCGGTTCGTGGATCGGCGGCGACCGGGACGGCAATCCGTTCGTGACGGCAGACGTCACCGAGTGGACGGTGCATACACAGATGAAGGCGGCGCTCGGCGAATACCGGGCGCGCGTGTTCGAATTGCGGCAGACGCTCACTCACAGCAGCGGCTGGTGCACGCCATCGGCCGCGTTCACGGAACGGCTGGGCGAATATGAGGCCGAGTTCGGCGAGCAGGTATTCCGCGGCACCGCGGTACAGATCTACAGTCGCGAACCTTACCGCCGCATGGCGGCGATCATGCTGGCACGGCTGGACGCCAACCTGTCCTACGTCCACCAGTGCCTGGCCGATGTACCGAGCTTCATGTCGCATCTGGCCTACGCCAATGCCGCGGCATTTCTCGAAGATCTCTACCTGGTGCGCGATTCGCTGATCAGCCATGGCGACCGCATCGTCGCCATGCAGGACCTGCAGGCGCTGATCCGGCTGGTCGAGAGTTTCGGCTTTCACCTGCTGCAACTCGACGTCCGTCAGGAATCGACCGTTCACACGCGCACGGTCATGGCCGTGCTGCGGCAGATCGATCCCGATTTCGACTACCAGACAGCGGACGAAGCCGGCCGCCTGCAACGGCTGGCCGCCTGGATCGGCCATATCGATCTGGTCGAGATCAACCACGACGCAATGGACGACGAGGCGCGCGAGACGCTCGCGGTATTCCGGCGGATGGCCAAGCTGCAGGCCGAAGTGGGCGATGAAGTCTTCGGCACCTATGTGATCTCGATGACGCACAGCGCCTCTCACGTGATGGAAGTCCTGCTGCTGGCACGCCTGGTCGGTCTCTGCGGCCACAATGGCAGGGACTGGTTCTGCCGCATCCAGATCGCGCCCCTGTTCGAGACGGTGGATGATCTGCAGCGCAGCGAGGGCATTCTCGACCAGTTGCTGTCGAACAAGGTGTATCGCGCACTGGTGGCGGCCAATGGCAACCACCAGGAAGTCATGCTGGGTTACTCGGATTCCTGCAAGGACGGCGGTATCCTGGCATCGAACTGGAGTCTTTACCGGGCGCAGCTTTCCATCATCGCGCTGACCCGGCAGTTCGGCGTCGAATGCCGCCTCTTCCACGGCCGTGGCGGAACGGTGGGTCGCGGCGGCGGACCGACCCACGAGGCGATCCTGTCGCAGCCGCCGGGTACCGTGAACGGCGAAATCAAGTTCACCGAACAGGGCGAGATGCTGTATTACAAATACAGCAATCCGGAAACGGCCAGCTACGAAATCAGCATGGGGGCGACCGGTCTGCTCAAGGCCAGCGCCACGGCGCTGGCGCAAAGCGATGTGCGCTACCCGCAGGAATACCTCGACTGGATGAGCGAAATCGCGGCGGAGGGCGAGAAGGCCTACCGTGCGCTGATCGGCATGTCCGGCTTCATCGATTATTTCTACGAGACCACGCCTGTGACCGAAATCGGCCTGCTCAACATGGGCAGCCGTCCGTCGCACCGCCAAAAAGCCGATCGCTCGCTCGGGTCGATTCGCGCCATTCCCTGGGTATTCGGCTGGGGCCAGTCGCGTCATACCTTGCCTGCCTGGTATGGCATCGGGACTGCGTTGAAGAAGTTCATCGAGAGTGATCCGGCAGGGCTCGATCATCTGCGGCGCATGCACCGCGACTGGCCGTTCTTCCGCAGCCTGCTGTCCAACGTGCAGATGTCGCTGACCAAGGCCGACATGGAGATTTCCGAGGAATACGCGCGTCTGTGCGATCACCCCAATACCATGACGATCTACCGCGCGATCGAAGGCGAGTATGCGCTGACGGTGACAGGCGTCATGCAGGCGGCGCAGATCAATGTCCTGCTGGAAGACAACCCGTCTCTTGCGCTGTCGCTTTCCCGCCGTCGCGCCTATATCGACCCCATCAACCACATCCAGGTCCGCATGCTGAAGCGCTATCGTTCCGGGAACTTGCGGGATGCGGAACAGGAATCGTGGCTGCCGCCGCTAATGCGCTCGATCAATGCCATCGCTTCCGGGATGCGCAACACCGGCTGAACATGGGCGAGGGCGTGGGCACATCCGTGGCCGTTCAGCCGAAACGCCGCATGCTGTGGGTGTCGGTCGGCGTGAATGTCGTGCTGCTGTTGCTGGTGTGCGGTCTGGCGCTGTATGCCTTCATGCTCAACGTCGATCTTGGCGATGTCAAACGGCGGCTGTCGAAAGAAGTCGAGACGCGCCAGCAGAGCGAACGCTATCTGATCGAGACACGCAACCAGCTGACCGAGAGCCTGCGGGAAATCGAGCAGTTGAAAGCGCAGCTGTCCTACAAGGAAGCCGACACCGCCGCCCGGACGACCGTTGCAGTCAAGCCGGCCCTGCCGGTCGTGATCGGCTTTCGTTCGTCGATACTTGGCAAGGGCCTGGTGGCTGAAATCGAGAATACCAGCGATCGTCATCTCACCGTGATCCTCGCCGTGCGCAACCCCACGCTGTCGACGGCGCGCCGTTTCAACCTCGATCTGGAACCCCGGTCGCGCGTCGACTTCGGCCATCTGGAAGGCTGGCAGTTTGCGTCGGGCGACGAGGTGGGTTTATTCAATGACGAATTCGGCGCATTGAAAGTCACGGTGCCGTGACGGCGACGGGCGAGCCTGCTTGTTCGCCCATGGCTGGCGGATCGTGGCCGCGGCCGGCCTATGCGGGGGCTGGACATGGAACGCACGATCCGAATCCGGTGGCACCCCGCGTGCGGCAGGACCGTTTACTGAAGTTTCTTCAAATAGTCCTTGGAAAATACCTTGTCAGGCAGATCGCGTAGTTTCATCTGGCCGTAATCCAGTACCGATTTTTCTCCGGGTCTCAGCGCGTCTTCCATGACCAGTCGGGTGGGGCGCCGCTTGCCGACCACGTCCGCAAAATTCTCGTAGCTGCATGTTTTCATCAGACGATTGGACAAGGAATAGAACTCGGCCTTGAGCGGGCGGAAATTGGACGGGTTGACCCACAACAGCACGCGATGATAGGTCACGCCACGATCGACGGCGAGCAATTCAAGCACCTGGTAATCCTCGCCGTTGATCTTGTCGATCCGCAATCGCGATGGCGTGTAATCGCCCGAGAAATTGGAACGTGCCAGGTCGCCGTTCGCCACTTCTCCGGTCAATCGTTGCGCCAGCCCCAGGCGAATGGGTTGCGAAATACCGGGCATGAACACCCACAGATCACGCCCTTTCATGAGCATGATCTGGCCCCGCTCGGAAGCGGGTTCAAGTATCATGACCAGGGTATTTTCATTGCTCTTGGACAGGACACGGTACTTTCTGAGCTCGGGCTCGCGCCCGGGCGCCGAGCTGGCAATATTGATATCGACCTGGAAGCCTTCTTTCGGAAAGCGGATTTCATCCGATTTCTCAAGGATGCTGCGTGCGATTTCATCGTCTTGCGGTGGCGTTTGAGCACGCGTCAAAGCAGGTAGAAGTGCAAGGGCCAGGACGACGGGGCCCACTGCCAGGCTGCTACGTAAAAAAGAAAGGGAGAACATGTCGCTGATCCTTCCGTTGTCTTGCCTCCTTGGGGGAGTTGGGTCATGAGTCTTGTGCGGGTTGAAGGGGTCACCAAGCAATATCAGCTGGGTAATCAGACCGTGGTGGCGCTCCACGATATTACCCTGTCTTTCGATGAGGGGGTGTTCCTTGCCATCGCAGGGCCGTCAGGCAGCGGAAAAACCACCCTGCTGAATATCATTGGCTGCATTGACACGCCGACAAGCGGAAAAATATTGATTGACGACGTCGATGTCACGGGCCGATCGGCCGACGCGCTTGCCGATCTGCGCGCGCGCACAACCGGATTCATCTTCCAGAGCTTCAACCTCTTTCCGGTACTGACCGCTGCCGAGAACGTCGAGTATCCCCTCCTGAACCTTCCCGAGCTCAGCCGTGAGAAACGGCAACAACGGGTAAAAAAATTTCTGGGTGTAGTGGGTCTGGAGCGATTTGCCGACCACAAGCCGAATCAATTGAGCGGCGGGCAGCGGCAAAGGGTGGCGATCGCGCGTGCCCTGGCGATCAAGCCGCGCATTGTCCTGGCGGACGAGCCCACCGCCAACCTGGATAGGAAAACAGGCGAGAGCATTCTGGGTCTGATGAAGGACATCAATCGGCATTATGGTACGACGTTCATTTTCTCCACACATGACCGACGTGTCATGGCGATGGCTGACCGGCTCATCCGTATCGAGGACGGCCGGATTTCCTCGCTCGGTTTGAAGGTGGACGAGAAATGGAAAACCGTGAAGCCGGATAACAGGAACAATGGAGACGGGGGAGAGACGCATGAGAGCAAAGTGGAAACGGGCGACATGGACAATCATGCTGGCCGGAATGGGAATGATGGCGGCGGCCACGGCGGCGGCGGATAAAATCCCCTACCCGGCGAACGGGGAAGGACATGATGTGCTGGCCGCCAGCCATGACGACGCGCCTCTTTCGAAGGATGATCTTTTCGGTACGGAGCCAGCGGGCGCCGATGCAGCGCCCGTAGTCAGGACCGAATCCGCGCAGCCGGCGTCGAAGGATGATTTGTTCGGCACTGGAAGCGATTCCGGCCTGGCGGAAAAACCGGCACCGGCATCGAAAGACGCGCTGTTCAATCCGGAACAGGCGTCTCCGCCCGTCAAGACTCAGGACGGACTCCCGATCCGGGGATTCTTCCAGACCCGGCTGGCTTATGCCTATTCCGATCCCGATCATTGGTCCGATGTGTTGGGGCGGCTCGAACTGGGCACGCAGGGCCGCCTGGGCAATGGCGTCAAATGGAAGCTTTCGGGCCGCGCCGAATACAACGCGGTTTACGACCTGACTGATTTCTACGCCGATTCCGTGCGCCATGATCAGCGGACGAAATTCCGCTTCGGGGAAACCTATCTCGACTTCTCGACCGGCAGCCTGGATTGGCGGGTCGGGCGGCAACAGATCGTCTGGGGGGAAATGGTCGGCCTGTTCTTTGCCGATGTGGTGTCGGCCAAGGATCTGAGGGAATTCATCCTGTCCGACTTCCAGATGCTTCGCGTGCCCCAGTGGGCGGCGCGGACCGAGTATTTCAAGGACGACTTTCATGCCGAATTGATCTGGATCCCTGTCCCCAGTTACGACGAAATCGGGCGGCCGTTCCAGATGGGTCAGGCGGGTTCAGGGTCTGATTTCTATCCCTATCCCGTGTCTCCGGCCGGCGTGCCATTGATCATGGGCGAGAAAAAGCCGGGCAATGGATTCGACCATGGCAATTATGGGGTGCGGCTTTCTCAATTGAGCCACGGCTGGGACGTGTCCGGCTTCTGGTACAGCAGCATGGACAGTCAGGCCACCTTCTATCGGGACGTCAGCAACCCGCAGGTATTCTATCCGCGTCACGACCGCATCTGGCAGGCCGGCGCTACCGTGGCCAAGGACTTTCAGTCTTTTGTCCTCAAGGCGGAGGCCGTTTATACGGATGGACGCCGGTTCAATGTGACGGATCTTTCGCCCGGCGACGGTCTGGTCCGACAGAATACGCTGGACTGGGTGGCCGGTCTGGACTTCAACCCAGGCCCCGACACCCGGGTGAATACGCAACTGTTCCAGCGCATCTTTTTCGACCACGCCCCCAACACGCTGTTCGATCAATACGAAAGCGGGGTTTCGTTACTGGTGAATCACAAACTGCCGCATGACTGGGAAGCCGAGGCGCTCCTGATCCACAGCCTGAATCGGAGCGACTGGATGCTGCGTCCCAAGCTGACCTGGAAATTCCAGCCCAACTGGAAGCTGAATATGGGGGTTGACGTGTTCGGCGGTCCGCCTACCGGTTTGTTTGGCCAATACGATCAGCAGGACCGGGTGTACTCGGAGCTGCGCTACGATTTCTGAATACCGGGTGAGCGCGCATCAGTGAGGGGCCGGGTAGTCAAGGCCTTTCTGGTGCGCATGCAGGTAAAAATAGCCGGGGCTTCCAAATGGCTTCCAGTACGCGCGATCGACCGGCGTGCTGGCGTGGCAGTCGAGGTAGATGGGCTCGTTCATGCGAGCGCCTGTTCGAGGTCGGCGATCAGATCGTCCGCATCCTCCAGTCCGACCGAGAGGCGCAGCATGGCGTCGGTGATGCCGCGCCGCGCGCGTTCTTCTGGCGTCAGGCCGTGATGCGTGGTGGTGCAGGGTTGCGTGACCAGGCTCTCCACGCCGCCCAGCGAGGGCGCCAGCGCAAACAGTTTGAGCGCATCCGCCACCCGGCTTGCCACCGCGCCGTCACCCCTGACTTCAATCGTGAGCATGCCGCCGTAGCCCTTCATCTGGCGCCTGGCCAGATCATGGCCCGGGAAATCCGGCAGACCGGGGTACAGCACGCGTGCCACCCCGGCATGCGCCTGCATGGCCCGGGCGATCTTCATCGCGGTTTCGTTCTGGCGTTCCACCCGCACGGTCAGTGTGCGCAGGCTGCGTGCAAGTTGGGCGGCGATTTCCGGAGCGATGGTCTGGCCCAGATTCTTGCGCCAGCCACACACCGGCATGACGAGATTCTTGCTGCCCATCAGGGCGCCGGCAGTGAGATCGGAATGGCCGCCCAGGTATTTGGTGGCGCTGTGCACCACGAAGTCGGCGCCCAGCGCCAGTGGATTCTGGTTCACGGGTGAAGCGAAGGTGTTGTCCACCGTGACGAGCGCGCCGTGGGGGTGGGCGAGATCGGCAATCTCGGCGACATCGAACAGTTCCAGGGTTGGGTTGGTCGGCGTCTCGAAGAACACCATGCCCACGCCTTGCCGGAGAATTGCCGGCAGGCGGTCGAGCTCGCTGCCCAGCAGAAGATAGGCGGGGATACCCAGTTGCGGCAACTGGCTGGCGAGGAGTTCCAGCGTGCCGCCGTAAGCGTCGCCCAGGCAGACGATGCCCTTGCGGCCGTGAGTAAGGAACAGCGCGGACTCCGCTGCCATGCCGGAAGCGAAGGCGAGTGCGGCTTCCGCGCCTTCGACGGCGGCAAGCTTTTCCTCCAGCGCCTGGATCGTGGGATTCAGTCCGTAGCGAGTGTAGAGCGCTCCCGCCTTGCGCCCTTCCACTACGTCGAGCAACGCTGCGGTCGAGGGGAATTTGAACGTCGTCGTGGTGTAGATCGGGGCGTGCGGCGAGCCGTGCGGATCGTGCGGTTCACCGGCGTGGACACAGCGGGTGGACAGGCCTTCTTTCATGTTTTCTCTTCCTGGAAATTTATTGTGGTGGCCGACGGACACACTCAGCCCGCTGTATCCAGCATGTGTTCCAGCGGTGCTTCGGCATAGCCGGCATACAAGATACAGCGGCCGCCGGGCGGTTGCTGGGAGATCACGCGGATGTCAATGCGCATGGGTGTTCCTCGGCGAACGGCGAACAGGTTCACTCGATATGTTCGCCTTCTATTGTCCCCGTGTCATCAGGTAAGCCGCCAGATCCTCTATTTCCAGCCGCTGCAGGCCCAGCTTGGGCATGATCGAAGTGTAGCCGGGCACCCTGAACGCAGCGGGCTCGCGGATGGAGCGACGGAGATAGCCGGGCCAGTGGATGCCGCCGGCCTGCGCAAGGTCGGGGCCCAGGCCGGCGCTCGGTGCATGGCAGGCGACGCAGCCGCGCTCGGTATACAGGCGTTCGCCACGAGCAGGGTCGCCGCCGAGGCGCGCCTCCTCACGCAATGCCGCAGGGATCGTGCCGCCCGGACCCGCGAGCGCCTGCCAGGCGGACAGCCGCTTGCGTCCGGCGCGGCCGTCCTCGGCGCCGTCCCAGGCGGCGAAGGCGATGGCAGCAGGTACCGGTGCATCCGTCTTGCCACGCAGCACCAGCGTCCAACCCGTCGCCGAGCGCCGGGCCTGGGCTTCCGGCGGCGCACCGGCCTGTCCGGCCAGCGAGCCGAATCCCTGGGCGGACAAGCGCTCCGGCGGCTGGCCGGCTCGCCAGAGCCAGACCTGGACCGGCCGGCCGGGCTCGCCCATGCCGACATAAGGCAGCGTGTCACCCGCAGGAGCAAACTCGACTGCCGCCGCGTCCGCGAAGCGGTGGGTGGCGCGGGCATCCGCCACGTCCTCGCCGGCGTCCGGCCAAGCCAACCGTATAGCCAGCCGGCCGCCGCTGCGGAGCACGCGCGCCTCCAGCATCAAGACACTGCCGCCCGGGCCGCCCGGTGCCGTGATCTGCGGGTACAGCCGCACAGTCGCGGCCGGCGCGCTCGTCCAGGCAGGATCGCCGGGATCGAGCGGCGGCGGGGCGCTGGTCTGGCCAACCTGGATCAATCGGTCGGGCCCGGGCGTGGCCCAGACCGGCGCGACGAGCAGGAACAGCAGCCAGGCCAGCGTCCGTCTCATGGCTGCCCCCCCTCCGGGCGGCTGAGGCGGAACATGTCGCCGTGGCGGTAGGCGATGAGCATGTCCATCAGCGGCGAGCTTTCGCCGCGCGATTTCCTGTCGATCTCCTGCTGCAGGGTGGCGAGCGCCGCGTCGACGTCCGGCCCGAACAACTGCCGCAGATAGTCGTCCGGGATGCGTGGTTTGCCGCTGGGCTTGCCGTCGGCCTCGAAGGCGGGCGGCGACAGCGGCGGCACGTAGTAGACATTGGGCTGGGTGCCGTATTCGGGATGCAGCGGCAGCGCTACTTTCCAGACGCTCACCAGTTGATGCAAGGCGCCCGCCTCGTCGTCGAGATACGACACGTGACGCGCCCGCCCGACGCACTGGTAGGCGCAGGCCTGGGGAATGCCCTGCTCCACGCGCGGGTAGCAGAAGATGCATTTCTCCGAGCGGCCCGCCTGAGGGTTGAAGTAGATCTTCTTGTACGGGCAGGCGGCGACACAATACCGATACCCCCGGCAGCGTTCCTGATCGATCAGCACGATGCCGTCTTCCTCGCGTTTGTAGATCGCCTGGCGCGGACAGGCAGCGAGACAGGCCGGTTTGGTGCAGTGGTTGCACAGGCGAGGCAGGTAGAAGAAATAGCCGTTGGGGAATTCTCCCGCGCCCTGGTCCTCTTCCCAGTTCGGCCCCCACTGCATGGCGTCCAGGGGCCGCAGAGGCTGTTTGCCCTCATGAAACAGGGCCGACTCGAAGTTGAAATCGGCGGGGATGCCATAGTCCTCGGCCAGGCGCGGCAGCCGCCCGGGTTTGAGGCTGTCGCCGTCCCAGCCGCCCCCCGCCGCCTCCCAGTCGCGCGGATAACCCTTGCCGGGCCTGGTTTCCACATGGTTCCAGTACATGAACTCGCGGCCATCGTGGTCCGTCCACTGCGACTTGCAGGCCAGGGTGCAGGTCTGGCAACCGATGCACTTGTTGAGGTCGATCACCATGCCGAGCTGTCTCATGCTGCAGTCTCCTTGCTCTTCTCCACTTCCACCGACGATTCGAAGGCGATCATGTTGCCGTCCCAGTTGGGGTTGAACTTGAGATGCCCCCAGCCTTCCACCAGTTCCAGCGGCGAGAGCATGCCCGCCACCACGCTGTTGAGACCGAGCCGCTCGCGGAACTGGAAGGGTTCCCAGGCGTGGTCCATCACCACCGCTCCGGGCGGCACCGCGGGCATGAGCTTGGCGCGCGCAAAAAACTCGCCGACGTCGTTGAACACCCGCACCGGGTCGCCCTCGGCGAGCCCGCGTTGGCGCGCCGTACCGGGGTTGATCCAGATGTAGGGTTCGCCGCGCTGCAGGCGGAGCAACTGCGCGTTGGCCCGCCACTGGGAATGGATGCCGTGGCGGGTATGCGGTGTCCAGAAGGCGAGCGGGAAGCTCTTCGGCCGCAGCGGCTGCATGGCCGTGGGCGTAGCACAGCCCAATTGCTTGAACACGGGATGGTCGACGTAGAACTGCTGCCGGCCCGAGAGCGTCTTGTAGGGCTGGCGCAGGTAGACGTTGTGTTCGAAGGAATGGAACGGCCGGTTGGCATAGAGCGGCGAGTTGAAGCCGGCCTCGCGGTTGAGCGTGACGTAGCCGTGCTTCATGGCATCTTCCGGCGTCCATGGCGCAATGGCGGGAACGTTCTGCATCAACCAGCGCACCACATCCTCGTCGTTCATCAGTTTGCCATGGTCGGTGAAGTCCTCGGCCAGATTGACGAGGTCGCGCATCACCGGCGCTGCCTTGTCGGCCTTGGTCTCCAGGAAATCGGGGTCGGGGATGGCGATGAGGCCGCGCGTCTTTGCCGCTTTCGCGATGGCCCTGGAAAGCAGCAGGCAGATTTCCCATTCGGACTTGGTTTCGCCGATGGGCTTGAGGCCTTTCGGCGGCACGGTAAGGTTGCAGAAGCGGTGATAGCCAAGTTCGCCGCGCAGATCCCACGACTCGTACTGACTCTTGGCCGGAAGCACGTAATCCGCCCATAGTGCGGTGCTGTCCATGCGGTGGTTGACGTCGACGAAGAGATCCAGGCTCTCGACGAAGGCCTGGCGGTAGTGCGCCTCGGATTTGTTGCGCCTCAGCATGTTGTCGGCGAACAGCAGCAGCGCGCGCGGCTTGCCGAACCAGGCGTTGCTGGTCTCGGCGTAGCGCCCGGTCAGTGCGCCGATCTCCTGGTTGTCGAGGCCGAGCGTGTCTTTCAGATGGGCGTCGGAATAATGGCGCTTCATGGAACGGGCCATGTCGCCGTTCATCCACTCGCTGAAGAAGCCCGAGGCAAAGCGCGCCGGCTTGGGACTGGAGAGCGGGCCGATGCCGCCCAGGCTCCAGTTGTTCTCGGTGTCAAGTCCGCCGCGCTCCCCTGCGTGACCGGTCAGTGCGCAGGCAAGCGCCGCCCCCCAGCAGGTCATGGTGCCAGACACGTACTTGTGCAGCGAGAAGCCGATGTTGACGATGGCCTTGTCGGATTTCGCGAGATCCTTCGCCATGCGTTCCACCAGTGTCGGGTGCACGCCGGTGGTGGCGTGCGTCTGGTGCGGCGGGAACTTCAGCGCTTCGCGCCGCGCGTGCTCGAACACGGTCGTCACCGGGATCATGGCGGCGTCCTGACCCTTGACCTCCCAGACACCTTCCAGGGCGGGCTGCAGCTTGCCGAGGCGCAGGGATTTCTTGAAGTGGCCCTGGCTGCCCGGCATGGGCTGGGCCGATCCGGTCGCCTCATCCCAGCAAAAGAACACATCGTCCTTGCCCTTGTCGCGCAAATCCTTGTGGCGCAGCAGGTCGCCGGTGTCAGTGCGTACCAGGAACGTCAGGTCTGTCTGCTCACGCACGAAATCGCGGTCGATGAAGTCGTCACGGAACAGCACGTGCAGCAACGACATGGCGAGAAAACTGTCGGTGCCCGGCTTCACCGGCACCCAGTCAGTGGAAAGCTTGGCGGTGGCGTTGTACTCCGGCGTGATGCAGTAGATCTTCGCGCCGTTGTAGCGCGCCTCCATCAGGTAATGGGCATCAGGGATGCGTGTGACCGCAGCGTTGATGCCCCAGAGAATGATGGTCTTGGCATCGAACCAGGCGTCCAGGGTATGGCCGACGGTGGCGAGTCCGTAGGCCAGCGACGCGCCGGTAAACATGTCGCCCACGGCGCTGGCCGGATACAGGCGCTGCGCGCCAAGGAGCGAGCCCAGGCGCAGCGGCGCGGCGCGCCGGCCCTGGGAGAGGATGCCCGTACCGCAATGGAGCATCAGCGAAGCCAGGCCGTGGCTGTTCAGGTTGTCGACCACCCGGGCGGCGATGTCGTCGAGCGCGACGTCCCACGACACCCGTTCCCATTTGCCTTCGCCGCGCTTGCCCGCGCGTTTCATGGGATGGAGCAGGCGGTCGGCCTGATACATCTGCCTGGAATGCACGATGCCCTTGTTGCAGCCACGCGGATTGGCGTCTGGAATGTTCGGATTGATGGACGGATAAGCGGCGGATTGCTCCTCGCGCGTGACCACGCCGTCCCTGGCGTAGACTTTCCACGCGCAGTTGCCCTGGCAGTTTGAGCAGTGGAAGGCGAAGCCCTGAGCGTCGCCGCGGGTGGCCAGAAATTCGCGTCGGTAGCGAGCCTCCCAGGCCCGCCGGGCCTTGAGGTCATCGGCCGCGAATGCGCGCAGGGGCGTGAACGGCCCGCCGAACGCCAGTGCCAGGCCGCAGTAGGCCGTGCCCTTGAGAAAGTCTCTGCGTTCCATGCGCTTATCTTTCAATGGGGCGAGCCGGGTCGGCGGCCCATTCGATCCACGACCCGGGGTAGACCTTCACCTTCGGGTACCCCAGCAGTTTCAATGCCGCGTAGAGATAGGTTGAGCGGCCGAGGCCGCCGTTGCAGTAGGTGACGATTTCCTTGTCGGGCGTGAGCCCTGCCTGGGTCAGCGCCTTCCGCATCGCGGCTTCGTCCTTGAAGGTCGCGAGGTCGCCGGAGAGTTGGTTCCAGACGAAGCTCTTCGCACCCGGCAGGTGACCGCCCTGACGTGCGCCGCCATTTTCCTTGCCGCTGAATTCGGCGATGCTGCGGGCATCCACCCGCAGAGCGGACGATGTGGCCAGTTCCTGTGTCTTCACCGCCCAGTCGGCACGCGACTGAGGCACATAGGTGGCCTTGGCGGGATGCGGCACCGCCTGGGTCACCACACGACCCTCCTTCAGCCATTTGCGAAAGCCGCCGTCCAGAATGCGCACCTTGTCGTGGCCGATGAAGCTGAGGATGTACCACACCGCCGAGGCGCCCTTGCCGTCACCGGCGTCGTACACCACCACGTCGCTGTCCCGGGCGATGCCCAGCGATTCCAGTTTGGACGCGGCGAGACGCGGAAAGATGGGCAGGCCCGTCTTGGCGTTTTCCTCGCTGTCCTCCAGTTCCAGGTAGGGCAGATTCAGCGCGCCGGGCAGATGCGCCCGGGTGTAGTTGTCCGCATTTTCGGCATCCACCAGCTTGACCCGACCCTGCGCCAGTTCGGCTGCAAGCTCGCCAGTGGAAATCAGGAACGATGACCCTGCCCAGGTCGCAGACCAGGGTAGCAGCATCAGCAGGACAAGCACTCGCATGATTACTCCTTGCGTAGATGGATGACTTCCTGGATCAGTCGCTGCATCGGCGGGCTGTCCCAGTGGTGTGGCCCGGTCTTGCCGGCCAGCAGACGGCCTTCACGGTCGAGCAGATAGGTCACCGGCACGCCGGCCGCGCGGTAGTCGCCGGCAGTCTTGCGGTCGTTGTCCAGCAGCACGTCGAAACCGGGCCGCTGCCCATCCAGGAAGCGCATCACCGCGGTATCGTTATCTGCCACGGCGATGGCAAGCACGGTGAAGTCGCGTTTCCCCAGCGTTTGTTGCAGGCGCTGCAGGGAAGGGAATTCCTCACGGCAGGGCGGACACCAGCTCGCCCAGAAATTGAGCAGTACCACTCGGCCCCGATAGTCGTGCTTGTCGCGCGTTTCGCCATCGAGGCCGGGCAGCGCGAAGGCAGGGGCTTTCAGCGGCACGGCATAGGCTTCCATGCCCGCCTCGCTGGCAAGCGCGGCGAGCGTCGGGCTGTCGGCCGAAGCGGGAAGAACGGTCAGCGGCCCGGACAGCGTCAGAACCAGGACTGGCAACAATCTGCGCATGGCCGCCATTCGCCTCCCGGTGCCTACAGGCAACCCTTGAAAAACTTGCGCTCACCGCTGGTTTCCAGCAGGTCCAGCTTGACGGGCTGCAGCACGCCATCCCGCAGCTCTCCCGTCAGGCGCACCTTCTTGCCGTAGGCCTTGTCCAGTACGTCGGGTGCGATGCTCCGGCCCTCGCCGTGGAGAAAGGCGAGGATGCGGCCGTCTTCCAGCAGCAGGACGGGGTGGTCGACGTGATGCAACGGGCAGTCCGTTACTTGATGGGCTGCCGCACATGGCTCCCCGACGATCCAGCCGTCCCAGGCCGGGCTGGCAGCACAGGCCCACGACGCTTGAAGCAGCGCGACGCCCAGAACTGCCCGGCGCATCTTATTCACCCCCCTTGATGGCGGCCTTGAGGGCTTCGTGTTCCTTCTTCACTTCGGTGAGGCGACCGCCACGATCTTGCCTGGGCGCCCCCTCGATTTCGATGACGTCCACCATCTGGGCGAAGCCGACCATGCCGTTGAAGTCGCCACCATCTTCGGCGATGAGCTGATCGCCGTAGTACACGGCGGGCGCCTTGGCCCACGGAGCGAGGCTCGCCGGCAGGACGATGATGGGAATCTTGTACAGGTTGTTCAGCTCGGCGGCGATCTGCATGTTGTTGTTGCAACGCAGCGCGGGGGGCTCGCGCACCACCAGGGTGAGCACTTTCTGCCCCCCGATCACGGTATTGCCGGGCGGGCCGGCGAAAACAGGTTGCGCCGCCGGGAAGGCCATCGCCAGCAACAGGAAGAACAGGCCAGAAAGAAGGTTTCGGATGGGCATGGAGAATCTCCTAGAAAACGTTCTTGAGCAGAATGTAAGTCGCCACGACTACCAGGAACCAGGCGAACGCCTTTTTCAGCGTGGCTTGGGATAGGCGGGTGGAAAAGCGCGCGCCGACGAAGCTGCCGATGACAGTCACGGCTGTGAACCCCCCCATCACGGCCCAGTCGACGGGCACGTTGCCCATATAGCCTGCGAAGCCGGAATAGCAGTTGGCCGCGACGATGGCAAGCGAGGTCCCCACGGCGGTTTTCATCGGGATACCCGAGAGCAGCACCAGCGCCGGCACGATCAAAAAGCCGCCGCCCACGCCGACGAGGCCGGTGAGCGCGCCCACAGCGATGCCGAGCAGGGCGATTTGGCCCATGCGGGGCGAGAAAAACTCCCGGCGGCCGCCGATCGCCGCCGCCCCGCCGTCGTCTGCGTACATCAGGCCACCAGCCGCTGGCGCAGTGACCCTGACCGGTTTCAGCATGCGCCAGGCAGCGGCGTACATGACCAGGGCGAACAGGGTGAGCTGGATCACCACGGGCGTCAGCAATCCCACGCGTGAGCCGACAGACGTGCCGATCACCCCAAACAAGCCGAACACGAGTGCGACCCGGACATCGACCAGGCCACGGCGCCAGTTATCCAGAGCGGAAACGGTGGCGGTGACTGCTACCACCCCCAGACTCATGGCGATGGCGGACTTGGGGTCGATGTGGAGCAGGTATATCAGCGCCGGCAGGGCGATGATGGATCCCCCCGACCCGAGTAATCCCAGCACCAGTCCGGTAGCCAGGCCGGCAATAAGCGCAGATAAAGGCATGTTTATCTCCTGTTAAAGGGCTTGGAAATATTGTCGATGCCGTAGCCGGGGTCGCGCCAGAAGCGGCCGGGGTCGCCAGGACATCCATGCACCAAGATTCAATAATTCAAAAGAACGCTTGAATAATGGGTACAACAAGGCTGGATGTCAATCGATTTTTTGAATTATTTTACGTGACCGGAATCGATCAGATTTTCGAATCCGGCGCGTCGCGCTCGACCGGCCGGCTTTCGGCCTTCCACTCGGGGAGGCCGTCTTCCAGACGGCGCGCCTGATAGCCGGCTTCCCGCAGCGCCGCCACGGCATCGAGCCAGCATGCAATAGGGACCGCGGCAGTAGGCAACGATCTCCTGCCCATGCGGAAGACCGTTGCCGCCTTCGGCCGGGCACTGGACATCAGGCTTGGCTGCGCCAGGGACTGCCTGGGCGTTACGCACTTTGATGAAGATCAGTGGCGGGGCTCCCGGAATGGCTGGCCGGTTTGGTGCGGAACTGGCGGCTGGCGCCTCAAACGTTTTCGCGCAGCGCATCCACCACCGGGATCCTTTGCACCCGTGCCGCGGGCAGGATCGCGGCAGCGATGGTGGCGATGAATCCTACGAGGAACGCGCCGGCAATCACCGAAGGCACGAGGCGGATATGGGCGACATAACTGAGATCCGCATTGGGCGGGGGCGGCATGGGAATGCCGATGGCCGAGATGATCAACGCCAGGAGCATGCCCAGAACCACACCGGCTCCCGCTCCGGCCGCGGCGATCAGGGTGTTTTCAGCCATGATGAGGGCGAAGATCCGGCGTTTGCGATTCCCCAGGGCCATCATGGTGCCGAATTCTCCGACGCGTTCGAAAATGCTCATGTTCACGCTGTTGGCCACGCTCAGCAGCACCATGAGCAGAATGATCAGGCGCAGCACGCCGAATTGCGCATCGTACATTTCGACCGTTTTGGCGTAGAAGTCATTCAATTCGACCCAGGTCTTGACGTCCAGACTGGCGCCGCGAAAGTCCGCCTTCAGCAAGGCGGCGACGCGTTCGGTGTCGCGCGTGTGTTGCAGGGCAACCACCAGTGTGTTGATCCCGGGGGTGGCGAGCAGATCCTGCGCGGCGGCAAGAGGAATGCGAAGCGCGCGGGCGTCGTAATCCTTTGAAAACGTCTGGAAGGTGCCGACCACCTGAAACTCCAGGCTGTTCAACGCACCCTCCGGCGTGTTGATTACCAGATTGGTCCAGTCCCCGGGCTTGAGCTTGAGCGCCCGAGCCAGATCCTGTCCGAGCAGCATCCCGTTGAGGTCCTGTTTTTCCAGCGTGCGGCCGGCCGTGATGACCAGGCCGCTGCCGAGTTTTGCTTCGTGAACAGGCTCGATCCCTTCGCCGACGATGGGCTGGTCGGAATGGCCATTGTTGATGAGGCCGGCAAAGTACAGCCTGCCCATGACATCCTCCACGCCGGCCGTGCCCGCCACCCGGGCCCTGATTTTTTCGGCATCATGAATGAGGAATTTTTCAGGGCTGCGCGCGCCCCGCTCGAGGTAGCCCGCCCGGGTGATCTGCAGGTGGCCGGTCTGGGAATGGATCAGGACCTCCCCCAGTTGGGCGAATATGTCGTGGACGAATCCGCCGCTCAGGATCAGTCCGACCACGCCGGCGATGATGGCCATCAAGGTCATGCCGGTTCGTGTCTTGTGGCGCAGTACATTGCGAAATGCGAGCTTCCACATCGGCGTGCCCTTAGCGGCCGTGACGCAAGGCGTCGACAATGACCAGGCGTGAAGCGCGCCAGGCAGGGTAGATGCTGGCCAGCAGGGTCGTTGATATGGCGATGACGAAGGCATCGCGCGCAATGCCGGGCGTGATGATGACCCTGCCGGTAAAGTCATGAGCCATGCCGGGCCCGGCGGGGATGGGGATTCCCACGTACGAGATGGCTGTGGCAAGCAGGTAGCCGGCCAGAAAACCGATCGTGCCGCCCAGGATGCCCAGCAACCCGCCTTCCATCAGAAAGAGGGAAAGAATGCGCTTGCGCCGGATGCCGAGGGCCATGGCGGTCCCGATTTCTATGGTTCGCTCCATGACGCTCATGGTCATGGTGTTGCTGATGCTGAGCACAATGATGCAGGCGATGATCAGCTTCACGACCCCGATCTGGCGGGAAAAAAGCGCGACGGTTTTGTTATAGAAATCCGCCAGTTGATACCAGGGGATGATTTCCAGTTTGTTGAGCGGTGCGGTCTTACCGAGACGGGCGACGGTCGCCGCGGTCATTTCCGTCTGCCGCAGCATGACGACCCAGAGATGAGCGCCTTGAACGCGCAGGAGTTCGCGCGCCGTCTCGATGGGCACATACAGCATGGAGTCGTTGTAGGCCTTGACGGTAATGGCGGCCAATCCGCGCACATGCCCCTCGATGGCCCGCAAGCCGCCGCCGGGCGCATTGGTCAGCAGGACGATCGTGTCGCCTGTCTTGACCCCCAGGTTGGCGGCGAGACCCGCGCCCATCAGGATGCCCTTGGGATCGCCGACATCGAGCGTCTGTCCTTCCCTGATCACGACATTGTGCATGGAGGGATCCTGGGCCGGATCGATGCCCAGACCCAGAAACGACAAGGTGCTCTCGCCATGACTGACGAGGCCGCTGAAATCGAGTCTTTGTGACACGGTCTTTACGCCCGGAAGATGTTCAACGGCAGCGAGTGCGGCCGGATCATCGGGCAGGAGATACGCGAGGGGATCGGACTTGCCGTTTGCCTGGTAGCCCGGCCGGGACACTTGAACGTGACCATACTGCGGGATGGCGATCTCTTCCCGGTTGGCCCAGAATATCCACTCGATATAGCCCGTCGCGAGCATCATCGCCGTCACGCCGAATCCGATGGCCGCCAGTGCAAACAGGCTGCGCCGCCGTTGGCGGAGCACATTGCGCAAGGCAAGGCGGAAATCCACCTTGCCTGCGTTCAATAGATGTCGGGCCTTCTCAAGCATCGCGGATCATCAAGGAAGAAAGGGGCCTCAGGCGCTCGTGCAAGGGTGGAACAGGTATCGGCCCCCGGGTGCGCCGGGCAGCGGCTTCCCCTCAACAACGGTTCGTCGATGCCGGTCTTGAGCGATGGCAGCCAACCGCCCCGAACTTTACCGCAAAATCCGGCCAGCCCCCCAGCCCCGCACGGCTGGATTTCATGCGTGGGCTATGATAAAAGACCTCGTTATCCGATGTGATCCGTTCCCATGACTGCGACCCTCCTGGAACTGCTCCAGAAATACAGCGTACCCGGTCCCCGTTACACGTCCTACCCGACCGCGCCCTATTTTCGTACCGACTTCGGCGAGGCGGACTGGGCCGACGCGCTGGCTGCGGCGTCCGTTGACCGTGGCTTGTCGCTGTATGCCCACATTCCGTTCTGCGACACGCTCTGTCATTTCTGCGGCTGCAACATGGTGGCGACGCGCGATTACAGCAAGACCCAGCCCTATCTGGTGCAGCTCGATCAGGAAATGGCGCGCACGGCGCACCAGGTGGATCCGGGTCGCGTGGTCCATCAATTGCATTGGGGCGGAGGCACGCCCACCTATCTGAATCCCGACGATATTCGCCGCCTGATGAGCATGATGCGCCGGCATTTCACGCTCGCCGCCGAGGCCGAGATCAGCTGCGAGATCGACCCGCGCGAACTGACGCGCGCGCATCTGGAGGCCTTGCGCGAATCCGGCTTCAATCGCGTTTCGTTTGGCGTGCAGGACATGGACCCGGCGGTGCAGCAGGCCGTCAACCGCATCCAGTCGCGGGATCTGATCCAGCGGGTCCTCGACTGGTCGCGTGAGTTGGGTTTTTCCAGCATCAACCTGGATCTGATCGTGGGGCTGCCGAAACAGACGGTCGCAAGCTTCCGCCGCACGCTGGAACAGGTCACCGAATGGTCGCCGGATCGTCTGGCGGTGTTCGCGTATGCGCATGTCCCGTGGCTGAAAAAGCATCAGCGCCTGATCAAGGAAGACGACCTGCCGGATTCCGCGACGCGCCTGGGCCTGCAGCAGGCCGTGAACGAGATGCTGGGCGCGGTGGGCTACGTCAACATCGGCCTCGACCATTACGCCCGTCCGGACGACGAGCTCGTCCGCGCGCAGCAGAACAAGACGCTGTGGCGTAATTTCCAGGGCTATACCACACACAAGAACTGCGACATCCTGGCGTTCGGCGTCTCCAGCATCAGCCAGACGGCCGACGTGTACATGCAGAACGACAAGAACCTCAAGCGCTACCAGGAGCGTATTGCCGCGACCGGGTACGCGGTCGAACGAGGCCTCAAACTCACCCGCGACGACCAGATCCGCCGCGATGCGATCACCCGCGTGATGTGCGATCTGGAACTTGATTTTGCAGCGTTCGGTCGCGAATGGAATATCGCGTTCACCGACTATTTCGCCGATACGCTGGCCGATCTGCGCCCGCTCGCCGACGACGGACTGGTGGCCCTTGCGTCAGACCGGATCAGCGTGACCCCGCGCGGCCGGTTGTTCCTGCGCAACATCGGCATGTGTTTCGACCGTTATCTCAAGGAAGCCGCCGGCACGCAACCGCGTTATTCGCGCACCGCCTGAGTCCGGCGCTCGGGTGGATAGACGACGGCCATTCCCTTTATTCCCGTTTTGCCGGTTGATGGGTCGCGCCCAGCACCGCGCCGATCGTCACCAGCGCGACGCCGGCAAGGGCCACGGCGTCGAGAGCCTCCCCCAGCAAGGGGATGGCGGCGACGGCCGAGATGCCGGGAACCATGGCCAGCATGAGGGTCGCGCGCTGCGGTCCGATGTTGTGGATGGCGTAGGCGAAGAGCAGGCCGGCAATCGAGGCCGCCAGGATGCCCTGATAAACGCCCTGCCACAGAATGAAGGACAGGGAAACGGTGGCGATGGCCTTGGGCAGGCACAGCAGATAAACCGGCGTGTAGCACGCCACTGAAATCACGGCGATACCGATCGTTGCGTCCAGGGGCGAGACATGCCAGTGCTTGAGCAGCAAGCCAAATGCGGCATAGCAGATTGCGGCAAGCAGAAAGAACACATCCCCCGCCCATTGATGGGCGGGCGCCCCGGAAAATTGACCGAAGCTGTGGAGGCCGATCAGCACGATCCCCGCCCCGGCGACCAGCAGGGCGAATTCAGACCGGATGCCGGGGCGGTGCCCGAGTATGAGCCAGGCGATCAACGCCGTGGCAAAGGGAATGCCGCCGTTGACCAGAATGCCCGCATGCGCGGCCGGCGCCAGTGAAAAGCCCGAGTACACCAGCAAGCCGTAGCTCATGCCGCCCAACGCGGCCAGTACGGCCAGTCGCGGCCAGTCGAGGCGCCGCCAGCGGGCCGGCACGAACGGAAGACACACGATGCCCGAGAAGATGAAGCGGATGGCGGCCATGTCATAAGGCGTCAGCGGGCTGCGTCCGCCCAGCCGCGAGACGATGTTGAAGCCGGACCAGACCACGACGACCGCCGCCGCCGCCGCAAAGCCCTTGAACAGGTGGAAACGGTGGGCCGGAGCAGGCGGGGCTTCCTTGGTCATGTGGCGGGATTTTGGGATACGCGTTGTCGCTCACCTTACCACTGGCACCTCAATCAGGTGCCGGGTTACACTTTCCGCTCTGCGGCCTTGTGGCCCATCCTGGGGAATCGCCGACCATGTCCCAGCAGCATCCCATCATTGCCGTGACCGGTTCGTCCGGTGCCGGCCTGTCCACGATACGCCACGTGTTCAAGTTCATTTTCGAGCGCCTGAACATCAAACCCGCGATCGTTCATGGCGACGGTTTCCGGCGCTATACCGATCGGCAGTTCGCCGCCCTGCTCGAAGAAGCGCGGGGCAGCGGCCGCAACGTGTCCTGGTTCGGACCCGAGTGCAATCATTTCCAGGAGCTGGAATCCTTTTTCAGGACCTATGGCGAATGCGGCAGCGGCGTGTATCGCCAGTATGCGCACACGGCCGGGCACGGCGAGGCATTGGGCGTGCAGTCTGGCGAGTTCACGCCCTGGTCGCCCCTGCCGCCGGGCAGCGATCTCCTGTTCTACGAGGGGCAGCATGGCGGCCTGATGGCCAACACCTGGACACGCCGCAAGCTTGACTCGCGTCACTTTCCACCGGAAATCGACCGGCGCGCGGGTCGGCAGGGTATCGACGTGGCCCAGCATGTGGACCTGCTGATCGGCGTGGCGCCTGCGATCAACCTGGAGTGGATACAGAAGATCCACCGCGACTGCAAAAAAGGCACGTGCTCGCCCGAAGAGTCGGTGGAAACCATCCTGCGCCGCATGGACGACTACATCCATTACCTCGTTCCCCAGTTCGGCCTGACCGATTTCAATATCCAGCGCATGCCGCTGGTGGATACCTCCGACCCCTTCATTGCACGCGACGTGCCGCTGGCCGACGAATCGCTCTGCGTGATTCATTTTCGCGACCGCAAGCGCCATGATTTTCCCGGCTTGCTCAAGCGTATTCCCGACGCCTACATGTCGCGTCCGACCACGATGGTGATTCCCAGCAAGAGCCTGCGCCTGGCCCTGGACGTGATTTGCAGTCCGATTCTGGCCGGGTTCATGGCGCTGCGCGGTGATCAGCCGGGTACGTGACGGCGGCCTGCGCCAGGCGGTGGAGCGGTGTGCCCTCAACATATTTGTGAACCGGCGTGAACGCCAGCGTCAGGCCGTGGCAACGCCCATCATATCTCTGCCCGGATGCTTGCAATGCTCGCCTTAACCGGCATTGCCTGGATTTCGACGCGGCAATACGCAACCGGCAGAGTGGGGGCGCAATAGCGTTGATCGTAGACGTGATCGGCTATGCCGCCCGACGACGGGTGCTGGCGTTCAGGGCGGCCACGATGGGCGCGTCGTGCTCGCTAGGCATGGGCCGGCTGAATAGATAGCCCTGGATTTCGTGGCATCCTTCCCTTCGAACACGGTCCAGTTGAGCCTGCGTCTCGACACCTTCCGCGACGGTCGCGATGCCCAGACGTTCACCGAGTGCGGCGACGACACGTACGATGGCGGCGCAGTCAGGCCGATCCACGGCATGCCTGACGAAGGATCTGTCGATTTTGATCTTGTCAAAGGTGAAGGCGCGCAGATGGGAGAGCGAGGAATAGCCGGTACCGAAGTCGTCGAGCGCCACCCGCACGCCCATAGCCTGCAGCTGGCGCAGATCGTCAAGAGTGTCCTGTTCGTTGTTGAGCAGCACGGTTTCGGTCACCTCGATCTCCAGCCGGCGCGGCGACAGGCCCGTGTCAACGAGCGTCGCCAACACATCGGAGGCCAATGTTCCCTTGCCAAGTTGAGCGGCGGAGACGTTGACGGCGACGCGCGCGCCGTCCCGCCATTCGGTGGCATGTCGGCAGGCGCGGCTCAGCACGAACAAGCCGAGACGGTCGATGAGACCGCTCTCCTCCGCCACGGAAATGAACTCGCCAGGCGATATCCACCCCCGTTTCGGGTGATGCCAGCGCACTAACGCCTCACGGGTTGTGATCTCGCCGGTTCGAACATCGACGATATCCTGATAGAAGACGAACAATCCGTCCTCGGCGTCCAGGGCGTCGCGCAATTCCGCTTCTATGCGGATGCGCTCCTGGACACACGTCTCCATCTGCGGTTCGAAGACTTTAAAGACACCCTTGCCCGCGGCTTTGGCGGTATAGAGGGCCAGATCGGCGCACGTCAACAGGGTCTCCACATCTTTACCCTGCAGAGGCGCGACGGCGATGCCCACCGACGCACCGATACGCACCCACCGATCGTCGTCGAGGCGATAGGTCTCGGCAAGCGTGTCGATCAACCTGAGGGCGACGGCTGAGGCCTCATCGACGCCGCGCTTCGGGAGAAGGATCGTGAACTCGTCACCGCCGACCCGTCCGATCACAATGCCAGGTTCATTACAGACCTGGCGCATGCGATGTGCGACCTGCTTGAGCACGAGATCGCCGAAATGGTGCCCCTTGGTGTCGTTGACGATCTTGAAGCCGTCGAGGTCGAGGAACAGCAGAGCAAGATGGCCATCGGAGTCGTCAAGGCTTGCCGCCATCTTTTCCCGAAACGTATTGCGGTTGGCGAGGCCCGTCAGCGTGTCGTAATGCGCGAGTTGATGGATGCGCGCTTCCCGGTCGCGCGCCTTGATCTGCGCAGTGACAAGGTGAACAAATTGCCGATTCTGAGCCATGACGACGACCAGAAGAGCCAAGGCGACGACGGATACATTGAGTGTCAGCGCTATGAAAGAGGGATGCCCGTTTACGACAAAGTAACCCATGAAGATCGGGACAGAGCATATCGTCTCGCCTATTGCGGCCGCACGTAGTGGCCACAGAAAGATCATGCTGCCGATCATGGCGATAGTGATGAAGACGAAAACGCTGGCGTGCCCCGCCGCATCGCCATACGGAAACAGTGCAAGCGCCCAGCTAATAAATGAAATACTCAATATGATTGTAAGAACAGCGGTTCTCTTGAGTTCTCTTCTTGCGCGCTCTGCGGTGATCTGAACGCGCTGCATCCGCAGCCACATGACGAAGCGAACGATGCACAGGGCCGAGAGGAGGAGGGCAATATGCGTAGTCAGATAGGCTGGCGCCCGACCGGCAAAGGCAAACACCAGCATCCAGGCGTCAGCAAGAAGCAACAAGTACAGGATCGGGATCATCCGGGAGAGCGCAGCGCATTGCGCCACGAGTAATTCCGGATTTTCGAGCGACAGATCTAATCTGCTCTTAAGCCGATTCAATATCAATTTTGAGGGTATGACAAACCTGGCGAGAATTGATTTGATCATATTCTGGAGGGAATTTAATTCCCGCGATCTCAAATTCGAAGTGCATTCCTGATTAACGGGTTGAGTGGGCGGGATATTGAGAGCATCCGTGCGGCGGCGTGTATCGACGATGGCCGGGCGCTGCTCGATCGAGATCTGATTCGGGAGGGTGACGCGCCAGTCGCGCCCACCATGGTGTTTCCGACGCGTCTTCTGACAGCGCAAGACGCGGTGCGGCTTGTCAGGGCAGGGTGTGGAAGACCCGCCGCGAGGGATGGCCTATTCGATTCCCAGTCGTTCGAGCCGGTAGCGCAGACTGCGGAAGGTGACCCCCAGCAGGCGTGCGGCGGCGGTCTTGTTGTAGCGGGTCTGTTCCAGCGCTTCGAGAATGGCGGCACGCTCCATCTGGTCGAGATAATCCTGTAAAGGATATTTGCTGCCGGGCGTGATGACGGTAGCAGGCAGGACGGGCGTCAGATTGAGGTCGGCGGCGTCGATACGTTGCCCTTCACACAGCGCCAGCGCTCGTTCCAGCGTGTTTTCCAGTTCACGCACATTGCCGGGGAAGGCATAGGCGCAGAGCGCCTGTTCGGCATCACGGTCCAGCCTGACGTCTCCGCCACTCAACTTGCCGAGCAGAAAACGGGCCATTTCCGGAATGTCTTCGGCGCGCTCGCGCAGGCCCGGCATGACGAGATCGATGACATTCAGCCGGTAATACAGATCCTGGCGAAAACGGCCCGCTTCCACGAGCGCGGACAAACCCTGATGGGTGGCGCTCACGATGCGGACGTCCACGGGCTCCTCGGTCGTGGCGCCGATCTTGCGCACTTTCTTTTCCTGCAGCACGCGCAACAGTTTCACCTGCATCGACAGCGGCAGATCGGCCACTTCGTCGAGAAACAGGGTGCCTCCGCTGGCAGCCTGGAAGAAGCCGTCACGCTCGGCGTCGGCGCCGGTGAACGCGCCTTTCCGGTAGCCGAAAAATTCGCTTTCCATCAGTGTTTCGGGAATCGCGCCGCAGTTGACCGCAACGAAGGGCCGGTCGGCCCGGTTGCCGAGGCGATGGATCAGTCGCGCAGCGAGTTCCTTGCCGCTGCCCGATTCGCCGGTGATGTGCACCGGTGCCTGGGTCCGTGCGAGCTTGGCAATGCGCGCGCGGATGTCCTGCATGATGGCCGACTGGCCGATCAGTTCGTGTATCGGGTCGTCGGCTTTCGTGGGCTCGGGGACCGCCAGGGCGGATTTGACCAGGGTGCGGAGTTGATCGAGCGCCACCGGCTTGGCCAGATAATCGAACGCGCCCGCTTTCAGTGCGGCGACGGCGTTGCCGGCATTGCCGTAGGCGGTGATGACCGCGACCGGAACCGGCAGCGCCAGCGCGCTGGCGCAGGCAATCACGTTCAAGCCTTCGCCGTCGGTCAGGCGCATGTCGGTCAGGCAGAGATCGTAATGGGTTTGCCGCAGTCGGGCCTGCGCTTCAGCGACACTGGTGGCACGATCGGTTTCCAGGCCCATCCTGACCAGGGTCAACTCCATCAGATCGAGCAGATCGGGCTCGTCATCCACCAGCAGGACGCGTGGGGAAACCCTCATGTTCACTCGCCTCCGCGCAGGGCGAGACGGAAGCACCCGCCGCCATGGCCGGGAATCTGGCTCAGGGTTGCGTGGTTGGCTTCGGCCAGTTCGCGCGCGAGGAACAGGCCCAATCCGGTCCCTTGTGCATCCGTCGTGAAGAAAGGCTCGAAAAGCTTGTCCTGATGTTCCAGCGCGACACCGGCGCCGTCGTCGGCGATCTCGAGCTGCATGTGGCCACCCTGCACGTGCGCGCTGATGTGGAGGCTGCCTGCCTGTTTGCGGCTGAAACGCCAGGCGTTGCGCAGGAGATTCCATACGATCTGGCGCAGATGGTCGGGGTCGAACTGGAAATGCAGGCTGGCGGGCATGTCGACTATGACGGCGTCCAGCGGGATTTCTTCAGTCTGGCGCAACTCATCGACCAGCATGCCGAGCGCCGCGGCGTCGAAATGGACCGGCTTCATCCGGTCGCGCCGATTGAGCGTCAGGACTTCTTCCACCAGACGATCGAGCCGATGCGCATTGTTCTCGATGATCCCGATCAATCGGGCCTGGGTCGCATCGCGCGCTTCCTCGCCCAGCAATTGCGCGGCGTGGCTGATGGCCGACAGCGGATTGCGGATTTCGTGTGCGATATTGGCGGTGAGTCGCCCCAGTGCCGCCAGCTTGAGGCGTTGGGCCGCCTGTTCGGCCTGGCTCTGGTCCTCCAGCACCAGCACGCGGCTGTTGTCCGGTGTTTCCAGCGGGATGCAGCGCACACGTAATTGCGCAGCCGGCGTATTCAGGGTGAAACTGGTGCCGGGCAGCATCAGCTGCGACGCGCGCGCCAGTTCGGGCGAACAGTCTTCCAGGCGGGTGATGCCCGGTATGACCGCGGCCGGAATCCCCAGCAGCGCCAGTGCGCGGGGACTGGCGTGGCGCACGACGCCGTCGCCGCGTATGGCCAGCAGCCCGTCGGGCGAGTTTTTGATGGCCAGGGCATTGATGCGGTTCAGCAGGGACAGTTCGTCCGCCTGCAGCTGGGCCAGTCTTTCCGAACGCAGCGCGCGCAGGGTCAGGGCATGCGCCAGCAGGCCGATGGCGAAATACCCTGCGCATAACAGACCGACCTGGAAAAAACTGTCCAGTCCCTGGCTGCCGCCCAGAATGCTGAAGCCGTGTTGCAGCAGAACGGCGATCGATGCCATGGCGGCATACAGCAGGGTCAGACGGCCGCTTCCGGCCAGCCCGCCGGAAGCGATGGAAATTGCCAGCAGCAGACCCAGTCCGCCCGCCAGTTGCTCGCTGGTCGACATCATCAGCACGAACAGCACGATATCGGCCGTGATGTGCGCGGTGAGCTGGATCTGGAAGCCCGGCCAGCGGGCGCGGATGCCCAGCACGAACAGGGCCGCGACCATCAGATAGGCAAAGGTATAGCTCTGGAAACGCCCGCTTGTGCCCTCGCGGAACAGATCGGACGTGCTGAACAGCAGCCCGCTGAACACCAGCGCGGTGGCCAGCGTCAGGCGATACAGGTTGAAGTAATCGAGGCTGCGCCAATGGGAAGCGAAATAGCCTGGCGTGGCCGGGCGCGGCATCGACGTTGCCGCGGCGTTCATTTCTTGCCGAGTTGGCGGTGTTCGGGGGTGCAGAAGAAGTGGCCGCCGGAATAAATGGCCTCGCTGCGCGGCAGGTTCACGCCGCAATGCGCGCATTTCACCATGTCTTCGACAGTGTGTTCCTGTGTATGCGCGCGCGGCGGACCAAGCGAGCGCTGATAGGCGCGGAACAAGGCCAGCACGACAAAACCGATCGCAATCAGCAGCAGAATCTTGAACACGCCGTCCCTCCGAAATGGCGCTCAGCATAGCACGGCGGCACGCCGACACGTTTCACGGAAAGGTGGGGCGCGGACGGTGGCGGCGTTTTCGGGCATGCGGAAACGTGTCTCGATGCATGCAAGCGGATTCGGCAACAGTGCTTCCGCAAGCGCATGTCCTCGAAGTCACACATAGACTGATCAGCCCTATCCTTCGGCAAACTGTCTTGTCGGGGTTCTTTACAATGGATGTGTGCCGTTGCGGACGCGCCGGCAATCCTAATGAAAAGCGACATACAAACAAGGGCGAGCGGTCACCGGATGATCGATGGGTATGCATATTGCTTTGTTCGTTCCGGCCAAGCGAATGTTTTTTTGCGGTTTTCTGGCCACTGCTCAGGTCGGCCAGTCCGGCAATCAGGGAAGCTCAAACACGGTACGGATACCCTTGATGAATTTACTCGAAACGTACATAAAAAACGTGCATGGTTTCAGTTCGGGCTGATGGCGATGGAGAAACGCACCGCAATGTTGAAATCAAATTGGAGGAAACATCATGAAATTCTTTAAACACACCGCAGCCGCACTGGCATTGTCGGCCGTCATGCTGAGCGGGCCTGTGCAGGCCGTTCCCGTGACCGTAGTGGGCACCACGGTCAGCTTCACTTTCGACAGCGCGCTCAGCGGGTTGTTCGGCGTTCCCGCGGTGACGGGGGATGCGCTGTTCTTTACCCCCACCACCTATAAGGCCCAGTCTTTCAACGGCACCGGGTTTGCTTCGGCCAGCCAGACCTTCAATATCATGGTCAATGCCAATCCCGGCTATCTGGTGTCGGCGGTCAACCTGACGGAAGACGGCGACTACTACAACATCGGCGCCGGTTCCAGCGTGGCCGTCGGCGGCAAACTCTATGTGCGCGATCTGGCGTCACCCTTGACGCCTGCCGCCAGCAGCAAAATCAAGTCGTCGCTTCCGCTGACCGACATGACCAGCCTGGCGGATTTCGAAACCACCGACTGGACCTCGCACGCAAACGTCGCGATTCCGGCCGGATGGGGCGGAACGGGCGGCATCGTCAGCGGTGTCAACGTCACCATCGAGAACATCCTGCTGGCCAGCAGCTTGTCAGTCGGTGGCGCGGCCTTCATCGAGAAGAAATTTGCCGGTGTGACCATCGTGACGGCGCCTGTACCGGAACCGCAGGCGTATGCCTTGTTCATCGCCGGTTTGGCGTTGATCGGCTTCATGGGGTGGCGCAAAGGCCGTGTCACGATCTGAGTGCTGGATGCTTTTGTGTAAACGGCCTCCCTCGCGAGGCCGTTTTTTCATACGAAGGCCAGCGGCAGGTAGATCAAATTCCGTCTGGCTATTTCATCTGTACGAAATCGGGCATGTCGTGACTGTCGGTTTTCTTTACACTTTAAATCAAATGAATGAATGAACGGTGGGTTCTGTATAAAAAACATCGGGTAAACAGTATGGTACGAAGCTTTCATAGCCATGGTACGTGTTTTGCGTAAACGGCTGGGGGCACAATGAACAATAAAGAAATGTGCCCCCATTCCATTTCATGCATACGATGAAATGGTCCAGGAGCGTGATATTGGAGGAGGAATTGCTGCGTGGCTTCTGACTCGCGGCTTCCGCAAGGAAGCTGTTTTCATTGAAGATTCTTTACGCGCGGGCAATATCGTGACATATGGCGCGAATGAACCGGGCAGTTTCAAGTTCCGACAATATTGGCCCGTTACTTTGTTGGATACAGCAGCCTGCCCGGCCAGAACCGGCAGACCGGCCGAATAACGCACACCTGACCGTCATCCGGAAACACGCATCGACGCGAAGCATTTGGAGTCATGACAAACCATAACCAGTGGCTGTTCCGGCAACAGCTGTCCGTCGTCTCGTTGACCAAGATTCTGCTCGACCCCTTCGTGGCCGTGCTGGTGCTGATCGGCTGCACGCTCTATTTCGGCGAAACCTTCAACGGGCCGTACCCCATCCTGGCCCTGATCGTCTTCACGCTGACCTTTCCCGGGAAATGGCCCGAAGTGACGCTGCGCGCCTTCTGGAATGAAGTCGTCATGTCGTGGTTCTTCCTGTCCGGCCTGATCCTGCTGTTCGGCTACTCTACCGGCTATCTCAACTGGTTTCCGCCTGACCTCGTGATGGTGTGGATGCTGGTCACTCCCGTCGCCATGTGGGTGGCGCACCGCGTCGTGCGCAAGATCCTGCCGCGCCTGCTGCTGCTGGAAGGCGGCCGCCGCCGTGCCCTCATCGTGGGCGCCGGGCACCTGGGGACCGAACTGCGCGGCCGCTTCGTCAATGACCGTGCGCTGGGGGTCGATGTGGCCGGTTTTTTCGACGACCGCGCCATCGAACGCACCGAACTGAACGACCCGGCCAAACTGCTCGGACGACTGGCCGACATTCCCGACCACGTCAACCGCCATGGCATCGACCTGGTCTACATCACCCTGCCGATGGCCTCGCAGCCGCGCACGCTGAACCTGCTCGACGCTCTGCGCGACACCACCGCGTCGGTCTATTTCGTGCCGGACATTTTCGTGTCCGACCTGATCCAGGCGCGGGTCGACCACATCCACGGCATGCCCGTGGTGGCGCTCACCGAATCCCCCACGCTGGGCGTCAGCGGTATCGGCAAGCGCATCAGCGACGTCGCCATCGCCAGCCTGATCCTGCTGATGATCTGGCCTGTCCTGCTCATCCTGGCCATCGGGGTCAAACTGTCGTCGCCGGGCCCCATCATCTTCAAGCAGCGCCGCTACGGCCTCGACGGCCAGGAAATTCTCGTCTACAAATTCCGCTCCATGCGTGTCTGCGACGATGGCGACACCATCAAGCAGGCCGGCCGCAGCGACCCCCGCATCACCCGCTTCGGATCCTTCATCCGCCGGACGTCCCTGGATGAGCTGCCGCAGTTCATCAACGTCCTGCAGGGCCGCATGAGCGTCGTCGGCCCGCGTCCCCACGCCGTCGCCCACAACGAGCAGTACCGCAAGCTCATCAAGGGCTATATGCTGCGCCACAAGGTCAAGCCCGGCATCACCGGCTGGGCCCAGGTCAACGGCCTGCGCGGCGAAACCGAAACCCTCGACAAGATGCGCGCCCGCGTCCAGTACGACATCGACTACATGCGCAACTGGTCGCTGGGGTTCGACCTCATGATCATCGGCAAGACGCTTGCGGTCGTCTGGCGGGACCAGAACGCGTATTGATAGTGACACCCACTGCAGTCATGGAGAGGGTCGAATATCAATTCGACCCTGGTTTTGCGCAGGCTTGGCTAAAGTGCCGTCTTGGCATATGCTTTGGCATATATGTGATTCAAAGGAATTCCATGCAATCCCAACGACTTGCTCGACTGTTCCGTAACGGGCGCAATCAGGCCCTGCGTATTCCACGTGAATTCGAATTGCCGGGAGATGAAGTCATCATTCACAAAGAGGGCGATCGGTTGATTCTGGAACCAGTGAAAACACGCAATCTGCTCGGCATACTCGCTAAGCTGAAGCCGGTGAATGACGCTTTTCCTGATGTGGATAACGGCCTGTTGCCGCTTGACGACATCCGGCTGTGAACATGAATCGCCGCTATCTGCTGGATACCAGCATCCTGTCCGACCTCGCAAAGAGGCCAGCCGGGCCGGTGACGCAACGCATCACCGAGCAGGGTGTTGAATCCATCGCCACCAGCCTCGTTGTTGCCTGTGAAATCCGTTTTGGCCTGGTCAAAAGCGGCTCGCCACGGTTAACTGAGAACATGAACCAGGTGCTGGACAGCATTGAGATCTTGCCGCTGGAGCATCCGGTGGACGAGCATTATGCTGAAATCCGAAATGCCCTTGAACGTGCCGGCACACCGATCGGCCCGAATGACCTTCTGATTGCAGCCCACGCTCGCGCGCTCGGCATGATTCTGGTTACCGACAATGTGCGGGAATTTTCCCGCGTCGAAGGGTTGGGGGTGGAAAACTGGCTTGCATGAAGAGAATCGCAGCAAGATTCAAGGGGTAGGGTGGGCGCCGCCTGCGCGAACCATCATTGGCTGTACCTGATCGCTCGCGATATCAAACGCCTTGTCTTTTTTCTTGCGGGGTCGACGCGCCACCTGAAACTTGCTTCGCCTATGGATAGATATCCCGTCTGTTGCCAGCTTCGATCGCAAGGATATAAAGCCCATCCGGGCCATTAGCGGGTCCGAACGTCCTTGGCTGGGCCGCTCTGATGTTCGGGCTGATCGATCTGCGGTCTTTATAAAGTCTAATCACCAATCCCCAGGTGGGGGCTTTCATGGAATGGCCGGCAGTGTCCGGCTGAAAGCGAAGTGGCGCATTGCCTTTGCCAAGCACAGAGGGCGATATATCGAGTCTGTCTCCGTTTGGGAAGCACTGATTTATTCGTAGCCGTTCGGGCTGAGCCTGTCGAAGCCCTTGTATTTCCAGGGAGTGCCCTTCGACAAGCCTGTCCTGAGCGAAGTCGAAGGGGACTTGTTCGGGGCCTCCATAAGGGCACCATGCTGCGTCACAAGGTCAAGCCCGGCATCACCGGCTGGGCTCAGGCGCGGCGAAACCGAAACCCTCGACAAGATGCGTGCCCGCGTCCAGTACGACATCGACTACATGCGCAACGGGTCGCTGGGGTTCGACCTCATGATCATCGGCAAGACGCTTGCGGTCGTCTGGCGCGACCAGAATGCATATTGAGATTCAGGTCCGAAGAGAGAGCCTGCTCCCTCAGGTTGTCAGCCACTTTCCGGCTTCGATGTCCGGGTAGAACTTGCCAAGTGCCGCCACGCCCTGCGTGGCGCGGCGCTGCCAGCCTTTTCCGCGAGACACGAGATCGGCCCACGCCTCGTCGATCTCCCATGGCCGGTGCTCCCGGTAATACGCAAGCAGTGAAGCCACCTGGCGCAAATCCTTGGTGCCTTTTGCAGCAAAGGCGCCTTCCCGTTCCCCGTATACGATCAACTTGTGCAGGGCGTAGCGGGCGGGATGGGGCACGCTGACCAAGACGGCGTTTCCGGGATCGAACAGGACGGCCTGCTGGATGTTCTCTAGTGAGAACGCCATGAACTTGAGCGGCTGGAGCGGGACATTCAGTTGAGGGTGCACATAGACCTCCTCACCCTTGCGGTGAGGCACCGTCAGAAAATCGAGCCTGAACTCCGGCTCTTTCGGATTCAGGTACGTCGCGCCGGATTTCCCGGAAAGCCCGGCCACGGGAAGGAATCCCATTTCCAGCGACTCGATTGCGCTGTGCGTCTTCACCTCGACGGTGGCCGGAAGCGCGAGAGACACGCTCTTTCCCGCATGCGCGAAGTCGATGTCCTGGGTGCGCGACGAGTCTCCCCAACGTAGTCCCAGCATGTTTCCGTATGCCAGAAACGCGTGGATTCCAACGAGCACGCCCCCCGCGCGAAAAAATCCGTAGTCGGCCAGCCGACCGATCACCTTCAACTGCCGGGAAATCACCGGTGCACACCCTAACGCAAGGGCTGATCGTGCCAGCGGCACCAGCGATTCTCTTGCGGCCGGCTGGATGCGGCGCGCCATCAAGCGACGGACCGCTTCGTTGTCCGGTCCGATGAACACCTGGGCGCGTTTTCCGGAGGGCTCGTAGTACTGGTAGTACCAGTAGGACGTTCCCTTGACTGTCTTTTGTGCAAAGGACCCGGGAAGGTCCGCAATCGAACGGAGATGGTTGGCCGATAGCGCCGAATCGAGAAGCTGGGCATAAGTTGTCTGGGCTGAGAGCGGAAGCTCCTCGAAGTAAGGCATCTCGTTATACTCCAAAATATTACTTTCGGAGTATAACCCGCCCGAGTCGCCGGGCAATACGCCAGGCATGGCCTCACGCTGCGGGAAGTTCTGTATCTTCAAACGTCACCGCATATTTGTTCAGCGTTATCCGGCAGTGCTCGCAGGCTCATCAAGGGCACCATGCTGCGCCACAAGGTCAAGCCTGGCATCACCGGCTGGGCCCAGGTCAACGGCCTGCGCGGCGAAACCGAAACCCTCGACAAGATGCGCGCCCGCGTCCAGTACGACATCGACTACATCGCAACGGGTCGCTGGGGTTCGACCTCATGATCATCGGGAAGACGCTCGCGGTCGTCTGGCGCGACCAGAATGCGTATTGACAGAAGCAAGTGAATGAACTTTAATGGCCCTGTTAAGGGTGCTTTTAATGGTTTTATAAGAGTGCCCGTGCATTCTGGCGGACAGGAGGTTTCAAATGGCGAACATTGTCCTGGCGGAAGTCACCGCCAGCGTATCTGAACTCAAAAAAAATCCGATGGGAACGGTTGCGGCGGGCGAAGGGTTTCCTGTCGCCATTCTGAACCGCAATGAGCCCGCCTTCTATTGCGTCCCGGTCAAGGTTTACGAAGCGCTCATGGACAAGCTGGAGGACATCGAACTGAATGCCCTGGCCGAAGCGCGCATGTCCGATGGCAAGCTCCCCGTGAAAGTCCTGCTGGATGACCTATGAGCTGTTGTTTCATCCCGCTGCACTTGACGAATGGGGCAAGCTCGACAAGCCTGTGCGCGAGCAATTCAAGAAGAAACTTGCCGAACGTCTCCATCATCCGCATGTTCCAGGCTCAAAACTTTCAGGCCAGAAAAACCGATACAAAATCAAGCTGAGAGGCATGGGCTATCGCCTGGTCTACGACGTGGTGGATACACAATTAATCGTCACCGTGGTTGCGGTTGGCAAACGCAAGCGCAACGCTGTCTATAAGGCGTCCGCATCGAGATGAGGCAGGCGAGCGTTGGCGCAACGCGTTTCCTCGAAACGCAAGAGTGTCGTCGGCCCGCGCCCTCACACTGTTCCCACTAACGAGCAGTATCGCAAGCTCATCAAGGGCTACATGCTGCTCCACCCCGCCGGTCCGCCGGCTCTACCGGTACACATCTCGCCGATTACCCACTTCGATTACCAGAACGCAAAGCACGGCGTCCTGAATATCGCAGATGACCCGATAGTCCCCGATGCGGCAGCGTCAGTAAGCACCGAGTTGCGGGTCGGTTAACGCCTTGCTCGTGCTGCCTGGAAGGCAGGCGAATGTATTTTGTTCAAGCATCAGAAGTATGTCCGATACATGTTTGTCGATAAATTTTACACTTTTAAATTAATCGCTATATATATGTTAAATATTTGATATTAAAAATAAAATAATTAAAACTTTATATTGAATATGGGTTTTTTGTGTCGTGTTTAGTGTGTTATTTCATTCATTGTTAGAATAATTTGTCGGAATTTTTTACATGTATGGTTATAACCTACCAACATGCATACAAAAAATAACTAAATTCAAACCTTAAATAATTGATTGTTAAGTTTATTGATAACCGCAACAGAAAACTGGAATGGGCATTGCTATGTGAGAGTCGCCGCTAGGGAACGATTCGGTGAAAGAGTGTTACACCGTGTGGCAGGAGGAATGTAGTTGTAGTTCGATCGATATCTATCTACATGAATGAGGAGATTTATAAGACGAAATTCACGAAAACTTTATTTGCACTGGCAATTGGCAGCGTTGGCATCGCGGGTGCCATGAGCGCAAGTGCTGCAACTCTGAACAACGGCGATGTCCTGACCATCCAAGCCTCCACTGTTGACGGCAGCGGATACGTTGTACTGGGTACCGGCTCTTATTTTGGTATGGACTCCAACAAAAACGGGGTCATTGCCAAGCCTGAGCGTGTTGCCTTGGCGCAAGGCACCACCGGCTTGACCATTGGCAAAGCGAGCACCACGCCTGGTGATATCACCTCGACCTGGTTATTCTTCGGCAATCCGGGTACTGACTATCTGACTTCTGCAGTTACGGGCGGCACGGCGACTGGCTTGAATATGTCGGGCTGGACGGTGACCTGGAACGGTATTCCTACTATTCCCATGGGCTCCGGCGCGTGGGGCACTGGTTACACCAGTGGCCTGGCCAACTTTAGCTGGGACGGCAACTATGGCAGCACCTACACACTGGACTACCATGCGACCGTGCCTGTGGGTGATGTGTCCGGCTTCGGTGGCGTGCAGTATGCCCTTCACCTGCAAGGTACTGTCCAAGCTGCACCCGTTCCAGAGGCGTCCACTTACGGCATGATGCTGGCAGGATTGGGTTTGGTCGGGTTTGCCGTCCGTCGCCGCAAGTTGGTCTGAGCGTTGATAATGGATGGGGTGGGTGGAGGGCCTTCCGGCTTGGTTGCTTACCCTGCAAGTTAGAAAATTTGCCGCACAGAAAGTCTGTGCGGCTTTTTTATCGCAGAAAGATTAATTCTGCCCGGTCTTGCACTGGTTAGGAGTTGCAATAGAGATTTGGCCATGGCCGGTTTGACTGTGCTTCAATTGTGTAAATTGGTCTTTGTGCAGGAAAAGATGATGTTGCACAAGGTGATTCGCCGCTAGTTGGCAACATACATAAATCTGACGATACGTCTAAATTCATTGACGATTTAGTATGGCAAAACCCAATGTTCTGATCCGTTCCAAAAAGAACAAGGCAATCGAATTGCTCAACAATAACAAGTTGCGTGAAGCGGATGCTTTGTTTGCGGCAGTATGCCAAGCCGCGCCAACCGATGTCGAGTCGTGGGTAATGCGGGGACTCATTCATCGAAAGTTGGGGCAATTCAGTGACTCGGAGACCTGTTGTCACCGTGCTTTGCAATACAGGCCGGATTATGCGTGGGGCTACCACGTCATGGGCTCTGCGCTCCAGTGCCAAGGCCGTATGGACGAATCGCTTGCCTGCTACCGCAAGGCGATTGGATTGGCTCCCAATTATGCGGAATCGCACTATTTTCTTGCCAATGCATTGCGTGAAGTGGGGGGCATGGGAGAAGCGGTAGCAAGCTATCGTCAAGCCATCAAGTTGCAACCGAACTATGTCGAGGCCTTATGTAACCTGGGTGCGGTGTTGACTGCGCTGGGCGAAGTTCAGGAGGCTGCGGGCCTGTTGAAAAAAGCTCTATCTTTGAGACCGGACGCCCCACAGATCCACTGTAATCTTGGGCAGATCCTAGAGCGAGAGGGGCGGTTTGCCGAGGCGCTGGAGAAATATCAACGGGCCATGGAATTGGACCCTGAATCCTTGGATGTGCAAGTTAACGTGGCGTCGCTGCTGGAAAAAACGAACAGACTTGAAGAGGCGGCGGAATTGGTTAGTAGCATGTTGCCGCACGTGCCTGATGATCCCGCATTATTATTGGTGGCGGCCAGGTTGGCGCGTCGTGAAAACAAAGCGGATGAGGCAATCGCCTTGCTTGAAGGAGCATTGGAAAAGAATCCTGGTCTGGGTGTCGTAGGGGATATCCATTTCTTGCTTGGGCAAATGTACGACAAGGCAGGTGACCCGGAACGTGCTTATTTTCATTTTATTGAAGGAAATAGGCTCGTTGCCCAGGTTGCCGGGTCCTATGGCGATCAAACCAAATTTCTGGATCGTGTTGACAAGATGCATGCATATCTGGTGTCGGACCTGTGCTCTCTTCAGCCAGCACAACCAATAGCGACAAACACCGCAGACCCTGTCTTCCTTCTGGGCTTCCAGCGTTCTGGCACAACATTGTTGGAGCAAATATTGGATAGCCATCCTGGTTTGCAAAGCATGGAAGAGAAGCCTACGGTTTTTGCGCTGGTTGGAGCATTTGAGGAAATGGCCCAAGGTCGTGAGAGCGCTCTGGCTGAACTGTCTGATGACCAGGTATCTCGACTTAGGGAAGTCTACTTCAATGAAGTGGCTCGCCATGTCAAACTTCAGCCCGGCAGTCTGCTGGTGGACAAGATGCCCTTGAATACGATCAATGCCCATGTAATCTGGCGTGTTTTTCCACAAGCCAAATTCATTTTGGCCATCCGCCACCCCTGTGACGTGTGCTTAAGCTGTTTCATGCAAAATTTTGTCATGAACGAGTCAAACGCGGGGTTCATCAGCCTTGATAATGCAGCAAGGGTATATAGCGAAGTAATGCAGTTGTGGCAGATGGCGACTCGCTTGCTACCCCTTGATTATCATCAGATACGCTATGAAGATCTGGTCTCCGACTTTGAAAAAGAAACACGTGCTCTGCTTGAGTTTCTGGGGGTGGGGTGGGATGACAGTGTACGTGGTCACACCGAGCACGCAGTCAAGCGCGGAACGATCAGGACACCCAGCTACCATCAGGTAACTCGCCCTATATATCAAGACGCCAAATACCGGTGGAAGCGTTATGCCAAGCAGTTCGAGCCTGTTCTGCCGGTGCTTCGGCCTTTTATCGATTATTTTGGTTATCGGGAATGAGCAGCGTAACGCCCGTGAATTTCCCACCGAGGCGGATTTAGTTGCTCTGGGGGTAAACTAAAAAATGTGTTTCTGAATGAATATAGGCTTGAAATTATTTGGAAAGGGGTGTTGATTAACTTGGCTTTTGAGACGCAGATCGATGATTAAGTAAATTCACTATCTCATTATAATTGTTTATAAAAAGCTGGCTGCGTACAAGGTTGGCTACGGAGGGGTCTCTAGATGAAAAAGAACCAATTTGCGCTTAGGGCGCTGGCCGCTGCCTTGGTGCTGGCGCATGCGCCAGCAGCATTGGCTACTAACGGCTACTTTATGCCGGGCTATGGCTTCAGATCCATGGGAATGGGTGGGGTAGGCATTGCATATGGCGTCGACTCGCTGTCCATAGCGGCCAACCCAGCCAATATCGTAAATACTGGTATGCGTGCGGATATGGGCATGGGTGTCATGCACGCCAAGCGGTACGCGAAAGTAGGAGACTCCGCTGCGACGTTCGATGTGAGCCCGCCAAATTGTAGATACTACAATTGCAATCCTGGTTTTGGCTTCGATGGCAGTTCGACTAGCAATAGGGAGTGGTTTCTAATGCCTGAAATGGGCATGACCATGAACCTGACTGAAAGCCTGCACGCTGGTATGGCGTTTGTGCCAAACGGTGGGGGTAGCACGGTGTACCCACAGAACTTCTTCAATTACGTAGGTGTAACTCCTGAATCACCCGGGGAGGGCAAGACGCTTGGCGGGGAGTTGACACAGTTGTTGGTGCCCATCACGGTAGGTTATAAGATCAACCAGAATCATGCTGTAGGTGTTGCGCTTGATTTGGCTGTGCAGCGCTTTCGAATGTATGGACTGAAGTCGTTTGTGGATTTCAGCGCGAATTTTAAGAAGCCAATTACGGCAGATCCTGACCATCTGACTGATCAAGGCTACGACTATAGCTATGGGGCTGGGTTAAAGCTGGGATGGCTGGGTAATTTCGTGGACGACAAACTCTCGGTTGGCTTGTCTTACACGACAAGAACCTATATGACCAAGTTCGATAAGTATCGTGGACTGTTTGCGGAACAAGGAGATTTCGATATTCCTGCAAACTACGGTATGGGGCTTTCCTTCAAACCCAGGAAGAATCTAGTTTTCGCCCTTGATGTCAGCCGGATCGAGTGGTCGTCCATTGCAGCCTTGGGTAACAGGGGTCCTGCTTCATCTCCCGCTTCTCCAGTACCTTATCCGGGCCCAACGCAAATTAATGCCATCAACGGTATCCCTTCTATGGCTCCCGGTGGGGCAATCTATTCAACAGGCAATGATCAAGGCATGGGATTTGGCTGGAAAGATCAAACCATCTATAAGTTTGGGGTGAACTGGGGCATGAACGAGAGGCTCCAAGTTCGCGCGGGTTACAATTACGGAAAGTCGCCCATTCTCGACGATCAATTGACATTCAACACCTTGTTTCCGGTTACGACTGATAAACATTACACGCTTGGTTTTACCTATAAGGCAACGGATGAGCTTGAAATTACCGGAACTTATATGCGGGCCCCACGTGCGAGCCAGCATTCGCCTAACCTAAGACAGAATGTCGTGGGTGCGGTGGATATTGGAATGGAGCAGCAGTTGTTTGCTCTGAGCTTGGGGTGGGTGCTTGATCCGGGGAAAACGAATTATGGTGACGATCCCATGGATCCGATCAGTTTTGCCGGTTGGTATTTTGGGTTTGGGTTAGGCGCAGATTACGGCCGGGACTGGAGTGCATCGAGATTTGCCTCTTCGCTGGCGACTCAGGGTGTGAGCGCGACGCAAACCAGATCGGATAATTCAGATTTGGGAGCCAAGGTCTATGGCGGCTATCAGTTCAATAAATACTTCGCGATTGAAGGTGGTTATGCGCAGTTCAACAACTTCACTGCTAACGGAACAGTTACTGCTTCTGTAACTGCCCCGCCGCAGATATCCGCCTATCAAACCGAAAAAAACAATACATGGGCGCTTGCGGCGATTGGCTCGCTGCCCTTGACGAAGGATTTCTCTCTGTTCGCCAAGCTCGGTGCGAACAACTGGAAAAAAGCCACCAATACGTTCGTTCATGACTCAAACGGTGATTTTACACGAACGTCGACGCTTGAGCGTGGCGTTGATCCGTATTACGGCGTTGGTGTAAGTTATGCACTGCTAGAAAATGTGCTGGTGCGCGGCGAATACGAACGATATGACCTCGGTGGATCGAACATCGATTTCTTGTCCGCTGGCCTGGCGCTTAAGTTCTAAAGTTTTAACTGAAATCTTCCAGGATGGATTTATAGCCGGGGATCCCCGGCTTTTTTTGTGCGCCCGGGCGCACTCTTGGAGGTGAAAGTCCTCCCGTAAAGTTGATCACAGCGAACGGTGCATTCAAATTTTTGGCGTTTTTAATGTCTTGAGTGTGGTTGGCTTATGCCATCCGGCAACGTGTTGCTGTAACATCCGTACCACATAATTTCCAATAATCCGGACAAAGAGGAAGACCAACATGCATGGTTTGAAGAAGCTGTATCTCCCGTTGCTGATCGTTGCGCTGATGGCGGGTTGCGGCGACAAAAAGGGCGGGACGGCGGAGGAGAGCAAGCCCACCCAGGTGGCGGCCAAGGTCAACGGCACTGAACTGACGGTGTCGCAAGTGAACTACGCGCTGCAGCGCATTCCCAATCTCGACAAGGAGCAGTCCAAGGCGGCTTCGCTGCAGGTGATCCGTAACCTGGTCGATCAGGAAGTGCTGGCGCAGAAGGCGCAGTCGGAAAAGCTGGATCGCGATCCGGTCGTGGTGCAGGCGCTGGATGCGGCGCGCCGCCAGATCATGGCTGAAGTCTATATGACCCGCAAGCTGGGCGCGCCGGCGGAGCCGACCGATGCCGAGGTGTCGGATTACTTCAACAAGCATCCGGAGTTGTTCACCAAGCGCAAGATTTATCGCCTGCAGGAGCTCGCGATCAAGGCGCCAGAAGAAAAGCAGGAGGCGATTCGCAAACAGCTGACGGATTCCAGGACGCTGAATGATTTTGCCGAGTGGCTGAAAGCCGAGAAATACCCGGCCAAGGCGTCACAGGAGGTGAAGCCTGCCGAGCAACTGCCGCAGGCGCTCCTGCCCAGACTGGCTGAAATGCCGGATGGCCAGGCGATGGTCGTGAAGACGCCTGATGGCCTGCTGGTGATTGTACTGGCGGATTCGCAGGTTCAGCCGGTGACGCTGGAGCAGGCCAAACCGGCCATTGCGCGCCTGCTGCAGAACGAGGCGCGCCAGAAGGCGGCCAAGGCCGAACTCGACAAGGTGAAGGCAGAAGCCAAGATCGAATACATGGGCGAGTTTGCCGATGCGGGCAAGGAGCCGGCTGCTGCGGCGACTGCCGGATCAGCCGCTGAGCCGGCTGCGGCGCCTGCCGCGCCCGCTGCCGACGCCGACGCGATCAGCAAGGGCGTATCCGGGCTGAAGTAGCAACCGTTACAAGATTCAAGTTGCAAGATGCAAGACGGGGTGTGGCGAAGTCACTCGCTCCTGTCTTGTGACTTGCAACTTGTAACTTGAACCTGCTCCCCATGTCCCCCATCTTCGTTCGCAGCCTGCCATTCGGGCTGTACATCGCCTTGCTTGTGCTGGAAGGCCTGCTGCCCGGCTGGGCGCCTGGCTTCGACGTGCGCTGGCTGTATCCGGTGAAAGTCGGCCTGGTCGCGCTGGCACTGATGGTGCTGTGGCGCCATTACACCGAACTCAAATCGTATGGTCTGCCCTTGAAGCATCTGTTGCTGTCGCTGGCGGTCGGCCTGGTGGTGCTGGTGCTGTGGATCAAGCTCGACGCCGCCTGGATGCTGATGGGTGAAGCGGGCGAGGGTTACAACCCCACGGATGAAACCGGCCGCATCGACTGGCTGCTGGTGGCATTCCGCATCGTCGGCGCGGCGCTGGTGGTGCCGATCATGGAAGAACTGTTCTGGCGCTCGTTCCTGCAGCGCTGGGTGCAGCAGTCCGATTTTCTGACACTCGACCCGGCGCGGATCGGCTTCAAGGCGCTGCTGATTGCCAGTGCGCTGTTTGCCGTCGAGCACCTGCAGTGGCTGGCCGGCCTGGTTGCCGGACTGGCGTACGGCTGGCTGTATATCCGCACCCGCAACCTGTGGGCACCGGTCATTGCGCACGGCGTCACCAATGGCGCGCTGGGGGTGTATGTGGTGGCCACGGGTCGCTGGAGTTTCTGGTGAAGTCTGCGCTGCCGTGGGTGGGACTGGCGCTGGGAGCCTTTCTCGGCCTGCCTGCACAGGCGCATGAAGGCGATACCTTTCGGCCGTTCGTGTCCTACGGGATGTTTTCCGACAGCAATCTTTTCCGGCTCGCCGACAACGAAAGCCCGGGCATCCCGCGTAGCGACCGGTACAGCGTACTGAGCGCCGGGCTGAATGTGGACTGGAAGCCCGGTCGCCAGGAAATCGTCGCCAACGCGACCAAAACCCGGGTGCGCTACAACCGCAACTCGATGTTCGATTCGGATGGCAGCGACTATCAAGCCACCTGGAACTGGCGTTTGGGCAACCGACTGAGCGGCAATGCCGGGGCGGCCGAATCGCTCAGCCAGAGCAATTTCGACAGCGTGGGGCTGGTCAATAACCAGGTGACGCGCAAACGCCGTTTCGGCCGCGCCGAGTGGGAGTTTCACCCACGCTGGCGGATAGGCGGCGGCATCGAGTCGGCAGACTACGCCAACAGCGCGCCGTCATTGGCTTCACAGGATGTCCAGCAACGGACGCAGGATGTGACGTTGAGCTATCTCACGCCCAAGGGCAGCAGCCTGCGTGCACAGGTGCGCAGGATCGATGCCGAATATACCAATCCGCAAGTGCTGGCTGTGACGTGTTCGGCCTTCATTTGCCCGCCTTTCCCTTTTATTGTCGAAGTGGCGGACAACAGCTACAGGCAGACCGAATACAACCTGCTGGGCGACTGGAGCGTGTCGGCCAAGCTGAAGCTGCGAGGCCAGGCCGGGTGGGTGGATCGTCAATACGAGAATGGCTTGCGTGGTCATTTTGGCAGCGCCATTACGCAACTCAAGCCACGCCCCGATTTCAACGGCTTCGCAGGGCGGATTTCGGCAGACTGGTACGCCACCGGCAAAACCTTGCTGAGCATATCGGCCTATCAGGAACTGGGCGGCGCGCAGGACATCAATGCCAGCTCGGTGCTGAAAAAAGGCGCGAGCGTAAACGGCGTATGGCTGATACGCGAAAAATGGCGTCTGAATGCCGGCGCCACGTTTGAGAACCGCGATTTCAAGGGTGACCCCGGCACCACACAACTGCAACGCAACGACGATACCCTCAGCGAATCGCTCTCGATCAGCTACATGCCAATTCAGGCTGTAACGGTGGACGTCGGCGTCAGCGCGGGGCGGCGGGATTCCAACATCTCTGTCGAGGATTACCAGTTTCACATGCTGTTTGCCAACGTGAGGGCCGATTTCTAGAGGGCGAACGCCGAACGTTGGCAGGTACGGGTTTTGCATGGCAAACAGGCTGGGTCGGGGTGGGCCATTCTGACCATGGACACGGTTAGAATGACCACCTGCCGACAGGCAGGCAGCCAAATATGGTTTGTATGGTCATCCACCCTGACGTGGATGACCACAAAGATAACAATCGAATGAGGAGCGCGGCAGGCCGCCCAGGCTGCCGTCAATTGGAGAGAGCAATGATCAGGTTGTGGCGTGGTGTAGGGATGTTGTGCGCGTTGCTGCTGGCGGCATCCGCATGGAGCGCGGATAACGATTACCGGATGGGCACGGGCGATGTCCTGCACATCACCGTGTACGGGCAGCCCGATCTCACCACCGATGCGCGCGTGAGCGAAACCGGCACCATCACCTTTCCGCTGATCGGCGATGTCAAGATGGCGGACATCACCCCGGCCCAGGGCGAGAACGAAATCGCGCAGCGCCTGAGCACGGGCGGCTTCATCATCAAACCCTTCGTCACCCTCAACGTGGTGCAATACCGCAGCCAGCATATTTCGGTGCTGGGGCGCGTCAACCGGCCCGGCCAGTACACGCTGGAGAAAATCAGCCGGGTGACCGATGCGCTGGCCCTGGCGGGCGGCATCATCATCGACGGTGCCGACACCGTCACCCTGGTGCGCACGCGCGACGGCAAGACCAGCTACCACGACATCGACATGGTCGCCCTGTTCAAGCCGGGCGGCGAAGCCAGCAACGAACTCATCCAGGACGGCGACATCGTCAATGTGGCGCGTCAGCCGATGTTCTACATCTACGGCGAAGTGCAGCGCCCCGGCGCCTTCCGTCTGGAGCAGAACATGAGCGTGGTACAGGCCCTGTCCCTGGGCGGCGGCCTCACCCCGCGCGGCACCCAGCGCGGCATCAGGATCCTGCGCCGCGACGATAAAGGCGCAATGCAGGAACTGGATGTCCAACTGGCCGATCCGGTCAGGAAAGACGACGTGATCTACGTCAAGGAAAGCCTGTTCTAAGGACGCCGCCATGAACCCCATCCAATTCCTGCTGATTCTGAATGCGCGCAAGTGGATCATCCTCGGTGTATTGCTGTTTACCGTGGCCGTCACGGCGGCGGTAAGCCTGCTGCTGCCGAAGGAATACACGGCGACCACCACACTGATCATCGACTCCCAGACCAAGGATCCTTTCACTGGACAATTGATGCCATCACAACTGATTCCTGGCTACATGGCTACGCAGGCGGAAATCATTCAGAGTGCGAATGTCGCGCAAAGGGTCGTACGCGAACTGAAACTGGCGGATAACCCCGATACCCATGAGCAATTCATGGCGGCGACCGAAGGCAAGAGCAACGTCAATCAATGGCTGGGTGACCTGCTGTTGAAAAAACTGGACGTGGAGCCATCGCGCGAATCCAGCGTAATTTCCATCGGGTTTACCGGTATCGATCCGCGATTCTCGGCAGTCATCGCCAACGCTTTCGCCAGAGCCTACATCGAGACCAGTCTCGATCTGCGTGTGGAACCGGCCAAGCAAACCGCTGCCTGGTTTGACCAGCAGATAACCCGGTTGCGCAAGAATCTCGATGATGCGCAGCAAAAGCTCACCACCTATCAACGTGAAAAAGGCATCGTCGAATCCGACGAACGCCTGGATGTGGAAACCCGCCGCATGGCCGAACTGGCCAGTCAGATGGTCGCCGCGCAATCGGCGGCATTCGATGCCGGCTCACGCACCCGTGACAGCGGCAGCATGCCCGAGGTGATCAACAATCCGGTGGTGCAAAACCTGAAGTCCCAGGTGTCGCAGGGAGAAGGCAGGCTGGCTGATCTGGCCAAGCGCGTAGGGGTGAATCATCCCGACTACCAGCGTACCCTGGCCGAGGTGAACAGCTACAAGGAGCGGCTCGCCAACGAGCTCAGCACCGCGACGCGTGGCGTAGGCGCCTATGCGGGGGCAGCCCGCCAGCGCTATAACGAACTCAACTCGGCCTTCGCCAGGCAGAAGGCCAACGTTCTGGCACTCAAACAGCAGCGCGAAGAAGCGACCTTGTTGGCCCGCGATCTGGATAATGCGCAGCGTATCTACGACGCAGCGTTGCAACGTTATGGCCAGAGCCGCATGGAGGCACAATCCACGCAAACCGACATTGCCGTGCTCAATCCGGCTGTACCGCCCATCAGGCCCTCCAAGCCCAATGTGTTACTCAACATCCTGCTCTCGCTTTTCGCGGGTGGCGCGCTTGGGGCAGGCGCAGGCTTCATTGTGGAGTTGCTTGATCGTCGGGTGCGTTCAGGTCTGGACATCGCCGCAGGGCTGGATATTCCAGTGTTGGCGGAGGTCACGAAGAAGAACCACCGTCTGGAAGGGCTGCGCCGCCTGTTCCGCCGTAATCGCCCCGCCATGGCCTGACGCACCGCCATCTCCACACGCATAAGCCGAGGTTCACATGAATTCACTCACCAGCGCCAGCGAACAGAACAGCAGCGTCGGAGCGGCGGTCACCAGCATCCGGGCCGAAGGCAATATCGGCAAACTGCTACAGGAAGCCGGCAAGCTCAAGCCGCAAGACATGGAACGCGTCCTCAAGTTACAGCAGGAACAGAACCTGCGCTTCGGCGAAGCCGCGCAGAAACTCGGCCTGGTGACCGAGGCCGACATCCAGCAGGCCTTGTCGCAGCAGTTCGAGTACCCCTACATTCCCGCCGCCGAGGCCAGCCTCAGTCCCGAACTGACCGCCGCCACCGCACCCTACAGCAGGGAGGCGGAGGCGCTGCGCACGGTGCGGTCCGAACTGCTGCTGCGCTGGTTCAAGGATGGCCGCAAGACGCTGGCGATCAGCAGTGCGCGCGCGGACGAAGGCGCGAGCTATCTGACCGCCAACCTGGCGGTGCTGTTTGCGCAGATGGGGCGTAAGGTTTTGCTGATCGATGCCAACATGCGGCAGCCGCGCCAGCACGGTATCTTCAATCTGGGCAACGGCATGGGGCTGTCCGACATTCTGGCCGAGCGCGTGCCCTCGCTGCAGGTGCACACCATCAAGCCGTTCCAGACGCTGTCCGTGCTGTCGGCCGGTTCGCCGCCACCCAACCCGGCCGAACTGCTGGCGCGGCCGGCGTTCGGCGCACTGCTGTCCGGGCTGGAAACCAGCTACGACATCATCCTGATCGACACCGCGCCGGCGCAGCTCAGCTCGGATTTCCAGTTGGTCGCAGCGCGCGTCGGCGGCATGCTCATCGCCACCCGCCGCAACGTCAGCCGCATCGGCCCGCTGGCCGAGCTGAAGGAAAAGGTCACCCTCTCCGGCGCGCAGGTCGTGGGCGCCGTCGTGCTGGGCTGAAAACATGAGTACCCTCGCTCCTCGCGCGCCGGTATTCGATGTCCTGATCCACCTGAAACCCTGGTGGCCGGTGCTGCTCGGCCTGCTGGTCCTTTATGTGCCCACCTACTGGATGCTGGCGCACGGAATCTGGAACTCGGAAGAGCAGGCACACGGCCCCATCGTGTTGATAGTCACCCTGTTCCTGATCTGGCAGCAGCGCGCCCTGTTCCTGGCCGACGTTGGCACCCCGCCCACGCGTGGTCAGACGGCAATTGGCTGGACACTGCTCGTCATTGGCTTGTTGGTCTATGCGCTGGGCCGTTCGCAAGACATTCTGATATTCGAGATCGGCTCGCAGATTCCGGTCATCCTCGGCGTGCTGCTCATCACATTGGGGGCGAAAGCCGCCCGCGCGCTGTGGTTCGCTCTGCTCTTCCTGGTATTCATGATTCCGCTGCCTGGTTTCATCGTCGATGCCGCCACCGGCCCGCTCAAGCAATACATCTCCATCATTGCCGAACAGGTGTTGTATGCCGCGGGCTATCCCATCGCGCGCAGTGGCGTCATGCTCACGGTTGGGCCCTACCAGTTGCTGGTGGCCGACGCGTGCTCCGGCCTGCATTCGATGTTCAGCCTGTCGGCCATGGGCTTGCTGTATCTCTATCTGATGCAGCGCTCCAGCGTGACGCGCAATCTCATCATCATGGCTGCTATTCTGCCGATCGCGTTCGTAGCCAACGTGGTGCGTGTCATGGTATTGGTACTGGTGACCTACCATCTGGGCGATGAGGCCGGGCAGGGATTCCTGCATGGTTTTGCCGGCATCATGCTGTTCATCATTGGTTTGCTGTTTTTGTTCGTGCTGGACTGGGTGCTGGGGTTCATCTTTCCCGACCGCCCGCGCGACCGGACGCAGGGCTGATTCAAGGAGATCAGGATGAAATTCATCAGCTTCAAACATCTTGTCATCGGTCTGTGCATGTTTGCTGCGGCAGGCATGGCGCTGGCGCTCAAGCCAGCCCAGAAACTTGCAAACAGCGAGCCGACGATCGACCTGGAAGTGCTCATCCCGAAAACGTTCGGCAACTGGAAGATTGACGAAACCATCGTTCCGCTGATCGCCGACCCTGCACAACAAGCACTCATCCACAAAATTTACAATCAGACGCTCGCCCGCACGTATGTCAATCCGAATGGTGACCGCATCATGCTGACCATCGCCTATGGAGGCAGTCAGTCAGACAGCATGGCCGTGCACAAGCCGGAAGTCTGTTATCCGGGACAGGGGTTTCAGATCATTAAAAATGCCACGGACAGTTTTTCTACCGGCGAGGGCAATATCCCTGTCAAGAGACTGGTGGCTACGCGAGGAGAGCGTATTGAACCGATTACCTACTGGACGACAGTGGGCGATGCAGTCGCCGTCAATGGATTGAAATGGAAACTGCTGCAATTGAAATATGGCTTGACCGGAAAAATTCCCGACGGGCTTCTGTTCAGGGTGTCGAGCATCGAGACCGATGATGCCAGGGCGTATCAAACTCAGGACGCATTCACACGCGACCTCATCAAGGCAATGTCTCCGGGTGGACGTGAACGCATTATCGGGCACCCGGCACCAGCCACCTGACAAGGCTCTCCCAACCTCCAACCTAACAGCTGTTACAGATGACATCATGACCAAAAAAGCCCTCATCACCGGCGTCACCGGCCAGGACGGCGCCTACCTCGCCGAATTCCTGCTGGGCAAGGGCTACGAAGTGCACGGCATCAAGCGCCGTACGTCCCTCTTCAACACCGACCGCATCGATCACCTCTATCAGGATCCGCACGAGACCCATCGCAAGTTCATCCTGCACCACGGCGACCTCACCGACAGCTCCAGCCTCATCCGCATCATCCAGCAGGTGCAGCCCGACGAAATCTACAACCTCGCCGCGCAGTCACATGTGGCCGTCTCGTTCGAGGAACCCGAATACACCGCCAACTCCGACGCCCTCGGCGCGTTGCGTATCCTGGAGGCCATCCGCATCCTCGGTCTCGAAAAGCAAACCCGCTTCTACCAGGCCAGCACTTCCGAACTCTTCGGCCTGGTCCAGGAAATCCCGCAGAAGGAAACCACCCCCTTCTACCCGAGGAGCCCCTACGCCGTCGCCAAGCTCTACGCCTACTGGATCACCGTCAACTACCGCGAAGCCTACGGCATGTATGCCTGCAACGGCATCCTGTTCAACCACGAAAGCCCCATCCGCGGCGAAACCTTCGTCACCCGCAAGATCACCCGCGCCCTCGCCCGGATCAAGCTCGGCCTGCAGGACTGTTTGTTCCTCGGCAACCTGGACGCCAGGCGCGACTGGGGCCATGCCAGGGACTACATCGAAATGCAGTGGCTGATGCTGCAGCAGGACCACGCCGAAGACTTCGTCATCGCCACCGGCGTGCAGTACTCGGTGCGCGACTTCGTCAACGCCGCAGCGAAAGAACTCGGCATGGACATCCGCTGGGAAGGACAGGGGGTAGATGAGAAGGGCTACCTGGTGAGAGATGCAAGTCACAAGGGGCAAGTTACAAGTAATCCGCAGGATGCTTCCTCCCTTGCAACTTGCAACTTGCAACTTGCAACTGGAGACCGCCCGATCGTGGCGGTCGATCCCCGCTACTTCCGCCCCACCGAAGTCGAGACCCTATTGGGCGACCCGAGCAAGGCCAAAAACAAGCTTGGCTGGACGCCCAGGATCAGCTTCGACGAACTCGTCAGCGAGATGGTGCGCGAAGATCTCAAGGCCGCCGAGCGCGACGAGTTGGTGAAGAAGCATGGCTACAAGGCCATGGATTATCACGAGTAGAAAAGCAGCTACAAGGGGCAAGTTACAAGTTTCAAGGAAGGAACGTGGCCCGGTTTGAGGATCTGGCAGTTTGGAAGCGGTCAGCACGGCTGAGTGCAGATCTTTATAAATCGCTGAGAGATCTGAAAGACTTTGGATTTCGCGATCAGATCACCCGGTCGGGCTTATCCGTTCCTTCCAACATCGCAGAAGGTTATGAGCGTGGTTCTGCAAAGGAAACGGCGAACTTTCTGAATTACGCAAAGGGTTCGGCTGGTGAGTTGAGAACGCAGTTGTACATTGCGATAGATATTGGCTACATCGAACGTGAAGTTGGCATGGCATGGATCAAGGAAGTAGAAGAAATCTCGCGCATGCTCCACGGGTTGATGCAAACAATACGAGCGCAGAAGAATTGAGCTGCAAGTTTCAAGCTGCAAGTTACAAGGGAAAAGCTTGGAACTTGTTTCTTGCGCAAGCAGCTTTGAGATCACAAATAGTGATCACTAAACAAATTGCACGGAAAGAACTTTTAACTTGAGGCTTGCAACTTGCAACTCGCCCCTTGTAACTTGGGACTTGTAACTTGAAACTGGATTCTAAAATCTACATTGCCGGCCATCGCGGCCTGGTCGGAACTGCGCTCATGCGCACCCTGCGCGCCAAGGGCTACAGCAACTTCCTGACGCGTACCCACGCCGAACTCGACCTCACCGACCAGGCCGCGGTCGCAGCCTTTTTCGCGGCCGAGAAACCCGACTACGTCTTCCTCGCCGCGGCCAAGGTCGGCGGCATCCACGCCAACAATAGCTATCCCGCCGAGTTCATCCGCGACAACCTCGCGATCCAGACCAACATCATCCACGCCGCATACAAGAACGATGTGAAGCGCATGCTGTTCCTCGGATCGAGCTGCATCTATCCCAAGCTCGCCCCGCAGCCGATGAAGGAAGCGGACCTACTCACCGGCCCGCTGGAGCCGACCAACCGCCCCTACGCCCTGGCCAAGATTGCCGGCATCGAGATGTGCTGGAGCTACAACCGCCAATACAAGACCCAGTATCTGGCTGTGATGCCGACCAACCTGTACGGACCGGGAGACAACTACCACCCGGAAAACAGTCACGTCATTCCCGCCCTCATCCGCAAATTCCACGAAGCCAGGCAAACAGGAAGTCCCACGGTAACGGTATGGGGAACGGGCGCGCCCAAGCGGGAATTCATGTACAGCGAGGACATGGCGGACGCCTGCGTCTACCTGATGGCCCTGCCGGACGAGCAGTTCACGCTCTTGCTGGGTCAGGACCGCAATGACGGCCTGCCGCCGTTGGTGAACATCGGGGTGGGCGAAGACCTGACGATTCGTGAACTGGCGGAAACGGTGAAGCAGGTCACGGGCTACGCCGGCACCATCGTGTTCGACTCGAGCAAACCGGATGGCACGCCACGGAAGCTGATGGATGTGACCAGACTGAACCAGATGGGGTGGAAGCATTCCACTTCGCTGTCCCGGGGCCTTCAGTTGGCGTACGCCGACTATATAGACAGGGAGAATCGATGAACTACCGCAATCTCATTTTTCTTCATATTCCCAAGGCAGCCGGGACGACGCTGCACACCATTCTGGAAAAGCACTATCCCCGCTCTTCCTTTTATTCGATCGTCGAGGAACCCAAGCGCCATCTCCAGGAATTTGGCGAGCGCCCGCAGAAAGAAAGGGGCAAGATCCGTTTGCTGAAGGGACACTTTCCTTATGGGGGACATCAACATCTGGTGGGCCCGAGTACCTACGTTACCCTGCTTCGCAATCCGGTCGAGCGGGTCATTTCCCACTACTATTTTGTCAAGCGGACCCCGCGGCACTATCTCTATGAGCGGGTGCATGCGGAAAACATGGACCTGGCTGCCTATGTCGGCTCACGTGTCACGGAAGAACTCGACAACGGGCAGGTTCGCCTCCTGTGCGGCGTCGATCGGGATATTCCCTGGGGCGCTTGCGGCCGCGAGCATCTGGAGCAGGCCAAGCGCCACATCACCGAACACTTCGCGGTTGCCGGTGTCCTGGAGCGCTTCGACGAATCACTGGCGCTGATGGGGCACAAGCTCGACTGGCAATGGACGCCGCATTACGAGAACCAGAACATCACCAGGGAAAAGAACGAAGCACTCGATCCGGCCACCCTCGACGCCATCAGGAAGGCCAACGAACTCGATCTGGAACTCTACGAATGGGTGTCAGCGCGCCTCGACAAGGAACTGGACGATCACCGGGATGAAATCGCGCGTCGGCTTGATGCCATGCAGAACGCCAAAGACATGGCCCGCCCGCTCGATACACTGCGCAAACTGGTTCGCCGCCCGATCGGGTAGGCAAGCGGAACCCGGCCTGCAACCCACCCCATGATGTCCTTCTTCACCCGGCGGCCCCCGCGCGAATAAGCATGTACAGCCTGCAAACCGCGATTTTCTGGACGCTCCTGATCTCGGTGCCCCTTGTTCTGGGCTTCGGGGCGGTCGCCAGTTCGGCCTTGATGGGCAGGTGGGTGCGCTATTTCATCTATCCTTATCTGGTCATCCTGATTTTCTTTTCAGGCTCGCAATACGGCCTGCTCGAGGAAGAATCGAGCCGGATGATTTATGGACGCGGCTCGGGCAAACTTTTTTTCCCCTTCGTCACCTGGTACGTCTTCTGGCTGGCGGGGGTGGTGGGCTTTTATGCGCTCTGGAATCGTCTTTCCCCCCCGGAGGCCGCCGTCCGCAAGTTCCTGCTGCTCTTCGGACTGGTGTTCCTTGGCCAGCTCATTGCCGCGCCGTTCCTGACCAAGAGCATCTTTTACGCACTGCACTACTCGGGAACGATGTACCTGATGAACGCGGTCATTTTCGTGTTTGTCCTGCTGCGCGCATTCCGGGATGAAAAATCCGTCAGGGAATTATTGACCCTGTTCATGGTGAGCGTGTTTCTGCGCGACTGCTTCGGCTTGTTCCGCTATGTGTTTCTGGGGGGCGACACGGCCAACTACTACGCCAATTTTGCCGATCTCAACATCAAGCTGACCTTCTTCGACATCAACGATACCATCCTCGCCACCATGGCCGCCTTCATGGCGGCCGCCCGGCTGACCGATCGCGAGGAGATGAGGAAGCGCCCCTGGACCCAGTTGGCCTTGTGGGGATTCCTGCTTCTCACCTCGCTGGTCGTCATCCTCTCCTTCCGCCGCACGGCCTGGATCGGCTACATGGCTGCCGGGATCGCGTTCCTGTGGCTGTATCGCAAGCGGCTCAATCTTTTCCTCGTCGGGGTATACGGCAGCCTGGCGCTGGTGGGTGTTTTTTCCGTGTGGCTATACCGCTTTGCGCCCGAAAGCCACGGCGGACTGCTGGGTGCGCTGTTTCCCGATGCATCGACCGCCGCGGGCAAGCTGACCACGAATACCGGACGGCTTTTCGAATTGCGCCTGGCGCTGGACACGATCCGCGAACACGTCCTGCTTGGCGTGGGCAACTGGGGGGAATATGAAAGCTCATCCGACGCCTCGGTGGCGTTCCACCGCGGCCAGTTCTTCTTCATGCACAGCGGTTTCCTGCATGTCTGGCTGAAAACCGGGCTGATCGGACTGGTGGCGTTCGCCGGTGCGCTCTACGTGGCGGCACGCGATTCCGTGCGACTGCATGGTGTGATCGAATCCCCGCGATGGAAAGCGTTCGCTGCCCTGGGCCTGGCTGGCCTGGCCGTCTCCTTGCCCAACATTCTGTTCGGCACGCCCATCATCGAATACCGCACCATGCAGGTGATGGCTTTCGTTCTTGTTTTGCCCTATCTTGCCCGGGCCGCCTGGCTGAACCCAACGGAAAAATAAATGGCCACGCGCGCTGACATCCTCCGCAACTCGTTCAGCAACTTCGCCGGCGGCGCGCTTCCCGCGCTGGTCACGATTTTCACGCTGCCGATTGTCCTGCACCATCTGGACACGCCGGTCTACGGCATCCTCACGCTGATCATGGCCATCGTCGGCTATTTCGCCCTGATCGACATCAACGTCACGGCCGGTTCCGTCAAGTTTCTCGCCGAATTCCATGCCAGTGAGCAGCCTGAAAAAACCTGCCAGGTCGTGACCCTGGGCCTCGGCCTCTATGCCGGCATCGGCCTGCTCGGCGGCATCGGCATTGCGCTGGCCGCACCCTGGCTGGTGCACGACGTGTTCGTCATCACGGATTTTCGTGAGCCCATGGCGCTGACCTCGTTGCGCATCGCCGCCGTCGCGTTCTTTTTCAGTCAGATCCAGTCGTATCTGCAAAGCATTCCGCAAGGTCTGGGGCGCTACGATATTTCCGGCCGCTACGAGGCGCTGTTCGGTACGGTTGTGCCCCTGCTCACCGTGGCCGTGGTGCTGACGGGCGGCGGGCTGATCGAGGTGGTGCTGTTCCGTACGCTCGCGAGTATCGCAAACGTCTACCTGCTATGGCGCATGGTTCGGAGATTGCTCCCCGCGTTCGCCTGGCAACGCCCGGACAGGGAGCTGGCCGGCTCCGTCCTCAGGTTCAGCGGCTTTGCCTACCTGAAGCGCATCGCCACCATCACCGGCGAGCAGTCCGACAAGCTCATCATCGGTGCGCTGGTGAACATGCGGGCGCTGACCTATTACACCATCCCGGCCACGCTCATCGGCCGCGTCTTCGCCCTGGTCAACCGGCTGGGCTCGGTCATGTTCCCCATGGCGAGCGCACTCGCCGCCACGCAGCAGCAGGGCAAGCTCAACGAAATCTACCTCGTGGCCACCCGCTACACGGTCTATCTGAACGGCAGCCTGTCCATCCTGCTGATCGTGACCGGACATACGGCCTTGCAACTCTGGGTGGGGCGCTTCATCGCGGACCAGAGCGCGGTCATTCTGGCCCTGCTGGCCGCATCCCTGTTCCTCGATTCGCTGACCAACCTGCCCACCCAGCTGACCGATGGACTGGGGCATCCCCACATCACCGGCGGATACGCCGTCACGCGCGGATTGCTGGGAGCCGTGCTCAGTTTCATCCTCGTTTCGAAGATGGGGATACTCGGCGCCGCCTTCGCGCATTTCGCCCTGTCGTTGATCATGACGACGGCATTTCTGATCCAGGTCCACCGCAAGCCGATATCCGTTCCCCTGGGAACCGTCATCACCCACAGCATCGTTCCGACGCTGCTGCAGTTGTCGTGGATCGGCGCCGTCGGCTGGACGATCCAGAATCTGCTGTGGCCCACCGTGCTGGGCGGCATCCTGGCCGGACTGGTCATGGTGGCGCTCCTGGCCGGGGCGGGCGTCCGCTTCATTCTGCGGCCGGAAGAACGGGCCGTCATATTCGCCCGGCTGGCCAGGCGCTGAGCATGCGCATCCTGCTGGTCAGCGAGGACATTCCCCATGCCACCCTCGGCGGGCTGGGCAAGCACGTCGTCACGCTTGGCAACGCGCTGATCGAGGCGGGCCACACCGTGGACCTGATGGGCAACACCGTGCATCCCAACGTCCATACCCCCGGCGATGTCGCCTTCAAGGGTGGGTTCCTGCCGGGGCTGGACCCTACCGGCGCCAACTGGAAGGAAGACCGGCTGGGCTTCTTCAACTACTGGCGCCACGCCTACCAGGCCCGCCGCTTTGCCCGGGCAATCCTTGCCGTGGCCCGCGATTACGACGTGATCCATTACCACGGTCATCAGCCCATCCTGGCGAACTACATTCCGCGCAGCGTCAATTTTGTCCAGACGCGGCACGACCAGGGCAGCGACTGCCTGATCTACACGCGTTTTCGCAACGGCGAGGTGTGCCGCGCAACCGATCCGCGCGCCTGCGCGGCGTGCGCCACGCCGCGCCCCAACCTGCTTCAAGGCGCGCTGTCCGCCTGGAGCGTGCGGCTGTGGCGGCGTGCGGTGACGAACGCCTTCCGGCGCCACAAGGTCATCTTCGTTTCGCAGTGCCTGCGCACAAATGCAGAGCGTACGCTGGGCGCACTGCCTGGGGCTACGGCCCGCATCAGCCACAACTTCGTCGATGCGCAATACTTGCGCCGGGGTATGCCGGCCAGCAAAACAAATGGCGAACAGCCTGATGTCTTCATCGCCGCGCGTATCGACGCGGCTAAAGGGGTTGATGCATTCATTAACGCATTCGGCGCCAGCCAGCCCCTCCGGCGCCATGTCACCATCGCAGGCGATGGTCCGCTACTGGATATGCTGCGTGCATCAAAATCGGTTCCTTCCATCTATTTCATGGGTTGGCAGCCCTACCATACGACTGTGAATATGGCGGCTAACGCTGCAACCATTATTGTTCCTTCCGTTTGTGAGGAATCTTGCGCCACGACCGTGCTGGAGGGTCTCGTCCTGGGCCGGCCGGTGTTGGCCTTGAAGCGTGGCGGCACGCCGGAACTCAAGGTTTACGAGCGCTACCCCAATCAACTGCAACTCTTCGACAGCATGGCCGAGCTGGTTGCCGCGTTATCGGATACGGCGGCGCCCGTGCCTGCGCTGCAGGGCCTGGGTTTTGCCGGCGACGTGCGGGCGCACCTGGGCGAAATGGAATCTGTCTACCGGCAGGAGGTCTTGCACTGATGAATCCCGCTTTTGAACACGCCGCTGCCTGCGCCAGCGAGATTCGTCTGCTTGGCCGGCGCTTCACCGCGAGCGGCGCGCGCGACTCCACGGAAGCCAGGCTCGCGTCGCGGGCCGCTGTGCGGCCGATCGATTACATGCGCTGGGCCGAATTCGAGGCGATTCTGCGCATGCTCGACCTGCGTCCCGGGCAGCGGGTGCTGGACGTCTCCTCGCCGCAGTGGTTCACGCTGCAACTGGCGGCACGGCATCCCGACGTTCGGTTCAGCTACGTCAACATCCTGGAAAGCGAGATGGCGCCGTTTCGCGCCATCGCCGGCACACTCGGCCTGCGCAACCTGGAATACCGGCTCGCGGACGTGCGCCAGCTTGATTGGCCGTCCGACACCTTCGATGCGGTGATTTCGATTTCCGTACTGGAACACGTTTATCCGGAAGTCGGGGGCGATGACGCGGCCTTCGCGGAAATCCGCCGCGTGCTCAAACCGGATGGGAGCCTTCTGTTGACCGTGCCGTGCAAGGACCGGCCCAACGTGGTCTATATGGATGGCCCGGTCTATGAGCGGGGCGAGTCCGGAAAGAATTTCTTCGCCCGTGAATACGACATGGCGTCCTTCCATGACCTGGTCAGCCGCACCGGCTTCGTGGTCGATCGGGAATGGCGGATCGAGGAGCAGTCGGGCCTGTTCGCGGTGGATTTCTGGGAGTGGGCGGAAGGCAGCAGGCAGCGTGTCTGGCCATGGGTCATCAGGAACCGCGGCAAAGTGGAAAGACTGTCGCGGCTGCCCGTGGAACAAGTCCTGGCAAAGCGCTACCTGCGCATCAACAGCCAGCCGGACGCACGGCTCGTCAATGTGGCCGCAAGCCTGAAACCCCGATCGGCGCCATAGCTCGTTCTTTTTCCATGTCTTATTTGGTTAGCGTCATCACCGTCAGCTACAACGCCGCCAAGACCGTGGGCGCGACCCTGGATTCCGTGCGCGCCCAGACCTGGCGACCGCTGGAAAGCGTGGGGGTGGACGGCGGTTCGGATGACGGCACCCGGGATATCGTCGCACGCTATGCCGATATTGCCGGTTCGGTCGTTTCCGAGCCGGACCGGGGCATCTACGACGCCATGAACAAGGGTATTGCCCTGGCGCGCGGCGATATCCTGCATTTTCTCAATGCCGACGACCGCTTCGTCGATGAGCGGGTGATTGCCGATGTGGCGCAGTTGTTTGCCGCAGACCCCGGCCTCGATCTGGTATATGGCGATGCCGTCTACCTGACGCCGGACGGCCCCTTTCTGCGCAGCTATGGCCGGGTGACCGCGCGCAACCTGATCTACGGCGATTTGTGCCATCAGGTGGTGTTTGCCCGTAAGCGGGTATTCGACCGCTTCGGCAATTTCAACCTGGATTACCGGATCAACGCGGATTACGACTGGATGCTGCGGGTGTTCCTCGGCGGCGCCCGGGTCCGTCATCTGCCGCGCCGCATGGTGTACTTCCGCACCGGCGGGCAGCACATGGCCGATGCGGACTTTACCGGGCAGGAGCGGCTGCGGGTCAGGCTGAGCCATGCGTCGCCGTGGGCCTTGCGGGCCGGCATGCTGGCGTATCGCGCGCGGCGCAAGCTCCGCAGCTTACGGGGTTTTCCCGAGCTGACGCCCATCCAGTCATGAGCCGTCGCGTTGCCGGCTTGATATTGGCCGGACTCATTCTGCTGTGTGCCGCGCCTGCTTTCGCGCAGGACTATTTTGTCGATTCCGATCATGGCGATGACGCCTGGAGCGGCAAAGCCCCGCAAGCGGCTGCGGGCGGCGACGGCCCGTGGAAGACGCTCCGCAAGGCCAGCGTGGTAAAGCTGTTGCCCGGCGACACGCTTGCGCTGCGCTGCGACACCGTCTGGCGCGAGCCGCTTACGCTGATCCGCAGCGGAACCGCGGAACAGCCCATTGTGGTGCGGGCCTATGGGACGAATTGCGCGGCAGCGCCGATGATCGATGCCGCCATCCCGGTGAACGGCTGGACGCTGCGCCCCGACGGCAATCTGGCGGCCGTGATCGACTTCACGCCGGGCGCCGTTTTTCTGAATGGCGACTATCTCGCGCCCGCGCGTTACCCGCGCGATTCCGATCTGCTGGCGGACGGCATGAACCGTTCCGGCAAGGATTTTTCGGCCATTCCCGATGGGGTGCCGAGGCGTGACCTGGCCCAGGCAACGGTCCATTTGCGAACCGTGGACTGGATGATCGAGGAACGGCAGCTGGATGAGTCGGCCAATGGCCGGCTTGTGCTGGACCGACCGACCCGGTTCCCGGCAGGCAAGGACGCGCGCTTCTATTTGAGCGGCAAGCCCTGGATGCTGACCTATCCGAACGCGTGGGTTTTCGACAACCAGACAGGCGAGTTGCTGTTGCGCCTTGCCGGCGGCGGGGCTGCCCCCGATGTGGAGATTGCGCGCTTCGACCATGGCCTGCATATCGCCGGCGCGGAACATGTCCGCGTCGACGGCCTGCGTGTTTCGCATAGCCGCCTGGACGGGGTGCGGGTCGTCAACAGCAAGCATGTCGAACTGTCCGGTCTGGTGGTGGGCGATTCCGGCCGCGATGGCGTGGCGGTCGTGTCGAGCGAAAATGTGAGTGTCGTGCAATCCTCGATCGAACGCAGTCGCCAGGATGGCCTCTCGGCGGTTCAATCGAAGGGGCTGACAGTTCGGAACAACCGGATTGCGCATAGCGGTGTGGTGGAGCCACCGGCCAACAGTTTGGCGGCAATCAACATGGAGCAGGCCACCGGGGTGCTGGTGGAAGGCAATACGGTCGAGGATTCCGGCTATATCGGCATCCGCTTCCATCGCGATGCGCGGATTCTGAACAATACGGTGGAGGACAGCTGCCAGGTGTTGTCCGACTGCGGTGCGATCTATTCGTGGGCCAACAACGATCCCTTTCCGCTGGTTAGCGAGGTACGGGGCAATCATGTCGTCGGCACGCGCGCAGACGAGTCCGACAATGCCTATCGTCCGTACAACTCGGGAATCTATCTGGATGACCTGTCCAATGGCGTGGTGGTCGCGGACAATGAGGTCAGCCAGTGCGACAGCGGCATTCATGTCCACAACGGCTTCAATCTCCGCATCGAACACAATTCGCTCAGCCAGAATCGCCGCAACCAGATCTACTTCAGCTTCGGGCATCCCACGCGCGCTGGGTCAACGCTGACGGGCAACCGCATCGAGGACAATACGCTGACGTATGGCCCTGTCAGCCTGGGCGTGGCGATCGTCTCGCGCGACCCCGATGTGCGGCATGGCGACTTCAAGCGCAATCACTATGTGGCGATCGGCGGTCGTGCGGTGGCCTACCGGACCGAGCCGCCCGGCACGGAGACCCGTTCTCCCGGAATCTATACCTTCGACCGTTGGCGTTCGCAGCGCTCACAGGATCTGGACGGCAGTTTTGAAGCGCGGCCTTCTCCGGCTCCGGCGATGGCCAAGGTGAAACTTCGCAGGAATTTTCGTTCCGACCCGCAAGCTTGGGATGCCTGGTCACCCGATGGCAGCGGTACGCTGGTTCAACACAAAGCGTGTGGGGATGGCGTCGATGAGTGCATGGAGTTGCGCGGCGGCAAGGTGGTCGTCCTCGCGATCAGCCGACCCTTGGCGCTCTTGCCCGGGATGGTTTGTGCCGTGCATCTCCAGACGCGCTCCGCTGACAGCGATACCCCTTTGCAGGTCAGAATGCGCCGCAACCAGCAGCCATTTGCCGATGTGGGTTTGTTTACCCAGGTATTGAGCGGACCGGCCTGGTCCGAATACCTGTTGCCGTTCACCGTGAACCGACTTGCCAGAGGGCAGGAGCAACTGGAACTGAAGGTGAACGCGGGGCGCATGGTACGTGTTTCCGGTGTCGGAGTGGAATGCCGATGAAGATCAGTGTCGTCTGCTTCACCGGCAACACCGGGCTCACGCATTATTCGGTCTCGCTGGCACGGGCACTGGCCGGGCATCACGATGTCGAGCTCATCACGGCCACCGACTACGAACTGCAGGAATTCACGAAAAATATCCGGCTGACCACGCTGTTTCGCCGTACCCGCCATTATCCCGTCGACATCTTCCGGTTCGTAGGCCATATCCTGCGCAGCCGACCGGATGTGGTGCTGATTCAATCCTGGCTCAAATACCCCGCGCTGGAAGGGATGGTCGTCGGCTTGTTCGGCTTGTCCGGAATTCGCACGGCACTGACGATCCACGACGTTCTGCCGCATTACCCGAGGCCCTGGAGCCGTCGGCTGCATCGGTGGTTTTACCGGCGCTTCGACCGGCTGATCGTCCATTCCGAACGCGCGGCATCGGACTTGAAGGCGTTGGGCGTCGATACGCCGTGTCTCATCGTCCCGCATGGCGCTTACGACATTTTCAATACCCTTGGCCTGTCGAGGTCCGAGGCACGCAAGGCCTTTCCCGCGATTGCCGAGACGGACTTTGTGGTTCTGTTCTTCGGTTACCTGGGCGAGCGCAAGGGGATCATGGAATTTCTCGATGTGGCGGAGCGGCTGGCTGGCCAGGGCTCGATCAAGTTCATGGTGGCCGGCAAGCCGGAAGACAAGTCCTTCATTCGCGAGGCATTGGACATGCTGCGCGGTCGACCCAATCTCGTGATCCATGACCGTTCGATCCCTTTTGCCGAGGTGCAGAAATATTTCGTAGCCTGCGATCTCGTTGCGCTGCCCTACACGGAGGGGACGACCAGCGGTGTTCTCAAACTGGCAATGGCATTCAACAAGCCCGTTCTGTGGACGGATATCGGAGACTTTCCCGAGACGATGAAATCCTGGACGGGCGTGCAGGTGGACAAGTCCAATCTGCGTCAGGACCTGCAGGAAAAAATGCTCTGGGCCCGCGAGCATATCCAGGCACTGAACAAGCGGGCCGACGGACTGGCGGATGAGTTCAGCTGGACGACCGTCGCAAGCCGCTACGCAGGATTTCTGACGGAAGACACGCACGGATGAGCCGGAAATGAAAATCGCCATCATCAACCCGATTACCCGGACGCCAACCCACCATGTCGTACCGAAAATCAACTCGAATCGGGATGCCATGATCGTGAAACTGGCGCGCGAGATGACGGCGCTTGGCCATGAGGTCGACCTGTTTGTATCCGATCTGTACAAGCCCGAAGTCGATGAGGATGTCGGGGTAACGGTGGTATACCTGAAAACCTATTTTGGCAGGCTCCCGGAAATCCCGTTCATGCCGTCCCTGATCACGCGCTTGCGGGACCAGTACGATGTGGTTCTGACGTCCGAGGCGTTTCAATGGGCAACCCTGTTCGGAGTCTTGGCGCGTCTCTTCTCCTTCAAGAAGAGGCCAAAGCTTTATGTCTGGCAGGAACTCTCCGTTCACCAGCGAATGCTTCGCTCTTACCCGTCTCTCTTCTTTCACCGTATCGTCCTGCCGGTTTTCGGACCGGGGATCGACGGCTTCATCCCGCGAGGGGAGCGTGCTGCCCGTTTTCTGCTGGAGCAGGGCGTAAGGAAGGAGAAGGTGCTTCCGGCCATTTCGCACGGTGTGGATCAGGCCCGGTTTGGCAATGACCATCGGGCAGGCGACAAGACCTATTTTCTTTCGCCTTCGCGCCTGACTTCTGAAAAAGGGATCCCAACTTTGCTGGAAGCGCTTGGAAGGCTGAGAGATGGGGGGGTGGCTGCAAGGCTCATCATTGTCGGAGATGGGCCCGATGCGGATAAGTTGATAGAACTGGCCACGTCCCTGGGTGTTGCGGAGCAGGTCGAATTCATGCGTCAGCGTGTCGATCATCATGTCATGCGCGATCTGTATCACAACGCTATTGCAACGATCATCGCCTCGCGCCGGGATTTCATGCTGTTTTCGATCATGGAGAGCTTGGTGTGCGGTACACCCGTCATCGTGTCGGAGGCGGTTGATATTTCCGAGAATATCGCGCGCGCCGGCGGCGGGATTGTCGTTCCCGTGGATGACAGCCTATCCCTGGCTTCAGCCATGCTTGAATTATTCAGGGATAAGGCCTTGCGCAGCCAATATTCGGAACGGGCCGGCGAAGTCGGGCGGGGATTCACGAATCACTATGTTGCCCAGGCATTGATTAAGCGTTTTTCTGAGCCTGTTCCACAATCACATCCAGCATCGTACAGCAGGGATTAGTTTAATCAGCCATTCAAGCCCGGATCATGGCGAATGCTGGCGGGCAAAAACATATCAAACAAGCATGAAGATACTCATCGCCAACAAGTTCTTTTTCCGCAACGGCGGCTCGGAAGTGGTGATGTTCCAGGAGCGGGATTATCTCCTTGCCAGCGGCCACCAGGTGGTGGATTTCTCCATGCGGGACGAACGCAATCTGCCCAGCGACTATGCCGACCAGTTTATTGAACGCCAGGATTACCGCGGTGGCGGCAAGTGGTCGAAGCTGAAGTCGGCGGCGAGCATGATTCATTCGCCCGAAGCGGTACGGCGCATTTCGGCGTTGATCCAGGCCACTCGCCCGGACCTGGTCCATTGCCACAACATTTATCACCAGCTTACACCGTCCATTATCGGCGCGGCGAAGAAGCTTGGCATTCCCGTGGTCCTGACCCTGCACGACTACAAGCCGGTATGCCCGGTGTACAACCGGCTGAGCCAAGGCAAGCCATGCTCGGCCTGCATCGATGGGGATTTCACCCAGGTCATGAAACGCCGTTGCGCGGATGGTTCGCTGGGCAAGAGTGCCTTGTTGTACGCCGAAGCGGCGGTGCAGCGCATGCTGGGAAATTACGAGCAGGTGGACGCGTTCATCGCGCCGAGCCGCTTCATGCAAGAGTCGATCAGTCATCGCATTCCGGTCGAGAAGGTGCGGTTGCTGTACAACGGCATGGATACCGAAGGGGTGCACGGGACGGGGGCGGATGACGGCTATGCCCTCTACCTGGGACGGTTGTCTGCCGAAAAAGGGGTGGACACATTGCTGCAGGCCCATGCGTCGTCCCTGAACGGGTGGAAACTGGTGGTGGCAGGCACCGGTCCGCTGGAGGCCGAACTCAGGTTGACATACAAACATGCTAGTTTTATCGGCCATGTGACGGGAGACCGCCTGCGCGAGGTCATCGACCGGGCATCGGTGGTCGTGGTGCCGTCGGAGTGGTATGAGAACTGCCCCATGTCGGTGCTGGAGGCGATGGCCTATGGCAAGCCGGTGGTGGGCAGCCGCATGGGCGGGATTCCTGAACTGGTGCTGGACGGCGAGACGGGATTCCTGTTCGAGGCAGGCAGTGTTGACGGTCTTCGGGCCTGCCTCGACCAGTTGATGCAGGATGGCAACCTGCGACGGCGCCTGGGGGCCAACGCGCGCCAGCGGGTGCAGGCAGATTTTTCCATTGACGGGCACAATACCGGCTTGATGGATATCTACGAATCAATATTAAAAGCGGGCTGAATCCGCATTCAGGAGGAGTTTGACATGGACTTGACCGTTGTTTCGACCTTTCGGTGCAACTCGAAATGCCAGATGTGCTACATCTGGAAAAATCCGACCGAGCCCAAGGAGGAAGTCTCCCTTGAGACTCTGTCCAAACTGCCGGGCGGGTTCGACAACCTGAATGTTTCAGGGGGTGAACCCACGCTGCGCAAGGACCTGGCGGAACTGGCGGATCTGTTACACCCGAAGGCACGAATCATGGAAATCAGTTCCAACGGCCTGCATCCGGAAAGGCTGGTGCCCATTATCAAGAAATACCCCGATATCAAGGTGCGTTTCAGCCTGGAAGGCGATGAACTGACCAGCAACCGGATCCGGGGCGAGAAGGACGGTTATGCCACCAAGGTTGCAGGACTGCGGATGTTGCAGGAAGCCGGGGGAACCGACCTGGGATTCGCCTTCGTGATCCAGGACGAAAACGTGGATCAGCTGGTCCGGACCTATGAACTGGCCAAATCCATGGGGTTCGAGCTGGCCACGTCCACCCTGCACAACGCGTGGCAGTTCTACAAGAACGACAACTATTTTTACGACCGGGTCAACGTGGCGCGGCAGGTGGAGGGACTGGTGACCGCGCTACTGAAGAGCGGCAAGATCAAGAACTGGTTCAGGGCATATCTGAACCTGGGACTGATCGAGAAGATTCTGGGGCATCCACGCTTGATTCCCTGCACGGCGGGGACGGACTTTGCGTTCATCGATCCGTGGTCGGATGTCTGGGCGTGCAATGTACGTTCGGATCTGCCCATGGGGAATCTGGCCAGGCAGTCCTGGGAGGAAATCCTGGCCAGCGGCACGACCAGGGATTCCGTTGGCAAGGTGGCCGCGTGCGAGCAGAACTGCTGGATGGTGACCACGGCGCGCACCGCCATGCGATCCAGCATCATTCCCCAGGCGCCAAAACTGGGGCCGATGTTCTGGGTTCTCAAGAACAAGCTGAAGCTCAGTCTCGGCAAACCGATCTGCTTCGATGATTACATCGACTATTCCCACGTCAAGCCCACGCCCCATATTCAGCGCATCAATTACCTGGAGAACAAGGAGAAGGTCAAGCTGGTCAAGGGCAGGGATACGGTGGATGCGCGCTACCCGCTGAAACAGTTCGAGAACGTCTGATTGGGAGTCTGCAGCCTTTTTGCGCGAGTCTTTCCATGCGTGTCGCATTCCTAGGCCTGCGCGGATTCCCCGATGTGCAGGGCGGCGTGGAAACGCACGCCGAGCACCTGTGCCCGCTCCTGGTGGAACTGGGCTGCGAGGTGGACGTCATCGTCCGGGCGCCTTATCAGCCCGGATCGATTGGCGACGCCTGGAAGGGCATTCGCTTCCACCGCCTCTGGGCGCCCAGATCAAAAGGACTGGAAGCAATTCTTCATACCGGGTTAGGCGTGCTGTATGCGGCTTTTGTGCGACGGCCTGACGTGCTGCATATCCAGGCGATTGGCCCGGCGCTGATGGTGCCGCTGGCAAGATTGCTGGGGCTTCGTGTGGTAGTCACTCACCATGGTCCGGATTACGATCGTCAGAAATGGGGATATTTCGCCAAACTGGCATTGCGGCTGGGTGAGCGTTTCGGCATGCGGTGGTCGAACGATCGAATTGTGATTTCAGAAGTGATACGGGGGTTGGTGAAGCGCAAGCATGGCCGGGATTCCATGCTGATCCCGAACGGGGTAGTTTTGCCTGTGATGCCGGACACGAAGGGGGCTCTCGCGGCATTTGGATTCGAACCGGGGAAATATGTACTGCTGGTGAGCCGTCTCGTGCCAGAAAAACGGCATCTTGATCTGATCGAGGCGTTTCAGCTTGCGGCGCTTCCCGGCTGGAAACTGGCTATCGTGGGTGCTTCGGATCATCCCGATGCCTATGTGCGAAAAGTGCTGGATCTGGCGGCGACGGCGCCTGGCGTCGTGTGCACCGGTTTACAGACCGGTTTGGCGCTACGCGAGCTCTATACCCATGCGGGTATCTTCGTCTTGCCTTCATCCCATGAGGGCTTGCCCATTGCCATGCTGGAAGCATTGTCTTACGGTCTGCCTGTGGTGGCCAGCGACATTCCTGCCAACCTGGAAGTTGGCTTGCCGGCTGAGCACTATTTTCCGTTGGGTGATGTGCCGGCATTGGCTGCGCATCTGAAAGATTTCGCAGCACAGCCCTTGACCGTGGAGGAACGCGAATCCCGCCGTGCCTGGGTGTCCGGACGCTTTGACTGGAAAGATATTGCGCGACGGACGCTGAAGGTTTATCAAGCGGTGGCTCGCACACAGCATGGGCGATGACTGCTTTTCAAGACACACGGATCAGGGAAAATCATTGTGATATGGGTGACTGGCGGCGCCGGCTTCATCGGCGCCAATTTCATACTGGATTGGCTGCGGGTCAACGATGAGCCGGTCGTCAATCTCGACAAGCTCACGTATGCGGGCAATCTGGAGAACCTGGTCAGCCTGAAAGGCGACCCCCGCCATATATTCGTGCAGGGCGACATCGGCGACCGCGCGCTGGTCGGCCAGCTGCTGAGCCGGCATCGACCGCGCGCGATCGTCAACTTCGCGGCCGAGTCGCACGTCGACCGCTCGATCCACGGGCCGGAAGATTTCATTCAGACCAACGTGGTCGGCACCTTCCATCTGCTGGAAGAAGTGCGCGGCCACTGGATGAGCCTGCCGGAAGCGGAGAAGGCTGTGTTTCGCTTCCTGCACGTGTCCACCGACGAGGTGTACGGTTCGCTCGGCCCGGACGATGCGCCGTTCACCGAGGCGACGCCGTTTGCGCCCAACAGCCCGTATTCGGCCAGCAAGGCGTCGTCCGACCATCTGATGCGTGCCTATCACCATACCTACGGCCTGCCGGTGCTGACGACGAATTGCTCGAACAACTACGGGCCGTACCAGTTCCCGGAAAAGCTCATCCCGCTGATGATCCTCAACGCCACGCGCGGCCAACCGCTGCCGGTCTACGGCGACGGCATGAACGTGCGCGACTGGCTGTACGTCACCGACCACTGTGCGGCGATCCGCACCGTGCTGGCGCAAGGCAAGTCGGGTGAGACCTACAACGTCGGTGGCTGGAACGAGATGCCGAATATCGGGATCGTGAAGACGGTGTGCGCGCTGCTCGACGAGATGCACCCCGATCCGGCCGGTCCACATAAACGCCTGATCGCATACGTGAAAGACCGTCCCGGTCATGACCGCCGCTACTCGATCGACGCCGGCAAGATCCACCGCGAACTGGGCTGGCAGCCGGCCGAGACGTTCGAGACCGGCATTCGCAAGACGGTGCGCTGGTATCTGGACAATCGGGCGTGGGTGGATGGAGTAGTGAGCGGGGAATATCGGAGATGGGTGGATGTGCAGTATGGGTGAGTGGTGAGTGGTGAGTGGTGAGTGGTGAGTGGTGAGTGGTGAGTGGTGAGTGGTGAGTGGTGAGTGGTGAGTGGACGCGCTACTCCCTGCAGAAAAAAGGAGCGAATGGTGAGCGTTAAACCTCATGAGCGGCTTGAAGCGTGGAAAAGCGCGATGGAGTTGGTTGAGGAGATATATCGAGTCACTGCTGTTTTCCCCGCTCATGAGCAGTATGGTCTGGTATCACAGATGCGCAGGGCTGCAGTATCGATCCCCAGCAATGTGGCGGAAGGGGCAGGCCGGGAAGGTAACCGGGAATTTTCCCGTTTTCTGAGTATTGCCCGGGGTTCGTTGAGCGAACTGGATACCCAACATCAGATTGCCATCCGCCTGGGTTACGTTAACTCGGGACGAGAGCAGGCCGAGCTGTTGCTCGCTCGTGTGGGAAAATTGTTATCAGGTTTGCATAAAAAAATGAAAGAGTCTGAATAAGCATGACCACTCACCACTCACCACTCACCACTCACCACTCACCGCTCTCCACCCACCGCAAAGGAATCATCCTCGCCGGCGGCTCCGGTACCCGTCTGTATCCGGCGACGCTTGTCGTGTCCAAGCAGCTGCTTCCGATCTACGACAAGCCGATGATCTATTACCCGCTGACCACGCTGATGCTGGCGGGCATACGGGACATCCTGATTATTTCGACGCCGCAGGACACGCCGCGCTTCGAGCAGTTGCTGGGTGATGGCCGGCAGTGGGGTATCAGTTTGCAGTATGCGGTGCAGCCGAACCCGGAGGGACTGCCACAGGCGTTCATCATCGGTGCCGGCTTTATCGGTAATGGCCCCTGCGCACTGGTGTTGGGGGACAATATTTTCTATGGCCACGAGATGAGCGCGGACCTGCGTGCGGCCAGCAAGCAGGAAACCGGCGCCACGATATTTGCCTACCGCGTGCACGATCCGGAGCGCTATGGCGTGGTGGATTTCGATCTCGCCGGGAAAGTGGTCAGCCTGGAAGAGAAGCCCGCCCGGCCCAAATCGCATTACGCCGTCACCGGACTTTATTTCTATGACAGGCAGGTGGTCGACATTGCCCGCAGCCTGAAGCCTTCGCCACGCGGCGAACTGGAGATTACCGAGGTCAACCAGCGCTATCTCGACGCGGGCGAGCTCGATGTGTCGATCATGGGACGGGGGCAAGCCTGGCTCGATACGGGGACTCACGAATCGATGCTCGAGGCTTCGCTGTTCATTGAAACGATCGAGAAACGTCAGGGTCTGAAGATCGCCTGCCCGGAAGAAATCGCCTATCGGCAGGGATATATCACCGCCGGGCAACTGGAGAAACTGGCCGCCCCCATGAAACGGAATGGATACGGGCAGTATTTGCTGAGTATGTTGAATGAACGGATTTTCTGAAAAATGGCGAGGGGCGAGGCGGTGGCCATGACGAGCGGCGGGGGGGGACCATGTTTCCGGATGCCGGCGTGCGTGCCGGACGCGTAGCGTGGCGCTGCATCGGATGGGTCGGCGGGACGGCTGTGGCATACTCGTAAAATTCAACCTGTGAGTCCTGTTTTGCTTCCTTTCGAACTCCAGATCGGCCTGCGCTACACCCACGCCAAGCGCAGCAATCATTTCATTTCCTTCATTTCCATCGTCTCCATGGCCGGGATCGCATTGGGCGTGATGGCGCTGATCGTGGTCCTCTCCGTGATGAACGGCTTCCAGGAAGAACTGCGCGCACGCATACTCGGTGTGGCGGCGCATCTGGAAATCAGCGGGCCGGCGAATCGCCTGGCCGACTGGCGCAATGTGCTGGAACAGGCCCGACGGAACAAGGAAGTCGTCTCCGGCGCGCCCTATGTCAACGCCGAAGGCATGCTGGCCAACGGCGATCTCGTGCGTGGCGCGATCATTCGCGGCGTGCTGCCGGAGATGGAAAACCAGGTCGCCGACTTTGCGCGGGACATGAAGGCCGGCAAGCTGACCGACCTCCAGCCGGGCGGGTTCGGCATCATCCTCGGCGCGGAACTGGCCCGTGCGCTGAATGTGGTGCCCGGCGACAAGCTGGTGCTGCTGACGCCGCAGGGCAACATCACGCCGGCGGGCGTGATGCCGCGCGTCAAGCAATTCACCGTGACCGGCATTTTCGAGGCCGGCATGTTCGAATACGACTCCGGTCTGGCCCTGATCAACCTGCGGGACGCACAGAAACTACTGCGGTTTGGCGACGATGTCTCGGGGGTGCGGTTGAAGCTCGACGACCTGTTTCGCGCCCCATTCGTGACGCGTGAACTGGCGAACAGTCTCAGCGGCCATTACTACCTCACCGACTGGACGCAAAGCCATGCGAACTTCTTTCGTGCCGTGGCGATCGAGAAGCGCATGATGTTCCTGATCCTGCTGCTGATCGTCGCGGTGGCGGCTTTCAATATCGTTTCCACGCTGGTGATGGCCGTGACCGACAAGCAGTCCGACATCGCCATCCTGCGCACGCTGGGCGCCAGGCCGTCGTCGATCATGAAAATTTTCATCGTGCAGGGCGCATTCATCGGGGTGTTCGGCACGCTGATGGGCGTGGCGAGCGGCGTGCTGCTCGCGCTCAACGTCGAGACTGTCGTGCCTTTCATCGAGCACATGGTCGGCATGGACCTGTTCCCGGCCGACGTGTACTACATCAGCAAGCTGCCGTCCAAACTGGTATGGAGCGACGTGGGCATCATCGTCGGCGTCTCGCTCTTCATCAGTCTGGCGGCCACGCTGTATCCGAGTTGGCGCGCCTCGCGCATCAATCCGGCGGAGGCGCTGCGCTATGAGTGAGATCGTGCTGCGCTGCGCCGGCCTGGGCAAGACCTTCCGCCAGGGCAGAACCGAGGTGCCCGTTCTGGGCAATATCGATTTCGAGGTTCACAGGGGGAAATCGGTCGCCATCGTCGGCGCCTCGGGATCGGGCAAGAGCACGCTGCTGCATCTGCTGGGCGGGCTCGATACGCCCACGCGGGGCCGGATCGAACTGCTGGGCCAGGACCCCTTCGCCATTTCCGAGGCGGCGCGTTGCGAACTGCGCAATACCGCACTGGGCTTCGTCTATCAGTTCCATCACCTGCTGCCCGAGTTTTCCGCACTGGAAAATGCCGCCATGCCGCTGACCATCCGTCGCCTGGCGCACGAACAGGCCATGGCGCGCGCGGCCGCGGTGCTGAACGAAGTGGGCCTGGGTCATCGGCTCAACCACCGGCCCGGCGAGCTGTCCGGCGGCGAGCGCCAGCGCGTGGCCATCGCGCGTGCGCTGGTCACGCGGCCAGCCTGCATTCTGGCCGACGAGCCGACCGGCAATCTCGACCGTCACACCGCCAACGCCGTGTTCGATCTGATGCGCGAACTGAATCACAAGCACGGGACCAGCCTGGTCGTCGTGACCCACGACGCCGAGCTTGCCGCGCGCATGGACCGGCAGATCAGGCTGGTGGACGGGGTATTGCAGCCCCTCTGAGCGGCGACGCGATGCGGATCACGCTCATCGCGTTCTGTTTCGGCGTCTGGCTGCTGCAACAACAGGCTACGCTGCCCCCCGCTCGCTGGTGGTGGACGCTTCCGCTGCTGGTGGCGGTGCTGTGGGTGCCCCGCTGTTCCAGTCCCGTCCCTGAAACGCTGCGCCGGCTGGCAGTGCTGCTGCTGGGGGTGGCGTTGGGGTTCGCATGGGCCGCATGGCGGGCCGATCTGCGCCTGGCCGACCGGTTGCCGGATCACTGGCAGGGTGTGGACCTTGCCGTGGTGGGCGTGGTGAGCGATCTGCCGCAGGCCGATGCGCGAGGCGAACGCTTTGTGCTGGATGTGGAGCGTACGCTCACGCCCCATGGCCCTGTCCTGCATCGCATCCAGCTTGCGCGTTACTGGCCTCGTGAAGGCGCGCGCCATCCGGTCGTGCAGGCGGGTGAGCGCTGGCAGTTCACGGTACGGCTGAAGCGGCCTTATGGGACGCACAATCCGCATGGCTTCGATCTCGAGGCCTGGATGCTGGAACGCGACATGACTGCTTCGGGTTCCGTCCGCGAACAGCCTGCCCCCCGGCGCCTGGATGCGCGTGCGGCCACGCCTGCCGCGTGGATCGCCGCCACGCGTGCCGCCATCCGTGAGCGGATTGTCGCGACCCTGGGCGATGCGCCTTACGCCGGCGTCGTCGCGGCGCTGGTGATCGGCGACCAGCGCGGCATCCCGAATGCGCAATGGCGTGCCTTCACCCGTACCGGGGTGAATCATCTCCTGTCCATCTCGGGGCTGCACGTCACCATGATCGCCGCCCTCGCGGGATGGGGCGTGGCATTCGGCTGGCGGCGCTGGCCGCGTGCGGCGGAATATCTGCCGGCGCGGCAGGCGGGGCTCTTGGCCGCGGTGCTGACCGCGTGTGCGTATACCCTGCTCGCCGGCTTCCAGGTACCGGCCCAGCGCACCCTGTTCATGCTCGGCGTACTGGCGCTGGCATTCTGGGGACGGCGTGAAGCGCGACCGTTCACGGCGCTGACGTGGGCCCTGTTCGCGGTGTTGCTGATCGATCCGTGGGCGGTGCTGTCGGCGGGTTTCTGGCTGTCGTTCGGCGCCATGGCGGCCATCCTGTGGGCGACGTTCGGACGGGTGAGGCAAGCCGGGACACTGCGAGCCTGGGTGACGGTGCAGGGGGCGGTCACGCTGGCGCTGGCGCCGGCACTACTGCTGCTGTTCCAGCAGGTCTCGCTGATTTCGCCGCTCGCCAATGCCGTTGCGATTCCGGCCGTCAGCTGGCTGGTGACGCCGCTGGCCTTGCTGGGTGTGATCGTGCCGCCGTTGTGGTATGTGGCGGCCTGGCTGATGACCTGGCTGGGGCAGGGGCTCATGTGGGCCAGCACCCTGCCGTGGGCCGTGGCGGCATGGCCGGCGCCGACGGGAGGGGCACTGCTGCTGGCGGTTGCGGGGACGCTGTGGTTGTTGCTGCCGCGCGGCTTCCCGATGCGGGCGATGGGCGGGCTGCTGTGGCTGCCATTGTTGTTTCCGCCGCAGGCGAAGCTTGCGCCCGACACCTTTCAGGCCGACGTGATCGACGTCGGCCAGGGAACGGCCATCCTGATCCGTACCGCGGGCCACACGCTGCTCTACGACACGGGGCCAGCGTTCGCCGACAGCGACGCCGGTGAACGCATGGTCGTGCCCTATCTGCGCGCATCGGGTGTCGGGGCATTATCGGGAATCGTCGTGTCGCACGATGACAACGATCACAGCGGCGGGCTGCAATCCGTGTTGCGGGACATTCCGACAGGCTGGCTGCTGCACGGTCTGCCCGCCGCGAGTCCGTTGCTGACGGGGGCGCCGTCGCCCCGCCATTGCCATCGTGGCCAGCGCTGGCAGTGGGACGGCGTACGCTTCGAAATACTGAATCCTCCCGTCACGGCCTATACGGAATCCGGCCGCCGCGACAATGATTACAGTTGCGTGCTGAAGGTCAGCCGCGGCGGACACAGCCTGCTGATCACGGGAGACGCCGAACGGCGCGGCGAACTCGAACTGATGGAGTCCGGCGCGGACGTGGCGGCCACGGTGCTGGTGGCGGGACACCATGGCAGCCGCACCTCGTCACTGCCCGAATTTGTCGAACGGGTACATCCGCGTTATGGTGTTTTCACGGTGGGCTATCGCAACCGGTTCGGCCACCCGCATGCGCAGGTGACGGCGCGATTCCGCCAGCTGGATTCCGGCATCCTGCGCAGCGACAGGGCCGGGCTGATCCGCCTCACGTTTGGCGAAGCCGGGGTAGAGGCCTCAGAATACCGGCCATCCCACCGCCGTTACTGGCAAACCGCTTTGCTCGATGAATGACACCGCCCGCCCCCGCTGCCATGAAGCCACCGACCTGGAGTCGGCCCGGCAGGCGCTTGCACGCGTGTTGCCGGTGGCGGAAAACGATCTGCCCTGGCGTGCGCTGGCCTATGCGCACAATCAGCTGGGCAGTAGCGCGGCGTTTGCGCATGGGGTAGGCGCAGCCCTGATCGTGGCCGAGCTGCGGGTCGGGGTGGATGCGGTGGCGGCGAGCCTGCTGCATGCCTGCCTGGGCGATGCCTCTGCCATGGAGGCGCCCCTGGATGCCCACCCGGCGGATCGTTCCGGCGCAGCGCCCGATTTCGATGCCACCTTCGGCACGGCGGCACGGCTTGCACGGGGCGTGGCGGCGATGGCGCGCATCGAGACGCTAGCCACCAGCGCCACCGACAAGCGGCTCGATCCGCACGCCCAACTCGAGTCCCTGCGGCAGATGGTGCTGGCCATGGTGGAGGATATTCGCGTCGTGCTGGTCAAATTGGCGGAGCGCACCCATGCGCTGCGCTGCGCGGCCAGTCAGGATGAGGCCACGCGGCAAGCGCTGGGACAGCAGGCACGCGAACTGTTCGCCCCGCTGGCGAACCGGCTCGGCGTGTGGCAGATCAAGTGGGAGATGGAAGACTGGGCGTTCCGCTATCTGGAACCGGATACCTACAAGGCCATCGCCTCGCAGCTCGACGAAAAGCGTGCCGACCGCGAGGCCTATATCCAGGGCATCATCGAGCGGTTGCAGGCCGAAATTGCGCTGCACGGCATCGAAGCCGAAGTCAGCGGCCGCCCCAAGCATATCGCCAGCATCGTCGGCAAGATGCGGCGCAAACGACTCTCTTTCGAGCAGTTGTATGACATCCGTGCGGTACGCGTGCTGGTCAGACACGAGATCGACTGCTACACCGTGCTGGGGCTGGTGCACAACCTGTGGCAGCCGATTCCGGGCGAGTTCGACGATTATATCTCGCAGCCCAAGAGCAACGACTACCGTTCGCTGCATACGGCCGTGATCGGTCCCGAGGACCGCGCGCTCGAAGTGCAGATACGCACCTTCGACATGCACCGTCACGCCGAACTCGGCGTCGCCGCGCACTGGCGCTACAAGGAAGGCGGCCGTCAGGATGTGGCGTACGAGGAAAAGATCGCCTGGTTGCGGCGTATCCTGGAATGGAAGGACGATGTAACCGACAGCCGTGAATTCACCGAGCAGTTCAAGGTCGAACTGTTCCAGGATCAGGTCTACGTGCTGACGCCGCAGGGCAGGGTGGTTGCCCTCGACCGGGGCGCCACGCCGGTGGATTTCGCCTACGCGTTGCACACCGATCTGGGCCACCGCTGCCGGGGCGCCAGGGTCAACGGCGCGATGGTTCCGCTCAACACGATGCTCGAAAACGGCCAGCGCGTCGAGATCGTCACGGTGAAAGAAGGCGAGCCGAGCCGTGACTGGCTGAATCCGGCACTGGGCTATCTGGCCACCCACCGCGCACGCGCCAAGGTGCGCACCTGGTTCCGCCAGCGCGATGTCGGCGAACAGGTTGGCCTGGGGCGCAGCTTGCTGGAGAAGGAACTCAAGCGACTTGGCGTGGGCGACACGAACCAGGAAAAGCTCGCGCAACGGCTCAAGTTCGGCAAGGTGGACGAATTCCTGGCGGCACTCGGCCGCGGCGACATCGGCCAGCGCGATCTGGTCAACGCCCTGCAGGAACCGGGCAAACCGGCGCCTGCGCTGATTCCTGTCACCCGGCCGCGGACACGAGTCAAATCGGGTAATCCGGTCACCATTCCGGGGCTCGGCGACGTGCCGCTGACGCTCGCCCGCTGCTGCAAGCCGCAACCGCCGGACCCCATCGCCGCCTACACCACGGTCGGGCGCGGCCTGACGGTGCATCGTGCCGACTGCGCCTCGCTCAAGCGCGCCAACCCGGCCCGCGTGCTGCCGGCGGAATGGGTGCTCGATGCGAATGCGGCGTTCGAAGTGGATATCCGGCTCAAGGCCTTCGACCGGCAGGGCCTGCTGCGCGACGTATCCGACGTCATTGCCAAGGACCGGCTGGATGTGCTGCGCGTGAATACCGACAGCCGGGATGAATACGCATATATGCAGCTGACCGTGCGGATCAGGGAGCTGCAGCAACTGTCGCGGCTGCTGGCGCGCCTGCAGCATGTGCAGAATGTCATCGAGGTTGCGCGTGGATGAAAGCCGGGGTTCCGGATTGCGATCGGATACGGCGATTCGACGCGCGCCCTGACCTGCCGTGGACGCTCCATTGCCCTCGTGATCGGCTGGATGTCAGGCAGGCGGGTTCAATCCGCAGCCAGAATCGTGCGGGCCAGCTGCCGCAGCCCGCTGAGCGAGAGATCCTCCGTACGGAAGGTCCGGTCCGGGGGCGCGGCCGCATAATTCTTGGCCAGTGATTTGAGGTAGGCCGGGTCGTAATGCTGCGCCAGCAGGGCCGTCACCAGCTCGGGCCATGCCCGCGCATTGGCCAGCGCCTGCCATGCCGCAATGGTTTCGCCGCCGCGCAGGGAAACGAGATGGCCGAGCTGGCGATTGATCATTTCCGGGTCGTGCAGAAAATGCATGTAATCCTCGGTCAGCAGCCGGACCCGCGTGGCCAGCGGAACCTCCAGCTGCACGCAGGCACTGGCGCGCATGGCCGTGATCAGCGCATCGGGTAGCCGCAGCGCGCCGATCTTCTTGCTTTCCGATTCGACGAATACGCAGCGCTCCGGATCGAAGCGGCTGAGCGCGAACCAGATCGCGCTCTCGAAACTTTTTTGCGACGGCTGGACCCGGTCCGGTAGCGCACCCAGTAGCGATCCCCGGTGCGCAGCCAGCGCTTCGAGATCGAGCACCTGCGCGTTCTCGCTGGACAGCGCATGGAGCAGACGGCTTTTTCCGCTGCCAGTGGGTCCGCAGATCACGCGATAGGTAAACCGCGCCGGCAGACGCTCAAGTTCGGCCACGATGTGGCGGCGGTAGGCTTTGTAGCCGCCTTCAAGCTGTTCGGCGGCAAAGCCTATTTTCTGCAGAACGTGCGTCAACGAGCCGCTGCGGCTGCCGCCACGCCAGCAGTAGATCAGCGGGCGATACGATCGGGGCTTGTCGGCGAACCAGGTTTCCAGGTGTTGGGCAATATTGCGCGATACCAGCGCCGCGCCGACTTTCTTTGCCTCGAACGAAGAGACCTGTTTGTACAGCGTGCCTACCCGCTCGCGCTCGGCATCGTTCAGGATGGGCAGGTTGGTTGCGCCGGGGACGTGGTCCTCCGCAAACTCGCCGGGGGAACGGACGTCGATAATGTCAGTGAAGGCGGGAAGGTCTGCTACGGTTGCGGGCAAACGGTGCTCAACTTTCGGAAGAACGTGGGGCGGGCGTAGCGGGGAACAACGAGGACACTGTCGGCGGCCATCGCGCAACAGTTTCGCGGGCGGGGTGCCCTGACCGGTGATGCATCAGGGCAGAAAAACTTGATCAGACGGCTTTCAGCGGGGTGGATCTGCGGTCTTCGGCCCGCCGGCCCGTGACCTTGCGGCGGTCCTCTGCGAGGTACAGGGGCAGGGCTGCATCGCGCGGCGCGACGCGGCGGTCACCCAGGCGGCGTTCCAGCGGAATGAATTCAACGTGATAAACGGGAAGGGCCGGCATGTAAGCGATCCTTGTTTGTCGATATGTTGACAATTCTAGTCAAGATCTCAACAGTTGCACAAGCGAAACCTGACCGGCAAGCCGATTGTTTGCGCCGTCAGTCGGCGTACCGCAACACTTCGGTCAGCCAGGACGAATCAGGCGCTGTTTTTCCCGCTGCCATTCACGCTCTTTTTCCGCGGCGCGCTTGTCGTGCTGTTTCTTGCCTTTGGCGAGCCCGATTTCCAGCTTGATGCGGCCTTTCGAATAGTGCATGTCGAGCGGCACCAGGGTGAAGCCGGCCCGCTCGGTCTTGCCGATCAGCTTGTTGATTTCCGCCGCGTGCAGCAGCAGCTTGCGCGAGCGCGTGGGATCGGGGTGAATGTGGGTGGAGGCGGTAGGCAGCGGGCTGATGTGGCAGCCGATCAGATACACGGCGCCGTTCTTGACGACGACATAGGCTTCCTTCAACTGCACGCGGCCGGCGCGTATGGCCTTGACCTCCCAGCCTTCCAGCACGAGGCCGGCCTCGAATTTTTCCTCGATGAAATAATCGTGAAAGGCTTTTTTGTTGTCGGCGATGCTCATGGCGGGCGGGCTTGCGTACAATCCTTGATTTTACAAGGCTTCAGGCACCCATGGCGCGTGTGGAAAAAACTGTGCTGGTGGCGCACTCCCCCGAGCGCATGTTTGAACTGGTGGATCGGGTCGAGGATTACCCCGCTTTTCTGCCCTGGTGCGGCGGTACCGAGTTGAAACTGCGTGACGAGCACCGCACGGTGGCGACGATACACATTGCCTATATAGGCATCCGTCAGAGCTTCACCACCGAAAATATCAAGACGTATCCGCGCGAGATGCGGATCGATCTGCTGGACGGCCCGTTTTCGGAGCTGGAAGGCAACTGGTCGTTCCTGCCGCTGGGGGACGATGCCTGCAAGGTGGTGTTTCGCCTGCATTATGTGTTTTCCAGCCGTGTGCTGGAGACCCTGCTGGCGCCGGTTTTCAACCATATCACCAACACTTTTGTCGATGCCTTCGTGCGTCGCGCGGACGAGGTCTATGCCGTATGAATGCCACCACGATCAACGTCGAGGTCGTGTATGCCTTGCCCGGGCAACAGGCCCTGTTGCCGGTCCAGCTTGCGGAAGGGGCGACAGTGGGGGACGCGATACGCCAGTCCGGCGTGCTGGAGGCCTTCCCCGACATCGATCTCGCCAGGAACAAGGTGGGAATCTTCAGCAAGCTGGTCAAGCTGGATGAGTCGCTGCGCGACAGGGACCGGGTGGAAATCTACCGTCCGCTGATCGCCGATCCCAAGGAAGTGCGCCGCAAGCGCGCGGCAGAGGGCAAGGTCACCCGGAAGGGCGGCGGCGATGCGCCCGGCGACAAGCCTCCGGGAGCGGGTGCGCCCGAAGCGGCGTAATCCTGTTCGGGCGGTCAGCCTTTATTTACTCAGTCCTTATTTACAGAAGTCGGATACGGCCTTCTGGCTGTTTGCCAGCGCATTGGCGCGCGCGGCATCGTCCATGTAGGTGCGTTGTCCGGCTGCGTCTGTTGTGTAGACACGCGGGTTGTTTTGCAGGGTGCTGAGATGGTTGCGTGCCTTGTCGCAGTTCTCGCGCTGCACGCGCGCCTGTTCGGCTTCCTTGTCGGCCTTGGTGCGCGCTTCGTCGGCTTCCTTGCGGCGCTTCTGGTAGGCCTGGTCTTTGGCATCGAGCGATCGCGTGGCCTGGGACGTGATGTCAGCCTGACCCGCGTCGCCGTGCTTGATGACCTGGGCCTTCAGCGTCGGCGGCTGGTCGGTGTAATGGACCTTGCCCTGGGCGTCCGTCCATTTGTAGAGTTCGGCCTGCGCACTGCCCATTGCTGCCAGGGCGCCCAAAAACAAAAGCCTTCCGGCGTGAATCCGGAAGGCTTTGCTGCAGGGGTTGAGTAATTCAGTCACCGATTTTGAGCATCGGATAGTTGAGCTGGGCCATGCCCTTCTGGGCCTGGTCGCTGGCGCGCTTGGCCTCTTTCAGCACGGTTGCGCTGTCGCCTTTGCCGGCGGCGGCTTCGGCCGCCTTGAGCGCGCTTTCTGCGGTGGTCCACAAGTCATTCCTGGCCTTGACAGTCTTGACGTCGGCCTGGGCGGCGGCGAGCGCGGCCTGGGCTTCGGCGCTGATCGCGGCTTTGGCCGGGGTGGATTCGCTGCTCGACGGCTTGGCATTCATATCGGCGCAGCCAGACAGACCCAGCAGGGCGACGGACGTCAGGACAAGCAAAACTTTGGACATTATTTGATCTCCTCGAGTTGTATGGCGTTCCGTATCGGGCTGTCGAACCGTGAGCCCCGGCAGCTGGAAGGCTGACGCAAAGTTAGCTGCATCACACGCGCGAGTCAACTGTCAGACGTTCGATGCCTCTTGGTAAATTACAACCAAATGGGCAGGGATGTGTTCGCTGGTTTGTGCGGGGTGGAGGGCGCGCGTATAATTCTGCTTTGCGTTTAAGGAAAGCCCATGCGTGTTCTGCAAAAAGCGCTGACGTTCGACGATGTTCTGCTCGTTCCCGCCCATTCCGCCATCCTTCCCCGCGAAGTCAGTCTGTCCACACGGTTGACCCGCACCATCACCCTGAATCTGCCCTTGTTATCAGCCGCCATGGATACCGTGACCGAGGCGCGTCTGGCGATCGCCCTGGCCCAGGAAGGCGGCATCGGCATGATTCACAAGAACATGAATATCGAAATGCAGGCGGCCCAGGTGTCGGCGGTCAAGCGTTTCGAGTCGGGCGTGGTCAAGGATCCCATTACGGTCGCCCCGCAGATGACCGTGCGCCAGGTGCGCGAGATCACGCGGACGAAGCATATTTCCGGCCTGCCGGTGATCGATGGCGGCAAAGTGGTCGGCATCGTCACCAACCGCGACCTGCGCTTTGAAACCCGGCTCGACCAACCGGTGGCGAATATCATGACGCCGAAAGAACGGCTGGTGACGGTGAAGGAGGGCGCCAACCGCGACGAGGCGATGGCGCTTCTGCATAAACACCGGCTGGAGCGCGTGCTGGTGGTGAACGACGCCTTCGAACTGCGCGGGCTGATTACCGTCAAGGACATCCAGAAATCCAGCGAGCACCCGCAGGCGTGCAAGGACGCGATGGGTCGTCTGCGCGTGGGCGCGGCGGTCGGTACCGGCGAAGGCACCGAGGAACGCGTGGCCGCGCTGGTGGCCGCCGGGGTCGACGTGATTACCGTGGATACCGCGCACGGCCATTCCAAGGGTGTGCTCGAACGGGTGCGCTGGGTCAAGCAGAACTTTCCCGAAATGCAGGTCATCGGCGGCAACATCGCCACCGCGGCGGCCGCCGCCGCGCTGGTGGAGCATGGCGCCGACGCGGTCAAGGTCGGTATCGGCCCAGGCTCCATCTGCACCACGCGCATGGTCGCGGGTGTCGGCGTGCCACAGATCTCCGCGGTGGCGAATGTTGTCGATGCCCTGGCGGGCAGCGGCGTCGGAGTGATCGCCGACGGCGGCATCCGCTACTCCGGCGACATTTCCAAGGCGCTGGCGGCCGGCGCCGACTGCGTCATGCTCGGCAGCCTGCTGGCGGGCACCGAGGAGGCGCCCGGTGAGATCGAATTGTTCCAGGGCCGCTCCTACAAGTCGTATCGCGGCATGGGTTCGCTGGGGGCGATGCAGCAGGGCTCCTCCGACCGTTATTTCCAGGACACCGAAAAAAGCGCCGAGAAGCTGGTGCCGGAAGGCGTCGAGGGTCGCGTGCCCTACAAGGGCAGCGTGCTGGCCGTGATCCACCAGCTGATGGGCGGCCTGCGCTCGTCGATGGGCTATCTGGGCACCGCCAGCATCGCCGACATGCACGCCAGGGCGGAGTTCGTCGAAATCACTTCGGCCGGCGTGCGCGAGTCGCACGTGCACGACGTGCAGATCGTCAAGGAAGCGCCGAATTACCGCGTCGAGGGATGAGTACACGGCGGATCATCGAAGCCCTGCTGCTCGCCGCAGGCATGGTTGCGAGCGCCTGGGTGCTGGGGCAGGCCCTGCTGCAATTCAAGCAGGCCGACCGCGGCGTCGAGGTCAAGGGGCTGGCCGAGCGCGAAGTCCCGGCCGATACGGCAATCTGGCCGGTTGCCTTCAGCGAAGCGGACAACGATTTGCCCCGGCTGTATCAGACGCTGCAGGAAAAGAACGCAAAAATTGTCGCGTTCCTTCAGGCCAGCGGCTTCAAGCCTGACGAAATTTCCGTGTCCGCGCCGTCGATCACCGATCGCCAGGCCCAGGACTACGGCAATGCCCAGCTGGCAGAACGCCTGCGGTATACCGGCAAATCGACGCTCACCGTCTATACCCGTCAGGTCGACCGCGTGCGCGAGGCGATGGCGCGTCTGGCCGAACTTGGCAAGCAGGGCATTGCCCTGTCGGCCGAGAACTATGAAAACCGTACGCAGTTCCTGTTCACCGGCCTCAATGCGCTGAAGCCGGCCATGATCGAAGAAGCGACCAAGAACGCGCGCATCGCAGCCGAGAAATTCTCCAAGGATTCGGATAGCCGTCTCGGCAAGATCCGGCGTGCCAATCAGGGCCAGTTCTCCATCGAAGACCGCGACGCCAGTACGCCCTATATCAAGAAAGTGCGCGTGGTGTCATCGGTCGAATACCGCCTCATCGATTAATTCTCACCGGGCCAGCCCGGCCAGTCATGCACCAGAAAATCCTCATCCTCGATTTCGGTTCCCAGTACACCCAGTTGATCGCCCGCCGCGTGCGCGAGGCCGGCGTGTACTGCGAACTGCATCCCAACGATGTCAGTGAGCAATTCGTGCGCGAGTTCGCACCGGCCGGCGTCATCCTGTCCGGCGGGCCGAATTCGGTGTACGAGGAGGAAACGCCACGTGCGCCGCAGAGCGTGTTCGAACTGGGCGTGCCGGTGCTGGGCATCTGCTACGGCATGCAGACCATGGCGGCCCAACTCGGCGGCAAGGTCGAAAACGCCGCCAAGCGCGAGTTCGGTTATGCCGAAATCCGTGCGCGCGGTCACACCGCGCTGCTGCGCGACATCCAGGATCGCGTCAACGACGAGGGCCACGGATTGCTCGACGTGTGGATGAGCCACGGCGACAAGGTCACCGCGCTGCCAGCCGGCTTCAAGACGATGGCGAGCAACGCCGCCACCCCGATCGCCGCAATGGCCGACGAAGACCGCAAGTTCTACGGCGTACAGTTCCATCCCGAAGTCACCCACACGCTGCAGGGAAAAACCATCCTCAACCGTTTCGTGCGCGACCTGTGCGGCTGCGCGGGCGACTGGAACATGCCCGATTACGTCGACGAGGCGATCGGCCGTGTGCGCAGCGAAGTCGGCGGCGATGAGGTGATCCTGGGGCTTTCCGGCGGCGTCGATTCCTCGGTGGTGGCGGCGCTGCTGCATCGTGCGATCGGCGACCAACTCACTTGCGTGTTCGTCGACAACGGCCTGCTGCGGTTGAACGAAGGCGAGCAGGTGATGGCGACCTTCGCGCAGAACCTCGGCGTCAAGGTCATCCATGTCGATGCGCGCGACCGCTTCATGGACGCGCTCGCCGGTGTGTCCGACCCCGAACAGAAGCGCAAGATCATCGGCCGCGAATTCGTCCACGTGTTCCAGGAAGAGGCCGAAAAGCTGCCCAAGGCCAAATGGCTGGCGCAGGGCACCATCTATCCCGACGTGATCGAATCGGCCAGCGCCAAGACCAAGAAGGCGCACACCATCAAGAGCCACCACAACGTCGGCGGCCTGCCCGATACGCTGCACCTGAAACTGCTGGAGCCGCTGCGCGAACTGTTCAAGGACGAAGTGCGCGAACTGGGCATTGCGCTCGGTCTGCCGCACGACATGGTCTACCGCCATCCCTTCCCCGGGCCGGGTCTGGGCGTGCGCATCCTCGGCGAGGTCAGGCGCGAATTCGCCGATCTCTTGCGCCGCGCGGATGCCATCTTCATTGAAGAACTGCGCGCCCATGGCGACGGGGAAATATCCTGGTATGACAAAACCAGCCAGGCCTTTGCCGTGTTCCTGCCGGTCAAATCCGTCGGCGTGATGGGCGATGGCCGTACCTACGATTACGTGGTCGCCCTGCGCGCCGTCGTCACCAGCGATTTCATGACCGCCCACTGGGCCGAACTGCCCTATACCCTGCTCGGCAAGGTTTCCAACCGCATCATCAACGAAGTGCGCGGTATCAATCGCGTCGTTTACGACATCAGCGGAAAACCGCCGGCGACGATCGAATGGGAATAATCCAGGCTTCTTCACGGGCTATCGGCGACTATCGGGAAGTTGTATTAACTTATTGATTATTATAAGTATATGTCACGACATCTATCGGTAACGATTGCTGGTAACCAGAGCAAAGTGTCGGTCAATCTGACGGTAGCCAAAAGCGGTCTCTAAGGATTAGAATTTCTACCGTCAAGCCGTTTTGGCGCATGACGGTAAAAAATCAAGCGAAAAGCTAGATTTCATGCGGGTTACGGGCGGGTTGTCATTCTGAATGTTTGTGACGGTAAAACCGTTGCGCACAAGGGAGAACACCGATGCTCACCGATACCGCACTGAAGAACCTCAAGCCCAAGAGCGCTCAATACAAGGTGGCCGACCGGGACGGCATGTACGTGACTGTCTCACCGGTCGGCACCGTCACCTTCCGTTACGACTATCGCCTCAATGGGCGCCGCGAAACTCTGACGATCGGCCGCTACGGGCCAGATGGCTTGTCGCTGGCCAGGGCGCGTGAGCGCTGCCTGGAGGCCAGGCGTGCCGTGGTTGAAGGGCGGTCGCCTTCGCAGGAGAAGCAGCGCCAGAAGCGCCGGCTTGCTGAGGCCAAGACCTTCGGCGAATTTACCGCCAGGTGGGCCGCCGAGGCGCGCATGGCCGACAGCACGCGATCCATGCGCAAGAGCATCCTCGATCGCGACATCCTGCCGGTTTTCCAGAATCGGCTGCTGACCGAGATTACGGCCGACGACCTGCGTGGGCTGTGCAACAAGGTCAAGGGCAGGGGGGCGCCGGCCACGGCGATCCACGTCCGCGATATCGTTAAACAGGTCTATGGCTTTGCCATTCTGCATGGCGAGAAGGTGGCCAACCCCGCCGACGACGTTGGCCCGTCGTCGATCGCCACCTTCGTTCCGAAGGACCGCGCGCTGTCGCCGAGCGAGATTCGCATCATGCTGTCCCAGATGGAGCATGTCGCGTCGTACCCCACCATCAAGCTCGGCCTGCGGCTGATTCTGCTCACCCTGGTGCGCAAGAGCGAGTTGATCCACGCGACGTGGGACGAGGTGGATTTTGAGAAGGCGCTATGGAGCATCCCGAAGGAACGCATGAAAGCGTCCAAAGCCCATAACATCTACTTGTCGCAGCAGGCGCTCGATATCATGGTCGCCCTGCGCACCTGTGCCGGCGGTTCGCGCTACCTGATTCCGTCGCGCTACGACGCTGACAAATGCATGTCCAACGCCACACTCAACCGGGTTACGCAACTAATAGTCGAACGCGCGAAAACGAACAGCCTGCCGCTGGAACTCTTCACCGTGCACGACCTGCGGCGCACGGGTTCGACCATCCTCAACGAGCTCGGCTTCAACAGCGACTGGATCGAGAAGTGCCTAGCACACGAAGACGGTCGCTCGTCGCGAGGCGTCTACAACAAGGCTGAATATGCCGAGCAGCGGCGTCACATGCTGCAGGAATGGGCCGACATGATTGACGCGTGGACCGCAGGCAAGTCGCACACTCCGACCTTGCTGCCGCCATCGATGAAGGTGCTCACGACGCAGGCCTTGCTTTGACAGGGCGACGCTTGCGTTGGCGTACATCGGGCGAGGGCGCCCGCTTCAGTTGATCAGAGTCTGAGGCCTGCCGCCGCGCGGCTATCCAGGCCTCCACCTCGGCCAGGTCCCACACCACGCAGCGCGCCGTCAGATTGAAGCGGCGCGGAAATTCTCCGTGTCTCTCCATATCGTAGA
>MKWM01000041.1 GCA_001899765.1 Thiobacillus sp. 63-78
TCATGTCTCCATGATCCCGATTCACCCACCTTCAGGCTCAACTCACTTTGGATTTACGCCACCACCTTCAGGCTCATGTGTCATTGGACAAGGCTTCCGATGGACGAGTGAACAGCGGGGGTGCTAAGATTGTCCGGTTCGCGATCCGGTTCTTCGAGCCGCGGCGGTTCCGTGGAGTGGGGCGCGGACAGGGGGCGGGCCTCAATCCGGGCTCGGCAGGCGTCGGGACGGGATGGTCTTCGGGGATTCGGAATGTCGCCAGCGAACTGGCGCGCCGACACTGGATCAACCCGGCGCATGGCTGTTCGCGGTGCGCCTGCAAACTTGAGAAAAACAAAATCCAGAAGCGCGGCCGGCCCGCGTTTTTTTGTTCCCGGAGTTCGTAATATGGTCAACGTCACGCTTCCCGACGGTTCCGTCAGACAGTTCGATGCGCCGGTCACGGTGGCGCAGGTCGCGTCCAGCATCGGCGCCGGTTTGGCCAGGGCCGCGCTCGCCGGGCGGGTCAACGGCGAACTGGTCGATACCAGTCATCTGATCGATGCGGATGCGCAGCTCGCCATCGTCACCGACAAGGATGCCGACGGCCTCGACATGATCCGCCATTCCACCGCGCACCTGCTGGCGTACGCGGTGAAGTCGCTGTTTCCCGATGCGCAGGTGACCATCGGCCCGGTGATCGAGGACGGCTTCTACTACGATTTCGCGTACAAGCGCCCGTTCACGCCGGACGACCTGACGGCGATCGAGAAAAAAATGGCCGAGCTGGCGAAGCGGGACATCCCGGTCGAACGCAGCGTGATGCCGCGCGACGAGGCGGTGAGCTTCTTCCGCGACATGGGCGAGGCGTACAAGGCCGAGATCATCGCGTCGATCCCCACCAATGAGGCTATTTCGCTGTACCGCGAGGGCGATTTCATCGACCTCTGCCGCGGCCCGCACGTGCCGTCGACCGGCAAGCTCAAGCACTTCAAGCTGATGAAGCTGGCCGGTGCCTACTGGCGCGGCGACTCGAAGAACGAGATGCTGCAGCGCGTGTACGGCACGGCATGGGCGAAGAAGGAAGACCTCGACGCCTATCTGCACCGCCTGGAAGAGGCCGAAAAGCGCGACCACCGCAAGCTCGCCAGGCAGCTCGACCTGCTGCACATGCAGGACGAGGCGCCCGGCATGGTGTTCTGGCACCCCAAAGGCTGGATCGTGTGGCAGCAGATCGAACAGTACATGCGGCAGAAGTTCGTCGAATACGGCTACCAGGAAGTGCGCACCCCGGCGATGATGGACCGCGGCATGTGGGAGAAATCCGGCCACTGGGAAAACTATCACGAGAACATGTTCACCACCGCGTCGGAAAACCGCGACTACGCGGTCAAGCCGATGAACTGCCCCGGCCACGTGCAGATTTTCAACAGCGGCCTGCATTCCTATCGCGACCTGCCGCTCAGGCTGGCCGAGTTCGGCTCGTGTCACCGCAACGAGCCGTCGGGCGCGCTGCACGGCATCATGCGGGTGCGCGGTTTCACCCAGGACGATGCGCACATCTTCTGCACCGAAGACCAGATCGAGCCGGAAGTGGCCGATTTCATCGTCATGCTGCAGAAGGTCTATGCCGATTTCGGTTTCCACGACGTGCTGGTCAAGCTGTCGACCCGGCCGGACAAGCGCGTCGGCTCGGACGAGTCCTGGGACAAGGCGGAAGCGGCGCTGGCGGCGGCCCTGGATGAGAACCGGCTGGCCTACGACCTGCAGCCGGGCGAGGGCGCCTTTTACGGGCCGAAGATCGAATTCACGCTGAAGGACACGCTCGGCCGTCTGTGGCAGTGCGGCACCATCCAGCTCGACTTCAACCTGCCGGTGCGCCTGGGGGCCGAGTTCGTCGACGAGGACAACGGCCGCAAGCCGCCGGTGATGCTGCATCGCGCGATCCTCGGTTCGATGGAACGCTTCATCGGCATCCTGATCGAGCACCACGCCGGCAACTTCCCGCTGTGGCTGGCGCCGGTGCAGGTGATGGTCCTGAATATCAGCGAACGCCAGGCCGAGTATGCGCAGAAAATCGTGCTGGCGCTGCGCGAGGCGGGCATCCGTGCGGTGTCGGACTTGAGTAATAACAAGATTACCTATAAAATCCGGGAGCATAGCTTGCAGAAACTGCCTTACCAGGTGGTCGTCGGCGACAAGGAAATGGAGGCGGGTGTGGTCGCCGTCCGTGCCCGCGGCAACCTGGATCTGGGGCAGATCGGTTTGAATGACTTGATTGCGCGCCTGCAGGCGGAAACGCGGGCGCGTCAGTAACGGCGGTCAGACAAGGCGTCGGAGCCACCCGTCATTGGGGGGTGGCCCCACGCCTTCTTTACTTTGTTTGACCTTGTTTTGCCTCGACGCCGGGCGTCAGGTTTTGATTTGGAGAATTGCTCATCGCGACAGAAAAGAAGCAGACACGCATCAACGGCGAAATTACCGCTCCCGAGGTGCGTTTGGTCGGTGTGGAAGGCGAGCAGCTTGGCATTGTGAAGATTTACGATGCGCTGCGGCAGGCGGAAGAAGCTGATCTGGATCTGGTTGAAATCGCACCGACGGCGCAGCCGCCCGTGTGCAAGGTCATGGACTATGGCAAGTTCAAGTACCAGGAAAGCAAGAAGCAGCACGAAGCCAAGCTGAAGCAGAAGCAGGTCCAGATCAAGGAAATCAAGTTCCGTCCGGGTACCGACGAAGGCGATTACCAGATCAAGCTGCGCAACCTCATCAAGTTTCTTGAAGACGGTGACAAGACCAAGATTACATTGCGTTTTCGGGGCCGCGAAATGGCCCACCAGGAAATCGGCATGAATCAGTTGAAGCGGGTATCGGCGGACCTGGCCGAGCTCGCGGTGGTCGAGCAGTTCCCCAAGATGGAAGGCCGCCAGCTGGTGATGATGCTGGCGCCGAAAAAAAAGGTTTGAGGGTTGTTTGTACTGCATTCGCTTGAGTGCAGGCGAATGTGAGACCGGCGTTTCTCGTATCCCTCGGGATCAAAAACGTCACAATACGTGCAGTCGGGTTGGTGAAGCATTCCGCGTCGCGGGGTCACCTGACCGCATGAGATAAAAGGACATATCATGCCCAAGATGAAAAGCAAGAGCGGCGCCGCCAAGCGCTTCCGCGCGCTGGGTGGCGGCGGGTTCAAGCGCTCGCACGCGTTCATGCGCCACATTCTCACCAAGAAGAGCACCAAGCGTAAGCGCCAGTTGCGCGGCATGGAAACCGTCAATGCCAGCAACCACAAGACCGTGGCGCGCATGTTGCCCTACGCATAAAGGAGAGAAAACATGTCACGCGTCAAACGGGGCGTAACCGCCCGCGCCAGCCACAAGAAAATCCTCGATGCCGCCAAAGGCTATCGCGGCCGCCGCAAGAACGTATTCCGCGTCGCCAACGAAGCGGTGATGAAGGCCGGTCAGTACCAGTACCGCGACCGTCGTCAGCGCAAGCGCCAGTTCCGCGCCCTGTGGATTGCCCGTATCAATGCCGCCTCGCGTCAGCACGGTCTGACCTACAGTGTGTTCATGAACGGCCTGTCGCGTGCCGAAATCGGCATCGACCGCAAGGTGTTGTCCGACATCGCGATTTTCGACAAGGACGCCTTTGCCAGGATCGTCGATCAGGTCAAGGCCAAGCTCGCTGCGTAAGCAACACCGAAGCAACAAGAAAAGGCCGCAAGGCCTTTTTTTGTTGGCGTGGTTCTAAAAACAGTTTGTCCGCGAAGGACGCGAAGCTCACGAAAAAAGCCCCTCATCTTCGCGTTCCTTCGCGTCCTTCGCGGATAAATTCAAGATCCAGACACTCTCATGCGCAATCCGAACGAAATCGTTGCAGAAGCCCTTGCCGCCATTCATGGCTGCCTTGACCCGCCCACGCTGGAGCAGGTCAAGGCAGCCTACCTCGGCAAGAGCGGCCCGCTGACCGAACTGCTGAAAAGCCTGGGTGCGATGCCCGCCGACGAACGCAAGACCGCGGGCGCGCGCATCAATGAAGCCAAGCAGGCGGTGGAGACGGCGCTCAAGGAGCGTCGCGAAGCCTTGCAGCAGGCCGAACTGGACCGCCAGCTGGCGGCCGAGACGCTGGATGTGACGCTGCCCGGCCGCGGTTTGGCACGCAGCGGGGTGCATCCGGTGTCGCGCACGCTGGCGCGCATCCAGGCGCTGTTCCGTTCGATCGGCTTCGAGGTGGCGACCGGACCCGAGATCGAGACCGATTTCTACAACTTCACCGCGCTCAACATTCCGGAAGACCATCCGGCGCGCGCGATGCACGATACCTTTTACCTTCAGAGCGGCGAGCTGCTGCGCACCCATACCTCGCCGGTGCAGGTGCGCTACATGCAGACCCACCAGCCGCCGCTGCGCATCATCGCGCCGGGCCGGGTCTATCGCTGCGATTCCGACGTGACGCACACGCCGATGTTCCACCAGGTCGAAGGCCTGTGGGTGGACGAGTCGGTGTCGTTCGCCGGGCTCAAGGGCGTGCTGGCGGACTTCATGCGCAACTTCTTCGAGCGCGACGACCTGCCGGTGCGCTTCCGGCCATCGTTCTTCCCCTTCACCGAGCCGTCGGCCGAAATGGACATCGGCTGCGTGATGTGCGGCGGGGAGGGCTGTCGCGTGTGCTCGCACACCGGCTGGCTGGAGGTGCTGGGCTGTGGCATGGTGCATCCCAACGTGTTCGGGCATGTCGGCATCGATGCCGAGCGCTTCGTCGGCTTTGCGTTCGGCCTTGGCGTCGAGCGTCTGGCGATGCTGCGCTACGGTGTCGATGATCTGCGATTGTTTTTTGAGAATGACCTTCGCTTCCTTAAACAATTCAATTAACTAGAGCGCATTCATCATGCAATTTCCTGAATCATGGCTGCGCAACCTCGTCAATCCTGCGCTCGATACCGCGCAGCTTGCCCATGTCGTGACCATGGCGGGTCTAGAGGTCGAAGCGCTGACGCCTGTCGCGCCGCCGTTCAGCAACGTGGTGGTGGCCGAGATCCTGTCGGCTGAGAAGCATCCCGATGCCGACCGCCTGCGCGTGTGCCAGGTCGACGTCGGCGAAGCGTCGCCCGTCACCATCGTGTGCGGCGCCCCGAACGCGGCAGCCGGGCTCAAGGTGCCGTGCGCCCGGCCCGGGGCGATCCTGCCGGGAATCGAAATCAAGGTCGCCCGGGTGCGCGGCGTCGAGTCTTACGGCATGTTGTGTTCGACCCGTGAACTCGGTCTGGAAGGCGCGGCGGACGGTTTGATGGTGCTGCCCGGGGATGCGCCGGTGGGCGAGGATTTCCGCGGCTGGCTCCATCTCGACGATACCCTCGTCACCCTGAAACTCACGCCCAACCGGGCGGACTGCTTGTCGATGCAGGGCCTGGCGCGGGAAGTCGGCGCCCTCACCGGCGCCGAGGTGCGTCTGCCCCAGGTCCAGGCTGTCGATACGCGCATCCAGGACACGGTGCCGCTGCGGGTATCGGCCAGCGAAGCCTGCCCGCTGTATCTGGGACGCGTGGTGCGCGGGATCGACGCGCAGGCGCCGACGCCGCGCTGGATGGCGGAACGCCTGGAGCGCAGCGGCATTCGCCCGCTGCTGGCGCCGGTCGACGTCACCAACTACGTGCTGCTTGAACTCGGTCAGCCGATGCATGCCTTCGCGCTGTCGCGCCTCCATGGCGGCATCGAGGTGCGCATGGCGCGCGAGGGCGAATGCCTGGAATTGCTGAATGGCCAGACTGCCGAACTGGCCCTCGACATGCTGGTGATCGCCGACGCCAGCGGCCCGGTGGCGCTGGCCGGCATCATGGGCGGCTTGCCGACCAGCGTCGAACGGGCGACCGTGGATATCTTTCTCGAGGCGGCTTTCTTCGCCCCGGCCGCTATTGCCGGGCGGGCTCGCCGGCTGGGCCTGTCCACCGATTCGTCGCACCGCTTCGAACGCGGTGTCGATTTCGGCGCCACCCGCCGGGCGATGGAGCGTGCCACCGAGTTGCTGATCGGCATCTGCGGCGGCCAGGCCGGACCCGTGACCGAGGCCGTGGCGACTTTGCCGCAACGCCCGCCGATTACGTTGCGACTGGCGCGGCTCAAGCGCGTGGCCGGGGTCGAACTGGACGCTGAGCAGGTGGCGCGTGATCTCACCGCGCTCGGCGCGCATGTCGAACGCCGGGATGACCATCTCGTCGTCACACCGCCAAGTTTCCGCTTCGATCTCGCGATCGAGGAAGACCTGATCGAAGAAGCGGTACGCCTGTTCGGTTACGACAACATTCCGGCGCGACCGCCCGCCGCGCCGTCGCGCATGTTGCCGCAGGACGAAACCGTTCTGGCCGACGATGCGCTGCGCCAGATGCTGGTCGGCCTGGACTACCAGGAGGTCATCACCTACAGCTTCGTCGATCCGGCCTGGGAGACGGCGCTTGACGCAAATGCCCGCCCGCTGCCGCTGGCCAATCCCATCGCCAGCCAGTTGTCGGCGATGCGCACGACCCTGTGGGGCGGCCTGATCGAGACCCTGCGCCACAACCTGAATCGCCAGTTGGAGCGGGTACGTATTTTCGAACTGGGGCGGGTGTACACGTCACCTGCTGAACAGCCAGTGAAACTGGGCGGACTGGCCTATGGCGACGTGCTGCCCGAGCAATGGGGCGTGTCGTCGCGCCGGGTCGATTTCTTCGATCTCAAGGGTGATCTCGAGCGTCTCGTCGGCCACCCGCTCGACACGCAGCGCGGCACGCATCCCGCCCTGCACCCCGGACAGAGTGCCGAGGTGCGGGTCGATGGCCGGGCGATCGGCTGGATGGGCATGCTGCATCCGCGTCTGGTGCAGACTTTCGACCTGCCGGCCGCGCCGATGCTGTTCGAACTCGACAGCCGGGCACTCGCTCTGCGTGATGTGCCACGGCACGCGAGTCTCTCGCGTTTTCCCCAGGTGCGGCGCGATCTGGCGTTCGTGCTGGATGCTCATACGCCGGCTGGCGAATTGCTGGCTGCCTTGCGCGAAGCCGCGCCAGGTAGTGTGCAGGCCATCGAAGTATTTGACGATTACCGTGGGAAAGGCATGCAGGAAAGCCAAAAAAGCCTTGCTATACGGGTAGTTATGCAAGATACTGAACGCACATTGACGGATCGGGATGTGGAGGATGCCGTGCAGAAGCTGGTCAATGCCGCACTTCGTCAATGCAATGCCGGTTTACGTACTTGACGCATCTCCCCTTTTTCATGCGTTGGTGCACAACCCTTCACCAGCCTTCACTGACTTCTATTAAGCATGGCCACTCTCACCAAAGCTGATCTAGCTGAACTGCTGTTTGAAAAAGTGGGTTTGAACAAACGCGAGGCGAAGGATGTCGTCGAGTCGTTTTTCGACGAAATCCGCCTGTCGCTCGAAAAGGGGGATATCGTCAAACTGTCCGGGTTCGGGAATTTCCAGTGCCGCGAGAAACCGCAGCGCCCTGGCCGCAACCCCAAAACCGGCGAGGAAATGCCGATTTCCGCGCGTCGCGTGGTGACCTTCCACGCCAGCCAGAAACTCAAATCGCAAGTCGAAGGCGCCCAAATTGGAACGCCCGGCGCGGAGTGAACTGCCGCCGATCCCGGCCAAACGCTATTTCACCATTGGTGAAGTGTCCGAGTTGTGTGCGGTCAAGGCACACGTCCTGCGCTACTGGGAGCAGGAATTCGCCCAGTTGCATCCGGTCAAGCGGCGCGGCAATCGCCGCTACTATCAGCACCACGAAGTCCTGCTGATCCGTCGCATCCGCGAATTGCTGTATGAAGAGGGTTTCACCATCAGCGGCGCCCGGCAGCGCCTGGAGCACGACGCCGATGCTCCCTCCGAATCCGTATCCGCCTCCGCACGCATCCAGTCTCCGGAAATCGGCAAACTGCGCGCAGAAATTGAAGCGATCCTGAAAATATTGGACTGACTGGCTTCCGCCCAATGCCGCTCCTCTGTTAGAATGCGGGGCTTCGTCGGGGCGTAGCGCAGCCTGGTAGCGCACCTGCATGGGGTGCAGGGGGTCGGAAGTTCGAATCTTCTCGCCCCGACCAAAAAATCGGGAATCGGGGTCGGTCATGCCGACCCTTTTTCTTTGCGGCGACAGAAACCCTGTCACTGTTGCGGCATCTGCGATGTTCGGTATCAAGGCACTATACTTAATGTTTGTTCAATACTAGGAGAAAGCTATGGAACACACTTTGCCCGCACTGCCCTTTGCCATGGACGCGCTCGCGCCTCACATGTCCAGGGAAACCTTCGAATACCACTATGCGAAACACCATCAGGCCTATGTGACCAATCTCAACAACCTGATCAAGGGCACCGATTACGAGAACAAATCGCTCGAGGACATCGTCAAGAGCGCGCCTGCCGGGGGCATTTACAACAACGCGGCACAGGTTTCGAACCACACCTTTTTCTGGAATTGCCTGACGCCCAATGGCGGCGGTGCGCCGGGCGGTGCGCTGGGTGACGCCATCAACAAGAAATGGGGTTCGCTGGATGAGTTCAAGAAGGCTTTCCAGACCAGCGCCGTCGGCAACTTCGGTTCCGGCTGGACCTGGCTGGTGAAGAAGGCGGACGGTTCGGTCGACATCGTCAACATGGGCGCGGCCGGCACCCCGCTGACTACCGCCGACAAGCCCCTGCTGTGCATCGACGTATGGGAGCATGCCTACTACATCGACTACCGCAATGCACGCCCCAAGTTCGTCGAGACCTTCCTCGCCAATCTGGTGAACTGGAAATTCGCCGAAGCGAATTTCGCCTGATCCCGCCTCCTAGCAGGCTGTCAACCGCAACCGGAGCGCCATGCTCCGGTTTTATTTTGTGTCCGTACTGGCGGGGGCCAGTCTCAGGATATCCAGATAGCCGCCTTGCATCATGGCCTGCGCTTCCCGCCGCAGGCTGTCATGGCCCGCTTGCGGCGGGACATTCCCATCCAGCATCTGCAGCATGCGCACCCAGCCTGCCCGCTGGTTTGCCACCGTCCTGGGCGCGGCGACGCCCTGCCGGCGCAATTCGGCGGCACGGCTGACGAGGCGGAATTTCGCGGCTTCGAGTTGCGGGGGCAGGGGCAGCGCAAGGTCGAAACTGACGTCCAGCCGGCAGGCATCATCAACCTGCGGTGCCGGTTGCGGCGGCGGCCGCCAGGACAGTTCGTCCGGACCGGGCGCGATGCACCCGGGATCGGGCGGAAACTTGTAGAAACCCCATTTGGCACCCATCCAGCATTCAAGCAGCACGCGTTCGTCTTCCACCACGCACAGTTCGCCAGTGGGAGCGGCGAGGTCGGCGTCGCCGGGCAGCGGGCCGTAGGCGCGCGGGTCGAGCTTCCAGCGCGAGAAATCGCGATGGGGCGGCGCGCCGTAGTCGGCTTCGAGGGTACGCCAGATGGCGATGAAGGTCTGATAGTCGCGCCGATAGCCGGGATGGCGGCGCAGGAATTCCCACGCCCACTGGTCGCGTGTCAGGGTGGCGCAATACGCGTAGGCGTCGCTCTCCATGTCAGACCGGCAGAAATACCATGCTGGCGAGGTTGACGAAGCCGAAGCGGATCGCGCGGTTGCTCTTGTCTTCGATGATCCTGGCCAGCGTATCCTGATTGCCGATGAGCTTGCCGAATTCGCGTTCGAAGCTGAGGTTGGACACGCCATGTTCGTCGATGCCGTTCGACAGCAGCAGCGGCGCTCCCTGCGCATTTCTGGCGGTGCCAAGTTTCCAGACCACGGCTTCGGTATTGCGTGCGGCGTTGTAGAGCTTCTGCGCGTCGACGTCGCTCAGCAGATAGAACTCGGTGCGGTGGTCGAACGCCGCCATGTGCATCACCAGCAGCCCGTGCATCAGCGCCTTCACCCGGTCGCCCGGGTAGTCCTCGCGCCAGGCGTCGCGCAGGCTGGTTTGCCAGTCGATGCGCCGGAGCGAGGATAGCTGCCAGTGGGACAGGGGACTGAACAGGGCGTCGGTCGCCGTCTCGGCACTGACCTGGCCGGATTTCCGCCATTCACCGGGATTGCGGCGGTAGAGCTTGAGGGTGAGCGTCCGCAGACTGGCCAGCGCGGCCTGCTGATGGATTTCGATGACCGAATCGACATTGCCTTTGGCGAGATCGCGCAGACTGAAACTGCGCACGCTACTGCTGCCATCCTTGCGCTGAATGGCCGGGCTGCTGCAGGCAGCAAGCAGAAATGCGGTCAACAGGCAGGCGGGCAGGGCGGCGAAGCGGTTCACGAGGAACAGCTTACCTCAATCTTTCTCGCCCAGTCGGGCGGTTCGGCGGCGTAGGCCTCGTACGCCGGTTGCTCGTCGAACGGACGGGTCAGCAACGCGTGCAAACGGTTGATCTCGCTGTAGTCGCGCTCGTCGGCCGCGCGACGGATGGCGGTTTCGGCCAGGTGGTTGCGCAGAATATATTTGGGATTGAGGGTGCGCATCGCCTGGCCGCGCGCGGCGTCGCCGGGACCATTCTGGCGTAGCGCGGCGGCATAGCGTGCCGCCCAGCTGTCGAAGCCCGCCCGGTCGAGGAAGAGATCGCGCAATGCTGGATTGAGCGTGCCTGGCGTGCTGTCGAAATCGCACAGACGGCGCATGAAGATCGTGTAGTCGATGCGGTTCCGCGCCAGCAGTTGCAGCGCGTCCATGGCAAGACCGGCGGTGTCGCGACCCGGCGGCAGGCCGAATCTGGCGGCCATGCGGTCGATGTAGGCCTGGTTGAATGCCTGCGGATAGTCCCCGATGGCCGCGGATGCGGTCTCCACCGACATCAGTGGAACCAGTGCCTGCGCCAGCTTGGTGAGGTTCCACGCTGCGACGTTGGGCTGCTGGTCGAACGCGTAGCGCCCACTGGTATCGGAATGATTGCAGATATAACCGGGCTCGAATGCATCGAGAAAACCGAACGGGCCGTAGTCAAGCGTGAGGCCGAGGATGGACATATTGTCGGTATTCATGACGCCGTGCGAGAAGCCCACCGCCTGCCACTGCGCCATCAGCCCGGCGGTGCGCAGGCTGACCTGGCGCAGAAACTCGGGATAGGGATCGGATCGCCCGGCCAGTTCGGGGTAATAACGGGCGATGACGTAGTCGGCCAGATGTTTGATCGACTCGACCTGGTTGCGGTAATAGAACACCTCGAAGGAGCCGAAACGCACGAAGCTCGGCGCCAGTCGCGTCACCAGTGCCGCGGTCTCCTCCTCCTCGCGGTACACCGGACGGTCGCTGCCGACGATGGCGAGCGCGCGGGTGGTGGGGATGCCGAGTGCGTGCATGGCTTCGGAGCAGAGGAATTCGCGGATGCTGGAACGCAATACCGCACGACCGTCGCCGCCGCGCGAGTAGGGGGTGCGGCCGGCACCCTTGAGCTGTATCTCCCAGCCTTCGCCACGTGAGTTCTTCACCTCGCCCAGCAGGATCGCGCGGCCGTCGCCGAGTTGCGGCACGTAGTGGCCGAACTGGTGCCCGGCGTAGAGCGCGGCCATCGCGTCCATACCCGGCAGCAGCCGGTTGCCCGCCAGTATCTCGATCAGCTCGGGCTGCGTCATTTCGCTTGCGTCGAGATCGAGCAGCGCCAGCGCTTCCGCGCTGTAGCAGACAAGATACGGGTCGGGGACAGGCGTCGGGCAGACGCGTGAATAATAGGCTTCGGGCAGGCGGGCGAAGCCGTTGTCGAAGACCAGGTCGCGATGGGAAGACATGCGTCGATTGTAGAGGCTCGCCGCGTGCCTGCCACCCGCTTGCCCGCATGGTTACCCCGGTGGTTTCGCATGCTGAACGCCAGACGGGTTGGCGGCTTGCACGCTGGTATGCTTCCATTGTCCGTGACCGGCCCAGCGCGGCAGCGTCGGGCCGCGCCACGCACGGAAAGCCTGGCCGGCCTTGCGTCGGCAATCATTTGATTCGAGACCGCACATGTCCGACCCCACCGCCTTGCTGCATCGGGCTGAGCCGCCATCGTTCCCGACGTGGCCGGACACTGGCATCGCACGTGCCCTGTTTCATGGCGATGCTGCGTAGTCCCCGCCCTTCGATCCTGCTGTGGCTGGCCACGGTGGTGCTGATCACGCTGAACCTGCGTCCATTTCTCACCGCCATCGGCCCGCTGAGCCCGGCCATTCAGGCGCAGACCGGCATGGGTCTGGAGGCACTGGCCTGGCTCACGCTACTGCCCATGGCGCTGATTGGGGCGGGGACCTGGCTGACGCCCGCTGTGCAGCACCGCCTGGGCGCGCGGCCAGCCATGACGTTGGCACTGGCGTTCATTGCCGCAGGCTGCGCGCTGCGCCTGGCCGGTAGCCAGTCCGCCGTGTTGATCGTCACCGCGGCGCTATGCGGGGTGGGCGTGGCGCTGGCGCAGGGGATGCTGCCGGGCCTGATCAAATTCCAGACACCGGGCCATGTGGCGCCCATGATGGGGGTGTACTCGGCCGCGCTGATGAGCGGTGGCGCGCTGGGTGCGCAGTTCTCGCCCCTGGCCATGCAATGGGGCCTGAGCTGGCAGGTTTCGCTCGCACTGTGGACCTGGCCGGTGTTGCTGGCCTTGTGGCTGGCCTGGCACACCTTGGGAACCATGCCGCTGCCAGTCGCGGCGGGGTGGCAAAGCGGAAGCGATACCACCTGGCTGCTGCAGCGCCGCCGCACCTGGCTGCTCATGCTGGCCTTCGGCCTGATGAACGGCGGCTACGCCACGATGGTGGCCTGGCTGGCGCCGTATTACCAGGCGCGGGGCTGGAGTGCGGCGCACAGCGGCCTGCTCGTGGCGGTGGTGTCGGTGGCGATGGCATCGGCGGCGCTGGCTTTCCCGGCTCTGGTTGCGCGCCATCCGGATCGCAGACCCTGGATCTGGCTCACGCTGGTCTGCCAGGCCGCGGGGTTTGCCGCGCTGGCCTGGCGGCCCGATGCGGCGCCCATGGCTGCAGCCGTGGTGCTGGGTGTGGGCTTGGGTGGCTGCTTCGCGCTGTTCATGCTGGTGGCGCTGGACCATCTGCATCATCCCCTGCGGGCCGGCGCGCTCAATGCGCTGATGCAGGGCGGGGGCTTCATGCTGACAGCCCTGGCGCCATGGGTGATGGCGCGGCTGCACCGGGCCACAGGCGGTTTCCATGCGGGCTGGCTGGTGCAGCTCGGCGCGGTACTGGTGGTGGCCCTGCTGGTGGCACGGTTCAACCCGGGGCACTACGACAAGGCGATGCGGCCGCCCGCCGGGCAGGTAATGCCTGTGCCATGAAAATTATTAATCATTAATAATCAATTGGCTACATTCAATCTACGACTTTAGTCGTATGGCCTGTCGCGGTGGTTGGAGGTAAGTTGACGGCGTGGTCATAGGTCCACGATTCAATAACTTTCAAAAGGAGGGGGTATGAACAAGTTGGCGCTGGCTGTGCTGTTGATCGGTGGATTGCTGGGGCTTCCCGCCATGGCGGCTGTGAATATCAATACGGCCACTCAGTCGGAGCTTGAGGCGGTCAAGGGATTGGGGCCGGCCAAGGCAAAGGCGATCATCGCTTACCGTGAAGCACACGGAAATTTCAAAAACCTTGACGAGCTGGATAACGTGAAGGGTTTTGGCGGTGCGAGCATCGAAAAATTGAAAGGTGAACTTTCAGTGGGCGCAGAAAAAATCAGGAAATAACGGTTGACAGGCTGGCCGGGATCCTCGGTCAGCCTGTTTCCGCGTGCTGCGTGCTGCGTTTGCGGAGCGCAGGCGCATACAGGGCGCGCAACGCATCACTTAGCCTGCCAGCAGGCCGACAACACAGGATGACGGGCCGCCGTCCCGGTTTTCCGGGGCAGCCGTTCGTCCGCTGTCAGGCCCGGTATTTTCCACCGTATAATCCCTCCCTTTCTGGGCGGTTTTCACCATGTCTACGCTTGCGGCTATTCTGATCGCAACTGCCGCAGGCAGTATGCTGAGTCTGGTATTGGCGGCATTGCTGGCTTTTTCTGCGCGCCCAAGCTGGGTTCCGGTTCTGGTGAGTTATGCCATCGGCGCATTGCTGGGCGCATCCCTTCTTGAGGTGCTGCCAGAGGCGGTCGAGATGAGCGGAGACGTCGAAACGGTCGCGCAAGCCCTGCTGGGCGGAATTCTGCTGTTTTTCCTGCTGGAAAAGCTGGTGTTGTGGCGGCATTGCCATGAGGAAACCTGCGAGGCCCATAGCAGCCATGATCACGCTCACGATCACGGGCGCTCAGGCATGATGATCACGGTTGGCGATACTTTTCATAATTTTGTCGACGGCATTATCATCGCGGGCGCCTTCCTGGTTGATTTTCGTCTGGGTGCGGTGACTGCGCTGGCCATCATTGCGCATGAAATTCCGCAGGAAGTCGGCGATTTCCTGATCCTGCTGCATTCGGGTTATACCCGCACCCAGGCGTTGGCGCTCAATTTCCTGACCGGTGTGGCGACCCTGCTGGGGGCGCTGGTCGGGTATTACGCCCTGTCGGCACTGAAGGGATGGATGCCGGTGATGCTCGGATTGGCGGGGGCCAGCATGCTCTATGTGGCGTTGTCGGATCTGATTCCCGGCCTGCACAAACGCGCAGAAATCAGGGCGACGCTACAGCAGATTCTACTGATCGGACTGGGTATCGCGACTGTTGCCCTGACGGGTTACTTCATCAACGAGGGCCACTGAACGACGGCGTCGTCGCGGACCATCCGCGACATAGATGAACAACGCCAGCGGGATTGCGCCCAGAAAAAACAGGATGGCCAGGGCTTTGCCGAGACTGCTGGCGGTGATCGCCATCATCAGAATCACGTAGGCCCAGCCGATCGCTACGATATACATCTTATTGCTCCATCAGGACCGAACGTCATGGGAACCAAAGCCAAGCCCGCCCGCACGCCAACCGTCGGATTCGTTTCGCTCGGGTGCCCGAAGGCGACGGTCGATTCCGAACGGATACTCACCCAGTTGCGTGCCGAAGGCTACGGCATTGTCGGCAGCTATGACGATGCCGGCGTGGTCGTGGTCAATACCTGCGGCTTTATCGATGCCGCCGTGCAGGAATCGCTCGAGGCGATCGGCGAGGCGCTGGCGGAGAACGGCAAGGTCATCGTCACCGGTTGCCTGGGGGCCCGCGGCGACGTGATACGCGAGGCACATCCCAAAGTGCTGGCCGTGTCGGGGCCGCATGCGCTGGACGAGGTGATGCAGGCCATCCATGCGGTATTACCCAAACCGCACGATCCGTTCGAGGATTTGATTCCGCCGGGCGGCATCAAGCTGACCCCGCGGCATTACGCGTATCTGAAAATCTCCGAGGGCTGCAATCACCGTTGTACCTTCTGCATCATCCCGTCGATGCGCGGCGATCTGGTGAGCCGCCCGGTCGGTGAGGTGATGCGCGAGGCAGAAGCCCTGGTCAAGGCAGGGGTGCAGGAACTGCTGGTGGTGTCGCAGGACACCAGCGCCTACGGCGTGGATGTGAAATACCGCCCCGGTTTCTGGGGCGGGCGTCCGCTGAAAACCCGCATGACCGAACTTGCGGGGGCGCTGGGCAGCCTGGGCGCCTGGGTACGCTTGCACTACGTCTACCCCTATCCCGGCGTGGACGAGGTGATTCCGTTGATGGCCGACGGCATCATTCTTCCCTATCTCGATATTCCGTTCCAGCACGCCAGCCCGCGCATCCTGAAACTGATGAAGCGCCCCGGCGCGGTCGAGAAGACGCTGGATCGCATCCGGTCGTGGCGCGCTGCCGTGCCCGATCTCACGCTGCGCTCGACATTCATTGTCGGCTTTCCTGGCGAAACGGAGGCCGAGTTCGAGGAGCTACTGGCCTTCCTCAAGGAGGCGCAGCTCGACCGCGTCGGCTGCTTCAAGTATTCACCGGTTGAAGGGGCTGCGGCGAATGCGCTGCCCGGCGCTGTGCCGGAGGCGCTGAAAGAGGAGCGCCTGGAGCGCTTCATGGGCGTGCAGGCGGATATTTCGGCCGCTCGACTCGAAGCCCGGGTCGGCCGTGAAATCGAGGTGATCGTCGACGCGGAGGATGAGGTGGGCACGCTTGCGCGCAGCCATGCCGATGCGCCGGAAATCGACGGAGTGGTGTATCTCGAAGGCGTGTTCGACCTGACACCCGGGACGCGCCTGAAAGTACGCGTGGAGGAAGCCGGCGAACACGATTTGTGGGCGGCGCCGCTCTGAATGTGAGCGGCTGTACCGATCCATTCAGGCGAGCATCGATGTCAGGTCCCCGGGCCGTCGCCAGAGCTTCCACGCATCGCGTGCATGAAGAACCAGCTCTGTTCCGTTGACCGGGTCGTTCAGGCGCAGGCCGTGCCGACCCGTCCTGCCCAGCATGCCCAGCAGGGGGGCAAACCAGTCCCGCTCCAGTTCGCGCAGCGCTTCACGCCAGCCAAGGGCATCGCCGTACTGTCCTGCACGCGTCAGATTGTCCAGCAGGATTACGCCGCCCGTTTCAAGCAAGGCGACATCCATCTTGCCGGGAAGGGGAAAGACGCGCATGTTGCAGAACGCACCGAGCGCGCGGGCGTCGGTATTCCCGGCGTACATCGGGACGGCCGGGGCGGGGGAAGCGGGCAGGCAGCCACCGCCCCATAGCCACAGCGCGTTGACGGGCAACGCACCGCGCGTCTCGCGCGCCTGGTTGACCGGGTGGTCGTGCAGCAGCATTTGCAGTTCATTCAAGCGTGCGCGACATTGCATGGCGTCGTCGCCTTGCGGCAACAGGGGATCGATATCGCAGCCCACCGCGACAGATCGTGCGCAGGTGGTCAGGCGCGGGGTGTGTTCGAACCGCAGGTACCAACGCCTGGGGTGAAGCGGCATCGGGCTCAGGTCCGTCCCGAAATGCCGAACGATGGTCGCGGCCAGCAAGTCGGCTTCGTGCTGCGTCAATTCGAACGCATCACTGTCAGTCAGCAGGATACGGTCACGCATGACCTGCAGATGCACCGGGTCGGCACGCAGCCAGTAGGCCTTTCCCGCCACGCCCCCGTCTGCCGTCAGGCTGATTGGCGCAAGCGGCCAGTCCTGCTGGCGGGCGATACCGAGCGCCCTGCACAGGGCGGCTTCCACGCCCTCCGCCGGGCAGGGCTGGCGTTTGCCGCGTGCCAGCAGCGTTTGCAGCGCAGGCAGGCGCAGGTCGCGCGTGGCGACATCCAGAAGACGCGCGGCCGGAAACAGATGAGGGATGAGCAACAGCATGAATCGAGTGTAACAAAGCAGATTTTCTGACAGCCAATTCCCGGCAAAACGTACCGTACATGATTCCCCTGCGCCATGATTCCACCTGCCATTCGCAGGGAGGGATGAGCCGACTTGCGGCCTTTGCAGGTCCTACTCTGTCCGCTTCACGAATCCGCTGTACTGGCCGTGCGCTTCGCGTATGTGGAGCCGGTCGACCCTCGCCTGCGGCGGGCCGGTGCGTGCCCACTCGATCAGGGCTTCGACTGCGGCAGCCGGCCCCTGGATCACGGCCTCCACTGCGCCATCGGGCGTGTTGCGTACCCATCCGGCCACACCCAGCCGCTCGGCCTCGCTGCGCATGGACTCGCGGAACCACACGCCCTGCACGCGCCCCTCGATGTCAAGGTGCAGCGTCTTCATCGACGGCTTACTTCACCTTCATGCCCGGCTGCGCGCCGCTGTCGGGCGACAGGATGAAGAGGCCGGGCGCGTCGCCTTGATGCCCATCAGGGTACGAAGCGGCCAGCACCATGCCCTCGCTCATGCCGAACTTCATCTTGCGCGGCGCCAGGTTGGCGACCATCACGGTGAGCCGACCCACCAGCGTTTCCGGTGCATAGGCCGACTTGATGCCGGCGAACACCTGGCGGGTGCCGAGTTCGCCGAGGTCGAGCGTCAGCCGCAGCAGCTTGTCGGCGCCTTCCACATGTTCCGCATGGGCGATGCGCGCGATGCGCAGGTCGATCCTGGCGAAGTCGTCGATGCCGATCGTGCTGGGCGCCGGCGTGGCGGCGGCCGGTTGCGCGGCGTGCGCCTGCGCTTCGGCATGGCGGGTCGGCGCGGGGGCAGGAGTCGGTTCGAGGGTCTGTTTGTTGGCGTCTACCATGGCTTCGATTGCTTTCGGGTCGATACGGGTCATCAGGTGGCGGTACTCGTTGATGCGGTGGCGGATGAACAGGTTTTGCGCGTCGTCCCACGCCAGCGGCGGAATGTCGAGGAAAGCCTCGACCTGATCGGCGAGCTTCGGCAGCACCGGCTTCAGATACAGGGTCAGCAGGCGGAAGCAGTTGAGCGCGACGGTGCAGACCTCGTGCAGGCGATAGACAGCTTCGGGTTTCTTCGCCAACTCCCAGGGCTTTTCGTCGGCGACGTACTGGTTGGCGCGGTCGGCCAGCGCCATGATTTCGCGCAGCGCCTTGGCGTAATCGCGCGCTTCGTAATGCGCGGCGATTGAATCGGCGGCAGCCTGGAATGCGCCGATCAGTTCGATATTTTCCACGCCGTCGGCGAGCTTGCCGTCGAAGTTCCTGGTGATGAAGCCGGCGGTGCGACTGGCGATGTTGATGAACTTGCCGACCAGGTCCGAATTCACCCGCGCGACGAAGTCGTCGAGATTGAGATCGATGTCCTCCATGGTGCCGTTGAGCTTGGCCGCGTAGTAATAACGCAGCCACTCGGGGTTGAGGCCCTGGTCGAGGTAGCTCGCCGCGGTGATGAAGGTGCCGCGCGATTTGGACATCTTCTGTCCGTTGACGGTCAGGAATCCGTGCGCATAAATCGCCGTCGGCAGGCGGTGGCCGGAATACTTCAGCATCGCCGGCCAGAACAGGGCGTGGAAATAGAGGATGTCCTTGCCGATGAAGTGCACCAGTTCGGTCCTGGAATTGGCCCCCCACCAGGCGTCGAAGTCGAGGCCGTTGTCCGCAGCGTATCTGGCGAAGCTCGCCATGTAGCCGACCGGCGCGTCGACCCACACATAGAAGTATTTGCCTGGCGCGCCAGGAATCTCGAAACCGAAGTAGGGCGCGTCGCGGCTGATGTCCCAGTTGTTGAGCCCCGCGGCAAACCATTCCTGCATCTTGTTGGCGGCTTCTTCCTGCAGGCTGCCCGAGGTCGTCCACTCGCGCAGGAAGGTCTCACAGTCGCCGAGCCTGAAGAAATGATGCTCGGAATCCCTGTGCACCGGCGTCGCGCCCGATACCGCCGACACCGGGTTCTTCAGTTCGGTCGGGCTGTAGGTGGCGCCGCACACTTCGCAGTTGTCGCCGTACTGATCCAGCGCACCGCACCTGGGACATTCGCCCTTGATGAAGCGGTCCGGCAGGAACAGGTTTTTCACCGGGTCGTACAGCTGCGCAATCGTCTTGATTTCGATCAGGCCGGCTTCCTTCAGGCGCAGATAGATGGTTGACGCCAGTTCGCGGTTCTCATCCGAATGCGTCGAGTAGTAATGGTCGAAGCCGATATGGAAGCCGGCGAAGTCGCGCGTGTGTTCGTCCCAGACGCGCTGGATCAGCGTTTCCGGCGTGATGCCTTCTTTCTCCGCGCGCAGCATGATCGCGGTGCCGTGGGTGTCGTCGGCGCACATATAGCGGCAGTCGTGGCCGCGCATTGTCTGGAAACGCACCCAGATGTCGGTCTGGATGTATTCGACCAGATGGCCGAGGTGGATGCTGCCGTTGGCGTAGGGCAGGGCGGAGGTGACGAGGATCTGGCGGGACATGGAAAGGCCGGAAGGCGCAAAACCGCCATTTTAACGCGAGCGGCCCGCGCCGCTCTGCAGTGCCGGCTAAAAACGCGAGCCGAGCTGCGTCAGAAATTCAAGTTCGTCTTCCGTGGAGGGGCGCCCCAGGATCGCGTTGCGATGCGGGAAGCGGCCGAATCGCAGAACCACGTCGCGATGTTTGCGCGCGTAATCCAGAAAACCGTCGAACAGCGCGCGTTCGTCGTTTGCAGCGTCGTGCGCCAGCGCTTCATACAGCGCCACGGAGCGGTCCTGCATGGCCAGGGACTCGGCATGCTCCAGCGGCAGATACAGGAACACGCGCTCGATCGGCGTCAGGTGCTGCGCTTCGCCGGTTGCCAGCGCATTCAGGCTCAGGGTGAGCGCCTGCGCGTCGGTGGCGAAGGCCTGGGGCTGGTTGCGGTGAATGTGATGCGGGAACTGGTCGAGCACGATCACCAGCGCCAGCCGCGAGCGCGGCGTGGACGTCCAGTGATTCAGGTGGCCGGCGGCTGCCGCCACCAGTGTGTCCGCAAAGCGGTCGATCACCGCCTGGTCGTTTTCGGGTGATTTGCCGAACCAGAGCGTACGCTGGCGTCCGGCGATTTCGGCTGAACTGCCTGAGGGGCCGAACCAGAAGTCGAGCACATGTTCAGGCAGGATGCTCATGACAGATCGTCCATTCAAAAGATGTCGTCGGGCAGGTCGTTGTGGGTGCCGTCGCAGAACGGCTTGTCATCACTGTGCTTGCAGTTGCACAGCCATACCGTCACCTTTTCCTTGATCAGGAAGGATACCGGCTCCAGACCGGTGCCTTCGTGCGAGCCGTCACAGAACGGCTGCGTCATCGAACGGCCGCAGGCACACCACCAGTACTCACCGGGTTCGAGTTCGAGTTCGGCGGGATTGCGGTCATACACAACGGGTTCGGACATGCGGGACTCCTGGGCAAAAGAGTCATTCTAGCCGGATTCGCCGCCGCCAAATCCGTACGGCCCATGGGGCGATTGCGATGGCCTGCTCAGGCGCCGCCACCCAGCGCCTTGTAGAGCGTGACCTGGGCGCTGAGCCATTGCAGCCGGGAGGTGATCCGGGCCTGTTCGATACTGAACGCATCACGATTGGCGTCCAGTACTTCCAGGTAGCTGGCGATGCCGGCCTGCTCACGGGCTTTTACCCGTTCAAGCCGGGCCCTGGTGACGCGCAGGTTGGCCTCCTGCGCGCTCAACTGCTCGGCGTAGGTGGTCCGGGCGGCCAGCGCGTCGGCGACTTCGCGGAACGCTTGCTGGATGGTTTTCTCGTAATCGGCTACCGCCTGCACCTTGCGTGCCTCCGCCACCTCCAGGTTGGCCCGATTGCGGCCGCCATCGAACAGGGGCAGCGTCAGGACGGGCTGGAACAGCCAGGCCTGGCTGCCGGCATCGAACAGGCCGGACAATGCGCTGCTGGCGGTGCCGAAGTTGCCGGTCAACGCGATACGGGGAAAGAAGGCGGCCCGGGCAACGCCTATCTGGGCATTGCTGGCGATCAGCCGCTGTTCGGCGGCGCGCACGTCGGGGCGCCGCAACAACACGTCCGACGGCAGACCGGGCGCCAGCTCCGCCAGGGCCGTCTGATCCGGCATTTCCGCTGTCCCGGGAATCGGGGCGGTCATGCCGGTCAGCAGGCGCAAGGCGTTTTCCGCTTGCGTACGCTGCCGCTTCAAGTCCGCCCATTGGGCACGTACCGATTCGACGAGGCTTTCGGCGGCGAGCACGTCAAGATCGGTCGCCAGCCCCGCATCACGCCGCTTGCGGATGAGCGCGAGACTGTCCTCGCGGGTTGTCAGGGTGTCGCTGGCGAGACGCGTCTGTCCGGCGAGCGCGCCGAGCTGGAACCAGTTGCCGGCCACGTCGCCGACGAGGCTGACGCGGAAGCTGCGGGCGGCTTCGTCGCTCGCCAGGTACTGCGCCCTGGCCGCCTCGTTCAACGCTGCCACCCGACCCCAGAAGTCGAGTTCGAACGCGGTCAGCCCTACCCCGAGGTCGTAGCGGCTGGTGGTGCGCGCCACCCCGGTGCCAGTGAGGTCGGCCGGTGTTCGGGTGCGGCTGGCGTCCGCCTGGGCTTCCAGCGTCGGAAAGCGATCGGCCCGGGCGACGCCTGCCAGGGCGCGTGCCTCTTCGACGCGTGCCAGGGCAATCCGCATGTCGCGATTGTTGGCGAGCGCCGCCTCGATCAGCGCGTGCAGCGCAGGATCGGTGAAATAGGCTTGCCAGTCGGGCAGGGCCGTGGCCTGCGTGTCCGCCGCGTTGTCGATGAACTGTTGCGGCACGGGCGCGGGCGGGCGTTGATAGGCCGGGATTTGCGAGCAGCCGGCCAGCGCGGCGAGCGTGGCGAGCGTGGCGAGCGTGGCGAGCGTGGCGAGCTGGAATGAGCGGGGCCTATGCCCGGGTTTGGATTTTCGTTCAGTCATGTTTCATTTCCTTCCGGGGCCGGGCAGGGAAGCGTTTTCGGATCACCACGAAAAACACCGGAACCAGGAAAATGGCGAGCAGCGTTGCCGCGATCATGCCGCCGACCACGCCGGTTCCCACCGCGTGGCGACCGGCTGCGCCGGCGCCGCTCGAGATGGCGAGCGGCATCACGCCCAGGATAAAGGCAAAGCTGGTCATGAGGATGGGCCGCAGGCGCAGACGGCAGGCCTCGAGCGTGGCGGAGACGAGATCCATGCCTTCATCGTGCAGCTGACGGGCAAACTCGATGATGAGAATGGCGTTCTTGGCCGACAGGCCGATGATGGCGACCAGGCCGACCTTGAAGAATACGTCGTTGGGCAGGCCGCGCAGATGCACCGCCAGCACCGCGCCGAGAATGCCGAGTGGCACGACCAGAATCACCGAGAAGGGAATGGCCCAACTCTCGTACAGGGCCGCCAGGGCAAGAAATACCACCAGCAGGGACAGGGCGAACAGGATGGGCGCCTGAGCCCCGGCAATCCGTTCCTCGAACGAGGTGCCTGACCACTCGAAGCCGAAGCCCGGCGGCAGTTTGGCGGCGATCTCTTCCATGGCCTGCATGGCTTCGCCGGTAGAATGTCCGGGCGCGGGCGTACCGGCGATCTTCATGGAAGGATTGCCGTTGTAGCGGTCCAGCTTGGGCAGGCCCACGATCCATTTCGGCTGCGCGATCTCGCCCAGCAGCACGATGTCGCCGAGGCGGTTCCGCACGGGAAGCTTCAGCAAGTCGTCGGGCGTCCGGCGCAGGTCCGGGTCTGCCTGCATCTGCACGCGGAGGATACGGCCGGCATTGACGAAATCGTTCACATAGGCCACGCCGATGGCCGAACTCAGGGTGTCGTTGAGGTCGGCCATGTCAATCTGCAGCGCCTGCGCCTTCTCGCGATCGAGGTTGAGGTAGATCTGGGGTCCCGGTTCCTGGCCTTCGGGCCGCACGCCGGCCAGCCGGGCGTCCTGGCCGGCCATGCCGAGGACCTGGTTGCGCACGTCCATCAGGGCTTCGCGGCCTTGCCCCGAACGGTCCAGCAGGCGGAAGTCGAATCCGCCCACTGCGCCCAGTTCGGGAATGGGCGGCGGGTTCACCGAAAAAATGACGGCTTCCTTGATGTGCGAGAAGGTCCCCATGGCTCTGCCGATGAGGCCCTGGGCCGAATGCTCCGGCCCCTTGCGTTCGTCCCAGTCCTTGAGCCGCGTAAAGACGAGTGCCGCGTTCTGCCCCCGCCCGAAGAAGGAAAAGCCCACCACACCGATGACCTGTTCCACCTCCGGCTGTTTCAGGTAGAACTGTTCCACCTGGGAGAGCACCTTGACCGTGCGCTCCTGGGTGGCGCCGCCCGGCAGCTGCACCAGCGTAATGAAATAGCCCTGGTCCTCGTCCGGCAGGAAACTGCCCGGCAGCTTGGTGAGCATCCAGCCGGCCGCGACCACGATGGCGAGATAGATCACCATCCAGCGGCCGCTCCTGGCGAGAATGCGCGCCGTGAGGCCGTGATAGCGCGTGGTGACACGACCGAAGAAGCGGTTGAAGCCACGTTTTTCGTCTTCTTCCGCTTCACTCGGCTTGAGCAGGGTTGAGCACATGGCGGGCGTGAGCGACAGCGCCATCAATACCGAGAAGGCCATGGTGAGAATCAGGGTGGTCGCGAACTGCCGGTAGATGGCGCCGACGGAACCGCCAAAGAACAGCATCGGCATGAATACCGCGGAGAGCACCACGGAAATGCCGAGAATCGCACCGAGAATCTGGTCCATCGCCTTGAGGGTGGCGGCCATCGGCGGCAGGTGTTCTTCGCGCATGATGCGTTCGACGTTTTCCACCACCACGATGGCGTCATCCACCAGCACGCCGATCGCCAGCACCATGGCGAACAGCGTCAGCACGTTGATGGAAAAGCCGAAGGCATAGAGCCCCGCGGTCGCGCCCGCCAGCGCCACCGGCACCACCACGGCCGGAATCAGCGTGGTGCGCCAGTGCCCCAGGAACACGTACATCACGATGAACACCAGGATCATGGCTTCGCCCAGCGTTTTCACCACCTCGAAAATCGAGATCTCGACGAAACGCGACGTGTCGTAGGGGACGGCCCAGTCGACCCCCTTGGGGAAGAAATGAGCGAGTTCCGTCATGCGTGATTTGACCGACTGGGCGACATCGAGGGCATTGGCGCCGGGCGCGACGCGAATGGCGATGGCGGCAATCGGCTGGCCATTCATGCGGGCGTAACGATCGTAGGTTTCGGCGCCGAGCTCCACGCGCGCCACGTCCTTGACCTTGACGGTGGCGCCGTTGGGCAGGGCGCGCACCACGACGTTGCCGAATTCCTCGGGGGTCTTGAGACGTCCGCGCGTCACGATCACCGCGTTGACCTGCGCGCCGGGCGAAGCGGGCGCCTGGTTCAGCTCGCCCGTGGCGAGCTGGACGTTCTGCGCCTGCAGGGCAGCCTTCACGTCTGCCGGGGTGAGTCCATACGCGATGAGTTGCTCAGGCTTGAGCCAGATGCGCATGGAGTATTCGCTGCCGAACAGGATGGCTTCGCCGACGCCCGGCACCCGCAGCAGGGGGTCGAGCACATTGGCGGCGGCGTAGCTGCTGAGATCGGTGGCGTTGCGCTTGCCGTCCTTGGAGAAGATGGCGACAAACATCAGATAGTTGCGCTGCGGCTTGGTCACCGGCACGCCCAGTCGCCGCACGTCTTCCGGCAGGCGCGCCTCGACGCGCTTGTAGCGGTTCTGCGCTTCGACCGAGGCAATGTCGATGTTGGTGCCGGGCTCGAAGGTCAGCGTCAGGGTGCCGGAACCCAGCTCGGATGTGGCCTCCATGTAGAGAAGGTGCTCGATGCCGTTCATCTGCTGTTCGATCAGCTTGATCACCGTGTCCTCGACCACCTGGGCGGATGCGCCGGGATAGGTCACGTTGAACGCGACCTGCGGCGCGGCCACCGGGGGATATTGCGCCACCGGGAGATTTTTCAGCGCAATAGCCCCGACCAGCAGGATCAGGATGGCGATGACCCAGGCGAAGATGGGCCGGTGGATGAAAAAGCGCGCCATATCAGTGGCCCTGTTTCGACACGACGGGTTTCACCACCGTGCCTGGCCGGGCTTTCTGTACGCCGTCCACGATCAGGGTCTCGCCGTTCTTGAGGCCGTCTTCGACGACGAAATCGGTTCCGGACATGGCGCCAAGCTTCACCGGCCGCGGCGTGACCTTGTTTTCCGGCCCCACCAGCAGAACGAACTGGCCCTGCGGCCCGGACATCACCGCACGCTGCGGCACGGTGATCACGTTTTCCGCAACGGCCTGGGGCAGCCGTACCCGCACGAAGGTGCCGGGGAGCAGCAGACGCTGCGGATTGGGGAATTCCGCTTTCAGCGTGACGGCGCCGGTGCCGGGATCCACGCTCAGGTCGCTGAAGAAGAGCCGGCCCTTGTGGGAATAGGGCTGGCCGTTTTCCAGGATGAGTTCCACGATGCGGCTGTTTGTCGCTTTCAACTGGCCGTCTGCGAGCGCGCTTTTCAGCCGCAGTACGTCGGCGTTGGGCTGGGTGAACAGCACGTTGACCGGTTCGAGCTGCTCGATGGTGGCGAGCAGCGTGGCATCGTCCCGGCCGACCAGCGCACCCTCGGTCACCACGGTGCGGCCGATGTGGCCGGAGATGGGGGCGGGCACCGTGGTGTTCTCCAGATCGAGACGCGCACGCGCGAGTTGCGCCTGGGATTGCTTCAGCGTGGCGCGGGCCAGATCCACTTCCTGCTGGCTGACCGCCTTGATGGGCAGGAGCGACTCCACGCGGGTCAGATTGAGTGTCTTCGCTTCCACGTCGGCTTCCGCCGCCTGCGCGGCGGTACGGTAGGTGCGGTCGTCCAGCCGGAACAGTGGCTGGCCGGCGCGCACCTCGCTGCCTTCCGTGAACAGGCGTTTTTCGACGATCCCTTCGACGCGGGCACGGACCTGCGCCGTACGCACGGCTTCCACCCGGCCCGGGAGTTCCTGTGTCAGCGTGGAGGTCTTGCTGCCCACCGGCATGACGACCACTTCCGGCGGCGGCATGCCGCCCGGCGGGCCGTCCGTGCCGGTGGCGGATTTGCCATCGGCGCCGCAGGCGGCAAGCAGAGGCAGCACAACAAGCAGGGCAAAGCGTTTCATCATGTGTCCTTTTCGGGCGCAAAGGCACGCAGGAAGCAATCCACCACCTGCGTCGTTTTCGAGGGTTTGAGCAAATCGGTCTGTAAATCGATGAGGCCACGCAAACGGTCCAGATCCAGCAGCATGGCGGTCAGCATCTCGGCGGCGAAGTCGGGGTCGGCCTGCCGTAACTGCCCCGCTTCCATGGCATGCGCCAGAAATCGGGCAAGACGCTTGCGGGTGATGTGCGGTCCCTGGCGGAAAAACTGCTTCGCCAGTTCCGGGAAACGCGGGGCTTCCGCCACCATGGTGCGGAAGATTGCGAGCCCTTCCGGGCTGAGCAGCCGTGCGCGGTAGGCGTCGCTGAAAACCAGCAGCGTGGCCCGAACATCGCCGTCTCCATCCAGCGTCACCAGTACGGATTGAATGGAATGGCGTACCGCCTCGCCGAACAATTCGTCCTTGCTGTGGAAATAGTTGTACAGCGTCTGTCGCGCGACCTGGGCACGGGCGGCAATGTGGTCGATGCTGACCTGGTAGCCCTCTTCGCAAAAAGCCTCGCACGCCGCAGCCAGCAAGCGTTCGCGAGGGCCGGGCGCGGGAGGCGGTGCAGAAGGCATATCGGTCATTCGAAAAATAGACTGGGCAGTCTACCTGTCCGCCAGACCGCATGCAAGGGCTGGATGGGCCACGGGGCGGGGAACACAGACGGCATCAAGAGCACGTGCATCCGACGAAATCCGGCCTGTCACCGGGATCGTTATATGCAACTGAATTACAAAAGCAATCTGATTGCATTATGATGGTGATCAAAATGACAACAGCAGCATCCCCACAACCATGCGAAGGATAAAAAAACAGGCCCCTGCTGTGGCGCGGGCCACCGGCTATCCCGCGCTGATCGGCTGCCCCTGCGAGCGGGGATGAACGTATGGGTGCGTGCCGGCCGCCCGGGAATGAAGGCGGCCAGCCGGCCGGGCAGAACCATTCTTACCAAGGATTAGAACCATGCATGACCGCACCACCCATTGGATCGCTCGAAGCTTGTCGATATCCCTGGCGCTTTTCGGCACATCGCTGGATGCCAGGGAAACGGATCCGGTGCTGGACGACATCGTGGTCACGGCGACCGGGAAACCGGAACCACGCAGTGCGATCGCCGGGACCGTCCAGATCATAGACCGGGAGCGTATCGAGGCCTCTTCGGCCAAATCGCTGACCGATCTTCTGGCCGACAATGCAATCGGGTTCTTCAGCGAGTGGACCCCGGCCCAGACTTCGATCAATCTTCGCGGCGGGGCATCGGACGGGCAGGGGCGGGATTTTCGCAGCCAGGTGCTGGTGCTGATCAACGGTCGCCGCGCCGGAACGGCGAATATCTCCAAGTTGTCGCCGGCGGACGTCGAGCGTGTGGAAGTGGTGCGTGGCCCCTCCTCGGTCGTCTATGGCAGCCAGAATATCGGCGGCATCATCAATATCATCATGAAAGACGGGCGGACTGCGCCCGGCACCCTGGTCGATCTGGCCGCAGGCTCGTCAGACCTGTTGCAGGGCACGTTGCAGCATGGCGGGCAGAACGGGAACGTGGATTGGTATATCGGTCTGTCCGGCGGCGAGAAAGGCGATTACCGCTCGGGCAGGGGAGGCGGCAAACTGGACAATACCGCATGGGATCGACGCGGGCTGACCGCGGCACTGGGCTACCAGTTCAATCCGCAGCACCGCCTCGATATGAACGTGCGTTCGGACGGTATCTACGATGCCGGATTCCGTGGATCGGCGGCCAATATCCATAGCCAGGACGACCGCTACAACCAGTCCATCGACCTCGGCTACTCGGGAAAGACGCAGGACGATCGTGTGCGCTGGACGGTGCACGGCTACAAGGTCCGCGATGTGGACGACTTCCACTGGGCTTCACCGATCATCCGCAACGCCGCCGGCAATCCGGCGCCAGGCACCCGGATGGATCACAACACACGGCGTCTGGATATCGAGGGGCTGCACGTGCAGCCGGGGATGACGCTGTGGCGGGGCAACGATCTCCTGCTCGGCTGGGATTGGGAGAAGAGCCGCCTGCGCTCCGACCGGTTCCGTGTGGGGGTTCCGGGCAACCCGCTGGCGCAGATTCCCCCGTACGACAACAACCAGACCGAAACCGTCAACGCGTTTTATTTCGAGGATGCGCAGAAGCTGGTTGACGACCGCCTGGTGCTCCGGGGCGGCGTACGCCGGACGCTCGGCACCACCCGCCTGGACTGGACGCCGAACCTGGCGGCCCAGAAACCGCGCAGCGAGGACTATCAGCAGACCACGTACTCCTTCGGCGGGACGTACAGGCTGACCGAAGCGCTGGTGCTTCGAAGCGGGATATCGACCGGTTTCCGGGCGCCGACGGCCTCGGAACTGGCGGCTGATTTCACGGCACTGGGCGGCGGGCGCGTCTTCGGCAATCCCTCGCTGAAACCGGAAACCAGCCGCCAGGTCGAGATTGGCGGGACCTACGGCCGCCGCGACTGGCGCCTCGATGCGGCCCTGTTCCAGAACATCATTCAGGACCGGATCGTCAGTCAGCCACGTCCCGGGGTCGCCAACACGTCGGACTATGCCAACAGTTCCGGGGATGCCGTGGTCCGTGGCCTCGAACTCCAGGGCGAGGTCAATCTTCTGCGTCTCCTGAGCCGGGATGACACGGTCTGGCGCTGGTCGATGCATGGCAACGGCGCCTACAGCTTCACGATGAAAGATGAAGGCGCCGTGGCGACGGCCAACACGGACAATCTCCAGCGTGCCTACAAGTATCAGGCAGCCCTGGGAACGCGATTCGGTCAGGCCGGCGTGGGTCACGACTGGAATTTCACGGTGGAAGCCGTGCTGCGCGGCCCGATGTGGTACGACACCGAGGAAAACCTGCTGATTCCCGCGGCAGAGCCCAATCGAAATTACATCCACCGCAAATCGCCTTTCACCGTGGTCAATCTCCGGGGCGACGTCAAGCTCCGCAAGGACGTCAAACTGTACGCCGCCGTGCGCAACCTGTTTGATGTCAATGAGCATCCGATCCTCATCGGTCTGGATGAAGCGCCCTACAAGCTCGATCCCCGGTTTGCCAACGGCGGCCTCGGAACGTCGATGCCGGGGCGCGAGTTCCAGATGGGCATTCAGGCGTTTTTCTGATCGCGGCCCATGTTCCGTTCCGGTTTCATTCTTTGCGCGGGCTGGCTGGCCGCTCAGGCGGGGGCTGGCCTGGCCGCGCCCTTGCTGGTCGAGGACGCCCTGGGTCGTTCGGTACGCCTCGAAAAGCCAGCGCAACGGATTGTCCCGATCTTTTCGTCGAATACGGAACTGGTGGCGGCCCTCGGGTTGGCCGATCGCATCGTCGGCGTCGAGGCGTTTACGCGTGATCCGCCGGAAGTTCTGGGCAAGCCTCTGATCGGCGGCCGGCTCGGCTTTTCGGTCGATGCCATCGTCCGGCAATCGCCGGATCTGGTCGTCGTCACGCCGGCACGGCAAGCCATGCATCAAATTATCGAGCCCATGAGCCGTCTGCACATTCCGGTCATCGTGCTGCAGAGCCGCAGCGTTCGCGAAGTGATCGGGAACGTGCGTCTGCTCGGGCGCGCCACCGGGACGGAGGCACGTGCCGAGGCGCTGGCCGGGTCGTTCGAAGCGCGTTTGCAGCGGGTACAGGCCCGCCACAGCCAGACGGCCCGGCCGCGGGTCGTTCTGATCACCGGCCGTCTCGGAAACGGCATGGTCCTGATTGCGCGCAGCGATACCTATACCGGAGACGCGCTCCGCCTGGCCGGTGCCCGCCCCGCGCTGGAACAGACCGTGGTGCCCCAGGTATCGCCGGAAGCGGTCATCGCCGCCGATCCGGACGTGCTGCTGTTTGCCGGCACGCGTGAACATTTCGAAGAACTGCTGGCCACGCCGGGCTGGTCGCTGTTGCGTGCGGTACGCGCGCAGCGTGCCTACCTGGTGTCGCGCAGCGAGTTTCTGATTCCCGGACCGAGAACCTTCGACGGGATCGAGAAATTGTCACGGCTGCTCGCAGCGGCAAGAGAGCATTGATATGGGGTGTTCCCGGTTACTGCTGGGTGCCGCGCTGCTCGGGTCGCTCGGTTTTGCCGCCAGCGCCGGGCACGACTGGGCGACGCCCGCGGCGGTATTCCGTTCCTTGGCCGGAGACGATTCGCTGCAGAGCCAGTTGCTGATCACCTGGCGTTATCCGCGCATTCTGGCGGCGGCGCTGGTCGGGGCGCTGCTGGGGCTGGGCGGTGCCATCTTCCAGGGGGTCTTTCGCAACCCGCTTGCGGAACCGTATCTGCTGGGCAGTTCGGGTGGGGCCGCCGTCGGCGCGACGATTGCCCTGCTGATGCCCATGGGCTTGCCGTCGCAGTGGCTGCTGGCGGGCCTGTCTTTTCTGGGCGCCTGGGGGGCGACCTGGCTGGTGCTGCTCGTCGGCGGCTGGCGACGCGGGGCCGATGCCGCCCACCTGCTGCTGGCCGGGGTGGCCATCGCGGCCATGCTCGGCGCGGTGCGCTCATTCATGATGCTCGCCCTGTCCGACGATACGATGAACCTCCAGGCGGTACTCAGCTGGACACTGGGCGGCATCCAGACTCCCAGTTGGTGGGGCCTGCTTCTGCTTGGCGGCCTGACTGTGGTGGCGCTCGCGGCCGTCATGACGCTGGCGCACGGACTTGACCTGCTCGGCCTGGGCGATGAACAGGCGCATGCCTTCGGCCTGCAGCCGGAACGCTTTGTGCGATGGGCGGTGCTGATCGCCTCCGCAGTGGTGGCCGTCGCGGTCGCCTGGGGCGGGCTGGTCGCATTTGTCGGCTTGATCGCGCCGCACGTTGCGCGCTGGCGTTGCGGCCCGAGGCATCGGCGTTTGCTGCCGGAAAGCGCGGCGATCGGAGCCATTCTTGTCGTGCTGTGCGATGGTCTGGCGCGCTCGGTTCTGCCGCCAGCAGAAATTCCATTGGGATTGATTACAGCCGTGTTCGGCGGGCCGTTTTTTCTTTTCGTTCTGGCGCGGAGAAGGCGGCCATGACGCAGGTATGCGTGAACTCGTTGCGGGTCGCGGTGCCGGGGAAAACACTGCTCGATGACCTGAATCTCGAATTCTCACCCGGCCAGCTGGTCGGCCTGATCGGGCCGAACGGCGCGGGGAAAACCACGCTGATCAAGACACTGGCCGGGTTTCAGCCCGCCGGCACCGGGTCGGTGACCTGGAACGGGCGGGATATCCGTCAGTGGACGGCGCGCGAACGCGCGGCGGTCTGCGGTTACCTGCCGCAGCATTACGTATTCGCCTGGGACTACAACGTGCGCGACCTGATCGAACTGGGCGCCGCGCGGGTCGCGGCCAACGAACATTCGATCGCCGACGCGGTGCGCGCCCATGAGCTCGAAGCGCTGGTCGAGCGGCGCTGGTCGACGCTGTCCGGGGGGGAACGCGCCCGCTGTCTGCTGGCCTCGGTCATGGTGGCGGCGCCCGCTTTGCTGCTGGTCGATGAGCCGGGCGCCAGTCTCGACATCCGTCACCGCATTGACTTGCTGGCACGGCTCAGGGCCACCGCCGCCAAGGCCACGGTGATCGTTGTCATGCACGATCTGGAGCTGGCCGCCCGGTACTGCGACCGTCTGGTCCTGCTGGCGAATGGGCGCATCGCCCAGGATGCCCCGTCCGCGGAAGTCATCGCCCCGGGCGCGCTGGATGCCACATTCGGTGTCCGGTTCCAGCGGGTTGCGATTCGGCCCGGCTTCGATGCCATGCTGGGTATTCCACCATCCTGATCGGGAGAAATGATGCGTCAAGCGTTTAAAAACACCTCATGGCACTGGGACTCGGACGCCGCCCGCAAGGTCGGCGATGCGCCTGATCATGCGCGCCTGTATCTCAGGATGATGGACGAGTCGGATTATGCCGAACGGCTGGCGCCGGTCGTCGGTACGCTCGCCGGTGCGGTGCTCGACATCGGCGCCGGGGCGGGCAGTCTGACGCGCCACTGTCTGGCGCCGGGTGCCCACTGGCTCGCCGTGGAGCCCAACCCGGAAATGGGCCGCGCGCTGGAGTCCTTGCGGGCGCCCTTGTCGGGCCGTGGCGTACGGGTTGACTGGATCCCTTCGCGCTGGGAAGACTTGAACCGGGAAAGCCGACCCGGAGGCCTGAAGGCCGATTGCGCGGTCGCCTTCAACATGGGAGCCACCCATCACGAGGCGGACAGGCTTTACGACGTCATGCGCGCCTGTTCACCCGGGACGATGATCTGGGTGGTTCCGGCCCAGGAGGCGCCGTCGTCGTTCTGTCTGGCGGGGTACTTGCCCGAGGAATTCTGGGGAGGCGCCTGTGTGCCGGCCTATCAGAAGACTCTTGAGCAGCTGGGGGCGGGCCGGCGGCCCGATCAGATCGAACTCGTCGACTGGACGTGCCGTTCGAGCTTTGCCTCACGAAACGAGGTCATGACGTATTTTATCGATCGGCTTGATGTGTCGGGAGATGTTGCCGCGGCGGCAGAATTGCGCGCCGTTCTGGCTCGCAAACTTGAGCGGGAAAGCGCCGGAAACAGGGTGTCCTGTTCCAAGCGCAGTGCGGTTCTTTTCTGGCGCTTCGGGCAGTGATCCGGCCGGAAGCGGCTTGTTTGCCGGCAGTGGGCTTCACAGTCCCGTGCATCGAGGGCATATTCCTTCGATCACCAGCATGGATTCTTCGAACTGGTAGCCCTTGGGCAGCCGGATCAGATCCGTTTTGGTGCTGGCCAGGCAGACGGTCTGGTCACAGTGCGTGCAATGAAAATGAACGTGGTGATTGGTTTCCTGATAGGCGGCACTGTAGCGCCAGACGCGATCCCGGCCTGGAATCTTGTGCGCCAGATTCTTGCTGACCAGCCATTCCAGTGCGCGGTAAAGGGTGACCCGGTCGATCTGCCGGCCGGCTGACAGCAGCGCCGACTCAAGCTCGGCATGACTGATGGCGTGCGTGGCGGACAGCAGCATGTCCAGTACGGTGATCCGTGCCTGGGTTGCCCGGCCGTAAGGCTTGATCAGTTTGATGGTTTCAGACATGGCGTCTGCCATGGCGCCTGGCAAGACCCGGCCAGAGGCGGGCTGCATGCGTAGACGAAGCCTCTCGTGCGCGGCTCAGGGCGGAAAAGACTCCCGGAAAAAACCTCATTGCATTCTCTCCTTCATTTGGCGGTTTGCCTCGGACGTGGCCGGTTTGTTCCGGTCCCGCGTGACCGCCGCGCCGCGGCGAGTGCTGTGCATCTGAATTGTAACCTGCCGGTCGCGATGGGCCGATGTCGGGGCGTCTTTCCCGTTTCCGGTGAGGCTGATGAAGGGCATCGCCGGTCAGCGCGATGCGGTGAGGTCGAGGGACCAAGGCGACTCAAGCAGTGAGCCGACTCGTTGAATTGAATGGTCGGGGTGAGAGGATTCGAACCTCCGACTCCTGCGTCCCGAACGCAGTACTCTACCAGGCTGAGCTACACCCCGAGGCAGATGACGGGTGCCGGACGGCTGTCTGACATCCCTGCTTTGAAGAACTACCGGGAATTCAAAAACGATGCGATCAGAAACTGCGGTCAATCGCAAAAGCCGCTAATTGTAGCAAAGCTGATTTGGATTTTGAATCCGCTAATGCAGAAATTGCATTATTTGCCGTCTGAATTTCCCGCTGTGCGACTTCCCGTGTGTAGTGCAGGGCGCGCGTATCCTTGATTGCGGCGAGCACGCTCTGGAATTCTGTCAGCCCGCCATGTTCGATCGCCTGGCGGATGCTGGCGGCCTGTTCGGTGGTGCCGTGCTTCATCGCGTACAGCAGCGGCAGGGTGGGCTTGCCTTCGGCGAGATCGTCGCCGATGTTCTTGCCGGTCTTGAGAAAGTCGCCGGAGTAATCCAGTACGTCATCGATCAACTGGAACGCGGTGCCGAGATGCATGCCATAACGCGCCAGCGCTTCTTTCTCCACCTCGCTGCCGCCGCCGATGACGGCGCCGAGCCGGCTCGCGGCCTCGAACAGCTTGGCGGTCTTGTAGCGGATGATGCGCAGGTAGTTCTCTTCGTCGATGTCGGGATCGTGGCAGTTGAGCAGTTGCAGCACCTCACCCTCGGCGATGATGTTGGTGGCGTCGGAGAGGATGCGCATGACTTCCATGTTGTCGACCGCGACCATCATCTGGAAGGCGCGCGAGTAGAGGAAGTCGCCGACCAGCACGCTGGCGGCATTGCCGAACAGGGCGTTGGCGGTTTTGCGGCCGCGCCGCAGTTCGGATTCATCGACCACGTCGTCGTGCAGCAGGGTGGCGGTGTGGATGAATTCGACGACCGCGGCGAGCTCGTGGTGGGCGTGTCCCTGATAGTTGAAGCAACCGGCCGACAACAACACCAGTGCGGGGCGCAGCCGCTTGCCGCCGCTGTTGATGATGTACTCGGAGACCTGGCGGATGAGCACCACGTCGGAATACAGACTTTGGCGGATGACATGATCGACGGCGCGCATGTCGTCGGTCAGGAAGGATTGCAGGCTCTCCAGGGACACGGTCAGGGCGATAATTTGGAAAATCCTGCAATGGTAGCAGCCCGGCCGCGGTTTTTCATCGTCGAAGGCGTAGAATCTCGTCGCCGGACGCGTCAAATCGTTTGACTCGCGGCGGGTTCGCCGCTAGAATCTCGCGCTTTCCTGGGTTCGTATTGGTTGGAGACCCCCATGTACGCAGTCATCAAAACCGGCGGCAAGCAATACCGCGTGAGCGCCGGCGACAAACTTAAAATTGAAAAGCTCGAAGCCGAGATCGGCAGCGAGATCACCTTTGATCAGGTGCTGATGGTGGGCGATGGCGCCGACATCAAGATGGGCGCGCCCATGCTGCGCGGCGCAACGGTCACAGCCACCGTGCTGAACCAGGCTCGCGGCGACAAGATCAGGATTTTCAAGATGCGCCGCCGCAAGCACTATCGCAAGAGCCAGGGCCATCGCCAGTACTTCACCGAAGTACAAATCGGCGGCATCACCGCATAAGGAGCACATCACATGGCACACAAGAAAGCAGGCGGCAGTTCGCGTAACGGTCGCGATTCGGAATCGAAACGTCTGGGCGTGAAGCGCTACGGTGGCGAACTGGTTCTGGCTGGCAACATCATCGTGCGTCAGCGCGGCACCCAGTTCCATCCGGGCGACAACGTCGGCATCGGCAAGGACCATACCCTGTTCGCCAAGGCGAACGGCACGGTCAAGTTCGAGATCAAGGGCGCCGCCCGCCGCCACGTGGTTCGTATCGAGCCGGTTGCGGCCTGAGTCGATTTGAGCTGAGCCTGACTCGGCCGCCAAAAAGCCCTGTCCGCCGGATGGGGCTTTTTTGTTTCTGGGAAAACCGGTATGAAATTCATCGACGAAGCAAAAATTCAGGTGCTGGCCGGCAAGGGCGGCGACGGCAGCGCATCGTTTCGCCGTGAAAAATACATTCCCAAGGGTGGCCCCGACGGCGGCGATGGCGGTCGCGGCGGTAGCGTGTACGCGGTGGCGGACAGCAATGTCAACACCCTGGTCGAGTTTCGCTACAGCCGGATCTTCAAGGCGCAGAAGGGGGAAAACGGACGCGGCGCGCAATGCTACGGCAAGGGCGGCGAAGATTTGACCATCCACGTGCCGGTCGGGACGGTATTCACCGACATCCACAGCGGCGCAGTCGTAGCCGATCTGGCCGGGAACGGGCAAAAGGTCTGTCTGGCCAAAGGCGGCAAGGGCGGCCTGGGCAATCTGCATTTCAAGTCGAGTATCAACCGTGCGCCGCGCCAGCACACCCTGGGCGAGCCGGGTGAGGAATGGGAACTGGCGCTGGAACTGAAGGTGCTGGCCGACGTCGGGTTGCTGGGCATGCCCAACGCGGGCAAATCGACCTTCATCCGCGCGGTGTCGGCGGCACGTCCCAAGGTGGCCGATTACCCGTTCACCACGCTGGCGCCCAATCTGGGCGTGGTGCGGGTCGACAGCGAACGCAGCTTCGTCATCGCCGATATTCCCGGGCTGATCGAGGGCGCGGCGGAAGGGGCCGGACTGGGCCACCAGTTTCTGCGGCATCTGCAACGCACGCGGCTGCTGCTGCATCTGGTCGACATTTCGCCGCGCTGGGAAGCAGGCGACCCGGTGCACGAGGCGCGCGCCATCGTCGAGGAGCTGCGCAAGTACGATCAGCAGCTTTACGACAAGCCGCGCTGGCTGGTGCTGAACAAGCTCGACATGGTGGATGAGGCCGAACGCAAAGCGGTGGCGGCAAAATTCGTCGCCGACTACGGCTGGACGGGGCCGGTGTTCGCGATTTCTGCGCTCGACGGCACCGGCTGCAGCGCGCTGAGCTATGCGATTATGGATTATCTGGGCACGCAGTCGAGGCCGCACGAGGATGAGCCTGTGGCCGACGCGTCGGCCGCGGACCTGCCCGCCGCCGATTAAGCTGCCGGGGATTCGGCGGAAGACGGCGCGTCGTCGTCGACCCGCTTCCAGTCGTTTTCAACCAGCGCAACCTGATACTTGGCCCAGCGGGCGAATTCCGCCGGGCTGCAATGGCCTTGCTTGCGGCGGCAGGTGCCGGCGATTCCCCTGAAGCGAATCACCGCCTCGCCGGTTTCGCCGTCGGCGGTGATTTCGGCCAGCTGGCGCACGCCCCAGGTGCGGCCGTAGGCGCCGTTGCTGTAGAAATGCCCTATCTTGAGTTCGTCCAGACTCATGTCGTGATGCGGCGGTAGATGTCGGTGACTTTCAGCGGCAATTGTCGCACGTCATCCAGAATGATGTAACGCGCCGCGCCGTACATGTGCGGCAGGTAGTCGCGCGCGTCGCGGTCGAGGGTGATGCAGAAGGGGTGGATGCCGGTGCGTGAGGCTTCCTGGAGCGCCATGCGCGTGTCCTCGATACCGTATTGCCCGCGATAGACGTCGAAATAGTCGTCCGGACGGCCGTCCGACAGCGTGACCAGTACGCGGGTTCTGGCTTCGACCCGGTTCAAGAGCCTGGTCATGTGGCGCAGCGCAAAGCCCATGCGGGTGTATTCCTGCGGACGGATGCCGGAGATGCGCGCTTTTACCTCGCCGCCGTAGGGCTCGTCGAAGGTCTTGATACGGAACAGTTCGCATCTTTTTCGGGTGGTGCCGGAAAAGCCGTAGATCGCGTAGCGGTCGCCCAGGAGTTCCAGCGCTTCGCACAGCAGGATCAGCGCTTCGCGCTCGGCTTCGTTGATCCAGCCCTGGGTCGAGCCGCTCATGTCGACCAGGAATGCCACGGCGATGTTGCGTTCGGCGCGGTGCAGACGCACGAACAGGCGGTCGCTCATTTCACTGCCGTCCTGCGCATCGGCGAGTGCCTCGATCAATGCGTCAAGATCGATCTCGTCGCCCTGTGTCTGCCGCTTCTCGAGCCGGTTCTCGTCGCGCAGCGCCTCGAACTTCCGGCGCAGGTGCTTGACCACGCCGGCGTATTTGTCAAGCGTGTGGCGATGGAAATCATCGTAGGCCGGCAGGACGGTTTTTTCCCGCATCACGCACCAGTTCTTGCGGTAATGCTGGCGGCCATGATCCCATTCGGGATAGAGTTCGGCACCTTTCTCATGGTAGGTGCCGTGCCACACGGCGTCGGGATCCTCGGGCTGATCGAAGACCAGGGTCGGGTCGTATTCGCCGTCGCCCGCGGGCGTCAGGTATTCCGGCGGAATCTCGCCAAAATCGAGATAGATCGAGGTGAGCAGTTGCTTGACGCCGTCGGGGGGAGCGAGGGGGGCGCTGTCGAGCGTGATCTCGAAGTCAAGCCGGCCATTTTCGTCGCGCGGCTGGACTTCCAGATCGGGCGGCGTTTCGGCGGCGGATTGCGCAGTGGATTGCGCTGCGGCGTGTTCTTCCAGCAGTTCCGCCAGTTTGATGCGCAGCCGCGCCTTTTCCTTGTCCAGCCGGGCAGCGCGGGCGGCGGCAATCGCATCCGGGCGCAGGCATCCCTGGTCGCTCCACTGCGGACAGTCGGCTTCCGCATAGGCCGCATCCAGCAAGGACAGACTGTCCGCCAGCGTGGCCTGATCCGTATCCAGGCTGGCCTCGAATCGGCGCCAGCCTGGCGGTAGTGGGGGGTCAAGCAGTTCACGCAGGCGCTGGAGCTGGCGGTATAGCCCCGGCAGTTCGCGCGCAATGCGCGCGGTCAGCCGCAGGGTTTCCAGCGCATACAGACGGGCAAGCGCACGCTCGGGGTCGGCATAGGCGGTGGCGATGCCGGCAAGATCGGCGCGCAAGGTCCCGTAGCGGGTCTGCGCCCACAGCAGCGCAACCGTGATCTTGGCAAGCCGGAAATTGTCGTCCAGGTCGGGCAGCGCGGCGATCAAGGGCGGCAACACGATGCGTTCGCCATCGGTCCATGCCGCGTCGCCCTCCTCGATGCGCAGTCGCCGTCCCGAGAGGCCGCAGACGAAATTTCCCAGAATGGGCGCGATGTCCTCGAACAGCGCGCCAGCCGCGTCGTTTTTGTGTTGCGCGTCATCGAAGCTGTCGACTTCTTCCATGACCCTGAGCGCGGTTTGCAGGCCGGTACGGTCGAACACGTCGCAGGTGTGTACGGCCCAGGCTTCCAGCAGGCGCCGCTCCATGCGCGGCAGCAGGGCCGGAGCGCGACGGCCGAATTGCCAGGCCAGCGTGATATGGGTGGAGGCGATGCGGCGGATCCAGTCGAGGATGAAATCCTGCTCGTTGCGGGCCAGTACGGCGAGTTCGACGGCAAGTTCCTCGACCTTGAAGAAGGTGAACTCGGTGTCCAGCCAGCTGTGCAGGCTGGCTTCCATCTCGGCGGCGGTGAGCGGCGATTGTGCCATCAGGCAGCCATCAGAAAATGGACGAGGAAAGCTCCTGGATTGCTTTCAGCATGTCGGTGTCGTCGGTGACCGCCTGAGCGACGGCGGATTTGCAGGCGGTGACCGGGCTCACGCCGTCGGCGATCAATTTTCCGGCATGCACCAGCAATCGTGTGGAGGCGCCTTCCTCCAGCCCGCTGCCTTTGAGGTTGCGCGTCATCTGTGCGAAACGAACAAGATTGTCGGCGATGGCGTCGGACACGCCGGACTCGCTGGCAACGATGCGCCGTTCGAGCGTGGCGGAGGGGTAGTCGAACTCCAGTGCGACGAAACGTTGCCGGGTCGATTGCTTCAGGTCCTTCAACACGCTCTGGTAGCCGGGGTTGTATGAAATGGCGAGGCAGAACTCGGGCGGGGCTTCGACCATCTGGCCGAGCTTTTCCATCGGCAGGGTACGACGGTCGTCGGCCAGCGGATGGATGACCACCATGGTGTCCTTGCGCGCTTCGACGATTTCATCCAGATAGCAGATGCCGCCACAGCGTACCGCCCGCGTGAGCGGACCGTCGACCCACACGGTCTCACCGCCTTTGATCAGGTAACGTCCGACCAGATCGGAGGCAGTGAGGTCGTCGTGGCATGACACCGTGATCAGGGGACGCTTGAGTCGCCAGGCCATGTGCTCCATGAAGCGCGTCTTGCCGCAACCAGTGGGGCCTTTCAGCAATACCGGAATCTGCTGGCGATACGCGGCTTCAAACAGCTGGATTTCGTCGCCGACGGTCTCGTAATACGGCTCTTTCTCAATGAGATGATCGGCGGGATCGAGGGTACGGGCATTCATAAGGGGAAGGAGGCGTGGATTAAAAACAGCCGGATTGCTGTTTCTTGCGTTCGAGATCCCGGACTTCCTGGTTCCAGGTATCCATCTGTTTCTGCGTATAGCCTTTGCGATGCGCCAGATCGATTTTGTCGACTACGCGTCCCAGCTTGTCGGTGAGCGCGTCGCAGGTGGCGGCAGAGGCGTGTGACGCCGATTTTCGACCGGCACTGCGGGTATCAGGGCGAGCCGGGGCGGCCTCTTTGGGAGAGGACACCGGTTTTTCCGGTTTGGTATCGGTCTGAACAGCCCGCATCCGCTCCGGGTCAGGCTGGGGCGCAGGATCGATTTCGAGCGTCCGAGCTTCCTTGGCATTGCGGCAGGGCAGGTTGGAATAGGTCACCTGGCCTTGTGCATCGATGCATTTATTGAACGTGGCGGCGCCCGCGTGGGGCGACAACAGCAGCGCAAGCAGGCCCACCAATCCAGTCAGGCTGTGCATCGGAGGTCAATGCTCCCCTGAATATTTGTCGTCTTCCAGTGCCATCTTTTTCTGGAATTCGGCTTCTTTTTCCTGCTCGGCCATGGCGCGTCGGCGGGCCAGCCGTTTCTCGTAGGCATCCGGGCGTTCCTCCACGAACTTCTCGCCGAACAGGGTGTGGCGCAGAAAATTGAAGCCAAAATCGAGCAGCGCTTCATCATCGGCGACCAGCGTCGCCATGACCTCGACCGGGATGTCGTAGGTTTCATTGAAGCTCGGGCTCATGACGAAGGCGCGAAAGCGGTCGATGTCATAGCTTGCCATGAAGAAAAGCTGGTTCGATACGGGGGTCGGCTTGCCGATGGCAGGGCCGGCGGATTTACGCTTGACCACCAGTTGACGCCATGCATGCGCTTTCCTGTCGTATTCGTCGACCCCTTGCTCGTGGCGGTATTCCTCGATGGTCTGGACCTTGTCCTCGAAGTGGCCGAGGCAGTGCGCTTCCCTGACCATGGCATAGGCACTGCGATCGACGTATTCGTCCGAACGGCGCATGGTCAGGAGCGCGACCGGGTAGTAGCGGCAGGCGGTGGGGCGGTCTTCATAGACACCGCAGCCTTCGGGCGTCATGAACTGGCAGGCGGTGCCGCCTTCGACCGGATTCAGTTTGATGCCGGGCATGCCGTCCTTGTCCATCTCGAACGGCAGCGAATACTGCTTGAGGAATTCGCCCGAGGACATGCCCAGACGTTTTTTCAGGCGCAGGACGTCATAAGGCGTCAGCGGAATGTCGATGTTGCTGCAACAGGCGTTCCAGCATTTGACGTTGCGATGGCAACGAAACTGGAATTTTGTGTTTTCCGCAAGCATGGTGGGTTTGACCGGACTGCCCGCGAAGGGCGAGTCGTCGATCAAGTCCTTGAATTCGTTTTCGTTCATTTCAACACCTTCCGGGGCGAGCCCCACTTCCGTAACACACAGGCGAAAGTGCAAGATTACGCGCTTTCGGCTGAATGCTAAACCTTGTCCGGCATGCAGTTTGATTAAACTGAAAAAAACCGGGCGCCGTGATGGCGCCCGGAGATTGCTGCCTATCTAATTCTTGCGAATTAGTGAGCGGCAGGCTTGAACAGCTTGGACTTGTCAACCAGATCCACGTGGGCGCGCTTGAAGCAGTTCCACTGTTTGGTGTTCTTGTCGTACACCGAGTTCACGAAGCAGTGCCAGTTTTCCTCATCGACAAAGTTCTTGTCCATGCGGTAGTAGAA
>MKWM01000042.1 GCA_001899765.1 Thiobacillus sp. 63-78
ACCAACAGGCCGGATATAAGACTGCATCCTTACCTACTGCCAAATGCAAAATCTACTTGTACTCCGGGAGGCGTCCATATAAGGACTTCCTTAACTCTCGAGCGGCTTGAACAACCACTTTTTGGAAAATCCGCTTCCGTGGCCGGGTAAATTTGAACGTTAAGGGCGCCACATGAATCGCGAGATATACTCACTTCGAGGAGACTGAAATGGCAATCACGAACACGCAATCCGGCACCAATGTGCAGGAGATCGCCGACGGGATCTACCGTATCAACACACCGGTAATCATTCCGGGCGGTGGTTTTTCATTCAATCAATATCTCATCGTTGACGACGAGCCACTGATCTTCCACACGGGCCCGCGGAAGATGTTTCCGCTCGTGCGCGAGGCGGTCGCGAGCGTGCTTCCGCCGGAACGACTTCGCCACATCGCCTTCTCGCACGTCGAGGCCGACGAATGCGGGTCTCTCAACGAATGGCTTGCCCTCGCCCCAGGCTCCGCGCCCTTGTGCGGGACGGTCGCGGCCATGGTTTCCATCGATGACCTTGCCGACCGATCGCCTCGTGCGGTCGCTGATGACGAGGTGGTTTCGCTTGGGAAGCACGCCGTCCGGTGGCTTGACACGCCCCACCTGCCACACGCGTGGGAATGCGGTTTCCTGCTCGAGGAACGTACGGGGACGCTATTGTGTGGTGACCTCTTTACTCAGGGTGGCGCAACAAATCCGGCCATAACCGAGTCGGACATTCTCGGGCCGAGCGAGGCGTTCCGTCACGGAATGGACTATTTCTCCCACACAAGGAATGCGCGCCACATGCTCGAGAGGCTGGCTTCAACGCACCCCACAACCCTCGCGTGCATGCACGGAAGTGCCTGGCGCGGCGACGGCGCGAAGCTTTTGTACGCGCTCGCCGATGCGATATGTGTGTGAAGGGCACCGCCGTCCAACTGTTCGTCCAACCGGACGCTCGCCTGCGGCTCGCGCCGGTTGACTCCAGCGTTAGACGTCAAAAACAACCACTGCGTTATGGTCTGCCCACTCATAATGCACATCCACGGGCAAAGGAGATCTTATGAGAATCGTATCGCTCACAATGCTGGCAACTGTCCTGGCCACAGTATCTATTGCGTCTGCGGCCGCCACACCGACAAAAGGAGAGAAAGCGCAGGTCCAGGCCAATCTGAAAAAATTTGATCAGCTTGATTTTGATGCTTATAGTCAGCGTAAGGACATGAAGTTATTTAAAGAACTGCATTGTTCTGATGTAAAGGTAGTGTTTCCAGATGGGAGAGTAACAAACGGAATCGAGCAACATCTCTCGGATATGGACAACATACTTTTCAACGGCACTCCTGATTCGCGCATCACCTCACATCCTATTTCTTTCGGTTCGGGCGAATGGACTGTGGCAACTGGTGTATTGGAGGCTACATTCTCCGAGCCAATGAAGTTGCCGGATGGAAAATCCATTCCGCCCACTGGTAAAAAGGTAAAGATGTCGATGGTCACACTCGCGAAATGGAAGAATGGATGCATCGCTGAAGAGCATCTATTCTGGGACAACGCTGAATACATGAAGCAGCTGGGTCTTACGAAGTAACGAGCCTAACCACTCATTCCAGCGGACGCCCGTCTACGACTCGCACCACTAAATTCGGGCGTTAACCGCCAAAGGCAAGCAGTATGGCGTTGAACAGAGATACGCAAAATCTCGTGAGGAAGATCCATTGACCGATGAAGGCAACATTCTTCGGATGCGGCTTCAAGGCAATGTCTTGGTCTTTATTGCTTCAGCGCGTGGCGAAACAGATCAAAACTTTGAAGCCTCGGTTTCACGCATCAAAAATGCTATTGAGCACGGAAATCTGACCGAAATTAAGGTTGAGCGCGCAATAGCTGAGGTCGAAGACCTCATCATGCCGATTATTCGCGGTTTGCCGGCGAGCAAAAGGCTCGAAATCGATGGCACTGAGTTTGTAAAAGTTACTCATCTGCTATCCGGCAACCATGCGGCTGCCATTCCCATTGAATCAGTAGAGAGCCTATTCAACGATCTTGCAAATTATGCCAGTGGTTCTCCTGTGGCCTGGCGCAAACACGTCCCGGCAACGCAGGTCGCATTGAGTCTCGTTGTTTTGCGGGAGGTTATGCACCACGGTGGTTTCAAAACTGTTTCCTTGTCGCGGCAAGCAGCGTAAAACGAGCACCATATTGGCCGCAGTAAAAAGTCAGGGTTTGGAACAATGGGAATAATTGCTGACTCCTGCAGCGATGCAGGAGAAGTTGATTTCCGCTTCCTTGTACGTCACGGCCTCAGGGTCAGACACTACACCCACCGTTCACCACAAAACCCGACACTGAAACCTCGCGAAAACCGGATCGAGCGTCACCAGTACGGCTTTTTCCAGATCGGCCTGCGCGGCCAGCATGCGGTCGAACGGATCTCGATGCTCGCTTGAGTATGCGCCTGCTTTCAGACTGTGCAAGTAACTGATGGACAGATGCTCGAAGCCGTCCGCCGTCACCAGTTCGTTGAAACCGTCCAGCGCTTGCGCGGCATGCGGCGATTTTTCAAGCCGGTATTTGGTGGCGATTTCCCAGGCGCTGGCCGCGCTGACCAGCACCTGATTGTCTTCGTCGGCGATGGCTTGTCGGGATGCACTGGAAAGCTTGGGATCGTCAGTCCACCACCACAGCAGGGCATGGGTATCGAGCAAAAGCTTCAAGGTTTTTCCCAAGCGTCGAGCTCGGCTTCGGGCAGAGGCTCGAAGAATGCCTCGTCGATACACCCGGCCAACCTGCCGGGCATGCGCCTGGGTTTTTCCTGTTGCGCCAGCGGCACCATGCGCGCATAGGGCTTGCCGGCTTTCGACAGGATGATTTCCTGGCCGGCATGCGCTTGTTCCAGCAAGCGGGAGAAATGGGTTTTGGCTTCGTGGACGTTGACCGTGATCGCCATGGAAAATCCTTATAGACTAACTAGTGGACCAAGTCTGGCACTTTTAGGGGCCGGCCTTGCAATAGCAGGCCCTGCCTCGAACACACCGGCCTAAATCCGACTCGCCGTCTGCCGCATCACGTTGGCGGCAAACCGCATCGCCCATTTCACCGGTAACGGCAACGGCGCGCCGCCGTGATCGATCGCGGTCTGCGCGTGCCGGGCTTCGTCGGTCTTCATCTGTTCGACCACCGCGCGGCTCTTCGCGTCGGCTTCCGGCAGTTTCTGCAAATGGCCGTCGAGATGGGCTTCGACCTGGTGTTCGGTTTCGGCGAGAAAGCCGAGGTTCCATTTGTCGCCGAGCAGGCCGGCGACGGCGCCCATGCCGAACGCGCCGCCGAACCACAATGGATTCAACAGGCTCTTGCGGCCGCCGAGCTCGTCGATGCGCGTCTCGCACCAGGCGAGGTGGTCGGTTTCCTCGCGCGCGGCCCGTTCGAGTTCGGCGCGTACTTTTTCATTCCTGGCGGTGAGCGCCTGGCCGGCGTACAGCGCCTGGGCGCAGACTTCGCCGACGTGGTTGACGCGCATGAGCGCGGCGGCCCGGGCCTTGTCCGCTTCGGAGAGTTCGGCCTCGGGGCCGGCGCCGGGATAGGGGCGGCCGGCGTGCGGGCGGGCGAAGACGGTGCGCAGGCCAAGGTCGAAGGTGGTGATGAGCTGGTCGAGTTTGTTCATGGGGCCTGGGTCCTTCCTTGGGCGAGCAGGGCTTCGATCGTTCGACAAGCTCACGATCAGCCCGAACGGGATTGGGAGTGAATTTTACCTTCAGCGATCCTGCGCTTCGACAGGACTGTCCTGAGCGAAGTCGAAGGGCTCAGCCCGAACGGTGCTTGGGAAACCGGGGTCGGGGTGAGTGACTGGATCATTTTACAAAGTAATTGAAGTTGGCATACGCTGCTTCCGCCACCTTGAACCACTGGAATTCGGTGTCACGGAACTGCTTCCACGGGCGGTAGATGGCGGCAAAGTCGGGGTTGGTCCGCGCCTCTTCCTCGTACATCTGGAAGCTGGCGCGACGGGCGGCCAGCATCACGTCCTTGGGGTAGGCGTGCAGCTTGACCCCCTGCCCCACCAGGCGCAGCAGCGCGGGCGGGTTCCGGGCGTCGTATCGCGCGAGCATCAGCTGGTTGGCCTCGGCGGCGGCCGCCTCGAAGGCCTGCCGGTACAGCTCGGGCAGGGCGCGCCACGCGGCCTGGTTGACGTAGAAGGAGAGCTGCGCCTCGCCTTCCCACCAGCCGGGGTAGTAATAGTGTCGGGCGATCCGGTGGAAGCCGAGCTTTTCGTCGTCGTAGGGGCCCACCCATTCGGCGGCATCGATCGCGCCGCGTTCGAGCGCCGGGTAGACGTCGCTGCCCGGCAGCGTTTGCGGCACCACGCCGAGGCGCGCCATGATCTGGCCGCCGATACCGGGAATGCGCATTTTCAGGCCCTTGAGATCGGCCAGCGACTTGATCTCCTTGCGGAACCAGCCGCCCATCTGGGTACCGGTATTGCCGCCGGGGAACTGCACCACGTTGTATTTTGCGTACAGCGCGCGCATCGCCTCGACGCCGCCGCCGGCGTACATCCAGGCATTCTGCTGGCGCGCGGTGAGGCCGAACGGCACGGCGCAATCGAAGGCCAGCGCGAGGTTCTTGCCGACGTAGTAGTAGCCGGCCGAGTGTCCGCACTCGACGGTGTTGCTGCCGACTGCATCGAGCACCTGCAGGCCGGGTACCAGCTCGCCGCCGGCGAATACGCGGATCTGGAATTTGCCGCCGGTGAGCGCGGCCACGCGTGTGCTCAGGGTCTCTGCAGTCGTGTAGAGGATGTCCAGGCTCCTGGGGAAGCTCGACGCCAGCCGCCAGCGGATGACCGGCAGCTGCGCCGATTCGGCGGGCGCGGCTTGCGCGTCGGTCAGCGGCAGCAGGGCCGCGCCGGCACCCGCCAGAAAGTCTCGTCTTTGCATGAATCCCCTCCGATTCTGGCCGATTATACGAGCCGCCGCGAAACCGCCGCGTGTTAAAATCGGCCGCTTCACCAGCCCTGTCCGACTCCTCCATGTTCAACCGCCAAGACACCCTCGCCAAGACCGATCCCGACCTGTGGGCAGCGATCCTGCAAGAAGACCAGCGCCAGCAGGATCACATCGAGCTGATCGCGTCGGAAAACTACACCAGCCCGGCGGTGATGGAAGCGCAGGGCTCGCAGCTCACCAACAAGTACGCCGAAGGCTATCCCGGCAAGCGCTACTACGGCGGCTGCGAATACGTCGACATGGTCGAGCAGCTGGCGATCGACCGGGCCAAGGCGCTGTTCGGCGCCGAAGCCGCCAACGTGCAGCCCAACTCCGGTTCGCAGGCCAATCAGGCGGTGTTCATGGCCTTTCTTCAGCCCGGCGACACCATCATGGGCATGAGCCTCGCCGAAGGCGGCCACCTCACCCACGGCATGAAACTGAACATGAGCGGCAAGTGGTTCAACGTCGTCGCCTACGGCCTCAACGAAAAAGAGGAAATCGACTACCCGAAGATGGAAGCGCTGGCGCGCGAGCACAAGCCGAAACTGATCATCGCCGGCGCTTCGGCCTACGCGCTGCGCATCGACTTCGAGCGCTTCGCGAAAATCGCCCGGGAAATCGGCGCGATCTTCATGGTCGACATGGCGCATTACGCCGGCCTCGTCGCCGCGGGCGTTTATCCTAATCCTGTGCCGCACGCCGACGTCGTCACCTCGACCACCCACAAGACCCTGCGCGGCCCGCGCGGCGGCATCATCCTGATGAAGGCCGAACATGAAAAGGCGATCAACTCGGCGATCTTCCCCGGCCTGCAGGGTGGCCCGCTGATGCACGTCATCGCCGGCAAGGCGGTGGCGCTCAAGGAAGCGTCGACCAGGGAATTCAAGCACTACCAGGAGCAGGTGGTCGCCAACGCGCTGGTGATGTGCAAGGTGCTGGTCGAGCGCGGCCTGCGCATCATCTCCGGCCGCACCGAGAGCCACGTGTTCCTGGTCGACCTGCAGCCCAAGCACCTCACCGGCAAGGAGGCCGAGGCGCTGCTCGGCCGCGCCCATATCACGGTCAACAAGAACGCGATCCCCAACGACCCGCAAAAGCCCTTCGTCACCAGCGGCATCCGCCTCGGCACCCCGGCCATCACCACGCGCGGGTTCAAGGAACTCGAAGCCGAGCAACTGGCGCACCTGATCGCCGACGTGCTCGAAGCACCGGCCGACGAGGCGGCGATCGAGCGGGTGAAGGGCGAAGTGGCGAAATTGACAGCGAAGTTTCCGGTTTATGGCTGAGAGGATTCAGGGGTCAGGATTCAGGGATCAGAGAATGTCGCTTCGCGCTTTTCTGAACAAGAACGCGGCTTCGCCGCACAAAACCCCCTGATCCCTGGCCCCTGAATCCTGACCCCTAACCATGAAGTGCCCCTTCTGCGGCTCTCTCGACACCCAGGTCATCGATTCCCGCGTCAACGAGGCGGGCGATGCGATCCGCCGCCGTCGGCGCTGCGCGGCATGCGACAAACGCTTCACCACCTGGGAGACCGCCGAGCTGCGGCCGCCGCAGATCGTCAAGACCAACGGCACGCGCGAGGATTTTTCCGAAACCAAGCTGCGCGAGGGCTTCCGCCGCGCGCTGCACAAACGCCCGGTATCGACCGAGCTGGTCGACGCCGCGGTCGACCGCATCCGTCAGCGCCTGCTGACGCTGGGCGAACGCGAAGTGCCCGCGCGTGAAGTCGGCGAACTGGTGATGAGCGAACTGAAGAAGCTCGACAAGATCGCCTATATCCGCTTTGCCTCGGTATACAAGAGTTTCCAGGACCCGGATGACTTCCGCGAGATGCTGCGTGACCTGGAGCACACCCCGCCCCAGGGTGTAGACGATCTTTTCGAATAAGCCGCCGTGCGCGCCGACCGCCATTCCGCCGACGATCATCTGCACATGGCCCGCGCACTGCAACTCGCGGCGCGCGGACTCTTCACCACCAGCCCCAACCCGCGGGTCGGTTGCGTCATTGTCAGGGACGGCCGCGTCGTCGGCGAAGGCTGGCACCAGCGTGCCGGCAGCCCGCACGCCGAAATCCACGCCCTGCAGGTCGCGGGCGAAGCGGCGCGCGGGGCGACGGTCTACGTCACGCTGGAACCCTGCTCGCACCATGGCCGCACGCCCCCCTGCGCCGAAGCGCTGATCAACGCGGGCGTGGCACGCGTGGTGGCGGCAATGAGTGATCCGAATCCGCTGGTCGCCGGCGGCGGCATCGCCATGCTGACGCTGGCGGGCATCCAGGCCGAAGTCGGGCTCATGGCGGCCGAAGCGCGTGCGCTCAATCCGGGATTCATTTCGCGCATGACGCGGCAGCGGCCATGGGTGCGGCTCAAGACCGCCTCGACGCTCGACGGCAAGACCGCGCTCACCAACGGCGCGTCGCAGTGGATCACCGGCGACGCGGCGCGCGCCGACGTGCAGCGCCTGCGCGCGCGCGCCTGTGCCCTGCTCACCGGCAGCGGCACCGTGCTGGCCGATAATCCGCGGATGAACGTGCGCGACGTCGACATCGGCCGCCAGCCGCTGCGGGTCGTGGTCGATTCCACGCTGCGCACGCCGCCGGATGCGGCGATCCTGCCGGCGCTGATCGCCTGCCACCATGCCGACCCGGCCGCGCGCGGCGCCCTTGAACAGGCCGGGGCGGAAGTGGTCGAACTGCCGGGTGCAGCCGGCCGTGTCGACCTCGCCGCGCTGCTCGCGCTGCTGGCGCAGCGTGGCGTCAATGAACTGCACGTCGAAGCCGGTGCCGTGCTCAACGGCGCGCTGCTCGCTGCCCGGCTGGTTGACGAATGGGTGGCCTACGTGGCGCCGATGGCGGTAGGCGACGACGCGCGCGGACTGTTCGCGCATCCCGCGCTCACTTCGCTGGATGACGCAGCACGTTTCAGGTTGAGCGACGTGCGGCAGGTCGGCGGCGATCTGCGGCTGACCCTGTTGCCGGCATGAGCGGGTTCAAGGACCACTTCTCGTCGGCATCCGGCCGCTACGCCGCCTACCGCCCCGACTACCCCGCCGCACTGTTCGCCTGGCTCGCCGACCAGTGCGTCGAGCGCGACACCGCGTGGGACTGCGCCACCGGCAGCGGCCAGGCGGCGCTGGGACTGGCGCCGCATTTCAGTCGCGTCATCGCCACCGACGCATCAGCGGAACAAATCCGCCACGCCGAAATACATCCCGCAATCGCTTACCGGGTCGCCCCGGCCGAGGCCAGCGGTCTCGCCGATCGCAGCGTCGACCTCGTCACCGTCGCGCAGGCGGCGCACTGGTTCGACCTGCCGCGCTTCTATGCCGAAGTGACGCGCGTGCTGAAGCGCGGCGGCGTACTCGCCCTGTGGGGCTACGGCCGCATGGTGCTGCCGGACGATCTGGACGCGCCGTTCCGGCGCTTCTACGGCGAAACCGTCGGCCCGTACTGGCCGCCCGAACGCGCGCTGATCGACGACGCCTATCGCAGCCTGGATTTCCCGTTTGCGGAAATCGAGGCGCCCGCCTTCTTCATCGAGGTCGAGTGGAGCCTGCATCGGCTGCTGGACTACCTGTCGACCTGGTCGGCAGTCAAGCGCTACCAGGCGGCGCAAGGCCACGATCCGTTGCCGACGCTGCGCAAGGAACTTGCGCCCGCGTGGGGCAACCCGGACACGGCCCGCCGGCTGCAGTGGCCGCTGTTTCTGCGAGTCGGCCGGCTTTAGGCGCGTACAGCGAATGCCTCGAACAGCCCAGCCAGTTCCTCGCCCACCTGCTGCAAGGGGCGGTCGCGCGCTGCGCTCTGACGCAAGGCATCATCGCGACAGCCCTGGCTGCGAAACGCCTGGATGACGTAATGCTTCACGCCGCGCCCGGCAAGGTCGCGCGCGAGACTGGCCACCTCGGCGTCGCCCAGTAGCGCGGAATGCACGGTGGTGCGGATTTCATGGGCCACGCCGGACGCCAGGACGTGCTGCAAACCTTCGAGCGCGCGCCCGCCGCTGCCGACCGCGCCGGTGATGCGCGGATAATCGGCAAATGGCGCCTTCACATCCATCCCCACCCAGTCGACCAGCGGCAGCACCGCCGCCAGTTTCTCCGGATACATGCCGCCGCTGTGCAGCCCGATCCTGAAACCGAGCGCACGCACCTCGCGCATCGCATCCGGCAACGCCCCCTGCAGCGTCGGTTCGCCGCCGGAAAACACCACGCCGTCGAGCAGGCCCTGACGCCGGCGCAGGAAGGCCAGCACGGCTTCCCAGGGAATCTCACTGTCGCCGCGCGCGGGAATCAGGCCGGGGTTGTGGCAATACCCGCAGCGCCAGGGGCAGCCCTGGCAGAACACCACCGCGGCCAGCATGCCTGGCCAGTCGGTGGTGGAAAGGGGCGTCAGACCGCCCACACGCAACATGATCCGATCCGGTGAAGCAGGTGACGGATCAGCCGAGTGCGCAGCGTCCTTCGACGAAGAACTGCCGCTCGCGGTGCTCGCTCTGCTTGCCCTTGTTGAAACTGGTGGTTGGGCGGTGATAGCCCATCACGCGGGTCCACACTTCGCAGCGGGTACGCTCCTCGTCCTTCAAGGCAACGGTCCGGATATCGGTCAGAACACTCATGTCAGTCATATCAATCTCCTTTGAGTTGGGGTGGGATCAAGCGGCAACAGCGCGCTTGCGGGACAGGGCTTCTTCATCGCAGGTAGGGCAGAACTCGTGCTCACCCGCAATGTAGCCATGTTTGGGACAGATGGAAAAGGTCGGCGTGATCGTGATGTAGGGCAGGCGGAAGCGCGTCAGCGAACGGCGCACCAGATTGCGGCAGGCATTGATCGAGGAAATGTTCTCCGACATGTAGAGATGCAGCACGGTGCCGCCGGTGTACTTGCGTTGCAGCTCGTCCTGCCGTTCCAGCGCCTCGAAGGCGTCGTCGGTGAAGCCCACCGGCAGTTGCGACGAGTTGGTGTAGTACGGCGCATCCTCGGTCCCCGCCTGCAGGATGGCCGGATAGCGCTTGCGGTCTTCCTTGGCGAAGCGGTAGGTGGTGCCTTCGGCCGGCGTCGCTTCCAGGTTGTACAGATGATCGGTCTCTTCCTGGAAGCCGACGATGCGGCCGCGGATATGGTCGAGCAGGCGCACCGCGAAGTCATGGCCCCATACGGTGGTGATGTCGTGCTCGTCGCCGCTGAAGTTGCGGATCATTTCGTTGATGCCGTTGACGCCGATGGTCGAGAAGTGATTGCGCAGCGTGCCGAGGTAGCGCTTGGTGTAGGGGAACAGGCCGTTGTCCATCAGGCGCTGGATTTCCTTGCGCTTGATCTCGAGGCCGTTGCGCGCCATGACGAGCAGTGCGTCGAGGCGGCGCAGCAACGCGGGCTCGTCGCCCTGGTATTCATAACCGAGACGCGCGCAGTTGACCGTCACCACCCCCACGCTGCCGGTCTGCTCGGCCGAGCCGAACAGGCCGTTGCCGCGCTTCAATAATTCCCTGAGGTCGAGCTGCAGACGGCAGCACATCGAACGGATGTGGTTCGGCTTCATCTCCGAATTGATGAAGTTCTGGAAATACGGCAGGCCGTAGCGCGCGGTCATGGCGAACAGGCGGTCGGCGTTTTCCGACTCCCAGGGAAAATCCGGCGTCATGTTGTAGGTCGGAATGGGGAAGGTGAATACCCGCCCCTTGGCGTCGCCCGTGGTCATCACCTCGATGTAGGCGCGGTTGATCATGTCCATCTCGGTCTGCAGCTCGCCGTAGCTGAACGGCATCTCCTTGCCGCCGATCACCGGCACCTGCTCGCGCAGATCCTCCGGGCAGGTCCAGTCGAAGGTGAGGTTGGTGAACGGCGTCTGCGTGCCCCAGCGCGACGGCACGTTGAGGTTGTAGATCAGTTCCTGGATGCACTGCTTGACCGCTTCGTAGCTCATGCCGTCGTGGCGGATGAACGGCGCCATGTAGGTATCGAACGAGGAAAATGCCTGCGCGCCGGCCCATTCGTTCTGCAGCGTGCCGAGGAAGTTGACGATCTGGCCGACCGCCGAGGACATGTGCTTGGGCGGCCCCGCCTCGACCTTGCCCGGCACGCCGTTGAGGCCTTCGTGCAGCAGCGTGCGCAGCGACCAGCCGGCGCAGTAGCCCGCCAGCATGTCGAGATCGTGGATGTGCAGCGAACCGTCGCGGTGCGCTTCGCCGAGTTCGGGCGAATAGACGTGGTTGAGCCAGTAGTTGGCGACCACCTTGCCGGAGACGTTGAGGATCAGGCCGCCGAGCGAATAGCCCTGGTTGGCATTGGCATTGACGCGCCAGTCCTGACGCGACAGGTATTCGTTGATCGAGGCCTCGACGTCTACCACCGTCTTGCGGTCCTCGCGCAGCTTCTTGTGGCTGTCGCGGTAGGCGATATAGGCGCGCGCCGTCTGCAGATGATTGGCCGCGATCAGGCTCTGCTCGACCACGTCCTGGATGCGCTCGATCTCGGCCGGCGCATGGCGGAAAGTGTGGATCAGCACCTTCATCACCTGGGCGGTGAGCAGATCGGCCTCGGCCTCGCCGAATTCGCCGCTGGCCTGCCCGGCCCGCAGGATGGCCGAACGGATCTTCGTCGTATCGAATGGCGCCCGCTGGCCGTCGCGCTTGATGACTTCGCGCGGGATCTCTGCTATCACTGTATTCATTTCACCCTCCTCGAAAACTACATATTGTGTTTTGCGTTCGTGAACCATACGACATCTTGCGATACAGTCAAGAAGAATTTAAGGTTAATAAGTCCTGATATACTTAAACATGTATTTTTTCATCATCTTATGGAAGGTTTGTCATGAGCACGATCCTGAATTTCCTGAGTAACGACCACCGCGCCTGCGACGATTTGTTTGCTTCCGCAGAATCCGCTGCCGCCCAACAGAACTGGCACAGCGCACGTGCCCTGTTCGATCAGTTTCAGACGGCCATGTCCCATCATCTGTCGATGGAGGAAACGGTGCTGTTTCCCGCATTCGAGGCGCGCATCGGCAACAGCATGGGGCCGACGCAGGTGATGCGCATGGAGCACGAGCAGATACGCGGCCTGATGCAAAGCATGGCGGGTGCCGTGGACGCGAACGACAAGGATGCCTATCTCGGCCTTTCCGAAACCCTCAACATGCTGATGCAGCAGCACAACATGAAGGAGGAGAACATGCTCTACCCCATGTCGGACCAGGTGCTGAGCAGCGATCGCGACAGCGTGATCCTCGCCATGCAGGCGATCGCGTGACCGTGCCGACAGAAGAGGTCCTCGTTGACGCACGCGAATTGGAGCCGCCGGCGCCCATGGAAAAAGTCATGCAGACACTCGCCCTGCTGCGTCCGGAGCAGTCGATCCGGCTGCTGCTGCACCGCGAGCCGTTTCCCCTTTACCCCCTGCTCGCCGAACGCGGCTACCGCCACGCCACGCGAATGGAGGCCGACGGCAGCTACGTCATCCTGATCCACCCGGTCGACCGCGCCGCTCAAGCGCGCTGAGCCGGTTTACCCGTCCGATGAGCACGCAAGCCGGCCTGTCTTTCGAGCAGGCGCCGCCATTTTTGCTCCCGCTGCTGTTCTTTCTGACGGCCCCGCTGTTCCTGTTCGCGGCCGCGCTGCTGATCGTGCTGGCGCCGGAATCGCTGGCTTCGCGCTGGACGGCGCAGGCCCTCGCCCTCACCCATGCGCTCACGCTGGGTTTCCTCGCCATGGCGATGCTGGGCGCCCTGATGCAGATGCTGCCCGTGGTGGCCGGCTCGATTCTGCCCGCTCCCCGCCTGGTGGGCTGGTCGAGCCATGTCTTGCTGACGTCGGGAACCATTGCCCTGATGGCGGGTTTCCTGACCGCCAGGCCCGCGGCGTTCGGCCTCGCCACCGTTCTGCTGGGGAGCGGCTTCACGATCTTTCTCTGGGCCGCCGCCATCAGTCTCGCGCGCGCGACCGGGGGCGCGACGGTCCGCGGCATGCGGCTGGCAGTGCTTGGCCTGGGCCTCACGCTGGTGCTTGGCCTGGCCCTGGCGCTGATGCGTGCAGGGGCCTGGACGCCGCCCGGCAGCGCCGCCATGCTCGCCGCGCACCTCTCGTTCGGCCTGCTCGGCTGGGTTCTGCTGCTGGTCATCGGGGTCGCCTTCCAGGTCGTCCCGATGTTTCTGATCACCCCGCCCTATCCGCCCCGGCTCAGCCGCTGGCTGACGCCTGTGCTGTTCGGCCTGCTGCTGATCCACGCCGTGGCGGCGATGCTGTCGTGGCCCGCGATGGCGAGGATTGCCGTCGATGCCGGTCTCGCCGCCATCATCCTGTTGTTTGCCGTCGTCACCTTGAGGCTGCAAGCCCGCAGGCGCCGCAAACTGCCCGACGTCACGCTCGATTTCTGGCGTCTCGGCATGGCCAGCCTGATCGTCAGTGTGGGGGTCTGGCTCGCGGCACAGGGCTGGCCGGCCGTCGCGGCCAGCCCGCGCTACCCGCTGCTGCTGGCCGTGCTGTTCGTGGGAGGGTTCGGAGTCAGCGTGGTGAACGGCATGCTCTACAAGATCGTGCCGTTTCTGGCGTGGTTTCATCTGCAAGCGCAACTGCAGGCGCGCGCAGGCAGCATCCCCACGATGAAGGACATGATTGCCGGGCGCTGGACACGCTGGCAATTCCGCCTCCACACGGCAGCGTGCGGATTACTGGCGGGCAGCCTGTTCTGGCCGCCGTTGACAGGCGCCAGCGGCCTGATCCTGGCGCTGTCCGCGTCCCTGCTGGGACTCAACCTGCTGTCGGCCGTGCGCCGGTTTCATCGGCACGGCGGCCGTTTCAGCTAGGGCGCCCTGTCCCGGGAATGGCCATTCAACCCGTGCTCCAGGCGCGCGGCCGCTTCATCCCCGCGATCTTGCATGCCTGCTTGACGTAACCGTAGGCAAACATCGTGTAGAGCGCATTGCGCGCGTCGGCGCCCATGCGGCTCGACAAGTGCTTGATCACATAGCGCGCATCCGGCGCGATCTGATGCTCTTCGTAAAAATCCCGCATGAAGCGGATGACATCCCAGTGATCGTCGGTCAGCTTGACGTCTTCCGCGTGCGCCAATCGCTCGGCGACGGCCTCGTTCCAATCGCCAGGCTCGATCAGGTACCCCTCGTCATCCAGGGTGGGCAAGCTTACTGCTGCATCCATCGTTCAACCTCCTCGAAAATGCCCGGCACGTCTGCACCGGGCGATCAGAAAACGGGGGTGATGTCTTCAGACCGGGCGTCCGTCCTTCAGACCGAGGCCAGGGCCGGCAACAGCCCCAGCATGACCAGGACCACCCAGGCGATGAGTCCCAGTGCGGTCACGGTGTACGCGATGTCGAGGGCGACGACGTCTTCGTCGATGTTCAGAATGCTTTGCACGCCCCGGAAAATGAGGATGACCGAGCCTGCCAGCCCCAGCGTGACGCCGGCCATGATCAGCATGACCTGATCGTAATAGAGCACCAGCGACGACAGCCAGAGTGGAACCGGCGCGATCGCCGCCAGCGTGAACACGTCGCGGTCGCTGCTGTGGATTCCCTTGCTGCCGGCGACTGACTTGATTGTCCACGCCATGAGCGGGACGGTCAGCAACTCGGCCACCAGAAAGGAGAGCGCCGCCAGACTCCACGCCATGCCGGGCACATCGGGAAACAGGCTGGCGCCTATATGATGGCCCGCATACTCGAGCATCAGCGGCGGAATCAGTGAAAACGGCACGACCAGCAGGAAGAACAGCTTGAGCGCGGAAGGCTGGGTTCGCGACAACGAATCCCAGCCCTGGGTCGACGTGAAAAGCTTGTGGATATGCAGGATACTCATGAGATCTCCTCTCGGCACACACACTCCAATCAGCCCTTCCCGATTGCCAACCGGCCTGCACTTCGATCGGAAACGGCCACAGTTTGTTTATATCACAATGTGATATTAAATTCAGCCATTCTTTTTTCAAGCCCCAAAAAAATGCCCTCCAGCCTCAACAAAAAAGACTTTGAAACGCTCTCCCGTTTTCGCTACCAGCTCCGGCGTTACCTGCGTTTCAGCGAGGAAGCGACCCGCCAGTCCGGCATCACCCATCTTCAATACCAGTTGCTGCTGCACATACGCGGCTTTCCGGGCCGCGAATGGGCCACCGTCAGCGAGTTGGCCGAACGCCTGCAGGCCCATCATCACGGGGCGGTTTCGCTGATCTCGCGGTGCGAAAAACTGAACCTGGTGAAGCGCCAGACGGGACGCCACGACCGGCGCTCGGTGGAAGTGCATCTGACGGACAAGGGCAACAAAATACTGAACGACCTGGTGGCCCAGCACCGCGAGGAACTGCTGCGGATGCAGGGGATCTTCCATGTTCCCGGCGCACACGATCTGGATACGGACGACTAGCCAAGCCACGCGGGCCCGGAATCCACCCCCCGCAAAAAGTTGCACACCGGGATCGGATCCTGTGCCTATAATATGCATTCCATTTACTTCTTTAGGACGACAGACATGAGTGACCACCTCCACCTTCTCCAGGATCAGGTCTATCCTTTTGACGCGCGAGGGATCGCCAAGCGTTTTCGCCATGCGGCCATTTTCGGCGCACTGGATGCGTTGAATTCGGGAGAGCGCATGCGTTTCGTCAACGATCACGATCCCCTGCCTCTGCTCGACCAGCTGCGCAACCGCTACGGTGCGGCCGTCGACATCCAGTACCTGAAGCGTGAACCTGGCGAAATCGTGATCGACTTCATCCGCAGTTGAAGGCCGGCGGTGTTGCCGGCGCTGGTATACCTTGCCCTGGCGGCGTTCGCCGCAGCGCTGCTGGGCTCGCTCCACGCCGGACGCGTCGTCGTCCTGCATCTGGTTCTGGCCGTCGGGGCCATGCCGCTGATCTTCGGCGCCATGAGCCATTTCATCCCGGTGCTCACCCGGACGCGCGCGCCGGGCGCCTGGCTGGGCAGCCTCCCCATTCTGGCCCTGGCGGGCGCCCTGCTGGCCATGGCGGCATTCAGCCTGCCCGACATGCTATGGGGACGCTATGCCGGCGCATGCGTGGCGGCAAGCGCCGCGATCGCCATGCTGATCTGGAGCCGGGGCCGGCGGAAAACCATGCTGGGCCGCCCCCATCCAGGCCTGGCCTGGTACGAAGCCGCGCTGGCCTGCCTCGTGCTCGCCCTGCTCGCCATCCTCGCAAGCGCGTTCTGGCCGCAGCAATGGGCGGGGCTGCGACGTCTCCACCTCCATCTCAACACGCTCGGATTCATCGGTCTGACCGCCGTGGGCACCCTCGCGGTCCTGCTGCCGACCGTCGCCGGCAGGCCCGACCCTGAAGTCGGACCGTGGTTGCGCCGTCACCTGCCATGGGCCGTGGCGGGGACGCTGCTGGTCGCCGTCGGCGCGGCATGGTTCGGCCCGCTTGCCTGGGTCGGCGCCGTCGCATGGGCGATTCCGTCAGGACGACTGGGCGTCCGCTGGCTGCGGCGGTATCGTGCTGAAATCCTTGCCTGGCACGGCGCGGCGCCGCTACTCGCCGCCGCGCTGGCCGGGTTCGGCCTCAGCATACTGTTCGGCGCTGCCGCAACCTTCATGCCGGCGCTGGCCCCCACTTCGGTCTTCGTCGCCGGCTTCCTGCCGCCGCTGGTCTCCGGAGCCGCCACCCAACTGCTGCCCGGCTGGCGGCGCCCCGGCGCGCAGGGCGCATGGCACACGGAACTGCGCAGACGGCTGGGGCGCTTCGGCGGCGTCCGTGCCGTGCTGTTCTGCGTGGGCGGCATCGCAGGCGGGATGGCGCGGGAAGGGGGGCTGCTCCTGAGTGCCGCCACGCTGCTGTGGTTCATCCTGCAGGCGGTTGCGGCGATGATGAACACTCGAACGATCCCCCAGGAGAAAGTCAGATGAACTACCCGGCCTTTTACGATGCGGTTGCCCGCATCACGCTGTACGACGCGCTCGCCGAGCTCCTCGGCGCCGCCGACAACGGACGGATCGAATACGGCTATGTCGACGCGGTCAAACTCGCCGGGCATTCCTGTCCCACCGTGGCGGGCGCCTATCTGATGAGCCTGAAGGCGCTGCACCGGCTGTATCCGGACACCCTGCCGGAACGCGGCGGCGTGCGTGTCGAATTCGGCGCGTCGCAGTCGGACGGCGTCACGGGCGTCATCGCGGCCGTCATCGGCCTGTTGACGGGTGCGGCGGGCGAAGGGGGGTTCAAGGGTCTCGCAGGACGGTTCAGCCGCCAGCATCTGCTGTCCTTCTCGGGCGGGCACGTTGGCGACATCCGTTTCACCCGGCTGGATTCTGGCGCGCGCGTGACGGTTGCCTATCATCCCGAGGTCGTCCCCGCTTCCCCCGCACAACAGCGGCTGATCTCGAACATCCTGACGGGAACGGCGAATGCAGTGGAGCGGGCAGAATTCGGGCGGCTCTGGCAGATGCGGGTCCAACGCATCCTGATCGACCATTTCGATGACCCGACGCTTGTCGTGTGCCGGGACGATCCGTAGTCTCTTCCGCCCGGCCTGCCGGCGACCCCCCGCTCAGGCCCTAATTTCGCGGGGCCCAGCCGGAGATCAGGGCGGTGATGACGGCATCGGCCTGTTCCGACAGCACGAAGCGCTGATCCGACAGCACCCAGCGGAAAGCCAGTCCCTGGACCGCCGCAATCAGGATGCACGCGTTCTGCTGGGGAACGATGTCCGCCCGGATTTCTCCTTGCGCCTGCGCAGCGCCGATCAGCTGCGCGAGAAAATTCAGGAAATACTGGACCAGTTCATTCATGCGGTCGCGAAAAACCGGATCGCCGCTTTGCAGCTCTTCCGAAAACAGCAGGCGGGGGATGCCCGGCTGCTGCTGGATGAAATGCAGGTGGGCGCGGATGACGGCCTTCAAGCGCTCCAGCGGGGTCAGCCGTTCCAGGCCAAGCCCTGCCATTTCTTTCTGCAGCCGTTCCTGGATGGTGTCGACCAGCGCCACCAGGATATGGCTCTTGTTGCCGAAGTGAAGGAACAGGGTGGGCTGCGCGATGCCGACCGCCCGGGACAGCGAGCGCGTGGTGAGTCTGGCCACGCCTTCATGGCGGATGATTTCCATCGCCGCCTCGATCACATCATGACGGCGGACTTCTGCGGATTTCCTCTTTTTCACGACCACGGTGTTTGGCGCCCAGGGCTTGACGCCCAGGGCGGTCCAGCAGTGAACAATAGATGGGCGATGAGCCGGGCGAGCGCCTGCCCGGAACAGAGGGCAGGCAACGGCGGCGGCACGCGCTGCCGCCGTAAGGTACACCGTCCGCCCGCTTTCAGGAACAGCAGCTGCCTTCCCGGACGCCTGATTTCTTGAGCATGAAGGCCAGCGGGCAGAAACCGGTCACGCCGCTTTGCGCCAGGTTGACGCCGACGATCACGGCGAGCCAGAGCCAGGCCGGATTGGAGAAATGGGCGAGCACGATGCTGAGCAGCACCATCAGGCCCGCTACCAGGTGAACGATGCGATCTACGGTCATGAGAGTCTCCTTTTAAAACAGATAGCTGACCTGGACATTGGCGATGTTCTGCTCCAGTTCGATCTTGTTGCGCGGCGCCACGTTCGAGGTGATGTCGTTGTGGAAGGCGTGCATGTAGGACAGCGAGGCCGACACCTTGTCGCTCAGCTTGCGCGTCATGCCCACCGACAGGTGCTTCTCGGTGACGGCCAGCGAGCCGATGTTGTTGTTGACGTCTTCCCGGCCGATCGGCGACTTGCCATAGTTGAAGCCTGCCCGCACGATGGTTTTGGAATTGATTTCCTTCTGCACCCCGATGGCGTACACGACCTGGTCGTCCCAGCCGAAGTTCATGGCGCTCGGCCCACCGGGGGTCTGGAAGGGAACCCGGCCCAGCACGTCGCTGAAGCCGATGTGCTTCACGTCGGCCTCGATCAGCAGCCCCGGCATCGGCTTGAATGCCACGCCCACGGCGAATTGCTGGGGTGCGTCCATGGTCATGGCGTAGCGGCCGGCCGTCGTGTTCCACTTGAACTCGTCCATACTCTGCTTGCTGATCCAGGAAGCGCCTACCTGCAGGCGGTTGTTGAACTTGTAGATCAGGCCGGCGGTGGCCCCGAAGCCATACACCTGGTTTTGCGGCAGCGTGAAGGCAGTGTTGTGGATCGCCAGGCTCTGGTAGTCGATGTTGAGCGCGGCGCCGATGGAAAGCTTGTCGTTCACCTTGTAGCCGAAGCCGGGCGCGATCTTGTAGAACTGCTTGGTCGTGACCACCGCCTGCGCACCCGGCGCGGCGGCCATGATGTCGGCGAAATCGACCCCCATCCCCGACAAGCCCGCCATGCCCATGCCCAGGTAGAGCCGGTCGTTGACGTTGAAGGCCACGGCGCCCGACGGAATCAGATAATAGTCGGAATCGCTTTCGGTGCCGTTGGCCTTGCGCGGCGGATTGAGCAGGCCGAAGCCCATGTCGAAGCGCACCTCCTTCATGCCGAGCTCGGCCAGACCGGCCGGGTTGCTCATGATGGTGCCGGCGTCCTGCGGGGCGGCCACCACGGCGCCGGCCATCCCCCACTGGGTGGCGGTGACGCCGATCATCTGGTCGCCGTTGGTGGCATGCGCATCGATGGCAGCCATATAGGTGGCAGCCGACACGGCGGCTGCGAGCATCTGCTTATTCATGTTCAGATCTCCTCGATCAAGGATTCGTTACTTCGACAGGGGGGTCATCAGGTTGGCGGATACGCCGGGGGTGGTGCGGAATTTCTGATGGCAGGCGACGCAGCCCGTCATGATGTCACTCATGTAGGAGGCGGCTCTCGGCATATCCCCTGCATCCGCCGCCGTGGCCAGCTTGAGCGCGCTGCCCTCGACGATTTCGTTCATCGCCGGCAGTACCGCGAGATCGGTGTTGTTGATCTTGTCCAGCGGGAAATACGGCAGCAGCCCGCCCTTGGGAATGCGATGGTTGGCCAGCCGCCGGGCCGCCTCGGCCGCCTGTTCGGCGTTGTCGGTCGCCAGCGCCGAAGCGATGCTTTGATATTCGGACAGGATTTCCTGCATGACCTGACGCAGCGTGGTCTCCTTCGCATGCCGCGTATGGCCCGCATGCAGCTGCTGGATGGTGCCTTTGAGTTCCGGGGACAAGGCCATCACCTTCTGGCGCAGCGCCGGGGTGTAGGTCTTCATCATCTGCTGCATTTCCACCGGCATGGGGGCGGCATTACCCGGCGCTTCAGCCATGGAAAGGCCGGAAGAAACAAGGCCTCCGGCCAGCATCAGGGAAGTCAACATTACTTTTCTCATCAGAGTCTCCATATGAATAATCACGCGAACATATGATCGTTTGATCATATGTTCGCGTGATTATATAAAGCGCCTTAATTTATGCAAGAGGATCGTGAAATCTTAATTTAATGCCCCGTGAGTGGCGGTCTGTCCCATCGTGCCATGTCATCCATGCGGTGTGCGGATACAATTCACTCTTCAGACAGCGCATCATCCGCCGGCCCATGGGGCGCGACGGTCATGCGCCTGGCGGCACCCTGGCGCCGGGAACGATGCGAGGCCTGCAACAGAACGCTCGGGCATTGGCCAGGCCTGTCAACAGGAATCAGAGGAACAGAATGAAATGTGTGGATGATTTCCGCCTGCGCTTCGGCAGACAGGAACTGGTGCCGATCGTCATCGGCGGCATGGGCGTGGATATTTCCACCGCCGAACTCGCGCTCGAGGTCGCGCGCCTCGGCGGCATCGGCCATATCTCCGACGCCATGGTGCAGACCGTGTCCGATCGGCGTTTCGATACCAAATTCGTCAGCGAGAAGCTGAAGAAATACAAGACCAACGCCGCCAGCAGCGACAAGTCCAACGTGCATTTCAACCTCGCCGTGCTCGAGGAGGCCACGCGCTATCACGTCGGCCGGACGATGGAAGCCAAGCGCGGCGACGGCATGATCTTCATCAACTGCATGGAGAAGCTCACCATGAACGCGCCGCGCGAGACGCTGCGCATGCGCCTCTCCGCCGCGCTCGATGCCGGCATCGACGGCATCACGCTGTCCGCCGGCCTGCACCTCGGCTCGTTCGCGCTGATCGAGGACCATCCGCGCTTTCGCGACGCCAGGCTCGGCATCATCGTGTCCTCGGCGCGCGCGCTGGCGATGTTCCTGCGCAAGAACGCGCGGCTGCAGCGGCTGCCGGACTACGTCGTGGTGGAAGGCCCGCTCGCCGGCGGCCACCTCGGCTTCGGCATCGAGGACTGGGCGAAGTACGACCTTGCCACCCTCGTGGGCGAGGTGCTGACGTATCTCAAGGCCGAACACCTCGACATCCCGGTGATCGCGGCCGGCGGCATCTTCACCGGCAGCGACGCCGCGGCCTTCCTTGAACTGGGCGCCGCCGCCGTGCAGGTCGCCACCCGCTTCACGGTGACCCGCGAATGCGGCCTGCCGGACAAGGTCAAGCAGGAATATTTCAAGGCCAACGAGCACGACATCGAGGTCAACACGATTTCACCCACCGGCTACCCGATGCGCATGCTCAAGGGCAGCCCCGGAATCGGCGCCGGCATCCGCCCCAATTGCGAGGCCTACGGCTATCTGCTCGACGCCCACAGCCGTTGTGCCTACATCGACGCCTACAACCGTGAAGTGGAATTGCACCCGACGGCGAAGAAGGTGAAGGTCATGGACAAGACCTGCCTGTGCACCCATATGCGCAATTTCGATATCTGGACGTGCGGCCACACCGCCTACCGGCTCAAGGACACCACGCTTCGCCTGCCCGACGGCAGCTACCAGGTGCTGAGCGCGGCGCATGTCTTCCACGACTACCAGTTCAGCGTCGACCAGAAGATCGCCCTGCCTCCCGGCGTCTGAACCTGCAGCCGACTGCCTGAACGGCGATTCGCGCCTAGGCGGCCATCAGGCGCTGCGCCGCGCGCGCCAGCGGCGCCGGCAGACGCTGCAGCACCGCATCGGGATCGAGGGCATCGAGCAGATTCTTGACGATGAGGCCAAGTTCGGTATCGCCCTCGCTCACCAGACGACGGCTGAAGAACAGGGTATCGGGATCCTCGCGGCGCGCAAGCAGCAGCAGGAAATCGCGGGCCGTCGCGCTGATGGTGAGATCGGGGGCGCCGCTGTCCGGCGCGAACCCCCGTTGGCCGACGGCGAAGCGCAGGCTGAGCCCGAGGTCCTTGACGCGAATGGCATAGCGCCGTCCGGCCAGCGGTTGCCAGTCGAGCGTTTGCAGCGCGGGCCACAGCAGGCGGTTGGCCGCCAGCGAAAACGCCAGACTGGGCGGCGCGGACGGCAGTCGGGCAATCAGGCGGCCCAGCGAGGTCGGTACGACAGGCATCAGCATCGGTGCTCCATTCATCAGGACGGGCGCAGCGCATCGGCCCAGTTGTTGGGGGTCTCGTACAGCCGCACCCGTTGCAGCCGAAGCTGATTGCCGTAGGTGTCGGCATAGGCCGCGTCGAGGATGCGGAAGGCCTCGACCGCAAGATTTTCCGCTGTCGGCACCACCGGCAGCACCACGGTCTTGTGTCCCGGCAGCGCAGCCAGGAATTCGACCACGACGCGGTCGCCCTGGTACACCAGAAAAGCATGGTCCCAGCGCTCGACGAGTGCCGCATGGGCGATGGCTTTCATGTCCGAAAAATCCATCACCATCCCCTGCTCCGCCGCGCCTTCGGTCTGCACGATCTCGCCCGCGAGGGTGATCTCGAGCGCGTAGCGGTGGCCATGCAGGTGCCGGCACTGGCTGGCATGGTTGGGAATGCGGTGGCCGGCGTCGAATTCCAGCCTGCGTGTGATCAGCATGTCAGAAGGCGCTTTCCGGGCTGTATTCGAGTCCGGCATGGCCATGCCAGTAACCATCCACCGGCGGGCCGGGCATGATGCGCGCCAGCGCGTCGGCGGCGTTGCCCTCGCCCGCCAGCGCCGCCTGGAAAGCGTCGACCACGCGCCCCATGTGGCGCGACTGCGGCGACAGGCGCAGGCTGGCGATGCCGAGTTCGCGCAGCGCCGGCAGTTCGCCGATCAGGTTATAGATCCCGGCGGACTGCGTCTGGATGCCGTTGAGCGTGAGGAAGGGCGTCCCCTCGCGGGTAGCCAGCGGCAGCCCGTCCGGATGATCAAGGCAGCGGAACTGGCAGTCGTCCTTGGGCAGGTTGTAGTGGCGCGCGGTGAAGCAGCGCGCCGAATACGCCAGCGGCAGGCGGCCGTAGGCGAACACTTCGGTTTCCATGCCGGCCGGCGCGCGTTCGAGCAGCGACGCCAGCGCGGCGCGCGAGGTTTCCACCGGCGGCAGCCAGCGCTGCGCGCCGAGCCCGGCGAGCACCTCCAGCGTTTCCGGATTGTAGACATTCAGCGTCGGGCCGGCGACGAAGGGCACGCCCGCCTCGGACAGCAGCCGCACCGCGCCCCACTCGTTGGCTTCGACCAGGAAACGGCCGTCGCCGACGATGCGGCGCAGCGTCTTCAGATCGGATTCCGATTCGATCAGCGTCTGACTGGACAGCACCGCTTCCTTGCCGGCGGCGGCAAGCTGCTCCGCCAGCGTCAGCCAGTCCGGCAGGCGCAGCAGATGACGGCGCGAGCACACGCTTTCGCCCAGATACACGCGCGTCACCGGCCAGTGTTTCGCTTCGTCATAGAAAGCGAGGACGTCGTCGCGCGACCAGTAATACAGGAGGGGACCAAGGGACAGATTCATGGGGCTAGGGGCTAGGGGCTAGGGGCTAGGGGCTAGGGGCTAGGGGCTAGGGGCTAGGGGCTATTGAATTTCGCGGCCTCCGGCCGCTCATCCCCTAGATCCTGGATCCTGACTCCTAAATCCTAAAAATCACTTCCACGGCCGGTGGTAGGCGCCGAGCGTATGGCTCTGCCCTTCCGACAATTTGTTCAACTCGGCCTGCCAGGCGGGCGTGGGCTTGAAGCCGGCGGCATTTTCCTTCACCGCGTCGATCGCCGCACGCCACACCTTCGTCACCTGCGCCACGTAGGCCGGGCTGCGTTGGCGGCCTTCGATCTTGATCGCGGCGATGCCGATTTTCAGCATCTCGGGCAAGAGGTCGAGCGTGTTGAGGCTGGTCGGCTCCTCGATCGCGTAGTAAGTCTCGCCGCCGACCTCGAAGCGACCCTTGCACAGCGTCGGGTAGCCGGCTTTTTCGTTCTTGCCGTAGCGGTCGAGCAGCACGCCGTTGAGCCGCGATTCCAGCCCGGTTGGGGTATCCATCCACTGCACCGCTTTGGGCGGCGAGCACACGCCCGCCGAGTTGGGCGATTCGCCGGTGCAGTACGACGACAAGAGGCAGCGCCCCTCCACCATCACGCACAGGCCGCCGAAGCCGAACAGCTCGATTTCGACGTCGGTGTGCTTCACCACGTTTTCCACCTGCGGCAGCGACAGCACGCGCGGCAGCACCGCGCGCTGGATGCCGAAGTGCTCGCGGTAGAAATTCACCGCCTCGTAGCTGGTGGCCGACCCCTGTACCGACAGATGCAGCCTGAGCTGCGGATACTGTCTGACCGCGTAGCGCATCAGCCCGGGGTCGGCGAGGATCACCGCGTCGATGCCGAGCTTCGCGGCGCGATCGACCGCGCCGGTCCAGCGCTGCCAGGTATCGGATTGCGGATAGGTGTTGAGCGCGAGCAGCACACGGCGGCCGCGCTCGTGCGCGTAGCGCAGACCTTCCGCTGCCTGCGCCTCGTCGAAGTTGAGGCCGGGAAAGGCGCGCGCGTTGGTGTTGTCGCGGAATCCCATGTAGACGGCATCGGCGCCATGATCGATCGCGGTCTTCAGTGAAACCAGGCTGCCCGCCGGGCAGATCAGGTCAAGCGGCATGACTTTTCTCCTTCCAGATTTGGCCTGCGCGGTCGCCCTGGCGGCTGTCGCGCCGCGCCAGTTCGTCGGCGATGCCGTTGAGGATGTCCCATTTCTTCGCACACCATTCAGGGGCCAGCAACATATCGGGGGCGGCGGTGCCGGTGACGCGGTGGTACACCACCTCCCACGGCGTGCGTTCGATCAGGTCGGCGGCGATGCGCGTGTAGTCCGCCTCATTCAGCGGTTCGTATTCGCCGCGTTTCCATTCGATGGCAAGTTTGGTGTGCTTCACCACGTGCAGCGGATGCAGCTTGAGGCCATCGACGCCGACCGCGAGCACGCGGTCGAGGCTGACGTGGCTGTGGGAGGCGTCCTCGCCGGGCAAGCCGACGATGAGATGGCAGCACACCGGGATGCCGCGCGCGCGCGCCGCCCGCGTCGCCGTCTCGTATTCGGCGAAGCCGTGGCCGCGGTTGACGCGCGCCAGGGTGGCGTCGAAGGCCGACTGCAGGCCGAGTTCCAGCCACACCTCGTGGCCGCGCTCGCGGTATTCCGCCAGCAGGTCCAGCACCGGCGCCGGCACGCAGTCGGGCCGCGTGCCGATCGATAGTCCCATCACGTCGGGCGCCGCCAGCGCGGCGTCGTACAGCGTGCGCAATTCGTCCACGTGCGCATAGGTATTGGTGTAGGCCTGGAAATAGGCGATGAAGCGGCGCGCGCCGGTGCCCCGCGCGATGCGGCCGCGCGCGCGTTCGAACTGCGCGGCGAGCGGCGCCGGGTCGCGCGCGCCCGGAGCGAAGGACTTGTTGTTGCAGAAGGTGCAGCCGCCGATGCCCTTGCTGCCGTCACGATTGGGGCAGGTGAAGCCGGCATCGAGCGCGACCTTGTGCACGCGTTCGCCATGCCGCTCCAGCATCGCGCGGCCAAAGGTATGGACACGATCGGCGAGGGCGCTCACGCTGCCAGCGTCTCCCGCGCATACAGCCGGCCGGATTCGTCCGTGTCGCGACCAGGCTTCATCCGCGCGGCCGGACCGGCATGATGGTGCCGCAGATCGAGGCGCGCGATCGTCCCCAGCGTGGTGCCCGCGTTCAGACCGCTTTGCACGATGGGTAAAAAGATGTGGCCGCGCATAACCAGAGGAGGGGACGCCGTCATGCCGAGTCTTCGTTTCCTTCAAAGCGCGCATTATAACAACTTGAAGACCTGCTTATCTCAATAACCCGTCCACGATCGCGGACTTTGGCGTCGTTCGAGCCGGCCGGGGTTCACCCGACACGTCTAAACGCCTACAATGCTGGGTCACACTGGCTGGCCTTTACCCCATGTTCACCGGCATCATCCAATCCATCGGCCGCATTCACGAATATGAAGCACGCGGCGCCGACGCGCGCATGGTCATTTTCGGCGGCGGGCTGGATTTTTCCGACGTCGCCCTCGGCGACAGCATCGCGGTCAACGGCATCTGCCTGACCGCCGTGGCGCTGACCGCCGACAGCTTTACCGTCGACGTCTCCGCCGAAACCCTGCACGTCACGACAGGCTTCATGCCGGGAGCCGAAGTCAATCTGGAAAAGGCGCTGCGCCTGGCCGACCGGCTCGGCGGCCACCTGGTGTCCGGGCACGTCGACGGCGTCGGCACGGTACACCGCTTCGCGCCGGCGGGCGAATCGCAACTGCTGGAAATCGATGCGCCGCACGACCTCGCGCGCTATATCCTCCGCAAGGGCTCGATCACGGTGAACGGCGTGTCGTTGACGGTGAATGCCGTCTCGGGCGCGCGGTTTGCGCTGAACCTGATCCCGCATACGCTGGAAATGACCACGCTCAGGCATCTGCAGGCGGGCAGCCGCGTCAACCTGGAAGTCGACATGATCGCGCGCTATGTCGAGCGCCTGGCCCAATATATGCCAGCCCAATTCACCCAAGCAACGGACAAAGACTAAATGAGCCTCGCCCCCACCCTGGACATTATCGAAGAGCTGAAAGCCGGCCGTATGGTCGTGCTGGTTGACGAGGAAGACCGTGAAAACGAGGGCGATCTGGTCATGGCCGCCGAATTCGCCACCCCGGAGGCGATCAACTTCATGGCGAAATATGGGCGCGGCCTCGTCTGCCTGACGCTGACCGACGAACGCTGTCGTCAGCTCGGTCTCAAGCAGATGGTGAATGACAACCAGACGCCGCATGGCACCGCATTCACCGTATCGATCGAAGCCGCCACGGGCGTGACCACCGGCATCTCCGCCGCCGACCGTGCCGCCACCATCCAGGCCGCGGTGAAGAAGGATGCCAGGCCGCACGACATCATCCAGCCCGGCCATATCTTCCCCCTGCGCGCCCAGCCCGGCGGCGTGCTGGTGCGCGCCGGCCACACCGAAGCCGGCTGCGACCTGGCAGGACTGGCGGGGCTCGAGCCCGCCTCGGTCATCTGCGAAATTCTCAAGGACGACGGCACCATGGCGCGCCTGCCCGACCTGATTCCGTTCGCACAGAACCACGGCCTGAAGATCGGCGCCATCGCCGATCTGATTCATTACCGGAACAAGACCGAGAGCCTGGTCGAGCGCGCCGCCGACCGCCTGATCCAGACCGTGTACGGTGCGTTCCGCCTGGTCGCCTACCGCGATAAATGCGCCAAGGAAACCCATCTGGCGCTGATCAAGGGCGAGATCCACGCCGACCGCGAGACCCTGGTGCGCGTGCACGAACCGCTCTCCGTGATGGATTTCCTCGACGTCACCGGTATTGGCCACTCCTGGCCGATCCTGGGTGCGATGGAACGGATCGCCGAATCGCAGTCGGGGGTCATCGTATTGCTGCATCGCCCGGAAACCGCCGAGGCGCTGCTGCAGCGCCTCAACCCGCCTCCTGTCGAAAACCACAAATACGACCTGCGTGACTACGGCATCGGCGCGCAGATCCTGCGCGATCTCGGGGTCGGCAAGATGAAGCTGCTGGCGAGCCCGCGCAAGATGCCGGCGATGGACGGCTTCGGGCTGGAAGTCACCGGCTATTCCGAAAAAGCTTGAGCTACTGAAAAAGGACGCACCATGGGAACCAAAAAGGACTATTTCTCCGAACTCGACCCCGCCTACCATGGCCAGGGCCTGAAATTCGGCATCGTCATGAGCCGCTTCAACCGGGACATCTGCGAGGGCCTGCTGTCGGCCTGCGAAGCGGAACTGTTGCGGCTGGGCGTGGCGCGCGAAGACGTGCTGCTGGTCAACGTGCCCGGCGCGCTCGAACATCCGCTGGCGCTGCAGGAACTGGCGCTGTCCGAGAAATACGATGCGCTCATCGCGCTCGGCGCCGTGGTGCGCGGCGACACCTACCATTTCGAAGTCGTCTCGAACGAATCCTCGCGCGGCATTCTCGACGTCCAGCTGAAAACCGGCGTGCCGATCGCCAACGCCATCCTCACCGTGGACACCGAAGAGCAGGGCCACCAGCGCATGGCCGAAAAAGGCCGCGACGCCGCGCGCACGGCCATCGAAATGGCCAACCTGCTGAAACGCCTCTGAGATGGCCGGTTCCCGCAAGACTGCACGCGAATTCACCCTGCAGGGCGTCTACGCCTGGCTGGTGGGCGGGGCGGACGTCACGCTGATCGCCGCCAATCTCAGGGAAGACGAGCAGTTCAAGCGCGCCGATGAAGCGTATTTCCGTATCCTGCTCTACGGCGTGCTCAAGGAAGAGGACATGTTGAGCGCGCGAATCGCCCCCCTGCTCGACCGCCCGCTCGCCGAGCTCTCGCCGATCGAACGCGGCATCCTGCTCATCGGAGTCTATGAACTGCTGCACTGCCCCGACGTGCCGTGGCGCGTCGCCATCAACGAAGGCGTCGAACTGGCCAAGAAATTCGGCGGCACCGACGGCCACAAGTACATCAACGGCGTGCTCGACAAGCTGGCGCAGGACGTGCGTTCGGTGGAGATCGAGGCGGCGAAAAGCAGGGGCTAGGATTCAGGGGTCAGGGAAAACCGCCCCCTGAATCCTATGCGCGGCGCAGCCGCACAAAGCCCCCTGATCCCCGACCCCTGATCCCCGACTCCTGGCAATGGAATTCGACCTCATCGCCCGCCACTTCACCCGCGCCACGCCCGGCGCGGTGCTGGGCGTGGGCGACGACTGCGCGCTGCTGGCGCCGACGCCGGGCATGCAGCTTGCGGTATCGACCGACATGCTGCTCGAAGGCCGCCACTTCTCGCCGGCGGACAGCCCCGCCGGACTCGGCCACAAGTCGCTGGCGGTGAACCTGTCGGATCTCGCCGCGATGGGCGCGACGCCGCGCTGGGCGACGCTGGCCATCGCGCTGCCGGAAGAAAACGACGCCTGGCTCAACGCGTTCGCACGTGGATTTTTTCGCATGGCCGACCTGCACGGCCTCGAACTCGTCGGCGGCGATACCTCGCGCGGCACGCTGACGATCAGCATCACGGTCATGGGCGAAGTGCCGCCGGGCCAGGCGCTGCGGCGCGACGGCGCGCAGACCGGCGACGATGTGTGGGTGTCCGGCATGCTCGGCTCGGCGGCGCTGGCGCTGGCGTACCGCCAGGGGCGGCTGTTCATGGAACAGATCGACGCGGCCAAAGTCCTGCCCGCGCTGTATCTGCCGATGCCGCGTATCGCGCTTGGCGAAGCGCTGCGCGGGCTCGCCTCCAGCGCGATCGATATTTCCGACGGCCTGCTCGGCGATCTGGGCCACATCCTGAAACGCTCGCGCGTCGGCGCCACGCTGGAATTTTCCGCGCTGCCCACGCTGCCGGTCGCGCAGGCCTACCTGCATGAAGCCGTGGCGCGCGACTGCGTGCTGGCGGGCGGCGACGACTACGAGCTTTGCTTCACCGCCCCGCCCGGCCGACGCGATGCGGTGCAGGCCGCCGCCGCTGCCGCCGGCGTGGCGGTCTCACGTATCGGCCGCATCACCGCCGAACCCGGCCTCAACGTCCTCGACGCCGACGGCCAGCCGCTCCCTATCGCGCACACCGGGTACGATCACTTTGCCGCCTGATTTCCGCTTTCTGCTTGCGCATCCGGCGCATCTGATCGCCTTCGGTTTCGGCAGCGGGCTCGCCCCGAAGGCCCCCGGCACCGTCGGCACCGTACTCGGTCTGCCGCTGTTCTGGCTGATTGCGGCCACGACATCCAGCCTGTCGAACCAGCTCATGCTGCTGGCTGCCGCATTCCTCCTGGGCATCTGGGCCTGCGGCCGCACCGGCCGCGCGCTCGGCGTGGCCGATCACGGCGGCATGGTGTGGGACGAAATCGTCGCCTTCGCGCTGGTACTGCTGTGTGCTCCTCCAGGCTGGCCGTGGATCGCGGCGGCCTTTGCACTCTTCCGGCTATTCGATATCCTGAAACCCTGGCCGATCCGATTGGCCGACACGCATCTGAAAAACGGCTTCGGCGTGATGTTCGACGATCTTCTGGCGGCCGGCTATGCCATCGCCGTCATCAAGGGACTGCAATGGCTCGTGTAAGCGACGAAGAACTCCATCAACTGGCCCGCGAACTCGCCGACAAACTGCTGGCGCGCGGCTGGATGCTGGCCAGCGCCGAATCGTGCACCGGCGGCTGGGTCGGACAACTGCTCACCTCGCTGCCCGGCAGCTCGCAGTGGTATGAACGCGGTTTCATCACCTATGCCAACGCCGCCAAGATCGAAATGCTCGGCGTGCCCGAAGCCACCCTCGCCACCCATGGCGCGGTCTCCGAGGAAACCGCCCGCGCCATGGCGACGGGCGCGCTGGCGCGCAGCCACGCACACGCCGCGCTCGCCATTTCCGGTATCGCCGGACCCGACGGCGGCACGCCGCAAAAACCGGTCGGTCTGGTGTGCTACGGCTGGGCGCTGGCGGACGGCACAGCCATGTCGTCCACCTGCCGCCTCAGCGGCGACCGCGAGGAAATCCGTTCGCGTGCGGTGGCCGCGGCACTGCGCGGGCTGATCGATTTGCTGGAATAGTTACAAGTCGCAAGTTACAAGTTGCAAGAAAAGAGCGGCCCGCCCCCTCCTTGTAACTTGTAACTTGTAACTTGTAACCCGAACCTAGCCGAAAGCCCACGCCGCGAACGGTTCGATCTCGTCGCGGTTCAGCAGCATCAGCTGACAGGCGTTCGGGTTCAGGCGGTGGTCAGGCGTGGTGTCGACACCCAGCCGCTGCAGCATGTAACCCAGCAGGGCGCGCCGCACCTTCACTTCGATGATGCCGCCATTCGCACCGTAATCCAGCAGCAGGCTCTCGCGCCGGGGCGCATCGAGTCCGCTATGCGGAGCAAGTTTCAGCCCCACCGTTTCCACCCAGTCGTCGTCGTACTGCTCGCCGGATTCGGCGGGCACCTCCAGACATTCCGCCGTCATGACGCGCGACAGTACGAAATCGCGGAAGTCGCAAGTGTCCGCGCTATACGCCCGCACATGCCAGCGCAGCCCGGTATTGACCAGGGTGTGCGGCTCGAGCACCCGTTCCGTCCCACTCTCGCGCCGGGACAGGGAACGGTAGTCGACGCGCAGCTTGCGCCGGCCGTGAATGGCGCGGGTGATCTGCGCCAGGGTATGCGGATTCGGCAGGCGGGCCGGCAAGGGCAGCGATGCCGCCGGCAGGCCATAAATCAGCTCATTTCCATATGGCCCGTTCGCCACCGCCAGGTTGGCGGCCATGACGGGCAGCACGGCGGCCGGGGCGAGATCGGCGAACTGGGCGGAGAATGCCGCGCCCGGCACGAAGCCGAACACGCTGTGCTGGTAAATGAGATTGCCGGGCGCAAGATCGCCGTAAAGCTTGAGATCCTTGGTCGCGGCCGGGTCCGACAGGCCGAAGGCCCTGGCGACGTCGCTGCGGGTCACGACCCCGGCGTACCAGGCCATGATCTCGATGTATTGCAGCCGCTGGCGCGTCGCCCACTTCACATCCAGGCGCATTTTTTCCTTTGTAATCAATCGATCGCTCCGCTCGAACCGGTTCGACTTCAATTATAGGGGGCACGCATCTAATACAATTCATCAAATTGTATTTTTTATATACGTGATATTTTTTATTGACATCTAAAAATATATCGCCTACATTGCAGCCCATGCAGGCGCCACGCCGCCTGCCGCCACACTAACCACCAGGAGAGAGCACCATGGCATCCCCCGCATTGGCAGAAGACAAATCGAAGGCACTCGCCGCCGCGCTCGGCCAGATCGAAAAGCAGTTCGGCAAGGGCTCGGTCATGCGCCTGGGCGACCACGACGTGGCACGCGACATTCAGGCCGTCTCCACCGGTTCGCTCGGTCTCGACATCGCACTCGGCGTCGGCGGCCTGCCGCGCGGCCGCGTGGTCGAAATCTACGGCCCGGAGTCCAGCGGCAAGACCACGCTGACGCTGCAGGTCATCGCCGAGATGCAGAAAATGGGCGGCACGGCTGCGTTTATTGATGCCGAACACGCGCTCGACCCCAGCTATGCGCACAAGCTCGGCGTCGACGTCGACAACCTCCTGGTCTCGCAGCCCGACACCGGCGAGCAGGCACTGGAAATCGCCGACATGCTGGTGCGCTCGGGCAGCGTCGACGTCGTCGTGGTGGATTCCGTGGCCGCGCTCACGCCCAAGGCCGAGATCGAGGGCGAGATGGGCGACTCGCACATGGGCCTGCAAGCCAGGCTGATGAGCCAGGCCCTGCGCAAGCTCACCGCCAACATCAAGCGCACCAACACGCTCGTCATCTTCATCAACCAAATCCGCATGAAGATCGGCGTCATGTTCGGCAACCCCGAAACCACCACCGGCGGCAACGCGCTCAAATTCTACGCCTCGGTCCGCCTCGACATCCGCCGCGTCGGCGCGATCAAGAAGGGCGACGAGGTCATCGGCAACGAAACCAAGGTCAAGGTCGTCAAGAACAAGGTCTCGCCCCCGTTCAAGGAAGCCTACTTCGACATCCTCTACGGTCAGGGCATCTCGCGCGAAGGCGAAATCATCGAGCTCGGCGTCGCCCACAAACTGGTCGACAAATCCGGCGCCTGGTACGCCTACAACGGCGACAAGATCGGCCAGGGCAAGGACAACGCGCGCGAGTTCCTCAAAGAGCACCCGGAAATCGCCCACGAAATCGAAGCCAAAGTCCGCGCCGCCGTCGGCGTCAACAACCCGACCGCGATGATCGAGGACGCGGATGAAGTCGACGCCTGAGCCCGGCGACCTGCGCGAGCGTGCGCTGCGCCTCCTGGCGCGACGCGAGCACAGCCGTGCCGAACTCGCCCGCAAGCTCGGGCAGGCGGGCTTTGCGCCGCCCGACATCGGAGCGCTGCTGGATGAATTCGAGGACAATAACTGGCTGTCGGACCGGCGGTTTGCCGAAAGCTGGGTGGCGGATCACCGCGCCAGGTCGGGCAGCGCCAAGCTTGCTTATGAGCTGCGGCAGCGGGGGGTGAGCGAGGCCGTCATCGAAGGCGTGCTAAGCGAGAACCGCGACAGCGAATTCGAGCGCGCGCGTGAAGTGTGGCGAAAGAAATTTGGCGCCGCGCCAACCGATGCGGCAGACCGAGCCCGGCAGATCCGCTTCATGCAAAGCCGGGGGTTCATGCTGGAAGCCATCCGCCACATTCTGGGAGGCAAAACCAACACCCAGTAGGAGAAGTCAGCCCCCTGCTTTTTACCCCCTAAATGGGGTCAGACTGAACGGACCCCTTTTTCTCTTCGCCTTTTTCTCTTTTTCCTTTAATTGGTTATACTGGTTTAACCAATTTCTGGAGGATCATCATGCAAACCGTCAGCCTGTTCAATGCCAAAACCCATTTATCCGGGCTGATCGAACAAATCGTCAGCGGAACGGAAACGGAAATCACCATTTCCCGTCATGGTCAGCCCGTTGCCCGTCTTGTGCCCATACGCCAAACCGACACAGCCAGACGCATTGGCATTGCAGCCGGCCTGTTCGAGGTGCCAGACGACATCGATACGCACAACGCGGAAATTCTCGACCTGATGACGGGCGCCTGACATGCGTCTGCTGCTCGATACCCACGTTGCGCTCTGGGCGATCGTCGATTCGCCGCGTCTGGCGGAGCATGCACGCAGCCTGATTCTCGACCCCGCGAACAGCATCCATATCAGCACAGCTTCGGTGTGGGAGATCACCATCAAGCACATGCTCGGCAAGGGCGGCATGCCCGTGTCCGGCACGCAGGCGGCCGCCCACTTCCAGGCAGCCGGCTATATCGAACTCCCCATTGTCAATGCCCACGTCGCCCTGCTCGAAACCCTGCCGCCGCATCACGCGGATCCATTCGACCGTCTGCTGATCGCGCAAGCCTTAGCCGAGCCCCTCCGACTATTGACCCACGACACCGCGCTCAAACCCTATAGCGACAGCATCATTTTGGTGTGAGTCCTTGCGCAGAAACGCAGAAATGGCGCAGAAATGGGGTCAGACACGATTATTCTCGATCACCTCCGCGCTTCCGTGGCCGCCCCACCCCCTTCGACGCCGCCCGCCTCTGTCCCAGCGCCTCGATCGCAAGCTGGAACCGCTCCCCGCCCAGCGCCCAGCCCTTGTGCGTGCAATCGCGGATTTGCGACAGATCCGCGGGATCGATGGCCGCAGCGAACAGCGCTCGATAACGCTCCCGCCGAGCCAGATCGTCCAGTCCCAGGCGCGTGTATTCCCCGTGTGGTGTCAGCCAGTCCGCATTCGGTCCGCTCTCGCCGAGCGCGTTGCGCCGGTAGCTCGACCACGGATAATCCTGCGGCGCCGCCACCATCCCCGCCCGTACCGGATTCAGCTCGATGTAACGCATCAGGGTCAGCAGATAGCGCTCGCTGTCCACCACCGTGGCGCGGTAGCGCCCCTCCCACAGCGTCCCGCTACGCTGGCAGGTGAAATTGAAATACTGCACGTATTTCCGCCCCACCGACTGGAAAACCTTGCTGATGCTGTCGTCGAATTCCGGCGTGGCCAGCAGGTGGATATGGTTCGTCATCCACACATACGCGTGGATCGCGAGGCCATGCTTGCGCGAAGCCTCGACCAGCGCATCACGGAAAAACTGATAATCCGCCTCGGCCGCAAAGATCGGCTGCCGGTTGTTGCCACGCTGGATGAGGTGCTGCGGCTGGCCGGGGATCACATAACGGGGTAGACGCGCCATGATTGCTCACCAGAAGGAAAGGGAAACCCATTCAATATAGGGCGAATATCGTGTCTGACCCCATTTCCCCACCATTTCCCCCCATTTCTCCCCGCCATTTCTCCCCCGCATTCGCAGATGAATTCATGCTTCGCTTAGCGTTTCAGCACGCCTGAACCGAATCCAACAAAAACAAAACCCCGACTTCGGAAAAAGACGGGGTTTGTCAGCAGCCTGAGACTGCCGAAGCAGTCTCTTGATCTACCTGTGTCTTAATCCTTAGCAGATTGCACCGCCCGCACGAGTCTTACAACCGGAGGCGGCACCCACCGTCCAAACAACCTTGCCATCCGCTTGAAGAACACCACCCAAGATGTAATCGTCGGCAATAGCAACGCCGTTAACAGCATTGGGAGCCAGCGTCAAAGTAACCGCAGCTCCGTTCGCTGCCAAAGTCACACCAGCCGGATTGAAAACCTGACCCGCACTTGCAATCCCAGGAATACCGGCTTGGACAGCTAGCGCATTCGGAACACCCGCAGCTACCGCAATACCCGTAAACGCACCAGCGGCACTGCAATCACCGTTCTGAGCACACAAGTCAACCGCCAATTTGTAGGGTGCCGCCGCATTGACCACTTCGGTGTAACGAGCCTTCAGGGTGTAGTTTTGATAAGCCGGCACAGCAATCGCAGCCAGAATACCGATAATCGCCACCACGATCATCAGTTCGATGAGGGTAAAACCATGTTGTACTTTACGCATGTCTAATCTCCTTAAGTTGGGCAAGTTGAACACGAGCCTCCCGTGTCTGGAGCTATAACGAGCAGCCACCATGCCAACTTTAGGGAAGCGGGCGACGAATTCAGCCGATAGGGCGCAAAACCTTGCGTGGCGGGCTGCATGCCGGCATGCCAGGACGCCAGGACAGGCCCCGGCGGCGCGCGATCCACGCCGCGGCCGGGCAGGATGTGCCGCATTTCGTCAGCCGGCCTCCAGGAAGCCGCCCAAAAAACCCGGGGCAGTTCAGACACGATATTTCTCCGGCGATTGGGCCGGGGGCGGCCCTCCTACTGCTAAATGAGGTCACCATATCCATGTTGACAAAGAAGAATGCTGTCGTATACGCTGTCATTCATGATTTCAGTTGTAATCGATACCAATGTCTTTGTTGCGGGGCTGCGCTCGGATGGGGGTGCTTCTCGGGCAGTTTTGCGCGACGCGTTGCAGGGCAAGATCGAACCGCTGTTCGGTAACGCCTTGTGGCTCGAATACGAAGATTTGCTGGGGCGACCCATTTGGACGGATGCCACCACCAGCAAAGAGCGGCGACAGGTGCTGGCGGCCCTTGCGAGGGTTGGGCGCTGGGTAAACATCTATTACGGCTGGCGCCCCAACCTGCCCGATGAAGCGGACAACCACCTTGTAGAGCTGGCCATGGCAGGCGGGGCGGCGGCGATCATTACCTACAATGTTCGCGACATTCGCCGTGGCGAGTTATTGTTAAACGGGCTGCGAGTGCACACGCCCGCAGAATACCTGGAGGAAACACGATGAGTACATTAACGGTTCGTTTGCCGGACGATACGGCTGAGCGCCTCAAGTCACTGGCTCGCAGCCGCGGCCTGAGTGTGAACAAGCTGATGGAAGAAATGAGTGCCCAGGCACTGGCGGCCTGGGATACCGAAAACCGATTCCGCACCCTGGCGGTGCAGGGCGACGTGCAACAGGCACTGGCTATCCTGGATCGACTGGATGTCGGCGGCAAATAAGGACGAAAAACGAAATGGGGGAAAAGGAAAACGGGGCCAGATACCACACCCCGAACCAGTCCCAATTCGGACTATAATCAGTCTTGTCGACACTCGGCCAGCCAGGAGCCCAATCATGAAACTTTCGACTCAAGTCAAGCCAATCAGTTATCTCAAGAGTCACGCGGCTGAAATCATCAGAGATATCTCCGAAAGCCGGGAACCCATGCTCATTACCCAGAACGGGGAAGCCAAACTTGTGGTGATGGATGTCCGCTCATACGAGGATCAGGAGGAGACGCTGGCACTGCTCAAGCTGTTGGCTTTGGGCAACCGTGAGATTGAACAGGGTCATTTCCGCGCCGCCGATGAGGTGTTCACTGAGATCGACAGGGAAGCCGTTCAATGAGCGTCCAGGTCGTGTTCCTGAAGTCGGCGGAACTCGACCTAAGGAACTGAAAGGCTACATGGTCAGAAACTTCGGCAAGGACGCCTGGCAAGCCAGCTACGCAAAAATTAAAGACGCCGTGAATACCATCGGGGCATTTCCTCTTGGCGGCAATGTTGCCGAAGAACTCGATCGCCTCCACCTCACGCAATACCGTCAGGTGGTCTCGGGCATGAACAGAATCATCTATGAAGTCCGACAGGAAATCATCTACCTCCACATAATCTGTGACACGCGGAAAGACATGAAGTCGCTACTCACCAGACGGCTTCTACGCATCGTCAGTACCTAATTCCAGGCTGACGGGCACTCGAAATGACATGGTCTACACCCCCAAGCAGAATGCCATGCATCATCCCCGCACGCAAAGCCAGATACCCTGTTCCGCCTTCTTTGAATTCAGTGTGCGCGCTATCGGGGCGAAGAAATCTCAGGGGCAGACACGATATTTCTCTCGGCGATCGGGCCGGAGGGCGACCCTCCTACTGCGGGTGCGAAAAGGAAGCAACGGAAATTGAGCGCTGCAAACCGGCTTCACCGAACTGTCCATCGCGGCAAGCCACAGCTACGCGATTGCGCGCATGCCCTGGCATCACCGCGATCCGTTCGATCGTCTGCTGATCGCGCAAGCGCAATCCATCCCGGCTTACTTGCTGACAACGGATGCCGTGCTGGAACACTATTCCGAACTGGTCAGAAGGATTGCGGTCAAATCGGGATAGCGGATAGGGTCACGGAATATTTGAAGGAAACACGATTGCCCCGCCCGCTCCTTCTTCGGACACGTCTATTTACCCCAATTTCGTGTCCAAAAAAACTGCGGGCGGGGCAGGATCGAGAACGGCCAGGGCGGGAATGTGGTGCTGTTTTCCACGCTTTTCCCACGTCAGGAATTGAAAAAGGCCTAGCCTCGCGGCTAAGCCTTTTAGATACTGGTGGGTCGGGCGAGATTCGAACTCGCGACCAACGGATTAAAAGTCCGCTGCTCTACCGGCTGAGCTACCGACCCGTGGAACCGACTCTCGCCTGCTGGTGAAAGCCCTGTCCGTGAAAGCGCGAAATTATAGCTGAAGCTGCGCGGGCTGGTAAAGGGTCAGCCTTGTCCAATGACACATGAGCCTGAAGGTAGTGGTGTAAATCCAAAGTGAGTTGAGCCTGAAGGTGGGTGAATCGGGATCATGGAGACA
>MKWM01000043.1 GCA_001899765.1 Thiobacillus sp. 63-78
CAAGACTTCCTCATCATGGCGGCGTTTTGCCTCGCTATGGAAAGTGGTCTGGTTTTCTATGGTCATCACCATTTTCGGGATGCCGGCCAGCCCGGTTACAGATGATGCGGAAAATCCGCTGTATGGCGCATCCAAGCACTCCGTTATTCGTGTACGCGCCACCACGATTTTCCCGGCCATTCGGACCGGCTGCTCTTCACGGAATACCCCGATTTCCTGCCATACATCGGCAGACTCGCGGATCTCGGCATCCACATCACCCGTCAGCAGGATATCGACAGGCGCTGCTAGCTTTTCGATGCGCTTGCTGTCCTTGAACAATCGCGCGCTGACTTCGCGGATCGGCTCGTCAACCGTTCTGTTTTCACGGGCGGCGGTCATGAAACGGATGATGCGGGCAGCATCGATCCAGTCCTGGGAGTCCTCCGGGCCAAAGGTGCGGACCTTCTTCAGGCTGGCCCAGCGAGCCAACACGTCGTTCAGAACAGGAAAATCCGGCAGCAGAGGGGCGAATTGCGCGGCCGCCTTTTCAAGGCGGATCGCGGCGGTCTCCACGCCAAGCAGTTTCGCCAGCGCATCGAGGTCGAGCAATTCGACGCGCTGGATGAATCCTTCCTCGCCAAAGCCTTTTTCCCAAGTGAGGGCCACGGCGCCTTCGGCTCTAGCCGCCTTCATCGCCGCCTCGAATGCCTCCTTGTCGGCCAGCGAGCGCGTGGCCTGGTAGTCGGCCAGTTGCGACCGGGTCAGCGCCGGCCGCGTCGAGCGGACACCCGCTGTCGCCCGATTTCCGGCTTCCAGCAGCTTCGTAAGGGCGTTGCGGGCCTTCGTGTCCATGTGACGACTACACCGGCTGGGCGGCAGTCGTTCCCGCCCCACGCATGCGATTGACCTCCTGCTCGATGAGTTCGGGGTATGTGTCCAGGTCGTCCGACATGAACATTTCCCGCGTTTCTTCCGTGACATCGTGGCCGTTAATGAGGATCACATTGCGCACAGGGTCTTTCGCGATGTCGTAGTAGCGGTGCAGGTAGGCAGTGAGCACGCCGAGGTTCTCGCCAGGGCTGGCCATGAGCACCTGCAGTCCCAGATCCTGCAGATAGCGCATGGTGGCGGTGATGTTTGTCGGATCCATCTTGTTAAAGGCTTCGTCCAGCAGGATCAGCCTGATGCCATCGCGGTTGCCGCGGTCGAGGCGATAGGCCGATGCCAGCGCGGCGCCGGCGATCACGTAAAGCGGCGCGCGGTGCTCGCCGCCGGATCCCGGCCCGAGGCGCTTGCTCAGTTGGCCAACGACCTTGGGTTTGGCCGTCAGCGGGTCATCCCGAATAATCTCGACGTCGAATTCGTAGAACTCCCGGTAGTCGTCCAGCGGGCTTTTGATGCTTCCGGCCCCCGGCGCAATTTTGTCTTCCAGCAGCTCCTTGAACTGGGCGGGGATCTCGCCGGCCCCGCCGAGCAGGTCTTCCTGCGGCCCGAACGATGCGATGTTCTTGACGAACTCGAGCAGTTGCTTGAAGTGGGGGCGGATGGTGCGCTTGAACTGATACCGTTCGCCGTTGGTGAAGGCCGGGCACTCCTTCAACACCCCATTCAATTGGTTCATGGTCAGGTCCAGCGCCTCGATGTTCTGGTTTAGCGCCAGGGCAACGTCGCTCCTGAACGTCTCCTGCGAAACCTTGTAGGCGTTCTCCATCTGCTCCTTGTAGTGGAGCAGTTCGGTGTCCCGCAGACGCTTGAGTATGTCGGCTATCCAGGCCTGCCCCTTACGCCAGTCTCCCAGGACTTGCTCGCCAGCCTGCTCCCGATATTTGGATAAGAATTCACCCAACAGACGGCTCCCTGTGGTGACTTCGTGCTCGACCTTCTTGAGAGCTTCAGTTTCTTTTGTTTTGCAGTAGGCCGCCATGCCCTCGTAGTTCTCGTTGTGCTTCTCCAGAATGACATCCCAGTGGGACGACGCGTAATCGGCGTCGTACTCCGGATCCTTGCGGGCTTCCTCGGCGGCCTCGCTGGCAACCGTGAGCCTTGCAGAGGCTGTGTCAACGTTCTTCTGGCGCTCGCCACATGCGTTTTCGGCAACGCCCCGCCTGCCGTTTGCGTCAGTGACGTCAGCACTCAGTTGTCTGGCCTTTTTTGACCACTCCTTCTCCTTCTCACCGAGTTCCACGTACTCCTTGTCGGCTGCACCCTGCAGCTTGCCCTGGAGCGCGGACGCGGTGACTTCGGCCGATTCCGCTTCGTCCCAGAAGCGCTTCAGGTACATCTGGACCTGATCTTCCTGCGGAATGTTGCGCAACACCGTGGCAAGCGCTTCGAGCCTCTGCTTCTGGGCCGTGAGCTTCGACACCGCCGTTGTGCAGGCGGCGAGCCGCGCTTTGGCTGCTTCAAGGTGCTGGCCGCCGCCGTCGCGCCCGATGCGAAGATCTCCCTCCCTGACGGGCTTCAGGCGTTCGATGGTGCCTTTGCCGACCAGCATTCCGTCCTGCGTCAGGGTACGTTTGCCACGCTCCATGGCCTGAGCGGTAGTCGTGGCGCACACCATGTCCCCAAACAGCCCTCGTAGGTAGGCCACGGCCGCCGGGTCAGTGCCTTCAATCAGTTCGGCGACGGAACCGTCTTCTGGATGTCGGCCGACCTGCTGCCGGCTTTCCATGACGATCTTGGCGCCGTAGACGGCGCGCTTTTCCGGCAGGCCTCGATAGACCTCGAATGCCCGCCGCTCTTCGTGTTCCGACACGAGCAGCGCCTGCAGGTTGCTTGCCAGGTAGGCCTCGATTGCCGGCTGCCATTCCTTCTTCGTGATTCGGACGACATCGCACACCGCCACCGGGTTGATGCCTTCGTCCCGCAGCTCCCGCATTAGGGTTTCGACGTTCGGGCTGAGCGGCATCTTCCCTTGACTGACCCGTTCGAGTGATTCTTTGGCGAGATCGAGGTCAACGTTGGCTGTTTTCAGTTGACCCGTCAGCGTGCTGGTGATTTCGGTCAGTGCCTGCATGGCTTTTTGCGCTGCCTGAACCGCAGTTCCAAGGTGCGCTTCGATTTCAGCCCAGTTGGCTTGATCGAAGTGTTCGAGCAAGGCTGCCAGTTTCTGCGATTCATTGAGCAGGGTGCGCGTGGCATCCTCCTCCAGCACGCCGGCGTCCGCCGCTTTTTTCAGGAGCATACGGAATTGGGACAGCTGGTCGAAGATGTCCCTTGTATTGCGCGCCGCCCTGTCGCGATGCTCGCTGATCTGGCCTTCCAGACCGGCGTAATCGGCATGCGAGCCATGCTGTTCGCGTAGCCCCCGGTAATGCGCCGCTTTTTTGTCGGCTGCTTCCTGATCTTCCTTCAAGCCACGGAAGGCCTTGTCAGCAGCCTCAAACGTCGCAAGGGCGTCGTTCAGGTCACTCTGGCATTGCTCGTGAACCTGGTTGGCATGTTCGCGCGCCGCGTCCAGGCCCAGCGCCTTCCAGGTGACGGCTCTTCTCGAGGCCTTGGCTGCATTGTCGAAGGCGTCGTGGACCGCGGTGCCGTCGACGATCTTCTGCTCGACATGGGCCACCATCTCGGCCAGGCGCCGGAAGGAATCGGTGACATCCTTGAACTTCTTGATGTTCGTCGGCCGGGATTCAAGCACGTCGTTGCGCACGATCTCGTCCACGGTCTTGTCGAAGCGCATCCGCAGCGCGAATCGGAACGCGCGGATAAATGCCTCGTATGACGGAGCAACGTCCGATCCGCGCAATGCGAGCAGGCCGGCGCGAATGTAGCGTTCGGCGTCCTGGAACACGCATTCCTCGCCGGAAACTTTGGATCGCTGCAGCAATTGCTGTTTGAAGGCGGCCCATTCCCGCGGCTTTTCCTTGCCGTCGACCGTCTCAAGGTGATCACCCAGGGTCAGCTCGACGTCCGGCAGCAGATAGCGGCCCAGCACATCGTGCTGCTCGCGGTCCTTGGAGGCATAGATGCACACGCCCATGGAGACGGGCTTGTTGGTTTCCGAGTCGCGCCAGACGAGGGTGATATAGGTGTTCGAGTTCGGCCGCACCCGGTCATCCGGCATACCGCCGTATTGGCCAAGGCAATAGCTCCGAATCGACCGTGTCGTCTTGTTCTCGTCAGCCTGGGCGTTCAGCGCCATGAGCCGGCTGTTTGCGCCGAACATGGCGATCTGGACGGCATCGAGGAACGAGCTTTTTCCGCTGCCGTTTGCCCCAAAGAGCCCGGTGATCTCGGAAATGCGGACGTGCTCTCGTTCATACAGAAAGAACTGCACTAGGTTAATGCTTTCCAGATATTTCATGCTTCTTCTTCCTCCGGCTGCTCCGGTCCTTGAGCGTCGCCGTCCTCGATAGAGTCCCCTGCGGGTTCATAGGACTGTGTGAACTGGGCCAGTCGGGTGATCGCGGTTTCGCCCAGCAAATCCACGATGGCCGGACGTATGGCCAGCACGTAGGGCTGAATGTCACCGGCAACCGTGTCGGGAAACTCATGTTCCTCCACCTTGCGCACGATGCCCCAGCGCCGGAGCGTCCGCACCAGACCGTCCAGTTCGCCGCGTCCAGGCAGCTCGCGCTTGCCCGCCGTGGAGAGGCGATACTTTTCCTCCAACTCGACCGCATCGCAAATCACTTCGCCGTCATCGTTCAGCTGCCCGGTCCGGGCCTGTTCGTCGTAGATCTTCCGGAGCACAAGGGCGAGCAGCGTTTGTGCAGTATTGGCCGTGCCTGCCCTGCCGTTATCCGGAATGGCGCACGCATAGCGGAGCTGCCGGTTCACGGTCAGGCCGACGCCGACCTGGGAGAGGACGTGCTTGAATTCGCGCTCGAACCGCTCGATCATGCCGTAGGCCATGCGGCTGTGCCGGTCCGCGTAGTACAGAACCTGTTCTGCGAGCAGACGGCTGGCGGTCGACTCGAACTCCTCGGCCACATATTGCCGGTCGGTTTTCGCAGCGATGTTTTCCCAATACTGGCTCATGTCGCCTCTCCTTTTGTAGCTGCCGGTTTTTTCGCTCTCTCGATCCGGAACGGAACGCCGGTGATCCACTTGTTTTCTGCTTCCTTGTCGCCGGTGCGACGTACCCGGAATCCGCGCATCATGGCCAAGGCCTCCCGCTGCAAATCAGGCGATCCGCTATCCATGGCGGCACCGAGCACCAGCAAGGTCTGATAGGCACGCACATCCGCGACGCTGCTGATCTGGAGTTCTTCGCTGGCGACGACAGGGCGGCCTGAAAGCTGACGCGACACGAACTCGACGAGTTTGGGGGCGTTCACCATCCGAACATTGCGTGCGAGCGCCCGGAGTTTTGCCCGTGCGATGTCTTCCTCGGTCGGGATGGTCTCCCTTAGTTGCGTGGCCTTCTCCCGTGCCTCCTGTCGGCGTGGTTCGGCGAGATTGGCGGGGCTGACCATGTCGCCCGGCGGGAACGGGCTGTCGTGAACGTCCGTTTTACTGTCCATGACCCGGACGATCGCCGCATCGACGACCTCATCGATGGGACGCAGGGAGCGCAGCCGGTAATCCAGATAGGCCAGCGCCCGGCGGTTTGCCCGGCGGATCTCGTCATCCAGCCGCTCCAGGTAGTCGTCGATCCGCTGGATGTCGCGCAATTTCTGCACGTCGCGCTCGAACATGCGCTCGGCGCGGGCGCGGTCGCCCTGGAAGCGCCGGGTTTCGTACCAGGTGATCAGGCGCTCGCGATTCTGCTCGGAACCATGCAGTTCGTCGGCCCAGTGGAGGATTTGCGGGCGCCGCGACAGCGGGTGCTCGCGTGTCCTGAGTTCCTTGTAGTCCCCGATGAACACCTGCTCGATGAAGCCGCTGAAGAACCCGCGAACGTACTGGGCGGTGGTTTCTTCCGCCCCGAGCGAGCTCATCAGGTCGCGAACGTTCGTGCCGGTATTACGGATGTGTTCGAGCAGGTGTCGCGCCTGGTCGGCCGCCTCGGAAAGCGAGTCGCCTCCGGCCCCTTCCATTACCAGCTTCAGGTTGGCTTCGATGGAGCGAATCTTGCCCGCCACGTAGATCGGTCCGGTTTCCGCGAAATTGATGAGCTGCCCCAGGAACTGGTTGACCGTGGGGGTCATGGAAACCCGCTTGTCGACACCATGGCGGTCCAGCCGCAGCCAGCCACAATCATGCAGCCGGTTGAAGATGGTGATGGCTCGGAGGGGTGTTTCGGGCGTGGCGCCGTCCTCGTCGATCCAGGAATCGTGGATGACGAGTTCGGCTTCAATGTCCTGCGTGATGTCGCGGGTGGTGAACCCGTGGCTGGGTGGCAACGGAGCGTCTGGACCGAAGCGCCTGTCGTAAAGCGCGCACAGGATGCCCCAGTAGGTCTGCTTGTTCGGCGAGGCAAGCGGCGCAAACAGCCGCTCTGGCAGCCTTGTGAACAAAAGGGATGCAGCAGCGCCGCCTGCGCCTAGCGGTTGAACAGCCACTTGGACACCTCCCGTGCGTTCTCAACGGCGATCAGATACTCAGGTGCGTGCTGGGTTTGCGTGTCCATGGCCGCCCGGATGTCCTGAATGAAGTAGGGAACCAGCGCCGCGCGGCAGGTTTCCACGCGGCTCGATGTCCCGTTGAAGTATTCGGCCTGGATCACTCTGGCCTGCGCAGGAGAGAGTTCAGGGTGGGTGACCAGGCGAACCTTGACCTTGGTGTTCCAGTCGGGGTCATCGAATCGGGTGCGATCCGCGAGACGCGCCAAAGGCTTCACTTCGAGGATCCGCCCCAGTGCGTAATCGCGGAATTCCTGATGGGCCTCGCTGTAGGCGCGCACATGCCACCTGCGGCCGGCGAGAACCAGGCTGTGCGGATAGATCGTGCGGCGATGCGGAGCCGGTTCGCTCATCGACATGTATTCGATTTCGACGGCTTTTGCCTGTCTGATCGAATTTCCGAGGCTGGCGAATGTCTTGGGTGCCGGGGCGGTGATGCTTGGCGTCGCCGACCAGGCCACCGAACTGCCATCTTCCATGGCCGACGCATAGGGAAGCCCGACCATGGACAGGTAACGGGAAAGCGATTCGGAAATGTCTGCCTGAGAGGCCTTGGTGTACCGCTTGTAGAAATCGGGCGTAGCGAAGTAGCTCCTGGACTTGCTGTCCCATTGCATCCAGGTTGGGTTCAGGTCGCGGATTTCCTTGATCCATTGGCTGGCCCGTGGCAAACCAATGCCAAACAGCTCGCATACCCGCGAACGGTAAATGCGCCCTTCCCAAACCAGCAAAAGCTCCAGAAGGGTAAGGCGTTGTTGCGGGCTGTCGTTCCGTTGGTCCATGCGCTTTTTCATATGTTATAGAAAAATATAACATATAATTTCTTATAACATGGACCTTGCAGCAAAAACCCCTGCCTGCAAACACTGTAACCAGGGGGTTGCCCCACCCTGCGTTCCGTGGGTTCACTTCGTGCGACCGCTTTGGCCATAGAAGCGACGGAGGGAGGCTCTCTCAGACAAGCGGGTCGTCGGCCGAAGCGGTCCTACTCCTAACAAGGCAAGCGTGTCCGCTCACGGTTGATGAGCGGTCGGATGCCGGTCAGTCACGCCGAACGTCTGCTTCCTGGGACGGCGAACGCGCACATGAGTCAGATGGTGATTGAAGGAGTCTGTCTGTTTAGCGCCGTAGCCCGGACGCTCGCGTACAGCAAATGACCGATAACACTCACGCTCGCAGTTCATCTGGACTTATGGGCTGCGCACTGTGCTAATCGGCTCCGGGTGAACGCGTGTGCTGGCAGGGGATGGTTCCAGGGTGCGTCTGCAGATCAGTCCCCTGGTGCAGCCTTAAAGATAGGTTTTGGCTTCCTCGCCAGGATTGGGCAACCCCGCCAGCCGCCAGGCTTCACGCGGGCCGGGAAACAGGTGTTGCATACAGTCGGGGGCTTGTCCGATTAGATGGCAGACGTGATGAAGCGAAGGCACGGTCCCGTGTTTGAAAAATTCGTGCCGCAAAGCTTGCAGCAAGCTTAGTTGCAACGCACTAAGCTGGCCGAGACCGTCATCCTGCGCAACGCGGTCGGCCAGGCTTTCGCTCCACATCGCCGGGTCAACCAAAAAACCGTCGGGGTCGAAGACAGGCGTGCTGGACGCATCGGACCGCATATCATTCATGGGAATCTCCATTCAACGGCTGAGTGGCATGCCTCCGCATCCGTCATGAGCCAGACGCGAGGCGCTCAGTGCATTGTATGAAATTTGTCGGGCAGCGGTGCCGGGCCGATAGGGGCATTCGGCAGCAGTTGGGTATCGCGAGGGCCCGGCCAGGCGATTGCCTGATCAACGTTAGCGTCGCGGCATGGAAAAAGGCGATGACGTGGACGGACATCGCTGCTGGATGGCTTCTTCGGGGCAGCCCTGGCATGCGGCCATGACACCAGGTATTTGGCCAATCCGCAATTTTTGACTGTAGCCAACCAACCCACGCTGGCCCGAACCGAATCGTTCGGTCACCGACCTGATCCGTTGCCAGGCACGCTTGCCCTGGCTGGCCTATAACCGAAACCTGCGCTGGCACATCCTGAGCATGCGCAGTTCACGACCGGAGCCCTGGCTACAACTTTTCGACATCCACCTCGAGTCGATAGCCCACACCAACGACTGTCTTGAGGAGCACCGGAAACCTGACGTCATCACCCAAGTGGCGGCGCAGGTGCGTTATGGAACGATCCAGCGTCCTGTTCTTGATTGCCGCAGCTGAGCCCCAGACCATGGCAATCAATTGTTGCCGGGTAAGCAGCTGGCGAGGGAAGGTCAGCATCACTTTCAAGAGTTCGAAATCCCGTTTCTCGAGCACGACGGTTTTCCCATCGAACGACTCGAGTCGGCGATCAGGATAAAGCTTCCACCCGGAAAAACTGTATACGCACTCAGGCGCCTCTCGTGGATCGACGGACTCGACTCGTGCCAGGCTCAGAACCCGTCTGATCGTGGCGATCAGTCTGCGCGGGTTGACTGGCAGAGACAGTCTGGCATCGGGCGTGAAACCGAGGGGCCCGGCCCGCCCCGCAAAGACATGCGCTCGATCCAGGACGATCGTCGGTACTTCCGGCTTTTGCGAAAGCCACTTCGGCCTGTGTGTTCGCTGACCCGAGGCGTCCAGCGCGACGATCAGGACGTCGACAAACGCCGGCGGAACATCCATGTCGGCAGGCGCGACGATCTCGAAACCTTTGTCGCTCAGATAATCCGCGAGCGCAGCCCGGGCCGCCGGATCGGCGTCGACCAGGCAAATGCGCGGGGCAAAGATGGCGGGCACGTCGGCTTCCGTGGCAGTTCGTGTGAAGCCGGCCCCTGAATGTCGCGGACTTTGAGAAACCACGTCTTCCAGATACACGGCAGTTGCCTGGCCGCGATCAGCCGAAACGGCCCGTGATGTAATCCTCGGTCTTCTTGACGGCGGGCTTCAGGAACAACTCGTTCGTGCGGCCGAACTCGACCAGCTCGCCGATGTACATGAAGGCCGTGTAATCGGACACCCGCGCTGCCTGTTGCATGTTGTGGGTGACGATGACGATCGTGTACTTGTCCTTCATCTCACTGATCAGCTCCTCGATCTTGGCGGTGGAAATCGGATCGAGCGCGGAAGCCGGTTCGTCGAGCAGCAGCACCTCGGGTTCTAGCGCGATCGCACGCGCGATCACCAGGCGCTGCTGCTGGCCGCCGGACAGGCTCATGCCACTTTCGTCGAGACGATCCTTGACCTCGTTCCACAGTGCTGCACCGCGCAAGGCCCTTTCGACCGACTCGTCGAGCGTGCTGCGGTTGTTGACCCCCATGATGCGCAGGCCGTATGCCACGTTTTCGTAAATGGACTTGGGAAACGGATTGGGTTTCTGGAACACCATGCCGACGCGGCGGCGCAACAGGGCGACGTTGACGTCCGCGTCGTAAATGTTCTTGTCGTCGAGCAGGATCTCGCCCTCCACCCGACAGATGTCGACCAGGTCGTTCATGCGGTTGAAGCAGCGCAGCAGGGTCGACTTGCCGCAGCCGCTCGGGCCGATGAACGCGGTCACGCGATTCTTTGGAATCGACATGTTGACGTTCTTCAGTGCCTTGGCATCGCCGTAATACAAATCGAGATTCTCGACACGAATCGCCACTTCATTGGTGTCTTCCATCTGCGTGCGGCCCATGTCGCCTAACTTGATCGCATGGGTTTGCGGGCTGGGATTGTTCATATTCAAAGTCCTTCGATCAATCATTCAATGGCCATGCGCCATGCGCGCTGGCTCAAACGCCTTCCAGACCGCGCATCCGCTCGCGCAGACGGTTGCGCAGGCGAATCGCGAACAGGTTGAGCACCACGATCGTGATCACCAGCAACAGCGAAGTGGCGTAGACCAGGGGACGCGCAGCTTCGACGTTGGGGCTCTGGAAGCCGACGTCGTAGATATGGAAGCCAAGGTGCATGAACTTGCGCTCGAGGTGCAGGAAGGGGAAGTTGCCGTCGAGCGGCAGGCTGGGAGCCAGCTTCACCACGCCCACCAGCATCAGCGGCGCCACCTCGCCGGCTGCGCGGGCAACCGCCAGGATCAGGCCGGTCATCATCGCTGGGCTGGCAATGGGCAACACGGTGCGCCACAGGGTTTCCGCCTTGGTCGCGCCCAGCGCCAGGCTGCCTTCACGAATCGAGCGCGGCACCCGCGCCAAGCCTTCCTCGGTCGCTACAATGACGACCGGCAGGGTCAGCAGGGCCAGCGTCAGCGAGGACCAGAGGATGCCGGGGCTGCCGAACACCGGGGCGGGATGCGCCTCGGGGAAGAACAGCGCGTCGATGTTGCCGCCGAGAAAGTAGACGAAGAAGCCCAGGCCGAACACCCCGTACACGATCGACGGCACACCGGCAAGGTTGTTGACCGAAATGCGGATGGTCTGGATCAGCGGCCCCTGCTTGGCATATTCGCGCATGTAGACGGCCGCCATGATGCCCAGCGGCGTCACCATCACCGACATCAGGAGCACCATCATCACCGTGCCGAAGATGGCGGGGAAGATCCCGCCCTCGGTATTGGCCTCGCGCGGATCGTCGACGATGAACTCGTACAGCTTCTGCAGGTAGTGGCCGACCTTCTGCAGGAGGCCCATGTCATTGGGCTTGATGACGTCGGCGATCTTGGAGAAGGGAATCTCGATCACCTGCCCATCCTGGATCTCGGCAGTCAGGCTGTCGCGCGCGTTCCGTGCGCGCAGTTCGTCCAGCCTCGCCTGCAGCTTGGCGAATGCGGCATCCTGTTTTTGCCGTTCCTGGCTGATCTCGGCCATGGCCTGGTCCGTGAGCTCACCTAGCAACTCCAGTTTGCGCTGCTTGAGGCGCAGGCGTTCGAGGCTGTAATTGACCTCGCCGATGTCGTGCTTCTCGATGCTCAGGATCTCGTTGAACAGATCGCTGGAACGCGCCAGCCGCTTTTGCAATTCTGGCCACGCAGCTTCGCCTTCGGCCACGACCTGGCCGTTTTCCTTGACCGACTTGAGATGGCCGAAAAAGCTGCCCCATTCGTGCCGCTCGATTGAGATCACGTCCTTCGGATAGTTGAACTCCCCCAGCAAGGGTGCGGGAATCCACTTGAAATCGACCCCGTAGACGTCGCGGTTACCCTGCTTGAATAGATAACGGCTGGTGTAGCGGTCGTCGCTCTTGATGTCGTAGCCGGACTCGCGCAGCCGCAGCAGAGAAATTTCCTCCTTGTCGCGCAGCTCGCCGATCAGGCGTTTGACGCTTCCATCGGGCTCGGTGACCGTCGTTTCCACCAGGGGTTTCGGCCACCAGTGGCCAAGTCCCTGAACGGCCGTCATCCAGACCACGGCGTACACCATCACCAGGGACAGGGCCACCGCCCCCGCCGTCGTCCAAATCCAGGGCTCGCCACCCTTGAACCAGTCACGCATCGCTTGATTCCTCAAATAGAACTGTATTTGTCGCGCAGGCGCTGGCGCACCAACTCGGCCAGGGTGTTGATGAAAAAGGTGAAGACGAACAGCACCAGTGCTGAGAAGAACAACAGCAGATAATGCGTCGATCCCACCGCCGCCTCCGGCATCTCCACGCCGATGTTGGCAGACAGCGTGCGGAAGCCGGTAAAGATCGACAGATCCATGACTGCGGTATTGCCGGTGGCCATCAACACAATCATGGTCTCGCCGACGGCACGGCCCATGCCCACCATGATGGCGGAGAAAATTCCCGGACTGGCGGTCAGCAGCACGACGTTGAACAGGGTCTGCCAGGGGGTTGCGCCAAGCGCCAGCGATCCGCTGGTCAGGTGCTTGGGCACGCTGAAAATCGCATCCTCGGCGATGGAGAAGATGGTCGGAATCACGGCGAAGCCCATGGCGATGCCGACCACCAGGGAGTTGCGCTGCTCGTAGGACCATCCCAGCTCGTTGCTCACCCAACGCGGCATGTCGCCGCCGAAGAAAGCGGCCTCGATCGGATGGCCAAGCTGAACCGCCGCCCAAATCACCAGGATGATGACGGGTATCAGTAGAGCGGCCTCCCACCCCTGGCCGACGCTTTTGGTCAGGCCATGCGGCAGCAGATGCCAGATCCATGCGGTGATAACGAAGCTGAACGGCAGCATGAAGATCGCCATCAGGGTGCCAGCAAGGTTGTTGTCGACGAAGGGGGCCAGCCACAATCCCGCCAGAAATCCCAGAATCACGGTCGGCAGGGCTTCCATGATCTCGATCGACGGCTTGACCACGCTGCGCATCTTCGGCGACATGAAATAGGCGGCAAAAATCGCGCCCAACACCGCCAGCGGGACCGCTACCATCATGGCGTAGAAGGCTGCCTTCAAGGTGCCGAAAGTCAGCGGCGCGACACTGAATTTCGGTTCGAAATCGGAGTTGGCGGCAGCCGACTGCCAGATGTAATCGGGTTCCTCGTAGCTTTCGTACCAGACCTTGCCCCACAACGAGCCGAAGGAGATTTCCGGATATTCGTTCTCGATATGGGCCGAACGAATTTCGCCCTGGGTCGTTTCCAGCACCACGGCATTCGCACGTGGGGCGAAGGCCGCCAGCCGCGCCGGCGCGGCACCGGTGGCGCGTTCGATCAGCAGGCGCTCGGACGTGGCGTAATAGAGGTTCACGCCCCCCTTGTCGTCGGCAGCCACGAAGCCCTTGCGGGCATGTTCCGGAGCAACCAGCGCGATCGGCCCGTCCATCGGCTTGAATTCGCGAATTCGCGTGAGCGTGTTCTTGTTGTTCGCATCCCGCACCTGGAACCACTGGACCAGATGCCCTTTGTCGGTGCCGAGAACGAGGGAGAAGCCGCCCGACAGCAATGCGGCCGCAGTGACACGTTCGCCTTCCGGCACGACCGTCACGGTCTGCTTCAGGGTCGGCGCATCCTTGTTCTGCACATCGAAATGGCTGATGAAGCGGCCGCCGTGGACCACATAGAGGTCACGCTGCTTGACTTCGAGAAGGATCTGGTCGATCTCGCCTTGAAGCTTGGGCAGCTCATGCAGGGCCGCACGCTCGGTCGTGACCGATTCCCCGGTGAAATCGCTCTCGCTGGTGAAATAGGCCAGCAGCAGGCGGTCGTCCCCGGTCTGCGCAATCGCGGTGGTGCCGTCCTCGTCGTGCTGGATGGCCAGCCGCTTCAAAGCTTGTCCGGCATCGTCCACCACCAGGGCATCCGTGCCCAGCGGATAAACCAGGCCTGGCGCAATGCTGCGAATATCCTTGGTCGGATCCTTGGGATCCTGGGTGAAAGTAACCTTGTAATCGTCCTTCAGCAGCACCATCCGACCGTCGGCGAGACCGAAGGCCATGGCCCGCTTGCGCAGGTCGCCCGCGGCAAAGCTGGTGGCCTGCACCAATTCCGGCAAGGCAACCTGCTCCTGAAGCAAGGGCTTGCCGTCGCGAAGACTGAAGAACGTGACGTCGCCTTGGTTCGCAACCCGAACTCCGATCTCGACCTGCTCCTCCATCGCGAGATGAACCGTCGACTGACCTGCCAGCGAGGGCACCGCCAGGGGTTTCATCTCGTCCATGTGGGACGGCATGAACAGCGGCGCCACCACGCCGGCAAGATAGAAAAAGATCGTACTGATCGCGATGATCACGCTCAGGCCACCAAAGACCATGACGGCCTTGAACAGCTTGTCCTTCGCCATCCGGCGGCCGGTGAAGCCCCCCGCGGAGGTAATGCTGGACTCAATCTTCTCCATGATTCACCACGTTATTCATCGCCATCGACTTGCCTGCGCCGAGCGCACAACAATTTGCAAAAAGCGGGCCGAACCCTGTTCAGGTTCGGCCCCAGTTTCGGTATTTCTTTACTTGACCGAATGCTTGCTTAACTTACTTGCGCAGCGCGTTGAACTGCTCGACCAGAGCGACCGGACGGCCTTGATCCTTTGTCTTGTTGTTCAGGGCATAGATCACGGTCTCGCCCTTGGGTCCGGTGCCGATCTCGGTGTAGGTGAAGGTGATTTCCTTGTGGGCCAGATAGTCCTGGAAGTCCTTCCACTCGCCGAAAACGTGGTAGCGGCCATTACGCACCACTTCGCCGTAGAAGGCGCCGACGTCCTTGATCCGGCCGTCGTAGATGTCCTCGGCGGCGGTGGGCTTGTCCAGATGGTCGCCGTCCTTGCTGGTGATGCCGAAGACCACGGTCTCGCCATCGGGGCCTCCGCCGACGCGGGCACGCGTCAGGGGGACCTCGTCATGTTCCATCAGGCCCAGATAGATCTTGGGCTCGGTCATGGCATAGATGCGGCCGTTCTCATGGAAGACCATGAAATAGGTCTGCTTCTGCGCAGGGGCTTCGGCTTTCGCTGCGGTTTTTGCGGCGGGAGCTGCCGCCTTGCTGTCGGTCGAGGCCTGGTTGGTGGCGCAACCGCCCAAGGTGCCCAGGGCCAACAGGACAGACAGCGCGACAGCCGATTTTCGCTGCAGGGTATTCAACATGTTTTCACTCCATTCTCGTTGTCTGCGCGCGCCCCGTCAGAGGCGCGCGACGGCAGGTTTGTATGCGGGATCAGTTGATGCCCAGGTCGCTCAGGGCCTTGTTGACCATGCCTGCCGGCATCGGCACGAAGCCATCCTTGACCACCACTTCCTGGCCTTGCTTCGACAACACCATCTTGAAGAACTCGCGCTCCAGGGGCTGCAGCGGCTGGTTCGGGCGCTTGTTCACGTAGACGTAGAGCACGCGGGACAGCGGGTAGCTCTTGTTGAGCGCGTTCGCGGCTGTGGCTTCAACGAAGGGCTCGCCATCTTTTTTGGACAAGGGAAGCGCACGCACGCCGGAGGTGATGTAACCGATGCCGGAATAGCCGATGGCGCCGATCTGGCCAGTCACGCTCTGCACCACCGAAGCGGAACCGGGTTGCTCGGCCACGCGCTTGGAGAAGTCGCCCTTGCACAGGGCCTTTTCCTTGAAATAGCCGTAGGTGCCGGACACCGAGTTACGACCATACAGGGCGATGGGGCGGTTGGCCCAGTCGCCGGTCATGCCCACGTCGCCCCACTTGCTGATTTCCTTGGCGCCGCCGCACTTGCGGGTCGAGGAGAGGATGGCGTCGACCTGGGGGATGGACAGTCCGGGAACCGGGTTGTCCTTGTTGACGTACACGGCCAGGGCGTCGATCGCGACCGGCACGGCAGTCGGCTTGTAGCCATGCTTTTTCTCGAAGGCGACAATTTCCTCGTCCTTCATGGTGCGGCTCATCGGGCCGAAGTTGGAGGCGCCCTGGATCAGCGCGGGCGGCGCGGTGGAGGAACCAGCGCCCTGGATCTGGATGTTGACGTTGGGGTAAAGGCGCTTGTAGGACTCGGCCCACAGCGTCATCAGGTTGTTCAGCGTGTCGGAACCGACGCTGGTGAAGTTACCCGAAACCCCGCTGGCCTTCTGGTACGACGGCAGAGCGGGGTCGACCTTGACGGCCTGGGCCACCGCGGTATGGCTGACCAGGGTGCAGGCCAGGAAGCCGAGTGTGGCAACGATTTTGTTCTGAACCATTTGCTTAATCTCCATTGAGTAACGAGGGCTTGGACTATTCTCCAAAAGCAAGACTGCGCGGACGATTGACCTCCGTCGTCCAGCGAACGCCACGATAAGGATTGAATGTTGCAATTTCGTGACTGATCCGTTTTTTCGGGGCGAGGTGCGGGCGGTATTCACCCTTCCCGAAAAAGGGAATAAGTAGTAGAGAAACTAGTCGGGCCCGTGGCCTGCAAAACGTCGTCAAGATCACCGACGGTCGGCTGCGGCACTTGGGCCACTGCGATCGCGGAGCGCCGCTGCAGGGCGCGAGCTTCCGGCTTTCCGTGCAGGAGACGTTGAGGCTGGCAACCCGGACGACAGCCAGCATCCGCAACACGCAGCAGGTGTGCGAAAAAAAACGGGGCACATCATGTGCCCCGTCTGCATTGCGCGCTGTTATTCAGGCCGTGTAGCGCCGTGACTTGAAACTCACCGTGGACTGGTAGTCGCCGCGTGTGGCCTTGCGCAGGTTGGCCCACGCGCCCTTGTAGTACGGCACGACATTGCGGTCGACCGCCTCGGTGGTGACGTCGCCATGGATGCCGTTGTAATGCCCGAAGTTCATGAACACCTGGTTGCGCTTGGCATCGGCGGTGATATAGGCCATGGCATAGGTCGAACCGTAGTCGTTGTACAACTCGACGATGTCGCCATTGGCAATCCCCAACTCCTTGGCGTCGGCAGGGTTGATTTCCACCGGAGCCATCGGCCAGCGTTCCTTCATCGCCGGGTTGAACTGGTCGTGGTAGTGGCTCTGCCAGGCTTCGTTGACACGGCCGCTGTTGACCCAGAAGCGGTACTTGTCCTTCTGCCCTTGCACCGGCCCTAGCAAGCCACCTTTCCAGGGCGATGCCTTGAAGTGTGCCAGCCCATCGTCGGTGTCGAACTTCTCGGTGTAGAGCATCTCGGTGCCGACCAGCTTGTCACCCTTGACCTCCTTGATCGGCAGTTGCACGCCGTTGTTGCCGGCCTTGCGCAGCAACTCGTAGGTCGCCAGCTTGCCGGTGTCGCCGCCCTGGCTGTGGATCACGCCGCCCACGTCCTTGGCACCCATCATCCGGAAGCCGTCGTTGAAGGCGTCCTCCTCGGTCTTCCAGTTGAAGCCCTTGAAGCGGGCGGCCATCTTGGCGTTGCCCTCCTTCTCGTACATCGCTTTCAGGGTGTTGGCGATGTCCGCAGCGATGAGGCAGTCGGCCTTGGCGCTGCCGGGACCATCCATGAATTTCTGCGACAGGCGCATGCGGCGCTCGCCGTTCATGGAGGTCAGGTTCATCTCGCCCGGGTGCGCGGCCGGCAGCAGCAGGTGTGCGGCATCGGCGAGCATGGTCGGGTAGATGTTGATCGCGGTAACGAACAGGCCGCCCTTGTTGGCGACGGCGTCGTAGATCGCGTCCACCATCTGCGCCGTGCTGGCGCCACGTGCTCCGCGCATGGCGTCCTTGACGATTTCCGAGCGGCGCATCACGGCATTGCGGAAATTCTCGGCATTGCAGGTGCACTGGAAGGGATTGGCCCCCCAGGCGGTGTACATCATGCCCTTGCCGTTGATGATTTCCTGGTCGTTGTAGAGCTTCTCCCCGGTCGGATGGGGGGGCCGGGTATAGCCTTCCTGGTGGCCGCCCATGCGTACGCAGCCGGTACCGCGACGGCCGCCGACGTTGTGGGTGGCGATGACCAGATCGAGCAGCGAGGACTGGATGGCGTAGTTGTCGTTGCCCCAGATGATGCCTTTCTCGTAGGCGTGCATGGTGCGCTTCATCGCACCGCCGGCCTTGGGCTTGTAGGCCCACTCGGCAGCCTGCCTGAGCTTGGCCACCGGCACCCCGGTGATCTTGCTGCATTCATCCAGGCTCATCTTGTTCGCTTTGACAGCCTCGTCGAAGCCCTTGGTGCGCTTTGCGATGAATGCCTTGTCGATCCAGCCCTGCTCGACGACATGGGTGAACAGGCCGTTGAACAGTGCGACGTCGGTGCCCGGCTCGATGTCCAGGTGCAGGACGTTGTCCTTGGCCGCCACCTCGCAAATGGCAACCGTGGGCGTCCGGCGCGGGTCGACGAAAATGAAGCGGGCCGCGTCAACCTCCTCGCCCTTGAACCACTGCTTCTTCTTGTCCAGCGTCGCACCCTGCAGGTTGGGCATCCAGTGATAGAGGAAGTAGTTGGTCTGGCACTCGTAAGGGTTGGTGCCGATGCACATGATGCAGTCGGCGACTTCCGCGTCCTCGTAGCTGTTGTTCAGTTCCATGATGCCCATCTCGCGGGTGGCATGGCACTCGGAGTTGTACGATGGACGGTTGTGGATGCGCACCAGCGGCGTCTGCAGCGCGGTGAACATCAGCTTGCCGGTACCCCAGGTATTTTCGAAGCCGCCGCCTGCGCCGCCATGGTCGAAGGTGTCGAAGGCGATTTCGCGCGGGCCCTTGTTGTCGAGAATCTTCTTGGTGACACCGGCGTAGATCGCCAGCGCCTGCTCCCAGTCGGTTTGCAGCCACTGGTCGCCGGTATGGATGCGCGGATGCGCCAGGCGCTCGCCGGTGGGCGTGCCTTCGGCGTACATGTAGGCCCCCATGCGCAGGCCGCGAATCGAGCCGCCGCCTTCGTTCACCACGCATTCCTTGTCGGGGACGACGAGGATGTTGTAGCGGCGGCCGTCCTTGTCGGTTATCACGTTCTGCTGGGTGGGCGTGGCGATGACAGCGAACGGCGGCAACTGCTCGCGGTAATCCAGCCCCAGCGCATTCTGGTTCGGCGCCTTGCCGCCTTCCTGGTTTTCGGGCCATTTGTACACGTGATAGCCACAGCCGACGATGCAGAAGTGACAGGTCATGTTGGTCTTCTGCGCGTTGACCGGCGGCAGGGTGATGCGATCTTTTGCTTTAGCCATGATTTTTCTTCTCCTTACAGCACGTTGGCCTGACGCCCATAGATCAGGCCATCCACGGCGACAGCGGTGACGGTGTCATTCTTTGCGTTGTACTCCAGCACGATGCGCGGCAGGTCGGTCGGCGCCTGCCCACAGACCGTCTGGCCGCGTTTCTCGGCATCGAAAATGCTGAAGTGGCAGGGACACTTGAAGCAGCGATCCTTGCTGTCGTAGGAGGTGGGGCAGCCCTGGTGCGTGCAGAGGATGCTGTAGGCGACGATGTCATTGTTGGGCCCAACTCCGCCGGGCACCGCCTGCCCCATCTTGATGGCCTGGCAGGGGCTAGAGGCGTCGGGGTAGGTGAAGTCCACCGGCTCGTTGGCCTTCATCCCGCCGGATTTGCCCACTGCCTTGGCCGGATATGGCAGGTTTGTGCTGGTGTTGATGGGGGCAGCCTCCGCGCTTGCGGGCGCAAGGCCCGTCGCTGCGACGCCTGCGCCGGCGGCCAACCCGCCGCTCATCTTGAAGAAATCCCGGCGGGATACGTGTTGGGTCATGTTTTCCTCCTGATGGGTTATCGTACGTGTGCTTGGCCTAAGGAGTTGCAGGCTCCATGATGGCACTAGGGTCATCCTAGGCAACAAATGAGGGAATGAATAGGAAGCCCATAATTGCCGGATTGAGCGGCCTACTAAGCGATGCTTGGTATTACCGCCTATTTAGAACTGCATCACGCAGCCAGTTATGCCAAATGACGTTACAGTTCTTGCAATTTATTCTATGTTTCTACTATCATTGAAACATGGAAACAAAAGCCGTTATTTCAGCCCTTGCATCCCTAGCCCAGGAATCCCGTCTGGCAATCTTCCGTGCGCTCGTCCAAGCCGGGCCAACCGGCCTAGCTGCCGGAAAGGTCAGCGAGTTCACGGGTATCCCGCCGTCATCGCTGTCCTTCCATCTAAAGGAGCTTTCACACGCCGGAATGGTGAATTCCAGGCAGGCAGGCAGGTTCGTCATCTACACCGCGAATTTCGACGCCATGAACGCACTACTAGGTTTTCTCACCGAAAACTGCTGTGGCGGTAATCCCTGCACGTCGGCGTGCACCCCGGCCTGCGAGCCTTCAATGGAGCCGTCCTAGATTTTTAGGCCTGGAATTGCTAGCGCAACCAGCCCCTTTTCACCCGAGTTGTTAACTGTTCAATGTCATCTCAAAAAGGACCTATCGTGAACCAACCCTATACCGTGCTGGTGCTGTGCACCGGCAATTCCTGCCGTTCTCAAATGGCCGAAGTGCTGCTGAACAATGACCTCGCCGGCCAGGTGCGCGCGCTGTCTGCCGGCACCCGGCCGCAGCCGAAAGTGGCCGACGGCGCGATCGCGGCGCTGAAAGATGCGGGTCTGAATACCGAAGGCCTGCACCCGAAGGACATCGACGCCGTAATGAGCGAGGACATCGACCTGGTGGTGACGGTATGCGACAACGCCCGTGAAGCCTGCCCGATCTTCCCCAAGCCGATCCCGGCCATCCACCTGCCGTTCCACGACCCGCACGGCGAGCCGCTGGAAAGCTTCCTTGCGGTGCGCGACGACATCCGCACCCGCTTGATCGCCGCGGTACGCGAGAAACTCGGTCTGCAGGCCGCTGCAGCCTGAATCGACGAGGAGCGTGCCATGGCCGGACCGGTCTTCAACGTGCTGTTCCTGTGCACCGGCAATTCGGCGCGCTCGATCCTGGCCGAATCGCTGCTGAACAATCTGGGCAAGGAGCGTTTCCGGGCGTTCAGCGCGGGCAGTCTCCCGGCCGGGCAGGTCAATCCGTTCGCGCTGGAATTGCTGGAGAAAAACCATTTCCCCACCATAGCGCTGCGCAGCAAGGCGTGGGATGAATTCGCGCAGGCCGGCGCGCCGCGCCTCGATTTCGTCATCACCGTGTGTGACAGGGCGGCGGGCGAAGTGTGCCCGGTATGGCCGGGGCAGCCGATGACCGCCCACTGGGGCATCCCCGACCCGGCGGCAGTGGAAGGTAGCGACGAGACTAGGCGCCATGCCTTCGTTGAAGCCATGAACCAGTTGCAGCGCCGCATTTCCATGTTCGTCTGCCTGCCGTTCGCCACCCTTGAGAGGATCAAACTGCAGCAGGCCCTACAACTGATTGGGAAGACAACATGAGCGCACAGTGCGAAGTGACGGGAAAGCGCGCCGCCGGCGCGCCGATGAGCGTGTTCGAGCGCTGGCTCACACTGTGGGTCGCACTGTGCATCGTCGCCGGCGTGGCGCTGGGGCAGCTGTTCCCTGCACCGTTCCAGGCGCTGGGGCGCATGGAGGTCGCGCAAGTGAACCTGCCGGTCGGCCTGCTGATCTGGATCATGATCATTCCGATGCTGATGAAGATCGACTTCGGCGCGCTGCACCAGGTGAAGTCGCACTGGAAGGGCATCGGCGTCACCCTCTTCGTCAACTGGGCGGTGAAGCCGTTTTCGATGGCGCTGTTGGCGTGGCTGTTCATCCGCCACTGGTTCGCGCCTTACCTGCCTGCCGAGCAGCTCGACAGCTACGTCGCCGGCCTGATCCTGCTGGCTGCCGCACCGTGCACCGCGATGGTGTTCGTGTGGAGCCGGCTCACCGGCGGCGATCCGTATTTCACGCTGTCGCAGGTGGCGCTGAACGACGCCATCATGATCGTCGCCTTCGCGCCGATCGTCGGCCTGCTGCTGGGTTTGTCGGCGATCGTCGTGCCGTGGGACACGCTGTTCACCTCGGTGGTGCTGTACATCGTCATCCCGGTGATCCTGGCGCAGGCCTGGCGCAAGGTTTTGCTCAGGCACGGGCAGGCGGCATTCGACGCCACGCTCGCCACGCTCGGCCACCTGTCCATCCTTGCGCTGCTCGCCACGCTGGTGCTGCTGTTCGCCTTCCAGGGCGAGGCGATCATCGCGCAGCCGCTGATCATCGCGCTGCTGGCGGTGCCGATCCTGATCCAGGTGTTCTTCAACTCGGGCCTCGCCTACTGGCTCAACCGCAAGGTCGGCGAAAAGCACAGCGTCGCCTGCCCATCTGCGCTGATCGGCGCGTCCAACTTCTTCGAGCTCGCGGTGGCCGCGGCGATCGCGCTGTTCGGCTTCCAGTCGGGCGCGGCGCTCGCCACCGTGGTCGGCGTGCTGATCGAGGTGCCGGTGATGCTGCTGGTGGTGAAGATCGTCAACCGCAGCAAAGGCTGGTATGAAGCGGGATTGCCTGCCCAATAAGGAACGAACATGCTGAAGCGATATGTGTTGATTCTGCTTGCTGCCGTAACCGGGCTGTCTGTGCTGTCTGCCCACGCGGACTACCAGCCCGTGGCGGAACCGGTCGCCGGCAACGTCTACGCCATCGTCGGCCCGCTCGGCCAGCGCAGCGCCGGCAATGACGGCCTCAACGCCAACTTCGGCTTTGTCGTCACGCCCGAAGGGGTGATCCTGATCGACTCGGGCGCCAGCCTGCTGGGAGCCCGGAAGATCGAGGCCGCCATCGACAAGGTGACGAAGCAGCCGGTGCGCTGGGTCGTCAACACCGGCAGCCAGGACCACCGCTGGCTCGGCAACGACTATTTCGCCGGCCGCGGCGCCGAGGTCATCGCGCTCGCCCGCACCGCCGCCACCCAGGCAGAATACGGGGCGCAGCACATGGAAGGCATGACGCGTTTCCTCGGCAAGCGCATGCAGGGCACCAGGCCACTGCCCGCGTCGAAGGCCGTGGCGGGCGAGGCGGCCACGCTGGAACTGGGCGGCGAGACGCTCGAACTGCGCCATACCGACGCCCATTTCCCGGGCGACGCTTGGGTATGGCTGCCGAAGCAGCGCGTGATGTTCAGCGGCGACCTGGTCTACGTCGACCGCCTGCTCGGCGTGCTGCCGTGGTCGAGCGTGAAGAACGGCCAGCAGGCTTTTCACGCAATGGCTGCATTGAAGCCGGCGCGCATCGTCCCCGGCCACGGCCGCGTATGCGACCTGGCGCAGGCGCAGCGTGAGACCGGCGACTACTACGACATCCTCGTCGGCAAGGTGGGCGCCGCCGCGAAGGACATGGAGCCGATGGACGCTACCCTCGACCGCTACGCCGATTTGCCGCAGTTCAAGCACCTCGAGAACTACGGCGACCTACACCGCGCCAACATGAACCGCGCGTTCGTCGAATTCGAGTCGCAGTGATGTTCGACGCACTCGCCACCCTCCTCGTTTTCGACCTCGCAGGCCTGTCACCGGACACCCCGCTGGGCGCCGCCGTGCATTTCTTCGTCATGGACGTGGCGAAAATCCTGGTGCTGCTGACCCTGGTGATCTACGTCATGGGCCTGCTGCGCGCGCTGCTGAAGCCGGAGAAGGTGCGCGAGTTCATCCGCAACCGCGGCCACCTGCAAAGCCGCTTCATGGCGGTGGGGCTGGGAGCGGTGACGCCGTTCTGCTCGTGCTCGTCGATCCCGCTCTTCATCGGCTTCGTCGAGGCCGGCATCCCGCTCGGGGTGACGCTGTCGTTCCTGATCGCCAGCCCGATGATCAACGAGGTCGCGGTGGTGGTGCTGGCCTCCGTCATCGGCTGGAAGTTCACCGTGCTCTACGTGTTGACCGGCCTCACGGTCGCGCTTATTGGCGGTTTCGTGCTGGAGCGCTTCAAGCCCGAGCGCTGGGTCGAGGACTACGTCTGGAAGATCCGCATGGGCGAAGCGGCCCAGGTGGACGAGGACACCTCCCTGCGCGCACGTCACGACTATGCTGTGAGCCAGGTCAAGGAAATCGTCGGCCGCATCTGGAAATTCATCCTCGTCGGCGTCGGCGTCGGCGCCTTCATCCACGGCTACGTGCCGGCCGATTTCGTGGCGAGGATCGCCGGCGACGGCGGCGTGCTGTCGGTTGTCGGCGCCGTGCTAGTCGGAGTGCCCCTGTATTCCGACGCGGTCGGCATCATCCCCATCGCCGAGGTGCTGCTAGACAAGGGCGTTCCCATCGGCACGGTGCTGGCGTTCATGATGGCGGTGACCGCGCTGTCGCTGCCGGAGATGATCATCCTGAAGAAGGTCGTCAAGGTGCCGCTGCTGGCGCTGTTCGCGGCCTACCTTTCCACGGCCTTCGTCATCGTCGGCCTGCTGTTCAATTCTCTGAAGGGGGTTCTATGAGTTCCGACCTGCATCCGTCCATCGTCGCGCTGGTGTCCCTGGCGGCCAATATCGCATCCAATCATCCCGACCAGGGCCTGTGCCAGGTCGACCGCCTGAAGGATTACGGCGTATCGCGCGAGCAGATCGACACTGTGATCGAGATCGCACGCCACATCCGTGACGAGGCCGCGCAAAAGCTCGACGCCAAGTTCGACGAGGCTTATGCCGCGCGCTTCGCGCCGAAGGCTGCCACGAAGCTCGCGGCCATCGCCGTGAGCGAAGGCGGCGCCTGCTGCACGCCCACGCCTTCGGGAAAGTCCTGCTGCTGAAAGGAGACCAGCATGAGCACACACGAACACGACCAGATCCGTCAGCAGGTGCGTGAGGCCTACGGCGCCGTTGCACGCGCCGAATCGGGCGGCTGCTGCACGCCGAGCACGGGATGCTGTGCGCCATTGGATGACGCCGTCGCTCAGTTGCTGTCAAAGGGCATCGGTTACAGCGCCGAGGAGACGGCGGCGGTGCCGGAAGGTGCCAATCTTGGTTTGGGTTGCGGCAACCCGCAGGCCATCGCCGCATTGCAGCCGGGCGAGACCGTGCTCGATCTGGGCAGCGGCGCAGGCTTCGACGCATTCCTCGCCGCACGCCAGGTCAGCCATAATGGTGCCGTAATCGGCGTCGACATGACCCCCGACATGGTGTCCAAGGCCCGCGCCAACGCAGTCAAGGGCGGCTACGCAAACGTCGATTTCCGCCTCGGCGAGATCGAGCACCTGCCGGTCGCTGACGCGACGGTCGACGTGATCATCTCCAACTGCGTCATCAACCTCTCGCCCGACAAGGCGCAGGTCTTCCGCGACGCCTTCCGGGTGCTGAAGCCCGGTGGCCGTCTCGCCATTTCGGACATCGTCACGACGGCCCCGTTGCCGCCGGAGATGCAGCAGGAAGTCGCGCTCTATACTGCCTGCGTGGCCGGCGCGGCGAGCGTCGATGAACTCAAGCTGATGCTCTCCGTAGCTGGCTTCGCAGACATCCGCATCGCCCCCAAGGACGCCAGCCGCGAGTTCATCCGCAACTGGGCGCCTGGGCGCGGGGTCGAAGATTACATTGCGTCCGCCACCATCGAGGCGGTCAAGCCGGAAAATTGAAGGAGAACAGCATGAAGGACATCAAAGTGCTCGGCAGCGGCTGCGCCAACTGCAAGACGACGCTGAAGCTGATCGAGGAAGTCGCGCAGGCGCGCGGCGTGACGGTCAGGCTGGAGAAGGTCGAGGACATGGCGGCCATCCTCGGCTACGGCGTCATGTCGACCCCCGGCGTGGTGATCGACGGCAAGGTGGTGCATGCCGGCGGCGTGCCGGACCGCAAGAAGATCGAAGGCTGGCTGCAGTAACCAGCCATGCCTGACCGGGGATGGGCATGAGCGACCAGAAAATGCGCTTCCACGTCGAAAGCGTCCGTATCGACGCTCATGGCAGCGTGTCGCGCTGCAAGCAGGCGGAAATTCCGCTCGATACTGACCTCGCTGGCAACCCCAAGGCCTTCAATCCGGCCGAGCTTCTGCTGGCCGCGGTGTCCGCCTGCATCATCAAGGGTATCGAGCGCATCACGCCCATGCTCAACTTTTCGCTGCGAGGCGTCGAGGTGCGTGTCGACGGCGTGCGCCAGGACGTGCCGCCGAAGATGGAGTCGATCACCTACGAGATCATCGTCGACAGCGATGAATCCGACCGTCGTCTGGAACTGCTGCACGAGAACGTGCAGAAATACGGCACTGTGTTCAATACGGTAGCGCCAGGAACCCAATTAACCGGCTTGTTGCGGCGCAAATGACCCATGTAGGGAAGGAACGTGCATGACTGCTGTTTCTCTCCAATCCCTGCTTACCTGCCCTGTTTGTGGCCACGCGGAAACCCTGACCATGCCGACGGATGCGTGCCAGTGGTTCTACGAATGCCCAGCGTGCAAAACCCTGCTCAGGCCAAAGCCCGGTGACTGTTGCGTGTTCTGCTCGTACGGCAGCGTACCCTGTCCGCCAATTCAGCTTGCCCGCGGCGAGGGAAAGCATGGGTGTTGTGGCTGAAGTGCGTCGAACATGGACCTGACGTCCACGCACCTGATCGCCAGCGGCGTGGTATTCGTGATCTCCGCGGTATTTTCCATGCTGGGCCTGGGCGGCGGCATGCTTTACGTCCCGATATTCAAGTGGATGGAGTTGCCCTTGAAAACGGTAGCCATCCCGTTGGGGCTGCTGCTCAACGGCGTGACCTCCGTCTCTGCATTGATGCGCTATGCGCGCGAGGGACTGGTGGACTTCCGCGGCGGCCTGCCGGCGGCGCTGGCGGCTTTGGTCGCTGCCCCCTTGGGTGCCCACACCACGCAGTATCTGCCCAAGGACTTGCTGCTCGGCCTGTTCGCGGCGCTCACCCTATTGGCAGGAGCGTATAGCCTGCGCGGCGCCGTGCATGAAGATGCTCCTAGGCCAATGCCCCCCCACCGCCGCATAGCCATCGGCCTGATGCTCGGCGGCGGCGAGGGCTTCGTTGGCGCGCTCCTGGGGGTAGGCGGCGGCTTCATCGTTGCCCCTGTCCTGATGATGTTGGGATACGGCGCCAAGCAGGCAGCCGGCACCACGGCCTTCATTGTCACCTTCGCCTCGATTTCGGGATTTGCCGCCCATGCGGCGGAAGGGCATATCGATCTGCAGCTCGCCATCCTCACCGTTCTCGCCGCGCTGGTCGGCTCGCAACTTGGTGCCTGGTTCATGGCCCGACGCGCCAAACCGGCCTGGATCAAGCGGCTCTACGCTGCGCTGCTGCTCGGGGTTGCGGCAAAGCTGGTGGCGGATATCGCCAGTGAGTGAGGCATGCGATACGTCGAAGTCCTGGGGTTCGACTGCCCCGCCTGCCGCAAGACGTTCCGCCTCATCGACGAGACTGCGCGCGACATGGGAATCGAAATCCACCTGGAAAAGGTCTCCGATCCGGCACGTATCGCCAGCTATCGGGTTCTATCCGTTCCGGGCGTCGTCCTGGACGGCAGGCTGGTTCATCAGGGCAGCGCGCCCAGCCGCAAACTTGTCACAACCTGGCTGTGTGCGCAGCCACAACCTGAAGGAGAAACACCGTGAGTAGCCAAGACGATCGCCAGGTCCTGCTGGACACCCTGAAATTCCATGGCCACCGCTGCTGGGCCAGCGTCGCCGGCGTGCGCGTTGGGCTGGCCGCGCTGCGCGCCCTGAACGTCAAGCGTTCCGGCGGGCGCCAGCTGCATGCCTTTGTCGAGATCGGCGAAGACCACGGCGGCATGTGCTTCGGCGATGGCGTGCAGAATGCCACCGGCTGTACGCTGGGCAAGGGCAATATGGAGAAGACGCCCTACGGCAAGCTCGCCGTGACCCTGATCGAACGTGCGACCAACCGCGCCGTACGGGTAAGCTACAAGCCTACCCTGGCCAAGCGCATCGCCGAGTCCGCTTTCATGGTCAAGCGCGGACAAGGCATTGAGCCGGACCAAATCCCCGAGGCCGAGCAGATGGAACTGGTGAACCTGGTCTGGGACGCGCCCGAGGCCGACGTCATGACCATCGGCGAAGTGTTCCAGTTCGACCGCGAGTGGCTGCCCGAGGTGATGGGCTTCGTTCCCTGTGCCGCCTGCAACGAACTCACCGCACGCGCTTACGTCCGCGTGGTGGGTGAGAAGCACGTGTGCATTCCCTGTTCCGGCTACGAGCGCTGAAGACATGGCCGTGTGCAGGTTTGCACCCATTGGCACGCCGGTGATCCAGTTGACGCTGGTTGGCAGCGGCGAGCCGCTACTCCGCATGGAGAAGCGCCTGCATTGTGCCGCAACGGGGGCCGGCATGGCGCTGGAACTGAGCGTCTGCAGGGATGCAGAGATGCTCGGCATCCCGATGCAGCAGACTCCGGCCGTGCTGTTGGCGGGGCGGGTGGTGCTGACCGGCCTGCAGCGCACCGAGGCAATCGAAGCCTGGCTGCGCGAAACCTTCCACACTGATAAGCAATAACGATGAGCCACGACCATAACCATGCACACACCGGCGCCGGCACCACGCTAATTCTGGCGACCCTCCTGACGCTGGGCTTCGCCGCCATCGAGGCGGGCGTCGGCCTGTGGGCCGGGTCGCTGGCGCTGGTGGCGGACGCCGGCCACATGGTCAACGACGCCGCCGCCCTAGGGCTGGCGGCGGGCGCGGCCTGGTTGGCGCGGCGGCAGGTTTCGCCCCGCCACAGCTATGGCCTCGGCCGCGCCGAATTCATCGCCGCGCTGATCAACAGTCTCAGCCTCCTGGCGCTGGTGGCCTGGCTCACGGTCTCCGCTGTCGAGCGCTTGCAGGCGCCCCAGGCCGTGCAAGGCGAGGCGGTATCCGTCACCGCCGCCATCGGCCTTGCCATCAACCTGCTGGTCGCGTGGTTGCTGACCCGCGGCGAGAAGAACCTCAACACCCGTGCCGCCCTGCTGCATGTGCTGGGTGATCTGCTCGGCTCGGTGGCTGCGCTTCTTGCCGGTCTGGTCATCGCCTTCACCGGCTGGACCCCCATCGACCCGCTGCTGTCTCTGGTTATCGGTGCGCTCATCCTGGTCTCCAGTCTGCGACTGTTGCGGGAGGCCCTGCACGGACTGATGGAGGGCGCGCCGTTCGACATCGCCCCGGAGGAAGTCGGCCACGCGCTGGCCGGCGTGCCCGGGGTGGCCTCGGTACACGACCTGCACATCTGGGCCGTGCGGCCGGAGGAAGCCCTGCTTTCGGCCCATCTGGTGGTGCGCGACATCGCGCGATGGGAGATGGTGATGGAGACCAGCCACGCCCTGCTGGCCGAGCGCTTCGGGATTCATCACGCCACCCTGCAGCCGGAGCCGGTTACGCGCACCGTCCACTGGCGCGAGCGCCCTGAACATGACTGACCGAGGAGCCCCATGAAAGTCCTGCTCGCCTTGCTGTTCTTACTCGCCACGCCTCTCTGGGCCGCGCCGCCGGATGGTAACGCGCCCGACTGGTACTACCCGCAGTGGCTCGCCGAGGCGCCTCACACACCGGTGTTCAGGGTGCGCGACACCGTGAACAAATACGGGCGCTATGCCAGCGAGACCAAGACCGTCACGATCAAGGACCTGATCAAGTTCCACGGCCATTTCTGCGGCGGACTCGTCGAGGGCGCCACCGCCCTCAAGGTCGCCTTCGATCGGCTGTTCCCCGACGGCATTATCGACCGCACCGACCTCGTCATCGCCTCCAACAACTCCGCCTGCGGCGGCGACGTGGCGGTCTACCTCACCGGCGCGCGCGCCCGCTTCGGCAGCCACCTGATCGACCCCAAACTCAAGGAAAGCGACTTCGTGGTGAAGCGCGTCTCGACCGGAAAATCCGTGCGCGTGGTGATCAATGCCGCCACCTATCCCCACGACGTGCGCACCCAGATGAAGAAAATCGAATCGGGCACGTTCGAGCCGGCCGACATCGACCTGTTCCAGGACCTGCAATGGGCCTACGCGAAGAAGCTCGTGACGCGGCCGGCGATCGAATCGGTGGACGTAACCGAGAACCCGAACTACGCATGGCCCGAACCGCCTTGCCAAGACATGGGCAGGCGCCGTGACAACGATTACAAGGACGTGCCGGCAGCTCGCCTGAAATGAAGCAAGGGGTTTCTGGCCAAAAATGTATATTGTGCGTGTGCGTAGGAGCTTAGTACCGAGTGACCATGCTTGAAACAAAAACCATCCTGCTTTTCCTGGTAACGGCAGTGGCCGAGATCGTCGGCTGCTATCTTCCCTATCTCTGGCTCACGCAGGGAAAAAGCGCGTGGCTTCTCGTCCCTGCGGCGTTGAGCTTCGGACTATTCGCTTGGCTTTTAACGCTGCATCCAACCGCGGCAGGGCGTGTCTATGCTGCTTATGGCGGCGTTTATATCTTCGTAGCCATTCTTTGGCTTTGGACAGTTGATGGCGTAAAGCCCACCACCTGGGATCTGGTCGGGGCGTTGGTGGCCCTTGCAGGCATGTCAATCATCATGTTCGCTCCAAGAAATGCATAACAACGTCGTCAACTCGCCCGGCAATAAGCCTCGCGCGTTCGCCGCGTCGCTTCTTGCTGCCCGTTATGGAGCACGTCGTCCTTCCGCAAACCCGCGTCAATTCCGCATCCCTGGCCCTGCCCGGCCAGGTGCACCTCGAGGAGTCAGCCGTGCATACACCGATTCGCGTACTGTTCCTGAGTGACAGCAATTCCGTCCGCTCCCAGATGGCCGAGGCCCTGTTGCGCAGCCTTGGGGGCGACCGCTATGAGTCCCACAGCGCGGGGCTCGATGAACCTGCGCCGCTCCATCCCCTGGCGGTCCAGGCCATGGGCGAGGTGGGACTCGACATCTCCGCTCAGCGCAGCAAACACCTCAACGACTACCTCGACACCCAGTTCGATTACGTCATTACCCTGTGCGACCGGGCCAGGGTAGCTTGCCCCGATTTCGCGCGCGACAACGAAACCCTGCACTGGCATCTGGACGACCCGGCCAACGCGCCGGGCGGCGACGCCGACAAGCTCGCGGCCTTCCGGCGCGTGCGCGATGAACTCAGAGCAAGCCTGGAAAGCTGGATCACCTCCACACGGGCTTCACAGACTCGCTGATACCGGGTGACGAAGATGCCGGCTCTCCTGGAGGCGTCGAATCTGACCCTGGATGTGGGCGCACGACGGGTGCTTGAAAATATCTCGTTAAGCGTTGCGACCGGCGAGTTGCACGCCCTGCTGGGCGCCAACGGCGCCGGCAAATCCAGCCTGGCGTATGCATTGATGGGTTGCGCCGCTTATCAGTCCGTCGGCGGCCGCATCGTGTTCGATGGCGAGGACATCACCGCACTGCCCCTGCACGAGCGCGCTCGCCGCGGCCTCACGCTGGCTTGGCAGGAACCCGCCCGCTTCGAGGGGCTGTCGGTGGCGGATTATCTGTCCATCGGCGGCAAGGCAGAGCCCGCGGACTGCCTGCGTCAGGTGGGACTCGCAGCCGAGGATTATCTTCATCGTGCCTTGGACAAGACGCTGTCCGGCGGCGAGCGCAAGCGCATCGAACTGGCGGGCGTGCTGGCACTGCAGCCGCGCCTGGCGATCCTCGACGAGCCCACGGCGGGCATCGACTTCCTCTCGCAAGACGAGATCACCCGCGTCATCGGGGCCCTGCGGAAGCAGGGTGCGGTGCTGTTGATCACCCATCAGGAAGCGCTGGCCGCAGGCGCCGACCGCGCCTCGCAGCTGTGCGGCGGGCGCATCGTCAGCCAGGGCGAACCGGCGGCGGTGATCGAAAACTTCAAGGCGCGGCGCTGCCGCCGCTGCGACGGGAAGACCTGCCGTGGCTGATCTCGAGCCGCTCTACCAGGCCTTCCGTCAGATCGGCGAGGATCCCGGCCTCATCCTCACGCCGGACACCGCGCACGTCGTGGCCTATGGTCATGAACGGCTCAGCCAGCAATCCATCCCGGGCGTCCGCGTTGAGGCCCACGCCGACGCCAAAGGCGTGCATGCGCGGATCGTGGTGGAAGAGGATTGCATCATCGCCCAGCCGGTGCACCTGTGCTTCGGCCTGTTCGAGCGCTTCGGCGTGCAGAACGTCGACCTGGACGTGCTGCTGGAGGACAACGCGCAGGCCACCTTCTGGTCGCACTGCCTGTTCATGTTTCCGGATCAGGCACGCCATGCCATGGATGCGCGCATCGAACTCAGCCGGGATGCGCGACTGGCCTACAACGAGGTGCATTACCACGGCCTGTCGGGCGGCATCGAGGTGGTGCCGCGGGCGCGCGTGAAGGTGGGCGAAGGGGCGCACTTCCGCGCCGACTTCAGCCTGGTGCAGGGCCTGGTCGGCAGGCTCGACGTGGATTACGACGTCGAGGTCGGCGCGGACGCGACCGCCGAGCTCACCAGCAAGATCTACGGCCATGCCGCCGACCGCATTGACCTCTGCGAGCGGGTGCATCTGAACGGTGCCGGCGCCCGCGGCCTGGTGAAGAGCCGGGTGGCGGTGGAGGACGAGGCGCGCGCGCGTATCGTCGGCGCCACCTATGGCAACGCGGCCGGGGTGCGCGGCCATGTCGATTGCCTGGAGATCGTGCGCGGCAACGCGACGGCCTCGGCCGTTCCGGAAGTCAAGGTCACCCACCCGCAGGCCAAGGTAACCCACGAGGCCGCCATCGGTGCGGTGGACGAGCGCCAGCTCGAGGCCCTGATGGCGCGTGGGCTGGCGCCCGAAGACGCGGTGGACCGCATCATTCTCGGCATGCTCGGTTGACGGGGATGGCCTTGGGGCAGACTTTCTGGATCGCACTGGGCGCCAGCAGCCTGGCGGCGGCTGTGACCGCGTTCGGCATTTATACGGTGCGCCGCTTCGAGACCTGGGCACGCGCGAAAATCGTGTACTTCATCAGCTACGCCGCCGGCGTGCTGATCGCCGCTTCCTTCCTGCATCTGGTGCCCGAGTCGTTCGAAATGAACGCGCATGCGGCGGCGCTCCTGCTCGCAGGCTTCGCCGGCATGCACCTCTTTCACCGCTTCCTGTGCGCCTTCGTGTGCGAGCGCCATCACGTGATCCAGCCGGGCATCGGCATCCTGCCCGTGTTCGGCATCGGCTTCCATTCCTTCATCGACGGCATGGTCTACGCCGTCACCTATCAGGTGAGCCACTTCACCGGCACGCTGGCGGCGGTGGGCATGGTGCTGCACGAGTTCCCGGAGGGCATCGTCACCTACCTGCTGCTCATCCACAGCGGCCTTCGGCCGCGTCCGGCGCTGTGGACGGCGCTGGCCGCGGCGGCGCTGACCACGCCGCTCGGCATGCTCGTCTCGTTCCCCTTTGTCAGCCGCGTCGACCCACCCCTGCTCGGCGCGCTGCTGTCGCTCTCGGCCGGCATGCTGGTTTACGTGGGCGCCACACACCTGCTGCCGGAAGCCGAACGCCAGCGCCGGCCGTATGCCTGGCTCGCCTTCCTGGCGGGCGTGATGACCGCGGTGCTGATGCTGGTCGTCGGGTGAAATACCGACAATTTGACCCGGAAAGATTTGAAAAAACTCAGGTAACAGCGCAAGCCCTCCCCATCATCCTGGTATCACGCTTGCCGTTGGGCATATGCACATGGCTGGTACACCACGGCCCGCCATGGCAATTTGCAGGATGCTTGCAGAATGCAATACCCGCAGCGTTCAGCCCTGCATTAAAAATGCTTTTCTTTCAAGGTGATGGAGCATGCATTGATATGGCACGCCTCGTGCAAGAGGGTTGATCGGTATCGACCGATCGAACCATACAGAGGAGACTTCAATGAAACGTAACCTGACGGTTAAGGGGTTGACCGCCCTCACGCTTGCACTCGCAGCGCCCGTTGCGATGGGTGAGGTCAGCGTGGAGGAATACCGCGCCATGCTCGCCGACAAGGATGCCAACCCGGGCTTTCTGGTGATCGACCAGGGTGAGGCGCTTTACAAGACCAAGCGCGGCCCCAAGAACGCCAGCCTGGAAAAATGCGACTTCGGCCTGGGCCCCGGCAAGCTGAAGGGTGCCTATGCCCAACTGCCCCGCTACTTCAAGGACACCAAGCGGGTGCAGGACATCGAATCGCGACTGTTGACCTGCATGACGACCCTGCAGGGCTTCGACGAGGCGGAGATCAAGAAGAAGCTCTACGCCGACCAGCGCTACAACGAGTCCAACACCGAACTCGAGATGCTCGCCGCCTACGTGGCCTATCAGAGCAACGGCATGAAGATCGCCCCGCCGCTCAAGCATCCGGCCGAGAAGGAGGCGCAGAAGGTCGGCGAAGCCTACTTCTGGAACCGCCACGGTCCGATGGATTTCTCCTGCGCGACCTGCCACGCCGAGGACGGCAAGCGCGTGCGCCTGCAGGGCCTGGTGAACGTGTACAACAAGAAGGACATCCAGGCGACGATGAGCACCTGGCCGACCTACCGGGTCTCGCACGGCGTCGTGCGCAACATGCAGCACCGCATGTGGGACTGCCACTGGCAGATGCGCACGCCCGACATCGACTACGGTTCGCCGGCGACGGTCGCGCTGATTTCCTTCCTCACCCACCAGGCCAAGGGCGGCACGTATGACCTGCCCGGCATGAAGCGTTAACCGGAGGCTCCGACATGAAGAACCATACCCTGATTCTCTCCGCGCTTCTGGCAGGCGCATTCGGCAGCGTCCATGCCGCCGAAGACCTGAGCGCCAAGGTCGACAAGCTCGTCGCCAGCAGCTTCAAGCCGGGCGAAGGCCAGGACATGTCGCGCCTGGTGCAGGACGACACCCAGAAGCTCTGCTCCAAGACCCGCAACAACCCCTCCGCCAAGGACGCGGACGCCATCAACAAGCGCGAACGCGCCACCATCAAGTACCCCGACGGCAACAAGCTGATGGGCGACTGGAAGAACGGCGAAAAGCTGGTGAAAGGCGGCTTCGGCATGCGCATCGGCGCAATCGAACCCGACAAGGCCGACAAGCAGAAAGGCGGCAACGGCGGCAACTGCTATGCCTGCCATGCGCTCGATCCCAAGGAGGTCGCAGCCGGCAACATCGGCCCCAGCCTGACGGGCTACGGCGCACTGCGCGGTGCGAGCGACGACATCGTGACCTACACCTACGACAAGCTCTACAACGCGCAGGCGACGGTGGCGTGTTCCAGCATGCCGCGGATGGGGCATAACGGCATCCTGACGCCAGCGCAGGTAGCGGACATCACGGCCTACCTGGTCTCGCCCGAATCGCCTCTGAACCAAAAGTAAGACACACCATCCAACGGGCACAGTCCGCTTGGACTGCGGCCCGTTCCATATTCGAGGATCCACATTCATGAACGCACTGCGTAGAAACGTATTGAAAGGCGCCGCTGGCGCGGGCGCCGTGGCCGTGGCCGTGGCCGCCGGCCTGCTGAAGCCCACCCAGGCGATGGCCGCCTGGAACAAGTCTGCCTTCGAGGCCAAGAACGTCGGCGACGCGATGAAGGGCCTCGGCGCCTCCAGCCCGGCCGACAGCAAGGACATCATCATCAAGGCTCCGGACATCGCCGAGAACGGCGCCGTGGTGCCGGTGGAAGTCACCAGCGGTATCGCCGGGACCACCAGCATCGCCATCATCGCCGAGAAGAACGGCACCCCCCTGATCGGCAACTACAACCTGTCCGGCGGCACCCAGGGCTTCATTTCCACCCGCATCAAGATGGGCCAGACCTCGCTGGTCCGTGCAGTGGTCAATGCAGGCGGCAAGTCCTACACCTCCGCCAAGGAAGTGAAAGTCACCATCGGCGGCTGCGGCGGCTGATCAACCCGCCCGCGCCCCCTCACCCCATCATATTCAGGAAAGGAAAGCCAAATGGCTGAACCCATGCGTATCCGTGCCACCATGGCAGGCGACGTCGCCGACGTCAAAGTGCTGATGAACCACCCGATGGAAACCGGTCTGCGCAAAGACGCCAAGACCGGCCAACTGGTGCCCGCCCACTTCATCCAGGAAGTGACCGCCACCATCAACGGCGCCACCGTGCTGGCAGCCGAAATCGGCGGCGGCGTGTCCAAGAACCCCTACCTGGGCTTCAAGGTCAAGGGCCCCAAGGCTGGCGACAAGGTCGTCGTCAACTGGACCGATAACAAGGGCGACAAGAACAGCGCCGAAGCGACCATCGGCTGAGCCGCGAACCGGCAGCATCACGAGGGTGATCGCCCTGCGCCACGACGAGTCCGGCCATCTCCTCGCGATGCATTCTTCTCCTCCCCCACTCGGTTTTCGCATGTGCCGGTGGGAACCTGATGCCGTCCCTGTTGGGGCGGCTTTTTTTTTGCGGATGGCCATCCGGGTCGCCCCTGCGATGCCCGATCAACGCGCACATTGGTATGATCCAAAACCGGCAGCACCTGCGCACAACGCGACAACTGAGTCCGCCCGACATGCATCCGAACCTACATCGGGGTAACCGGCCCTGAGCATGGAACGCCGCCACTTCCTGGCCACCCTGGCACTGACTCCGTTTGCGGCGAGGGCCGCGCCGCGCCCTGCCGTCTTTGTCGTTCACCCCTACGACACCCCCAGCCGGCTGTATGCACGTTACCGGCCGCTGACCCTCTACCTCGGCGGAGTGCTGGGACGGCCTATGCGGCTGGTCATCGCACAGACCTACGACGAGCAGATCGAGATGATCGCGAGCGGCCGTGCCGACTATGCCTATCTCGGTCCCACCCCCTACGTCCGGGCGCGCAATCGCGCCGCGGTGGAAATCCTGGCCGGCGAATCCGAAGGCGGTCAGGCGTTCTATCAGAGCGCGCTGGTCGTACGCGCCGACAGCCGCATCGGGCAGGTCGCCGATCTGGTTGGCACACGCGTTGCGCTCGGTGCGGAGATCTCGATGTCGAGCGCCGTGGCGCCCAAGCAGATGCTCGCCCAGGCGGGCATCCGGCGCGCCGACCTCGCCAACGTCGTGCATCTCGACCGTCATGAGCGCGTTGCGCTGGCGGTGCTGCATGGCGATTTCGACGCCGGCGGGCTGCGGCTGGACATTGCCAGGACTTATCTGCCGCGCGGTCTGCGCATTCTGGCCACCTCGCAGCCGCTGCCCCCGCACGTCATCGCAGCCTCGCCCAGGGTGGCCCCCGAAGAGGCGAAGCGCGTGCGCCTGGCGCTGCTTCACCCCGACGCCAGTGGCCGCGACGCCCTCGCGGCACTGGGGCCGGCCGTCGCATTTGTCGAGGTCGAGGACGCGCACTATGCCGTCGTGCGGCGCATGGAACGCGCCCTGGAGAACTGGTGAAAAGGCGCTCGCTCGCGTTCAGGCTCACGGTCATCCTGGCCGTGGCCTGGTTCGCGTTGTTTCTGGTGCTGGGGGTGGTCATCTGGCAATCCACCCAGCGCCTGATCCAGGAAGCGCAGGCCGACAAGGCCCGCGCGCTCGCCACGCAACTTGCCACGATCTCGCTCGATGCGGTGCTGCTGCGCGACTACGGCACGCTGGAACGCTATCTGTCCGACCTGTCGGGCGCGGTGGCCTACGCGGAAATCCGTCGCGCTGACGGCCAGGTGCTGGGCCAGACCGGGCAGCACTTGCCCGGGGTCGAGTTGCTGCGGGTGCCCATGCGTGCCGCCGGCGAACAGATCGGCGAAGTGCTGGCGCAGTACGACCCCCAGCCTGCACGCCGTGCTGCCTGGCAGCTGGCGGGATTGATGGCACTGGCGCTGACCGTGTTTTCCGGGCTGACGTTCTGGGCCCTGCGCAGGCTGCTGCTGGGTCGCCTGGTGGCGCCGGTGGTGGCACTGATCGAGCAGGCCGATCCTGAGCGCATCGTGATGCCGATGGCGGCTGACGCGCCAACCGAAGTGGCCGATCTGGCCGCCGCCATCGGCGGCCTGCGGGAACGAATCGGCCGCCATATCGCCGAAGCCGAGGAAGCCGCGCACGCCCGCAACGAAGCCCTGCGCAGATTGTGTTCCGAGCAACGCCTGGCTGCGGTTGGCCAGCTCGCCGGCGAGGTCGCGCACGAGCTCAATACCCCCCTGTCGAACATCCTGGGCTACGCGCAGAGCGCGCTGCCTGGCGCGGCCGACGCCGAGCAGCGCGATGCACTGATGACGATCGAGGCGCAGGCGCGGCGGGCGGGACAGATCGTGCGCGACATGCTCACGGCCGCCCGCGCGCCGGCCCCGAGCCTGCAGGTCATCGATCTGGAGGCGATCTGCGCCGCCTTCGTGCGGCTGGTCACGCCGCTCGCGCGCAAGCAGGGTGCCGTGATCAGCCTGGAGTCAACGGGCCCCGTCCCGGTGCGCGGCGACGCCTCACGCGTCGAGCAGATCCTGTTCAACCTGGTGTTCAATGCGGTGCAAGCCGGTGCGAGCGAGATTCGCCTGACCCCCGCGGCGACTGGCGCCCCTGAGGTCGTCGTCGGAGACAACGGCCCCGGCCTGCCCGAGACGGTGCGTACCCGGCTGTTCGAGCCCTTCGTCACCACCAAGCCCGCGGGTCAGGGCACCGGGCTGGGGCTCGCCATCAGCCAGCGCCTGGCGCGCGAGATGGGGGCCGAACTCGAATGGGTCGAGTCCGATGCCGGCGCCCGTTTCCGCCTCGCTTTCCCACCGCTCGCCGAGGAATCCAAGTCATGACGTTCAACCTTCTCATCGCCGAGGACGATGTCGCCCAGGCCAAGCTGCTGGCCAGGCTGGCGACCGAGGCCGGCTTCGACACCGCTCTCCTGCACGATGGTGTCGCAGCGCTGAACGAGCTGCGCGCGAATCCGCCGGACGCCCTGTTCACCGACCTGCGTCTGCCGGGTGCCGACGGGCTCGCCCTGATCGCCGCCGCCCGCGAAATGGACGCGACCATGCCGGTGATCCTGGCGACCGGCTTTGCCACCGCGCACAACACCGTCGAGGCCTTCCATCTCGGGGTGACCGACGTCCTGCTGAAGCCGCTGGAACTCGACACGGTGCGGCTCACGCTCAAGCGCCTGCACGCGAGCCTGGCGCAGCGTCGCCGCATCGACCAGCTCGCCGCCCAGGTCGCGGTGCACGCTTCCCCGCCGCTGATGGACAGCCGCGCCCCGGCCATGAAGCAATGCCTGCAACTGGCCGCGCAGGTCGCCGCCACCGAGCTTCCCGTGCTGCTGGAAGGCGAAACCGGTTCCGGCAAGGGCGTGCTGGCGGCGCACATCCATGGCTTGTCAGGGCGGCGCGACGGCCCTTTCCTTACGCTCAATTGCGGCGCCCTGCCACCCAGTCTGCTGGAGTCGGAGTTGTTCGGCTTCGAGAAGGGCGCATTCTCGGGCGCCAACGCGCGCAAGCCCGGCCTGCTTGAACTTGCGCATGGCGGTACCCTGTTCCTCGACGAGATCAACAGCACCAGCCTGGATGCCCAGACCCGCCTGCTGCAGTTCATCCAAGACCGGCGGCTGATGCGGCTGGGCGGCGTCAAGGCGATCCACGTCGACGTGCGCCTGATCCTGGCAGCCAACCGGCCGCTGAGGGACGAGGTGAGCGCCGGCCGCTTCCGTCAGGACCTTTACTTCCGCGTCCAGGTATTCCCGATTCCAGTGCCGCCCTTGCGCAGCCGGCGGGAGGACATTCCAAGCCTCGTAGAGTACTTCCTGGCTCGCCATGGCCGCGCACTCAATCCCCATGTCCATGGCATCGCACTGAATGCGCTTGAACGCCTGCTGAAATATGACTGGCCGGGCAATGTACGTGAGCTTGAGGGCGCGATTCAGCGCAGCTTGGTTCTGGCGTCGGGCGACACCATCACGTTGTCCGACCTGCCCGCAGACATGCGCCCCGCCCCGGGACTTAATGCAATTCCCTGGCCAGGGGACGCGACGCTACAAGAGGTGGAGGCATTCTGGATACGTCAGGCTCTCGAGCGCTGTGGTGGCAACCGCACCCAGGCGGCGCGGCAACTGGGCATCGATCCGTCCACCCTGTGGCGCAAGCTCAAGGAACAGGACGTTTGAACATCCCCTGGCTCCAATGTATTGCCGTGCTCAAGTCAACTGCTCACCGTCCGGGCATATCCCGAAAGAGCCTTTGCCGAGCCGGGCCCTGGCTGCCACGAGGCAGCGGTTTTCGCGCTGCAGCGTTTCCTTCCAGCCCGCGGCCATGGCCCCCTTTAGCAACCATGATCCGCGCGTGATCCTGCTTCTTCCCTGATACGCGCTTGCCTCAGCGCAACAGCAGCAAGGGAATCTTCGACTGGCGGATCAGCTTCGTGGTGGTGCTGCCGACCAGGAACTCGCGGATCTTGGAATGACCGTAGGCGCCCATCACGATGAGATCGATCTGGTGCTCGGTTCGGTAGGCACACAGCACCTCCTCGACCTGGCCGGAGCGAATGCTGGCGTTCACCGCGAAGCCGGCTCTTTCGAGTGATGCGCGCGCCCAGTCCAGCTGCTCGCGCGCCTCGGACTTGTCGGCGCCGACCATGACCACGTGGCAAGGCAAACCGCGGAATAGCGGGCTGGCCGCGACCATCTCGACCGCCTTGCGCGTGGTGGCGCTGCCGTCGAAGGCGACTAGGATGCGCTGCGGCTCGCTGTAGTCGGACGGAACCACCAGGATGGGCCGGTGCAGGGTGCGTACCACGTTTTCCAGGTGGCTGCCGATGTGCTCGCCGGCACTGTCGCCGTGTTCGCCTTGGCGTCCCATCACCAGCAGGCGGATGTCGTGTTCAAACTCGATCAGGGTGTCGACCAGTTCGCCGTGGCGCTGGCGGCTAGTCGGATTGGACACGCCGTCGGCGATGGCGCGTGCCTTGGCGGCTTCGAGCATGAGCCGGCCCTGCTCCAGCGCCACGCGGCTGCGCTTCTCGTCGAGTTCGGCCAGTTCCTGCAGCAGGTGTTCGCGGCTGCCGAGCCCGATGTTGCCGCTGAGATCGGCGGGGATCGGGTATTCCGATTTGCCGAGCACGTGCAGGAAGTTCAGCGGAGCGTCCATCCGCCGGCTCGCCCATGCAGCGTAGTCGCAGACTGCGGGTGTGATGCTGGAGCCGTCGATGCAGGCGATGACGTGTGCCATGGTGTTGTCTCCTTAATGACCCATCAGATTATCGACGGCACCCGGCTTGTCGTGGACTGCGAAGCGGTCGACGATGGTGGCGCTGGCTTCGTTGAGTCCGATGACCTCGACCACGGTTCCTTCGCGGCGGAACTTCAGCACCACCTTGTCGAGCGCGCTGACCGAGGTGATGTCCCAGAAATGCGCCTGGCACAGATCGATCACCACCTTGTCGACTGCTTCCCTGAAGTCGAAGAAGTCGACGAACTTGTCGGCCGAGGCGAAGAACACCTGACCGACCACGGTGTAGGTCCGGGTGAGACCGTCCTCGCTCAGGGTCGAGCTGACGTACTTGTACTGCGCCACCTTGTTGGCGAAGAACATCGCCGCCAGCAGCACGCCGACGAAGACGCCGATGGCAAGGTTGTGGGTGGCGACGACGACGACGACGGTCGCGACCATCACGATGCTGGTGCTGGCCGGGTGCTTCTTCAGGTTGGCGAGCGAGGCCCAGCTGAAGGTGCCGATCGACACCATGATCATCACCGCGACCAGCGCCGCCATCGGGATCTGGGCGACCCAGTCACCGAGGAATACGACCATCAACAGCAGGAATACACCGGCCGCGAGCGTGGACAGCCGGGTACGGCCGCCGGATTTCACGTTGATCACCGACTGGCCGATCATCGCGCAGCCGGCCATGCCACCGATCATGCCGGAGGCGATGTTGGCGACGCCCTGGCCCTTGCACTCGCGGTTCTTGTCGCTGGTCGTATCGGTGAGGTCGTCGATGATGGTGGCGGTCATCATCGATTCCAGGAGGCCGACCACGGCGAGCGACACCGAATACGGGAAGATGATCGCCAGCGTCTCGAAGTTGAGCGGCACTTCGGGCCAGAGGAAGATCGGCAGCGTGTCCGGCAGCTCGCCCATGTCGCCGACGGTGCGGATATCCAGGTTCAGGAACATCGCCAGCGCGGTCAGCACGACGATGGTCACCAGCGGCGAGGGAATCGACTTGGCGACATAGGGGAACAGGTAAATGATCGCCAGGCCGCCGGCAGTCATGGCGTAGACATGCCAGGTCACGTTAGTCAGCTCGGGCAGCTGCGCCATGAAGATCAGGATCGCCAGCGCGTTGACGAAGCCGGTGACCACCGAGCGCGAGACGAAGCGCATCAGCGAACCGAGCTTGAGATAGCCCATGGCGATTTGCAGCACGCCGGTCAGCAGGGTCGCGGCCAGCAGGTATTGCAGGCCGTGATCCTTCACCAGCGTCACCATCAGCACTGCCATCGCGGCGGTGGCGGCGGAAATCATGCCGGGTCGGCCGCCGACGAAGGCGGTCACGACGGCGATGCAGAACGAGGCATAGAGGCCGACCTTGGGATCGACCCCGGCGATGACCGAAAAAGCGATCGCCTCGGGGATCAGGGCCAGCGCCACCACGGTTCCTGCCAGGACGTCCCCGCGAATATTGGAGAACCAGTTTTGTTGAATGGAGTTGATCATGGGACTTCCGAATACGAAATGTGCAACAGAGGCCGGCCGCCCCAGTCCGTATTGGTGGAGCAAAACCAGGCATGAGCTTTGAAACAGGACAGTTCGCGCCTCTGCCAGGGGCAACAGGCGCGAAGGAACAGCGGAAGCAACTACCGGGGGATCACATGGGACCGAGAATTCTCTCAGGGGATCGACTGCATTTTGGACGCGCGATTATCCCTTTCTTGCCTGTGCTCTGTCCAGAAAGAGGCGGGCGAGGCTGTTTCTTAATCGCAAGCAGACATCCTCAGCTACTTGAAGTGCTCGACCGGCGGCTATGGCCTAGGCTGTACGCATTCGCGGAGGTCGAAAGCGCCCATTCAGCAGCATTTCTAGTCGATGGCTGGTGTGCGGTGCATAGCTGACCTAGGCAACGCAGTATGCCACCGGCGGCTCTGGCCGAGAAGCAGCAGTCCACGCCGATTTCACGACTGACCGCTTACTGATCTACATGAGTCGCCCAGTAACGCGTTTCCCCCACTCCGCCAATGCCTGTACCTGACCGATTTTCGTCTGACAGAGGCGACCCGTACTTTCACTGTTTGTCAGGCCAAGTCTGAGCATTTACTCTCAAAAGATTTTTGGTGATTGCCGCTAGGACGCAAGCTGTTGGGCGTTCTTTGTCCAGCCATTTATAGCCCTTAACCAGTAGGCCTTTCCCCTTCAGCCCCCGTATTCCTTTGTGTTCGCGTCTATTCAAGCGAACAGGCCCTTTCGGGTAAGTCCCTTGGCCCTTATTGGGCTTTCGTTTTTCGGGCAACCCATCATTTTACCCATTTCTGATTTTATTTTCAGCAATCAATCAGAAAAACATTCTTTTGATTTCCGCTGGAAGCGGGATGAACGCATCCATAGCATTCGCCCCATGGTTTCCCTCTCCTCCCATTGGGTTGTCCTCCTGACGGCCCTTTTTTATACCCAAGCCCACGCTTTCTGTTTTGATGAGGCGGGGGCGATGTATGGGGTCTCGCCACTATTGCTGAAGGCAGTGGCCCAAGTTGAGTCGAATATGAGACCGCATGTGGTTAACAGCACTCATACAGCGAGTACGCAGTCCCAGGACATTGGGCTGATGCAGATCAATACCCGGTGGCTGCGGAGGAACCCAATCAAGTCGCTCGGATACACCGAGGCCCACCTCTACGATCCCTGTACCAGCGTCAAGCTGGGTGCATGGGTGCTGGCGAACAACTTCACTCGATATGGCGCTTCGTGGGAAGCGGTCGGTGCGTACAACGCGGCATGCACGCGACTTAAAGGCGATGCGTGCCGCCGCGCACGAAATGGCTATGCCTGGAAAGTCTACCGGGCAATGAGGAAATCCGCATGAAACGCATGTTCACATTGCTCGCCCTGGTCTGGGCAGGCTCGTCGATGGGTGCCGACTGGCAAGTGACGCAGTCCGATTCCATTAGCGCTTATGTCTTGTGTCATCAAGGAGATTGCCCTGTAAGGACGGCGAAGGTGTTTGACCTGCCTGTAGCCGTTCCCATGCCCGCGAGGGTATCGGATAGCGCTGCTAAGCCGGTCACCATGCATTCCTCTACTTCAGTTCGTTTTGCGTTGGCTTCGGCCCGGCTCAGTCAGACCGAGAAAGCCAAGCTCAAGGCATTTCTCAAACGGCATCGTGACGCGCGACGTTTTCTTGTTGTTGGCAGCACGGATCAAATAGGCAAGAAGCGATTTAACGAAACCCTGGCGTACAAGCGCGGAATGGCGGTCGCAGTTTTTATGCGCGCCAATGGAATCCCGAACCGGAATATCAAAGTCGATTCGCGATGCTGCATCGAGCATCCGCCCAGCACGAACCCTGACGCAAGACGTGCGGTGATCAGCATTAACGAATAGGGATTGGGAATGACAAAAAACACTACCGAACCGGGATACAAGGCGGTCCTTGTGCGCGAGGAAACCAAACTCAAGCTGCAGGAGCTTGGGAGAGCCCTTCCCAACAGAAACCTGTTCTTGGAAAGGCGACTGGCCACAGCCGCCATTGAATACTGTCTGAACGATGGGACAGCGAGGCAAGCCATGCTGGATTTGGTGCGCCACATCGTGATGCGAG
>MKWM01000044.1 GCA_001899765.1 Thiobacillus sp. 63-78
GAACCACCCCTTCCCATCCCGAACAGGACGGTGAAACGCTCCCGCGCCAATGATAGTAGGCACTGCGCCTGTGAAAGTAGGTCATCGTCAGACTCCTTATACCAATCCCCCGACGTGTGTCGGGGGATCACACAGAACACACCCCCCAGGAATAGGGGGCGTGCGTGTTTTTAAAGCGTTCATGCATGTAAAATCGGGCGAGTGCATACCCGACCCCACAAAGCGTTATTCAGGCTGCTACGCCGGCTGTCCGATGGCCATTTTCATTCGGGGCAGGCCCTGGCGGACGAATTCGGCCTGTCCCGCTCCAGCATCTTCAACATTCTCGCGCAGGCCGAATCGGCAGGGATGACCATCCATGCGGTCCGCGGACGCGGTTATCGCATGCCGGAACCCGTGGAATGGCTGGATGGCGCGGTGGTCGCCCAGTATCTGGGCGCGCTGGCCGGTCATTTCACGCTACACATGCTGGATAGCATCGATTCGACTAATACGGCCTTGATGGCCGCCGCGCTGGGCGGGGCTGCAGACGGGACGTTGTTCTGCGCGGAACATCAATATACCGGCAGGGGGCGGCGCGGCCGCCCGTGGCATTCGGTCGTAGGCGGCAGCCTCACGTTTTCGGTATTGTGGCGCTTCGATACCGGCTTGCAGTCGCTGGCAGGCCTGAGCCTGGTCGTGGGGCTCGCCATCGCGCGCGCGCTCAATCGCCATGGCCGCTATCCCGTTCGTCTGAAATGGCCCAACGATCTGCTGGTGGATTACCGCAAACTGGCGGGGATTCTGGTCGAGGTTCAGGGCGACATGAATGGGCCTGCCTTCGCCGTCGCAGGCGTCGGCCTGAATGTCCGGCTCAGCGAGACGCAGCGCGATGCGGTCGATCAGGCCGTGGTCGATCTGGCCGAGATGGAGGTGACAGCGGGACGCAACCAGCTCTTGGCAGACTGCCTGCTGGAACTGCACGCGGCCTTGCAGGTCTTTCGTCAGCATGGCTTCGCCGCCTTGCGCGAGGACTGGCTGTCACTGGATGCCTATGCCGGCAGGGCGGTGGCGTTGGTATTGCCGGATTCGCGCAGCGTGCAGGGCGTGGCGTGCGGGGTCGATGAAACGGGTGCGTTCCTGCTGCGCGACAGGCAATCCACCCTGAGATCATACAACGGCGGTGAAATCAGCCTGCGCCTGGATGGCGCGCGATGAGCGGGCGCCGTGTATTGCTCGACGCCGGAAATACCCGCTTGAAATGGGCGGTGGTGGAGAACGGGCACTGGCATGCGACAGGCCTGAGCGACTATGCCGACTGGTCGGCCTTGAAGGCCCAGCTGCAAGCGGACACCGCTTGTTTTATCGCCAGCGTCGCCGATGCCGCACACGAGCGGGAGATCGCCGCGTTCATGGAGACGATGGGCCTCGTTCCCTCGTGGCTGAGCGCCGAGGCCCGCTTCGGGGGCGTGGAGAACACCTATTCGAATCCGCGCCAATTGGGCGTGGATCGCTGGATGGGCTTGATCGCGGCGCGCCAGCGTACCGATGAGGCAGCGCTGGTGGTGTCGGTCGGCACGGCGATGACGGTGGATGCGCTGTCCGCCGAAGGGGTGTTCCTGGGCGGGGTGATCGTGCCCGGCGTCCAGTTGATGCGGCAGGCATTGCGGCACGGCACGGCGCGGATCGACGAGGTGGCGGGGGCCTGGCAGGCGTTTCCCCGCGCCACCGCCGACGCCGTGCACAGCGGGATCGTGGCGGCGCTGTGCGGCGCCATTGCGCTGCAGCACGCGCGCCTGGCCGAAGTCGCCGGCATGGCGCCACGCTGCCTGCTTACCGGAGGCGATGCCGGAGAAATCCTGCCGTATCTTGGAATGCCGGGCGAGCATGTGCCTGCTCTGGTGCTGGAAGGAATCGACGGTGTGGCCCGAGGAACGATCGCCTCATGAAATGGATGACTTGGATATTGCTGGTGGCCAATCTCGCGGTAGCCGGTTTCTTTATCGGGCGTGGCAACTGGTCCGATGAGGCGGCCACCCGGACGGCCTCGCTGAATGTGGACCGTCTCAGTTTGCGCAGCCAGTCGACCGCACTCCCCGGCGCGACGCCAGCGGCAACGGTTGCCGCGCCCCCGGCATTGTGTCTGGAATGGCGCGGCTTGAATCGCGAAGAGTTCATCCAGGTGCGGCAGCAGCTCAAATCGCTGGCAGGCGAGCGTGTGATGTCGTTCACCGAGGTGCCGCTGAATACACGGCAGTGGGTCATCTTCCCGCCCTTGCCCAGTACGGAATCGGCCGCGGCCAAGCTGAGCGAGCTGGCGGCCGCAGGGGTGAAGGAGGCATTCGTGGTCAAGGATGGCAATTGGCGCAATGCCATCTCGCTCGGCTTGTATGCTGACGTCGATGCGGCGCAGCGTCGCGTTCTCGAAGTCGAGGGCAAGGGCGTGCTCGGTACCCGAGTCGAGGTGCTGCCGCGTCAGGGTACGGATTTCTATTTCGTGATCCGCAGCGAAGATCCGGATACGCTGAAAAGCCTGAGCGGGATCAAGCAGGCCTACCCGAACAGCCGGCAGTCGCGCGTGGCCTGTCCGTCATAAACCCCGCAGCAGGAAGTGGAGCGCGATGCCGCCGAACACCGCGGCACCGAACCAGGTGTTGTGCAGGAAGGCACGGAAGCATTGCTGCGGGTCGCGTTGACGGATCAGCCTCATGTGGTACAGCGCGATCGCCGCCGCCACGGCCAGTCCGCCGTAGAACGCCAGCCCCATCCCGCGCTGCCAGCCGACCCAGCCGAGCAGGCCCAGCGTCGCAACGTAGCACAGCGCGATGGCGGCAAGATCGTAGCGGCCGAACGTGATGGCCGAGGTTTTGATGCCGATCTTGAGGTCGTCTGCGCGGTCGACCAGCGCATATTCGGTGTCGTAGGCAATCGCCCAGAAAATATTGGCGCCCAGCAGAATCCAGGCTTCGCGCGGAACCTCGCCCCACAGCGCGGCATAGCTCATCGGGATGCCGAAGCCGAACGCGATGCCGAGATAGGCCTGGGGAATCGCGAAGAAGCGTTTGGTGAAGGGGTAGCTGGCCGCCAGAAACAGGGCGACCACGGACAGTTTCAGCACCAGTGTGTTGAGCGGCAGGATCAGCAGGAACGCCAGCAGCGACAGGCCGGCCGCCAGCAGCAGGGCTTCTTTGGGCGACACCTTGCCGGCCGCCAGCGGGCGCTCGCGGGTGCGCGCCACGTGCGGGTCGAAATCGCGGTCGGCATAGTCGTTCATGACGCAGCCGGCCGAACGCATCAGTACGACGCCCATGACGAAAATCCACAGGATCAGCCAGCTTGGGCGACCATTGCTGGCCAGCCATTGCGCCCATAGGGTGGGCCACAGCAGCAGCAGGATGCCGATCGGCTTGTCGAGCCGCATCAGCTTTTCGTAATGGGACAGGCGTTCGGTCAGGGTCATGGCGTGTCGAGGGTGGGCAGAAAGACTTCGGTCACCAGGAGCGGATGGCGGTTGAGACAGAAAACGGAACGGCGTGCCCACAGGCTGCTGACGGCCACCGTCTGCAGCCTGGCTGCGGCGCGAAAGAGCGGGTGGTCGTTCCGCACCCGGCGATAGGCCAGGGGTTGGCGTTCGATGCGAGGGTCGCTGAACAGGGCTTCGCCGAGCGAACGACTGCCGAGTCGCGTGATGCCGTTCCAGCCGCCGCGCAGGCCGGCGGGCGGCAGCACGCTGTGGGCAAACACCACCGGCACGTCATTGCACAGCAGCAGGACTTCGCGTACATAAACACGGGTGCCATGCGCCACGCCAAGCAGCGCGTATTCGTCGGCGTTGGCACGCGCCAGTCCCGTCTCGGTCGGCACCACGCGGAACGATGTGCAGTGTGATTTCAGGCGCTGAGTCAGCGAACCATGGTCGCTGAGCCAGCTGCGCAGCGAGCGCGGGAGCGAGAATGGGTGGGCAAGCCAGCCCTGCCGGGAATCGAGCACGGCGAACCGTTCATCATGTGGAAAGTCGGCATTATGCCGATCCATCGCTCCATGTGGCGCGCGGCGATGTCGGGATGGCCGGCGAGACAGCGCTGCGCCAGGTCGCGCGCGGCTTCCAGCAGCGCGACGTCGCGTTCGAGATCGGCGAAGCGCAGCATCGGCAGGCCGCTCTGGCGGTGCCCGAGCAATTCTCCCGGACCGCGCAGCAGCAGATCCCGACGTGCAATCTCGAAGCCGTCGGTGAGTTCGAAAATCACCTTCAGTCGCACCCGCGCGAGTTCCGACAGCGGGCTCTCGTACAACAGCACGCATACCGATTCGCGACTGCCGCGCCCGACCCGCCCGCGCAATTGATGCAACTGCGCCAACCCCATGCGCTCGGCGTGCTCGATCACCATCAGGGCGGCGTTGGGCACGTCGACGCCCACTTCGATGACGGTGGTCGCGACCAGCAGATCAACCTCGTGCGCCAGGAATGCGGCCATCACCGCCTGTTTCTCGTCCGGCTTCAAGCGCCCGTGTACCAACCCGATGCGCAGGTCGGGGAGCTGCTCCGCCAGCGTCGTGTAGGTATCCTGCGCGGTCTGCAGCTGCAATTTCTCCGATTCCTCGATCAACGGGCATACCCAGTAGGCCTGGCCACCGGCGAGGCAGGCGTCCGTCACGCGTGCCAGCACGTCGTCGCGGCGCGCGGCGCTGACCAGCTTCGTCACGACCGGCGAGCGGCCCGGCGGCAGTTCGTCGATCGTGGACACATCGAGATCAGCGAAAAAACTCATCGCCAGCGTGCGTGGAATGGGCGTCGCGCTCATCATCAGTTGGTGCGGCTCCGCGCCTTTCTGCATCAGCGCCAGCCGCTGGCCGACACCGAAGCGATGCTGCTCGTCGACCACCGCCACCCCGAGCCGCTGGAAGCTGCCGGCTTCCTGAAACAGGGCATGGGTCCCGAATGCGAGATCGGCGTCGCCTGCGGCAATCGCTTGCCATGCGGCGGCGCGCTCGGACTTCTTCTGGCTGCCGGATATCCAGGCGCAGCGCACGCCCAGCGCTGACAGGGGCGGCGCCAGCTTGCGATAATGCTGTTCGGCGAGGATTTCGGTCGGTGCCATGACGGCGGCCTGGAAGCCGTTCTCAATCGCCTGCAGGCAGGCGAGCGCGGCCACCACGGTCTTGCCGCTGCCCACATCGCCCTGCAACAGGCGACGCATCGGATGCGGCTGCGCCAGATCGGCGCTGATTTCCCGCCAGGCGCGCGTCTGGGCCGCGGTCAGCGAAAAGGGCAGTGCGTGCGTGAAGGCAGCGGTCAATTGCCGCCGGGCGGGCAAGGGGCGGGTAGAACGCGAGGTGCGTTGCCGGCGAGCGGTGGCCAGCGACAGTTGCTGCGCCAGCAATTCGTCGAAGGCGAGCCGCTGCCAGGCGGGATGGCGGCGCGACTCCAGCTCGCCCAGCGCGCAATCCAGCGGCGGCTGATGCAGCAGGCGGAGACTGGTTTCCAGTTCAGGCAAGCCGAGCTCGGCCAGCCAGTCGGCGGGCAGCGTATCGACGATCGGCGCCGTCAGGGCGCGTTCGACCGCCTTGCGCAGCGTGGCCTGTCCGAGCCCGGCGGTGGTGGGATAGACCGGCGTCAGCTGGGTCGGCAGCGGCGTGTCGTCATCGGCCCTGGCAAAACGCGGGTGCACCATTTCCAGCCCGAGGAATCCGCCGCGTACTTCGCCGCTGAAGCGGAAGCTGACGCCGGGCTGGAACAGCTTGAGATGGCTGGGATAAAAGTTCAGGAAGCGGATGCCGAGCACGCCGCCGGAGTCCTCCACCGTGACCGTCAGCATGCGGCGGGGACGGTAGGCGACATGGGCTTCGCGCACGGTCGCCTGCACCTGCGCCGCCTGTCCCGGCAACAGGTCGCGAATCGGCGTGATGCGGGTGTCGTCTTCCCAGCGCAGGGGCAGATGCAGGACGAGATCGGCGTCGCGGACGATGCCCAGCTTGGCGAGTTTGGTGGCGAGCGCGGGACTGACCGGAAAGGAAAACGGCGGCGCCGTTTTCAAGGCGGCAATTTAACCGGTCACCATCACGGCGTCGGCCTCGACCAGCGCGCCGCGCGGCAGCGTGGCCACGCCGACCACGGCGCGTGCCGGGTATGGCTGGCTGAAATAGCCGGCCATGATCTCGTTGACCCGGGGAAAGTGGCCGAGATCGGTGAGGAATACGTTCAGCTTCACCACGTCGCTCAGCGAGCCGTCCGCCGCCGCCGCCACCGCGGCCAGGTTCCTGAACACCTGATGGATCTGTGCCTCGATGCCGTCGACCATCTGCATCGAGGCAGGATCGAGACCGATCTGCCCGGACATATAGACGGTGTGATCGATGCGCACTGCCTGCGAATAGGTGCCGATGGCGGACGGCGCGTCGGAGGTCTGGATGATGCGTTTGTTCATGCTGGATTCCCGGGCCTGATTATTGGGGTTGTGCGGCGCGGCCGTCCTTCTTGCCCTTGATGCGGAAAATCCGCACCACGTCGGGCAGTGTGCGCAGGCCGCGCATGATGCGTGCGAGGTGCATGCGATTTTCCACCTGCACGGTGAAGAACAGCACGGTGTAAGGACCGCCGTCCTCTTCTTCCATCGCGACATTGCCGATGTTGGAGCCCTGTTCGGCGATCGCGGCCGAGACCTTGGCCAGCACGCCGCGCTGGTTGCCGACCACGACCTTGATCGAGACGTCGAACATATGGCCGGGCTCGGCTTCCCATTCGACGTCCAGCCATTTATCCGGATCGGTGCGGAAAGCGCGGATCGAAGGGCAGTCGTGAGTGTGGATGATGAGACCGCGTTCCTTGTGGATGAAACCGAGGATGGGGTCTCCGGGAATCGGGTGGCAGCATTGCGCCAGTTCGACTGCGATACCTTCGGTGCCGCGAATGCTGATGGCACGCGGATGCGCCGGTTCGCCGGTTTGCTCGCCGTGTACGTGCAGCAGTTGATGGGCGATCACCAGGGGCAGTTTCCGGCCGAGCCCGATGCCCGCGAACAGTTCCTGACGGGTTTGCAGTCCGTGGTCCCGGACGACGCGTTCCCATACGGCCGCATCGGGAGCGGTCGCCTCCGGATTGAGCGCGGCGATGGCATTGTTGAGCAGACGCTCGCCCAGTGCCGACGCTTCTTCCACACGCGTGTTGCGAAGATAATTCCGGATGTGCGAGCGCGCCTTGCCGGTGACGACGAAATTGAGCCAGGCCGCATTGGGGCTGGCGTTGGCCGCGGTGAGAATTTCGACGTGATCGCCGTTTCTGAGCTGGGTGCGCAAGGGCATCAACTCGTAATTGATCTTCACCGCGATACAGTGGCGGCCGACATCGGTATGCACGGCGAAGGCGAAATCCACGGCCGTGGCGCCGCGCGGCAGCGCCATGATCGTGCCTTTGGGAGTGAATACGTAGACTTCGTCGGGGAACAGGTCGACCTTGATGTGTTCGAGAAATTCGGGCGAGTCGCCGTGGTCGGCCTGGATGTCGAGCAGCGACTGCAGCCAGCGATGGGTGCGCGTCTGCACGTCGTTCAGCGCGGCATCGGCGGATTTGTACATCCAGTGCGAGGCGACGCCGGATTCGGCCAGCCGGTTCATGTCGGTGGTGCGGATCTGAACCTCGATCGGCGTGCCATTGGGGCCGAACAGGATGGAGTGCAACGACTGGTAGCCATTGGCCTTGGGAATCGCGATATAGTCCTTGAATTTTCCGGGGATCGGCTTGTACAGCGCGTGCAGCGAGCCGAGCGCCAGGTAGCAGTGCTGCTGGTCGCGCACCACCACGCGAAAGCCGTAGATGTCGAACACCTCGGAGAACGCCAGGTTTTTTTCCTGCATCTTGCGGTAAATGCTGTAGAGGTGCTTTTCGCGCCCGGTGATCGTGGCTTCAATCTTGCAGTGATCGAGCCTCTCCTGCAGCGCGATTCTGACCTTGTCGACCAGTTCGCGGCGGTTGCCGCGCGCGGCCTTCACCGCCTTGGCCAATACCTGATAACGGTTGGGATGGCTGTAGCGGAAGCCGAGATCTTCCAGTTCCTGGTAGACCGAGTGCAGTCCCAGCCGGTTGGCGATGGGTGCGTAGATCTCCAGCGTTTCCTTGGCGATGCGTTTGCGTTTATCGGCGGGCATCGATCCCATGGTCCGCATGTTGTGCAGGCGGTCGGCCAGCTTGACCAGAATGACCCGCACGTCCTGCGCCATCGCCAGCAGCATCTTGCGGAAATTTTCCGCCTGTGCGTGCTGTTCCGAGGCAAACGACAGCTTCTCGAGTTTGGAAACCCCATCGACCAGTAGCGAGACCGGCTTGCCAAAGCGCGTCTCGATCTCACCTGCCGTCGCCGGCGTGTCTTCCACCACATCGTGCAGCAGGGCCGCGCACAGCGTCTGCGTGTCCAGGTGCCAACTGGCGAGCAGGCCGGCGACGGCAAGCGGATGGGAAATGTAGGGTTCGCCGCTCTTGCGGAACTGGCCTTCGTGGGCGCTACGACTGAATTCGTAGGCATTTTCGATGAGGCCTATTTCGTTCGCCGTCAGGTAGGCCAGAGCCGGGCGCAGTGATTCGAATTCGTGCATCATCGACGGCGCACGCCTGGCGTGCGCCGTGTGTCGTTCAGGCGAGGAATCAGGCGCGGCCCCGGTTGAGGATTTCACGGCCGACCTTGCCTGCGGCGATTTCGCGCAATGCGGTGACGATGGGTTTGTCTTTCGATTCGACCAGCGGCTGCGAGCCTTGCGCCAGCTGACGGGCACGGTAGGTCACGGCAAGGGTCAGTTCGAAACGGTTGGGAAACATCTCGATGCAATCATCAACGGTGATGCGGGCCATACGGGTACTCCTGCGTCGGGTAGTCAGATACGTCGGAACTCCTCGAAGAGCATGGCGTGCCGCTTGAACTGGCGCGCTGCCTCGAGGCGAATGCTGCGGGTGATCGATACCAGGTCCAGCAGGGCATGGTCGAAATCATCGTTGACAATTATATAGTCGAACGCCCCGGCGTGAGCGACATCGCGGGCGGCGGCGGCCAGGCGGCGTTCGATCACCTCGTCGCTGTCCTGGCCGCGTCCGGCGAGGCGGGTGCGCAGGGCGCTGAACGAGGGCGGCAGAATGAAAATCGACGCGGATTGCGGAAAATGCTGGCGTATCTGTTCAGCGCCCTGCCAGTCGATCTCCAGCAGGATGTCGCGGCCGGCGTTGAGGTCGCGGCCGATGCTGCCTTTCGACGTGCCGTAGAAGTTGCCGTATACCTCGGCGTGTTCGAGAAACTCGCCGTCGGCCAGCATGGTTTCGAATCGCTCACGATCGACGAAATGATAGTCGCGGCCATCGGTTTCTCCGGGGCGCGGCGTACGGGTGGTATAGGATACCGACAGGCGGATCGCGGGATCGGCTTTCAGCAATGCCTTGACCAGGCTGGTCTTGCCGGCACCGGACGGTGCCCCGACAATGTAAAGCACACCTTCGCTGGGGTTGGGATTCATGGTCGTTCCGTTTCAGTGGTCATTCGATATTCCGGGCTCGTTCGCGCCTCTTTCCCCGGCCAGCGGGGAGAGGATTCATATCATGGCTGGCTTTTGACGTGAGGGGTTCAAGCCCGGTTAACTGTTCAGGCGGTTCAGCAGCGCCGGGATCCGGTCCGGATCGGTGTTCTTCAGCAGCCGTTGCGTGAGGGGGGTCAGCTCTTCCAGGTGGGATCTCAGCACCTGCTGCTTGACCTGCAGCAGGCTGGCCGGCTGCATTGAAAAAGACCGCAATCCCAACCCGAGCAACAGCCGCGTCAGCAGGGGATCGCCCGCCATTTCACCGCATACCGAAACCGGCTTGCCGGCCTTGTCGCCGGCGCGGATGGTCGACTGGATGAGATTGAGCACGGCGGGATGCAACGGCTCGTACAGATGCGCGACGCTGTCGTCGGCCCGATCGATCGCCAGGGTGTACTGGATCAGATCGTTGGTGCCGATCGACAGGAAATCCAGCTGGTCGGCAAAAAAACCGGCCGAGAGCGCGGCAGCCGGGATTTCGATCATGCCGCCGAGCGGGATGCCTTCGTCGAATTTCAAGCCGTCCTTGCGCAACGAGGCCTTGGCTTCGTCGATCCGCTGCAGGGTCTGCCTCAACTCGACGAAACTCGCCAGCATGGGAATGAGTATGAGCACCCGGCCGTGGGCCGATGCCCGCATGATCGCGCGCAGCTGGGTGTGGAAGAGGCCCGGCTCGGCCAGGCACAGGCGGATCGCGCGCAGCCCCAGCGCGGGATTGTCGGCCACGGTGTGCCCCCATGGCGCCTGCTTGTCGGCGCCCAGGTCGAGTGTGCGGATGGTGACCGGCTTGCCGTCCAGCGCCTCGGTAACCGTCTTGTAAGATTCATATTGCTCTTCTTCGCTCGGCAGATCGCTGCGGTTGAGAAAGAGGAATTCGCTGCGGAACAGCCCGATGCCGTGCGCCCCGGATGCTTTCACCGCATCGAGGTCGCCCAGTAATTCGATATTGGCCATCAGTTCGATCGGAGTGCCGTCGAGCGTGGCTGATTTGCTGGTTTTCAGCCGTTTCAGCTTGTCGGTGTCGATTCGCCACTGGTTCTGGCGCAGCCGGTATTCGGCCAGTACCGATTCGTCCGGGTTGACGATCACCACGCCGTCGCGGCCATCGACGATCAGCAGGTCGTGGTCGCGGATCAGGCCGCGCGCGTTGTGCAGCGCCATCACCGAGGGCATGCCCATGCTGCGCGCGAGGATCGCGGTATGCGAGGTGGTGCCGCCGAGATCGGTGATGAAGGCGGCGAAGTGCACGTTCTTGAACATGACCATGTCGGCGGGCGACAGTTCGTGCGCGACCAGGATCCGCTCAATGTCGAAGTCGACGTCCAGCGGCAGGTGGCTGGGGTGGCCCAGCAATGACTTCAATACGCGCTGCACCACCTGCACCACGTCCTCCTGGCGGCTCCTGAGATAGGCGTCGTCGATTTCCTCGAAGCGCGCCACCAGCGCCTCCATCTGCTGCATCAGTGCCCATTCGGCATTGCACTGCGTTTCGCGGATCAGGCGCTTGGGTTCCTCGGCGATCATCGAATCGCCGAGGAACATCAGGTGCATGTCGAGGAATGCCGACAGTTCTGCGGGCGCGTTGGCCGGAATGTTGCTGCGCAAGGCCTCGAGTTCGGCGCGGGTGGCGAGAATGGCCTCATCGAAGCGCGCAAGCTCTTCCTTGATGTAGCGGCGGCGGAGCATGTACTGCGGCACTTCAATGCGTGCGCTGGAAGCAAGATGGGCATAGCCGATGGCGATCCCGCCGGAGACGCCGATGCCATGCAGCGAGAAGCTCACCGCTCCTCCCCGAAACCGCTGGAAATCAATTCACTCAGTGCCGCCATCGCCTCCGTCTCGTCGTCGCCGCTGGTTTCCAGCGTGACCGTGCTGCCCTTGGCGGCGGCCAGCATCATCACCCCCATGATGCTCTTGGCGTTGACGCGGCGACCGTTGCGCGACAGGAACACATTGCTCTTGAAGTTGGAGGCGAGCTGGGTCAGCCGGGCCGACGGGCGCGCGTGCAGTCCCAGCTTGTTGACGATTTCAACGTCCCGTTGCTGCATGGCACATGGTCTCGGAAATGTGATTGATACTGTTGCGTCCACCTTCGACGATACGCTCGACGAGTTGCGGCAGCGCCAGCGTATCGCGGTAATTCAGCGCCTTCAGCAGCATCGGCAGATTGACGCCGGATATGCCTTCGATATGGGCGGGTTCCAGCATGCGGCACAGCGTATTGCTGGGCGTGGCGCCATACAGATCAGTCAGGACCAGAATGCCGTCGCCTTCGTCCAGTTCGGCGAGGCGGGACTGCAAGACGTCCTGCCGTTCGTCGGGGTCGGCATGGCCGATAAAATCAATCGTGGCGAGCCCCCGCGGATGCTGTCCCAGCACGTGCGTGGCGCACTCGACCAGGCTGTCGGCGAGCGAGCCGTGGGCGACGATGAGAATGCCTATCATGGGATGGATGTCAGGGCAAAAACGACATTCTAGCGAAGCCGGGCTTTCATTGCTGGGGAGACATGGATTTGCCCGGCAGCATCCACCGCCAGGTAGTCGGCAATGCCCAGGCGGGACGCATGATCGGCCAGTCGGGCGGCGCCGTCGATGAAGAGTGGCTTGGACAGCGCATCCGAGCGTGTGCCGGCATGCTCGCCCGACATCAGGATCGTCACCGATTGCATGCCGGATGCCGGCCAACCGGTGCGTGGATCGATCAGATGGCAGTAGCGACGCCCGCCGGCCTCGAAATAACGCTGGTAATCGCCCGAGGTCCCGATCGCCTCGCCATCGTGCAGATCCAGCGTGGCCAGCGTGCCGGGCTTGCGCGGGTGCTGGATGCCGACGCGCCATGGACGGTCGCCGTGCTGCCCCAGTGCAATGACATTGCCGCCAATGTTGATCAGCGCGTTCCTGATGCCGCGGGACGCCAGGATGCGGACGGCCTCGTCCAGCGCGTAGCCTTTGGCGTAGCCGCCGAGATCCAGTTGCACGGCCGGATTGTCGCTCCATACCACGTTGTTTTCGATATGCAGATCGCGCATGCGCGGCGCCGCGTTGACCCAGCGGGCAATGGCGGCGGCATCCGGTACCCGCCCCTGCGGCGAATCGGCATGGAATCCCCACAACGCGATCAGATTGCCGATGGCCGGGTCGAACAGATCGTTCGATTCGGCCGAAACCGCTTGTGCGTCGCGCAGCATGGCGGCGAGTTCAGGGGTGACGGGGGTGTGCGCCCCTTTGGCCAGCGTGGTGTTGAGCCGCGACAGCTCGCTCGGCTGCCAGGCGTGCAACTGGTGATGCAGGGCATCGAAACGCGTGAGCACCGCGGCGATCGCCTGTTGGGCCTTGGCTTCCGGCGCACCGTAGACGCTGACTTCGACCAGGGTGCCGAATACGTAGGACTGCTGCTGGACCAGCGGCGGCGGACTGCAGGCGGCCAGCGCCCACAGCAGCAGAAGCCACAGTCCGTGACGCGCGACCCTCATGCGCGCGCTACCCGCATGGGGCAGGCCGTGGTTGTACACCGCTAAAGCGGCTACAACCACGCTCGATTGCCGCGATGAACTGCGCCGCGACGTCGTGTCCGGTCTGCGTGGCGATTTCCTGGAAGCCGGTGGGGCTGGTGACGTTGATTTCGGTGAGGCAGTCGCCGATCACGTCGAGCCCGGCAAGGAAGATGCCGTGGGTCCTGGCCCACGGCGCGATCGTGTCGGCGATCTCACGATCCCGCGCGGACAGGGGTTGCGCACGGGCCGTGCCGCCCGCGGCGAGGTTGCCGCGCGTCTCGCCCGCCAGGGGAATGCGCGCCAGCGCCCACGGCACCACCTCGCCGTCGATCAGGAGGATGCGTTTGTCGCCGTCCTTGATTTCCGGCAGGTAGCGCTGCGCCATGATGACGCGGCGACCGTGCTGCGTCAGCGTTTCGAGAATGGCGTTGCGGTTGAGGTCGGACTGCGTCAGGCGGAAGATGCCGCTGCCGCCCATTTCGGTGAGGGGCTTGACGATGATGTCCCGATGCTCGGTGAGGAAACGTCCGATATCCGCGGCATCGGCGGACACCAGGGTGGGGGCGACGAATTGCGGAAAATTGAGGATCGCCAGTTTCTCGTTGAAGTCGCGCAGGGCGGCCGGCCGGTTCAATATGCGCGCGCCCTGGGCTTCGGCAATGCCCAGCAGGTGCGTGGCAAGCAGGTAATCGGTATCCACCGGCGGGTCGGTGCGCATCACCACGGCGTCGAAATCCCGCAGTGCGTGAACATCGCCTTGCGTGGCGCGGTACCAGTCGTCGTCGGCGCGTACTTCAAGCGCGCCGCAGGCCGTGCGGGCGATGCCGTCCTTCACGCAGAGCTGGCGCGTCTCGGCGGCGAACACGGCGTGGCCGCGCGCCGCCGCTGCGCGCATCATGGCGACCGAACTGTCCTTGTAGGGCTTGAGGCCCGCCAGGGGGTCGACGATGAACAGCAGTTTCATGCGGCGACAACGACGTGTTCGGCGGCCTCGGCCTCGTTGAGCGCCTCGTCGAGCTCGACGCTGGCGGCCAGCATCGCCAGCCGGGCAATCACCCCGTAGGCATAGAAACGGTTGGGCGCGGCGTCGGGGTTGGCGCTGCGGTCGGGCGCCAGGCAGGTGTCGTCGAACGCCAGGGGCACGAAATGCATGCCGGGACTGTTGAGGTTTTCGTCCGACCCGCGCCCGGTGTGTACACGGTAGAAGCCGCCGACGACGAAATGGTCGAGCATGTAAACCACCGGTTCGGCGACCGCCCCGTTGATGCTCTCGAAGGTATAGACGCCTTCCTGGATCAGCACTTCGGTGACTTCCATGCCTTCCTTGCCGACCGCCATCTTGTTGCGCTGCTTGCGGTTCAGCTCGATCACGTCGTCGGGCGATTTCACCGTCATGATGCCCATGCCGTAGGTGCCGGCGTCGGCCTTGACGATGACGAAAGGCGGCTGGTCGATGTGGTATTCGTCGTATTTGATCTGGATCCGGTCCAGCATTTCCCCGACCTTTTCAGCCAGGCAGGCCTCGCCCTGGCGCGCCTGGAAGTCGATCTTGCCGCAGTGATTGAAATAGGGGTCGATCAGCCAGGGGTCGATGCCTACCAGGCGTGCGAATTCGACGGCGATATGCTGATAGGCGGCAAAATGGCGCGACTTGCGGCGGGTCGCCCAGCCGGCGTGCAGCGGCGGCATGATGGTCTGCTCGATGCCCTTGAGGATGTCGGGTACGCCCGCCGAGAGGTCGTTGTTGAGCAGCACCGCACAGGGGTCGAAGCCTTCCAGACCGACACGATCGCCCCTGCGCACCAGCGGTTCCAGCGTGAGGCGTCCGCCTGCCGGGAGTTCCACCGTGGTCGGCTGGGTGATTTCCGGGATCAGCGTGCCGATGCGCACGATGAGGCCGGTCTGGCGCAGGATGTGCGCGAGCACCGCGACGTTCTGCAGGTAGAAGGTATTGCGCGTGTGGTTCTCGGGGATCAGCAGCAGGCGCTGGGCGTCGGGGCAGATTTTTTCCACCGCGCCCATCGCCGCGTGGATCGACAGCGACATGAACGACGGATTGAGATTGTTGAAGCCGCCGGGGAACAGGTTGGTATCGACCGGCGCCAGCTTGAAGCCCGCGTTGCGGACGTCGACCGAGGTATAGAACGGCGCCGACTGTTCCTTCCATTGCTGGCGGAACCAGTGTTCGATGGTCGGCTGGGCGTCGAGCAGGCGTTTTTCCAACTCCAGCAGCGGACCGGTGAGTGCAGTAGTGAGGTAAGGAACCATAGAATAGGGCTTTCCAAGAAGCTTGTATTTTAGGCCAAGCCGGATGTTTGACATTGTTTTGTTTCAGCCGGAAATTCCGCCCAACACCGGCAACCTCATCCGCCTCGCGGCCAACACGGGCTGCCGTCTGCATCTGGTCGAGCCGCTGGGATTCGACCTGTCGGACAAGCAGGTGGCGCGCGCCGGGCTGGATTACCACGACATGGCCTGCGTTACGGTGCATCCCGACTGGGCTGCGGTGCGGGCGGCACTGGCAGGTCGACGCTGGTTCGCGCTCACCACCAAAGGGGATACACGCTATGCCGGGACCGCGTTCCAGGCGGACGATGTGCTGCTGTTCGGCCCCGAGTCGCGCGGGCTGCCTGCGGAGATTCTGGCGCAGTTCGACGCGGACCGCCGGCTGCGCCTGCCGATGCTGCCCGGCTCGCGCAGCATGAACCTGTCCAACGCCGTCAGTGTGGTCGTGTTCGAAGCCTGGCGGCAAAACGGGTTTTACGGGGCGATCTGAGCGGCGGTGAGGGGTTGCGGCATTGCCGCAACACCGTTGCCCCGGCAATCCGACCGGCGCACGGAAACGCTTGCAATCTGGACGAGAAGAGTAAGATGTCGCAATCCCGACCCGATGCGTTCAATGACTGTTGCCATGCGGTCGTCCCGACAATCCGGAATCACCCACGCAGTGATCGAATCGGTCGCGCAGCTGACCGAACAGCGTGACGAGCTGACCATGCTGCGCAAGCTGCAGGCATCGATTCTGGAGATGCTGCCGCAGACGCAGGTATGCATGCTCTGTCTCGTGCCAGGCGCGCAGGGCGGTCAGTGGATTCCCGATACGTCCTGTGTATTGCCGAAACCGATGTTCCGTCTGGACGACAGCCTGAGCGCCGAGGTGGCGATTCTGGATCCCGACACACCGGCCCGGCAGCTGGACCATGAAGGCTGGCGGTATCTGGCCAGCGGCCTCGACGCGGCGGAGGGATGGCGCAAGGTGGTCGTGCTGCGGCAGCCGGCCTGGACCCCGGCCGATCTGTGCATCGCCCAGGGCATGCTGAAGATCTATGGCAATTTTGCACGCATGCTGTTCAACAGCGAACGCGACACGCTGACCGGGTTGTACAACCGCAAGAAACTGGAGCAGAAGCTCGGCGAACTGCTCGCGGGCCGCATCAGGCGGCATCACCGCAAGCGCGACCGGGAAACCGACGACTACCTGGCCGTGCTCGATCTCGACCATTTCAAGCGCATCAACGACAGCCATGGCCATCTCATCGGCGACGAGGTGCTGCTGGTCTTCGCCGGCCTGGTGCGCAGCGCCTTGCGCGATGTGGACTGGGTGTTCCGCTACGGTGGCGAGGAATTCGTCGTGCTGATCAGGGACGTCTCACCCGAGACCGTCGCCGTCATTCTCGATCGTATCCGCACCCGGGTGCAGAACCATGGGTTTCCCCAGGTCGGACAGGTGACGGTGAGCATCGGTTATACCGTGATCGCGGACCAGGAATTGCCGCCCTACGTCTTCGAAGAGGCCGATCGCGCCCTCTATTACGCCAAGGAAAACGGCCGCAACCAGGCCTGCAACTATCGCGAGCTGGTGGACAGCGGCAGGCTCGCGGCGGAAAAGCACCACAGCGGTTCGGTCGAGCTGTTCTGAAACTGTCCGCGGTGTCGCACGACCCGATGCCGGGGCGAACGATTCAGCGCGTCCGCAACCAGTCGATCAGTTCGTCGAACGGCAGCGGGCGGCTCAGGTGATAGCCCTGCGCCTGCTCGCAGCCCATGTCCGCGAGCAGCGTCAGCGCTTCCGCATTTTCCACGCCTTCGGCGATGACATACAGGCCGAGACTGTGGGCCAGGGCGACGGTCGAGCGCACGATGATCCTGTCCTGGGCGTTGTCGTTCATGCCGAGGACGAAAGAGCAGTCGATTTTCAGCGCGCTGAGCGGCAACCGCCGCAGATAGGCGAGAGAGGAATAGCCGGTACCGAAATCGTCGATCGCGATATTGACGCCCTTCGCCGCGATCCCCTGCAGCAGTCTGGCGGAACTGTCCGGATCGTGCATCAGCGCGGTTTCAGTCAGTTCCAGTTCGACTTCCTGCTCGGGTACGCCGTGTCGGGAGATGGCATCCATGAGTCGGTCCACGCAGAGAGCGTCCATCAGGTTGCGCGCCGAAAGATTGATGGCGACCGGCTGCGTGTAGCCCAGATCGTGCAGCCGCCGCTTGTCCGCCAGCGCCCTGTCCATCACGGCGTTGGTGAAAGGATGGATGACTTCGGTCATTTCCACCAGATGGATGAAATCGCCGGGATGCAGCAGTCCGAGCCGGGGATTCTGCCAGCGCGCCAGCGCCTCGAATCCGGTGACCCGTCCGCTGGCGATATCGCACTTGGGCTGATAGTGGAGCACCAGTTCCCCGCGCTGGACCGCCTGCACCAGTTCGCCGGCCAGGGCGAGGCGATCGGGGCTGTAATCGTCGAAGCTGCGGTCGTAGACGACGACACCGGCTGTCAGTTTCTTCGCCCGGTACATGGCCACGTCCGCCGCGCGCAGCAGCGCATGGCTGCTGTCGCCGTGTTCCGGGTAGTACGCCACCCCTACGCTGGCGCCGACCTGCAGCGCCATGCCCTCGATCATGAAGGGCCGGTGCAATGCGCGGGTGATGTCGCGGGCCAGCGCGACCGCAGCCGCCTGGTCGGGCAGCCCCGTGAGCAGCACGGCGAATTCGTCTCCGCCCAGGCGACAGACCAGCGCAGGCGTGTCCGCCAGCGCGCCTTGCAGCCGCGGTCCGATATGTGTCAGCAGGTGATCGCCGACGTGGTGTCCGAGGGTGTCGTTGATTTCCTTGAAGCGATCCAGATCCAGCAGCAGCAAGGCGCTGGCTCGATCCGGCGCCGCGGCAACCCGTGCGGCGAAATCCTCGTGCAGGACGCTGCGGTTGGGCAGGGAGGTGAGACTGTCGTGCCGTGCCTGGAAACCGAGGCTGACGACATGGTGTGCATTGGCGATGGCCAGCACCACGGTGTTGCTGAAGGTGCCGAGCGTGTCCAGTTCCACCTCGCTGAACGTCCGCTGCTCGCGGTAAGCCAGGTTGATGGTGCCGAGCGCCTGCTCGTGATAGATCATCGGAATGACCACAGCCGAGTTCAGCCCGGCGGCGGTCATCGCTTTCCCCAGGTCGGGCATAAAGCGAGCGTCACGGGAAATATCGTTGCTCACCAGCAGACGCTTGCCGCTCAGAACCAGGCCGTTCAGACTTCCTGACAGCGGCAGACTGGCGCCCAATTGCGGAAATTCCTCGCTGAATCCATGATGGATCGCCAGATCCAGCCGGGTGCCGCTCGAATCCAGCAGATAGATGGCGATGTGGGGCGCATGGCTCAGGCCAAGCAGGGCCTCGATGGCTTCCCGGAGGATGTCGTCCGGTTCCAGCGAGGCATGTAGCCGATTGGACAGCCGGTTGATGAGGCGCAGATGTTCGTTACGCTCGATCAAGGCCTGGCGCGACAGCATCAGTTCGGCCTCGGTTTTCTTGCGCGCGCTGATGTCGCGCACGGTTCCCTGGATATGCGGGGTGCCGCCGATCGTGATGAGATTCAGCGTGATTTCCGTGTCGAAGGGCGTGCCGTCGTGGCGCAGGTGGCGCCACTCGAAATGCTGGACTTCGCCGCGCAGGGCCGCGGTGATCTTTTCCTGCGCCCTGACGCTGGACGGGCAGCCGTCTGGCTGGAACTCGGGCGAGTAGCGCTCGGGCGGGGTGCCAATGATCTGCTCACGCGTGCAGCCGAACATCTTCAATGCGGCCGGGTTGCAGTCCACGAAGCCTGTTTCATCCGCCAGGAAAAGACTGTCGTCTGCCTGTTCGAACAGGAGGCGGTAGCGCACTTCGCTGTCACGCAGATTGGCCTGCGTCTGCTTGTGCGCGGACAGATCGGCCGCGATTCCCAGGAAACCTTCGATCCTGCCGTCCGGATCATGCAAGGGGGTGACCGACAGCCGCACCGGAATGCGGCTTCCATTCTTGCGCAGGTAGGTCCACTCGCGTTCCTCGGAGCGGCCGTGCCTGACCCTGGCGACAAATACGTCAAACCCGGGCTGGATCGGTTCGCCCAGTTCCCGGCTGAGCGCGGTCGCGTGTTGATGTATTTCGTCGGTGTCGTGGAAAAGCGCCGGCGTCTGCTTGCCGATGACTTCGTCCGCGCAATAGCCGAGCATGCGCTCGGCGGCCGCGTTGAAGCTGACGATGATGCCGGCGGTATTGGTGGAGATGATGCTGTAGTCGGCACTGTCCAGCACCGCCTGTTGCCAGGCCGACAGATGCGTGACGGCCGTGTCGGATTCGATCTGGCGCGCCAGCAGGCGCCGGTAGAGCCAGGTGCCGCCCAGCAGGAAAAGAACCAGCAGGACGCTGGGTGCCAGCAGTCTTTGCAGCCAGGCGTAGGCGATGGCATGGATGGGAGCGAGCGCGCCGGCCAGCAGGCCGTATTCGTCCAGACGCTGGTAGACCACATAATGGAGCCCCTGATTGCGCGGCAGATCGATGACCATCGCACCGTGTGCGTGTCCGGCTGCGGCAAACTGGCGCAGGGTTTCGGGCGCGACCGGCTCGCCGTATGTGAATTGGAGCGTGGCGCGTGCTTCACCCGCCGGCAGGGGATAGAAATACTGCAGGTAATGGTCGTCGCGCAGCAGTCCCAGCTGGACGTTGGGCGGCAGCGCCGTGCGGGCCCACAGGGCGTTGCCGCGCTCGACCGAATAGCCCGCCGTCATGACCGCCAGCAACTGCCCGCGCGCATCGCGTATCGGCACGCGCACCGGGTTCACCCAGCGCTGCAGCGCCGCCATGTAGTACGGCCGGCCGAACTGGATATGGCCGGAACGGATGCTGGCGAGGAAGCTGTCGCGCGATACCGGCTGCTCCAGCAGATTGGGCAGGGGCTGGCCATCCGGCACGCCGCTGACCAGGACGAGTTGCCCATCGGGCCGGGCCAGTCCCAGCCCGGCCATGCCCGGGTCGATCGCTTTCATGCGTTCGATGAGCTCGCGCCCGCGCGATGGCTCATGCAGGGCGCCCTGGGCGATGAGCTCGCTGCCCAGGCCGCGCAGGACCAGTTCATAGTTCTTCAACGTGGTGCGGGTGTTCTGCACCAGGATGCTGTTGAAATAACGCAATTGCGCCTCGATGTCCTGTTTCGCATCGAGCCAGTGCCGGGCAACGGCGATGAGATAAGCCAGCACGAGAAACCCGATCAGGACATGGAACAGGCCGCGCAGGGGCCTGGGATCGTTCCGGGAGAGCGGGTTGACGGAGCTGTTCATGCCGACAAAGCGCCTGGGAGGTGGCGGATCCTTTGTGTATCGTGTGGTTGAAGACGGGCCATTTGGCACCGGACGTCTTGGCGTAACGATGCGGTCTTGATGCCTGATGGGTAACGGATATTGTTAAATGGACTGTAGCCGGGGGATTGCACGACAACAAGTGGCGTTTTAAGGAAGCGTCGGAGGCGGTTCCGCCGTGATGCGGGCGCTGTGATACTCAACCAGGAGAAGAAGCGGGCACGCTGGGCGCAGCCGCGACCACATGCAGGTCAAGCGGGTTGCCGGAAATTTCACTCGATATTCTGGATCTGCTCGCGCATCTGCTCGATCAGCACCTTGAGTTCGAGCGACACGCGCGAGGTTTCCACCGCCACCGATTTCGAACCCAGGGTGTTGGCTTCGCGATGCAGTTCCTGCATCAGGAAATCGAGCCGCTTGCCCACGGCGCCCGCCTGATCCAGGACGCGCCGCACTTCGGAAAAGTGCGTGGCAAGACGCGAAAGCTCTTCGTCGATATCGGCTTTCTGCGCGGCCAGCGCAACTTCCTGGGCCAGTCGTTCGTGACCGGCCTCGCCCAGTGCCTCACGCAGGCGTTCCGCCAGTTTGTTGCGCTGGGCCGCGCCCAGTGCGGGCAGCAGCGGCTGCAGGCCCGCCACCTGCGCTTCGGCGGCAGCCAGGCGGTCGAGGATATGCTGCCTCAGCTTTGCGCCTTCACGCCGACGGCTCTCCGCCAGTTCGTCCAGCGCGGCGCGGACGCCGGCCAGCACCGCTTCGTTCAGCGTCTCCTGGGACAGGGCTCCAGTCTGAACCGCGCCGGGCCAGCGCAGAATCTCGTTGACGGAAAGCGGCGCACTTCCGGGAAGGCGCTGCAGGATGTCCGTCTGCCAGTGTGCCAGCCGCTCAAGAATGGGCGGGCTCAAGCCGTTATCAACCGAAGCGGCCGGAAGCAGGACGAGGCCGATGCGGCATTCCACCTTGCCGCGCGCCAGACGCTGCTGGATCAATTCACGCAATTGCGGCTCGAGGGCACGAAATTCGTCGGCCAGGCGAAAGTGCAGTTCGAGGTAGCGTTGATTGACGCTGCGCAGATCGATGTTGACGCTGGTATGGTCGAGGTTGAAACTGTGGGCGGCGAACCCGGTCATGCTGGTAATCATGAAGGATGTCCAGACAGGTTGTGAGCGTTGCCGGTACGTGGCCGGGAATGGATTTTGCCGGCCAGGCCAGCTGGAAACAGAAAAGATGATAGACGTTCGACTATGGCGACTCAACCCAATCAGGCACTTCCCAGCGGATATCGGCTGAACGAATACACCATCGTACGCAAGATCGGCGGCGGCGGCTTCAGCATGGTCTATCTGGCGCGCGACGATGCCAACCAGTCGGTGGCGATCAAGGAGTATCTGCCCGGCGCGCTGGTGCTGCGTACCGAAGGATCGGTCATCGTGCAGGCCAATTCGACCGAAAACAACAACATCTTCCGCCACGGCATGAAATGCTTCTTCGAGGAAGGGCGGGCGCTGGCGCTGATCGACCATCCGAACGTCGTGCGCGTGACCAACTTCTTCCGCGCCAACGATACGGTCTACATGGTCATGCGCTTCGAGCGCGGCAAGACCCTGCAGCAGCATATCCAGGCCAATCGCGGCACCATCCGCGAAAGCTTCATCCGGCGCGTCTTCGCGCAGTTGCTCAACGGTCTGCGCGAGGTGCATACGCATAAATTGCTGCATCTCGACATCAAGCCGTCCAATCTCTACATCCGCCTGGACGGCTCGCCGGTGCTGATCGATTTTGGCGCGGCGCGGCAGACGCTCACTCAGGAGGAGAGCAAGCTGCAGCCCATGTACACGCCCGGCTTCGCCGCGCCCGAGCAGTATCATAACCGCGAGCGGCTGGGACCCTGGACCGACATCTACAGCGTGGGCGCCAGCCTGTACGCCTGCCTGGCCGGTTATCCGCCGCAAGCGGCCGATGCCAGGCTGCTCAACGACAAGCTGGTGCCGGCCACGACGAACTGGCGCGGGGTCTACTCCGACCAGTTGCTGGAAACCGTCGATCAGTGCCTCAAGCTCAACTACATGGAGCGCCTGCAAAGTGTGTTCAGCCTGCAGAAAGTGCTGATGGATCGCACGGCCATGAGCCCGCCCCGTTTTTCGCTGCTGAACAGCATCAAACGCTCATTGGGTCGCGAATTGTTCTAAAGTAGCGAACCCGGGATCTTCCGTTGACCGCCCTGACCCTGCGAAATGCCGCATGAATACTGATTCTTTCATCTTCGATTCCTCGCCGCTGACGCGTTCAGCCAGGATTTTCAGCGCGAGATGAAATTCACCATCTACCAGGCGTCGCGCCAGGGCGGCCGTAAAAACAACCAGGACCGGGTGGCCTATTCCTATAGCCGCGAGGCATTGCTGATGGTCGTGGCCGACGGGATGGGCGGCCACATGCATGGTGAAATCGCCGCCCAGATCGCGGTGCAGACGCTGACCGATCAATTCCAGAAAATGGCCAAGCCGCGCCTGGACGACCCGCGGGCATTTCTGGCCGACATCACCACGCGTGCCCATTTCGCCATCAACGATTACGCCGTCGAACAGGATCTGCTGGAAATTCCCCACACCACGCTGGTGGCTGCCGTGGTGCAGGACAACACTGCCTGCTGGGCGCATGTGGGCGATTCCCGTCTGTATCTGTTCAGTGACGGCAGCCTGCTCGCACGTACCGAGGACCATACGGCGGTTGCCCAGTTGGTACGTGACGGCATCATCAGCGAGGAAGAGGCAGGCCATCATCCGGAACGCAACAAGGTATCCAACTGCCTGGGCGGCTACATGGCGCCGCAGGTGGAGTGCAGTGCGCCGATCCCGCTACGCGATGCCGATACCATGCTGCTGTGCACCGATGGGATCTGGGGCATGATCAGCATTCCGGAAGTGTCGGCCCTGCTGCATGCCTACACCCTGGAAGACGCGGTGCGCCATCTGATGGACCATGCCGAATTCCGCGGCGGCGAGCACGGAGACAACCTCAGCCTGATCGCCATGACCTGGGGCGAGGCGCGCATGCCGAGCAAGGATTCCATTTCCACCCTGGCGCTGCCCGACGGCGGCGTCACCACGCAGATCAATGCGATGCGCCCGCTGCATGGCGCACCGGCGGTGTCAGACGACGAAATCGAGCGCGCCATCGCCGAAATCCAGCAGGCGATCCAGAAAATCTCCGCCAAATAGATGCTTGTCCGGCCGCCGCGGCACGCTGAAACGCGCCTGCCAGGCCTGACGCGGTAAAATCGGGTTTTCGCCTTTTTCCCCGATCATCATGCCCGATCCGATCCGCCCCAGCGGCCGCGCGCCCGATGCGCTGCGCGCGCTGTCGTTCACTCGCCAGTTCACCAAGCACGCCGAAGGCTCGGTACTCGTTTCCATGGGCGACACCCGCGTGCTATGCACCGCCAGCGTGCTCGACAAGCTCCCGCCGCACAAGAAGGGCAGCGGCGAAGGCTGGGTGACCGCCGAATACGGCATGCTGCCACGATCCACCCACACCCGCATCGATCGCGAAGCCGCGCGCGGCAAGCAAAGTGGGCGGACCCAGGAAATCCAGCGCCTGATCGGGCGCAGCCTGCGCGCCGTGGTCGACCTGAAAAAGCTGGGTGAACGCACCCTGCACATCGACTGCGACGTGTTGCAGGCCGATGGCGGCACCCGCTGCGCCAGCATCTGCGGTGCCTGGGTCGCGGTCGCCGATGCCGTCGCCGGGCTGCTGGCCGAGGGCAAGCTGACGGAGTCCCCGCTCGTGGACAGCATCGCGGCCGTCTCGGTCGGCGTGTATCAGGGCCAGCCGGTGCTCGACCTCGATTACATCGAGGACTCCGACTGCGACACCGACATGAACGTGGTGATGACGGGCACGGGCGGCATTGTCGAGGTGCAGGGCACGGCCGAGGGCGCGCCGTTCTCGCGCGCCACGCTGGAGGCATTGCTCGACCTCGCCACCGTCGGCATCGCACAGATCAGCGCCGCGCAACACGCGGCTTTGAACGACTGAAAATGCAACCACAGAGACACAGAGGCAATGAGAACCCCGAGTCAATATCTTTCGGGGTGTGTATGCCTGGTTTTTCTCTGTGCCTCCGTGTCTCTGTGGTGAAAGGTTTCCCAATATGAACAAACTCGTCATCGCCTCCGGCAACGCCGGCAAGCTGCGCGAAATCGCGCGCATCCTCGAACCGCTCGCCATCGTCGCCGCGCCGCAGTCCGATTTTGGCGTGCCGGAATGCCCCGAGCCGCACGTCACATTCATTGAAAACTGCCTGGCCAAGGCGCGCCACGCCAGCGCCCACACCGGGCTGCCGGCGCTGGCGGACGATTCAGGGATCTGCGTCGAAGCGCTGAACGGCGCGCCCGGCGTGTATTCCGCACGCTATGCCGGCGAGCCGAAATCCGACGCGCGCAACAACGAAAAGCTCATCGCCGCCCTCGCGGGTCAATCCAACCGCCGCGCCCACTATTACTGCGTGATGGTGCTGGTGCGCTATGCCGACGACCCCGAGCCGCTCATCGCCGAGGGGCGCTGGCATGGCGAGATCATCGACACGCCGCGCGGCGAAAACGGCTTCGGCTACGATCCGTATTTCCTGCTGCCGCAGTTCGGGCAAACCGGTGCCGAACTCGGCGAAGACGAGAAGAACGCCATCTCGCATCGCGGCCAGGCCTTGCGCGAACTGGCCGACAAGCTGAAGCGACTTGGCTGAAACCGCCATCCGCTTTGCCGGACGCGGCCTTGCCGTGTCGCCGCCGCTGTCGGTCTACATCCACCTGCCGTGGTGCGTAAAAAAGTGCCCGTATTGCGACTTCAATTCGCACGCCGCGCAGGGCATTCCGGAAGCCGCCTACATCGACGCGCTGCTGCTCGATCTGGAACGTGCGCTGCCCGATATCTGGGGGCGTACGGTCCATACCGTATTCTTCGGCGGCGGCACGCCCAGCCTGTTTTCCGCCGCCGGTATCGATCGCATCCTCAGCGGCGTGCGCACGCTGACGCCACTGATGCCCGGTGCGGAAATCACGCTGGAAGCCAACCCCGGCACGGTGGAGGCAGCCAGATTCGCCGGATTTCGCGAAGCCGGCGTCACCCGCCTCTCGCTCGGCATCCAGAGCTTCAACCCGCGGCACCTCAAGGCGCTCGGGCGCATCCATGGCGACCTCGAGGCGCGCCGCGCGGCCGAACTCGCCGCCACCCATTTCGACACCTTCAATCTCGACCTGATGTTCGCCCTGCCGACGCAGACGCTGGCCGAGGCGCTGGCCGACGTCGACACGGCGCTGGCTTTCCGGCCGCCGCACCTGTCCGCCTACCACCTCACCCTCGAACCCAACACCCCTTTCGGCCATACCGCACCGCCCAACCTGCCGGACGATGACCTCGCCGCCGACATGCAACAGGCCGTCGAGACGCGCGTGCTGGAGGCGGGCATGCAGCACTACGAAACCTCGGCGTATGCAAAACCCGGCCATGCCAGCCGCCATAACCTGAACTACTGGCAGTTCGGCGATTATCTGGGCATTGGCGCCGGTGCGCACAGCAAGCTGTCGTTCCGCGATCGCATCGTGCGACAGATGCGCACCAAGCATCCGCAGCAATACATGGACGCGGTGAAGGCCGGCACGCATATCGCCGATATCCGCATCCTTGCGCGCGACGATCTGCCGTTCGAATTCATGATGAACGCCTTGCGTCTCAACGAAGGCGTGCCCGCCACCCTGTTCGAGGCGCGTACCGGACTGCCCCTGATCACCTGCACGGCTGCCCTCGAACGGGCTCGCGCCCGTGGCCTGCTGGAGCCCGGTGCGACGAGGCTCCAACCGACGCTGCTGGGGCAGCGATTCCTGAATGATTTGCTGGCGGTATTTCTGCCGGATGAAAAAAGGAAACCTTGATTGCAAGCACTCAACGATGTTCCCAATGTCGTGCACGTCATCCAGTTGGCGGTGGCGCCGGTATTCCTGTTAACGGGGGTCGGGGCGATTCTGAACGTGCTGGTCAATCGCCTGTCACGAGTCGTGGACCGTTTCCGCGTACTGGGTCGCAGCGCGCCGGATACCGCCGCTGCGACGCAGACCGAAATGATCATGCTCGGACGCCGGGCGCACATGATTCATTGGGCGATCGGTTTGTGCACGACCTGCGCATTGCTGGTTTGCATGGTCATTGCCACGCTTTTCGTCGGCTCAATGAGCGGTGTGGAAGTGCCCAGTCTCATTGCCGTGCTCTTCATTACCGCCATGCTTTTGCTCGTCGCCGGACTGCTTTGTTTCCTGCGCGAAATCACGCTCGCCACCAGCAGCATCCAGACCATGCCGCGTTAGGGTCGGTTAAAAGCGCTCGCCTGCGTGCAGATAGCGCCACTGTCCCGGCGGCAGTTTCCCCAGCGGGATGCGACCGAGGCGGATACGTTTCATCGACAGAACCTTGAGACCGACGGATTCGCACATGTGCTGAATCTGCCCGGGCCGGAGGCCTTTCAGCGCGATCCGCAGACGGGTCTCGCTCTGCCGGCTGACCTTGATGGAGGCGGGCACGCGGCCCCGGAAGGCAATACCCTGGTTCAGCCGCCCGAGCCCGCTGGCGGCCAGTTCGCCCGCGATTTCGACGATGACTTCGTGTTCCAGTGTGGCGGCGTCTTCGGTCAGCTTGCGCACCACGCGCCAGTCCTGGCTGAAGACGACAAGACCGCTGGCGCAGGCTTCCAGGGGCATGCACCCGATCAGCCGGGCGAAGTGCTTTTTCAGCGGGCGGATGCCGGAGACGTCTTCGGCCCATAGCGTGGCGGCGTCGGGCAGCGGCGGCACGGGCCTGTCGCCAAGGTCTGGTCCGGACACCTGGTGCCCTAGCAGGGTGACGGGCTCAGCCTGGCCGGGATCGGCCCTGGGGTCGATTTCGATGCGGGGGTCGCTGACGCGGAACTGCGGTTCCTCGACCACCACCCCGTCCACCCGCACCCAACCGCCGGTGATGATGAGCTCCGCTTCGCGGCGCGAGCAGTGGCGGAGCTCGGCGACACGTTTGGCAAGGCGGATGGAATCGGTCATGACAACAGGCCTGGGCGGTAAGCTTGCAAGTTTACCGTCATGCCGTGCCGCCGAGGCCCCGATCCGAAGAAGTTGTGAGGGGCATGCGCCGCGGGGTATGCTTTTGGAACGATCAATCCGATCGCCAAGCCTGATGATCAAACCTGGAGCCCTCCGATGAAAACCGTCCTTGCCTTGTCGTTGTTGTTGTTCACTTCATCCGCCCTTGCCGCCGTGATCGGCAAGGATGTCAGCTACAAGGCGGGCGACACCGTCATGAAAGGTTTCCTGGCGTATGACGATGCCGTCAAATCAAAGCGTGCCGGCGTGCTGGTGGTGCCGGAATGGTGGGGCGCCAACGATTACGCGCGCAAGCGGGCACACATGCTGGCGAACGCAGGCTATGTGGCGCTGGTAGTCGACATGTATGGCAACGGCCAGGTGGCGGACAATCCCCAGGATGCCGGGGCACTGGCGGGTAACGTCAACAAGAATCCGCCGCTGGCCCTGAGCCGTTTCCAGGCGGCGGAGCGTTTTCTCGCCAAACAGCCCAATGTGAAAAAAGACGAGATCGCCGCGCTGGGCTACTGCTTCGGCGGCGGGGTGGTGCTCAACATGGTGCGCGCCGGCGAACCGCTGAAATCGGCGATCACCTATCACGGCATCCTGGCGACCGACGTGCCGGTGAAACCGGGCAGCATCAAGACCAAGCTGCGCATCTTCACCGGCGAAGCCGACCCTCTCGTGCCGCCCGAGCAGGTCGAGGCGTTCCGCACGGAAATGGACAACGCCAAGGCCGATTACATGGTGGTGAGCTATCCGGGCGCCAAGCATACCTTCACCAACCGCGAGGCCGACAGCTATGCCGCGCAGTTCGGCCTGCCGTTGAAATACGATCCGGTGGCGGACAAGGACTCCTGGACACGGACGCTCGAATTCCTGCGAGCCACCCTCAACAATGACTGAAGCCTGCGACCACGACGATTGCCATGCGCCCGTCGGCGACGGCAGCCTCGGCATTCCGCAGATCGGGGCTTTCGATCCCGCGGCATTCGAACGCGCGGTAAACGACATGCTCACCGCCTGCGGCGTGGCGCCCGATTCGGTGCATACCGGACGGACCGCGCAACGGGTGCGCGAGCTATGGCAGAAGCGTCTGCTCGGCGGCTATGCGATCTCTCCCGAGGAGACGCTGGGCGAGGGCTTCGCCGACGAGCGCGACGACATGGTGGTGGTGCGCGGCATCGCGGTGCATGGCGTGTGTCCGCATCATCTGGTGCCGTTTCGCGGCGTGGCGCACGTCGCCTATATTCCGGGCGGACGGCTGCACGGTTTCGGGCGCATCGCACGCATGGTCGACGCCATCGGTCACCGCTTCACCTACCAGGAATGGATGACGCGCGATATCGCCGAGGCGCTGGTGACGCATGGCCGGGCCCGGGGTGCAGCGTGCATCGTCGAGGCCGAGCAGTTGTGCCTGCTGCTGGGCGAGGACCGGCGCGGCGACGAGCGCGTCGTCACGCAGGCCTTCAGCGGCAGCTTCCGGACCAGCGACCAGCAGCGCAACGAATTCCTGCGTGCCGTCGCGCAGCGGGAATTGCGTTGAGCGACGGTGCGTTTGGCGATGCCGGGACGACGGCGACGGCTTCCTTTGTCGTGTCCGCGCTCGGGGACGGCCGGCATGAGCGGGAACAGGCAGCCGGCCGGGACGTATCGCGGCCGGCTGGATATATAGTGGATTGAAACGCTGATGGCCCGCCGCAATCCTGCACTGCGTCCGCGCACGCTGATCCTGCCGCCGGCACCCTATGCCGCGGCCATCCTGGGCGGCTGGTGGCTGGACCGCACCCAATGGGCGCTGCCGCTGGATCTGGGCGCGGCGACGCGGCCGCTGGGCTGGCTTGTGGTGGGGCTGGGGCTGGCATTGTTCATCTGGGTGCTGTGGACCTTTACGCGACACCACACCACGGTCAACCCGTATGGCGGCGCATCGACCCTGTGCACGCAGGGCCCGTTCCGTTACAGCCGCAACCCGATCTACCTGAGCGACTGGTTCGTGCTGGTCGGCGTGTCGTGCCTGCTGGGCACGGTCTGGCCGCTCGTGTTCGCGCCCCTGATCTGGGTCATGATTCGCTTTGGCGTGATCCGGCACGAAGAAGCCCACCTCGAAGCGAAATTCGGCGATACCTACCGGGACTATACGGCCCGCGTCGGGCGCTGGATCTGACCGCAGCGGGAGGCATCCGCCCGCAGCATCCGGCATGTCGTCACGTCCGCGCTACAGCAAGACCCGGGCATGGCCGTTATTGAACGGACATGCCCACAGGAGTCTTGCCATGAACATTACCCTGCATGACAAATCGCTGGAAATCCGTCTCACGACAGCGGCACAGAAGGCGCTCGCACGGCGCGACCGGCCGCTGGTGGCCGAGATGGAACTGCTGTTTTCCTGTCTGCTGCGCAAACGCGTGTACTTTGGCGAGTCGCCGGAGCAGTCCACCCCGGTCAACGATCGCCTCTCGGTGCGCTTCAAACCCATCATGACCCGCCGCTGCAGCGTGGCCGAAGGCGGCGCGGCACCGCCATCCGAGCGGTTCCCGCTCGAAAATCCACGGCCCTACGTGCCCAACTGGCTGGCGATCGACTACCGGCGGGGCCAGTGGGTCGGCGAATTCGGCTACGCCCGCTAAGGATTTTCCGCAGGCCCGTGGCGTCAGCTTGCGAAGACCGGCAGGAAACGCCCTGGCCAGTGCCAGGCGGCCCGTTGCTTAAAGTTTGCGTATCCCGGACCGATACCCTTGTCTCAATAAGAACTGCCTGTGCGCGTGACGCTTTCCAGATGATGAGCCGGCCAGACGAACACCCGATTGTTTGGGCGACAACATGCCCAAGGCGTACCCGTACCCGTCGGCATGGATAAGGTTGACGACGCTTCACCCTCCGCCCCCCTCGAATTGGCGCAATGCCATATCCGGGTATTCGTCGCGCTGCCCATCCTGATCGGCTGGTATCTGTTCTGGTCTGTGCAGGCACGCAGCACCGAGGCCAATACCGGCCTGGCGGGCCTGTGCGTGTTCTATGCCTTCGCGCTGGCGCATTGGGCCCATGTGAAACGCTATCCGGGCATCTATCCCCAGCGTCGGGTCGTGGCGATCGTGATGGACCAGCTGGGCTGTTTCATCGGGATGCTGCTTACGCGGGAACTGGGGACGATCATCATCTTTCTGAATCTCTGGATATCGCTGGGCAACGGAATCCGCTTCGGCGTGAAATGGATGGCCCTGTCGGCCACCCTCGCGACGACCGGGCTGATCGTCCTGAGCATGGTGTCGGATTACTGGAGCCAGCGCCCCATCTGGATCATCAGCCTGGTATTGCTCAATGCGGCGATCCCGGCCTATGTGGCGAGTCTGATCCGCGGTTTTCACGACGGCCAGGCCAGGCTTGCCCAATACGCCGATCACATGGAGAGGATGGCCCTGAAGGATGGCCTGACCGGCTTGCCCAACCGGGCGGCATTGTTCGATGAATTCGGGAAGGCAAGCGCTCACGCCCGGCGTACGGGGGCGGCCATCGCCGTGCTCTACTTCGATCTGGACGGGTTCAAGCAGGTCAACGACAGGCTCGGGCACGCGCAGGGCGACGTGCTGCTCAAGGAAGCGGCCCACTGCGCGAACGCCGTGCTGCGAGGCGAGGACGTCCTGGCCCGCCTGGGCGGGGATGAATTCGTCGTCCTGCTGCGGGTGCATGATTCCGGCAAACGGGCTCGCAGGGTCGCGGAGAGAATCCGGCAGTCCATCGCTTCCATCGAGGCGATCGACGGCAATCCGGTCCATGTGACCGCTTCCGTCGGGATGGTGGTGGTGAGCGGCCTGGATGCGGACCGCCTGGGCGCCGAACGGATCGTCCACGAAGCCGACCTCAATATATATGCGGCCAAGAAAGAGGGCAAGAACCAGATCGTGCTGACCACGCTGTCGAGCGAAATCAGGCTGGCTGCCCGGCGCGCCTAACCCGGGTCTTCCGCCAGGCCGAAGAGCGTCCGCGCGTTGCGGGTGGTGGCCCGGGCCACCGTCGCGATATCCAGCCCGCGCAGCTCGGCCAGCGTTTGCGCGATGCGCGGCAGCTCGCCCGGCGCGTTGCGGCCGTGTCCGATCCATGCCGGCGGGATGTCGGGACTGTCGGTTTCCAGCACGATGGCGTCGAGCGGCAGATTGACCGCCAGTCGTCGCAGGTTGTTGGCGCGAGTCCAGGTGAAGGCGCCACCAAAACCGAGTTTGAATCCCAGCTTGATGAATTCGTCCGCCTGTTGCGGACTGCCGTTGAAGGCATGCGCAATGCCGCCGCGTACCCGGATCCTGCGCAACTGCTTCAGCAGTTCGTCGTTGGCGCGGCGGCAGTGCAGCAGCACGGGCAGGTCGTGGTCGCGTGCGATTTTCAACTGTTCGACAAAGAAGTATTCCTGCGTCGCACGGTCGAGGCCCCGGACAAATAAATCGAGCCCGATTTCACCGACAGCCACCGGGCGTCGCGCCCCGATTTGCGCGCGCAGATCGGCGAGGTGTTCCGGACGGTGGACGCTGATATACATGGGATGCAGGCCCCATGCCGGCAGGCAGCCGGGATAGCGCGTGCAGGCGGCGGCCACCGCGGCGAAATTGTCGCGGCTGACGGCGGGGACCACCTGGATGCCGACACCGGCTGCCACGGCGCGCGCGTACTCGGCATCGCGGTCGGCGTCGAATTCGGTGGCGTCGAGATGGCAGTGGGTATCAATGAAAAACGGCACCGTGTCGGGTGCCGTTTTTTTTGTGAAGCCGTTCACGTTCAGTCGTTGTTGGCGAAGCCCAGCAGGCTCAGCAGGCTGGTGAAGAGGTTGAAAATGGCCACGAACAGGGTGACGGTCGCCATGATGTAGTTGGTTTCGCCGCCATGGATGATGTTGCTGGTCTCGTACAGGATGAGGCCGGACATCAGCAGCACGAACATCGCCGATACCGCCAGCGACAGGCCCGGCATGTTGAAGAAGATCGCGCCCAGACCGGCAAGGAAGGCGACCAGGATGCCGACCATGAGGAAGCCGCCCATGAAACTGAAGTTCTTGCGGGTGGTCATCACGTAGGCCGACAGCGCCAGGAAGATCGCCGCAGTGCCGCCCATCGCCATCATGACCACCTGCGAACCGTTGGGCAGCGACAGGTAGGCGTTGAGGATCGGGCCGAGCGTGTAGCCCATGAAGCCGGTCAGCGCGAACACGAAGGCGATGCCGAGTCCGCTGTCGCGGAACTTGGTGGTGAGGAACAGCAGGCCGTAAAAACCGACCAGCGTGAGGATGACGCCGGGATGCGGCAGGTTCAGCGCCATCGCCGCGCCTGCGGTGAGCGCGGAAAACGCCAGCGTCATCGCCAGCAGCATGTAGGTGTTCTTGACGACCTTGTTGACGGCCGATACCGCTGTGGGCTGGCTGCGGCCCAGGGTGGTGACTTGCGGGTTCATCAAAGCTCCTTCTGTCTGTCTTGAAATAATGTACCTGCTCAGAGTCGATCCGGCCGGTACGAGTTCCCGTGCCATGACGGAACTGAAGCATGAGCATACCGCGATGTGGGGCCGGTGGCCACCCATGCGCGGGCGAACCGGGTGCCGGAAGGCGTCATTCCCCCCGTTCCATGCCGCGCTGCAGCAGATTCATCACTTCGACCGGCATCGGAAAAACAATGGTGTTGGAGCGGTCGCCGGCGATGTTGGAGAGCGTCTGCAGATAACGCAACTGCATGGCCTGCGGCTTGACGGCAAGAATTTCCGCGGCGGCAAGCAGTTTCTCCGCAGCCTGCAATTCGCCTTCCGCATGGATGATCTTGGCGCGCCGATCGCGCTCGGCTTCGGCCTGTTTGGCGATCGCGCGCACCATCGATTCATCGATATCGACGTGCTTGATTTCGACGTTGGAGACCTTGATGCCCCAGGCGTCGGTCTGGGTATCGAGCAACTGCTGGATGTCGTGATTCAGGCGTTCGCGTTCGGCCAGCATGTCGTCGAGCTCGTGCTTGCCCAGCACCGCGCGCAGCGTGGTCTGTGCCAGCTGGCTGGTCGCGTTCATGTATTCCTCCACCTGCAGGATCGCCTTGGCCGGATCGATGACGCGGAAATAGACGACCGCGTTGACCTTGACCGAGACGTTGTCGCGCGAGATCACGTCCTGGCTCGGCACGTCGAACACCACGGTGCGCAGGTCGACCCGCACCATCTGCTGGATGCCGGGGAGGATGATCACCAGCCCCGGCCCCTTCGCCTTCCAGAAGCGCCCGAGCATGAACACCACGCCGCGCTCGTATTCGCGCAGGATGCGCAGGCTGGAGATCAACAGTGCAATGACCACGAAGACGACGAAGAAGCCGCTGAATTCAAACATGCCTATTCTCCTTGCCAGGGTTCGACATCGAGTACCAGGTCGTGCCGCGCACGCACCCGGATCGTACTGCCGGGCGGCAGGGGAACCGTGCTGCGCACGCGCCAGCGCTCGCTGTGCACGCGCGCCCAGCCCTCGCGCTCGATCGCTTCCAGGGTGATGCCGGTGGCGCCGACCAGTTCCTCGGCGCCGGTTACCACTGGCCGCTGGCGTGCGCGCAGCGCCATGCTGGCGACAAAAAAGCTGAACAGGGCGCTGATCAGCGCCACGGGTACGATCAGCATCCAGGGCAGCCCGTAGCCAGGCAGGTCGGTGTCGATCAGCATGACGGAACCCAGGATGAATGCGGCTATGCCGCCCAGTCCGAGCGCGCCGAAGCTGGGCACGAAGGCCTCCGAGATCATCAGTACGATGCCCAGCAGCATCAGGGCCAGTCCGGCATAGCTGATCGGCATGGCCTGCATCGCAAACAGCCCGAGCAGCAGGCAGATGCCGCCGACCACGCCGGGAAACAGCATGCCGGGGTTGGCGAATTCGTAGATCAGTCCGTAGAGGCCGAGCAGCATCAGGATGTAGGCGATGCCGGGGTCGCCGATCACGGCCAGCAGACGGCTGCGCCAGTCGGGCATGACGCGTTCGACGGTGGCATGGGCGGTATCCAGGGTGATCGTGCGGCCGTCAAGCTTGACGCTGCGGCCGTTCAGTTGCCGCAGCAGGTCGTCCAGATCGGTCGCGACAAGATCGACCACATTCAGCTTCAGCGCTTCCGATGCAGGCAGGCTGACCGCTTCGCGCACGGCGCGCTCGGCCCACGCGGCATTGCGTCCGCGCAATTCCGCCAGACCACGGATGTAAGCCGCGGCGTCGTGCACGACCTTGCGCATCCTGGTGTCGTCCGCCGGCGCGGCGGATTTGTCGCCCGACGGGGCCAGTTCGATCGGTGTCGCGGCGCCCAGGTTGGTGGCCGGCGCCATCGCCGCGATATGGCTGGCATACAGGATGTAGGTGCCCGCGCTGGCGGCGCGCGCGCCCTGGGGGAAGACGTAGGTCGCGACCGGTACCGGCGAGGCAAGGATGGCCTGGATGATGTCGCGCATCGAAGTGTCCAGCCCGCCTGGCGTGTCCAGTTCGATCACGACCAGTCGGGCCTGGTGCTCGATCGCCTTGTCAAGGCCACGCACCAGGTAGTCCGCGCTGGCCGGCCCGATCGCGCCTTGCACCGCCAGCACGCGCACGCTGGCGGCGTTCGCAGCGAAGGGCAGCAGCAGAACCAGGAAGGTGAACAGCGTGAAGCGTGACAGGGGGCGAAGCGCGTTCATCCTCTCACTGTAGACGCAATCCTGAAAGTCGTCGGCTGCGGTCTGGCGTGCAGCCGGGGCTGACGAGGCGGATACGGCCTGTCGCGGGCTATTTTGCGGGGATCGCGTCGGGATGCCAGCCCAGCAGGAGATACAGCGTGGCGAATCCCAGCACATAGGCTACGGGCACGTGCCAGCCCTCGCGCAGCCAGGTGAGCGTGTTTTTTGCCTGCGGATACAGGTTCGATATGGCCACGCCGGCGCTGGAGCCGAACCAGATCATGGAGCCGCCGAAGCCGACCGCAAAGGCCAGCAGCCCCCAGTCGTAGCCGCCCTGATACAGGGCCAGCGCAGTGAGCGGAATATTGTCGAAGACGGCGGAGACGAAGCCGAGGCCAAAGGTCGTGTGCGCCGAAGGCAGCGGCAGTTCCTTCACCGGCATCAGGCTGGCGGACAGCACCAGCGCGATCAGGAACAGTGCACCCTTCATCGACTTGCTTACTTCGCCCCACGGCGTCGGGCGGATGAAGCCGCCCAGCACGATCGCCGCCCACACGCCGGCGGCGGGAAAATCCAGTCCGATATTGGCGACGATCGCGCCGCCGATGATGAGCGCGACGATCGCCAGGTGGCCCCAGTCCAATTGCAGGTTCGCAGGCGGGTTCTTCATGACGGGGTGGTAGCGCTGCTGCGCCTTGGCCGCGACGATGCCGGAGAAGATCACGGCCACGGTGGACGCGATGAACGCTTTCGCCACATGGATCGCCGGCACGCCCGCGATCCACATCATGGTCGTGGTGGTGTCGCCGACCACCGAGCCGGCGCCACCGGCGTTGCTGGCGGCGACGATTCCCGCCAGGTAGCCGACGCTGACCCGGTGCTTGTAGACGTGCCCGGCGACCACGCCGCCGATGATGGCCGCCGCGATGTTGTCGAGGAAGGACGAGATGACCGCCACCAGCACCAGCAGCACGAAGCCGCCTTTCCAGTCGTCGGGCAGGAAGCGCGGCAGCCAGTCCGGCACCCGGGACAGTTCGAAATGCCGCGCCAGGATGGCGAAGCCCAGCAGCAGCCCCAGCAGGTTCAGCACCAGCCTTTCCTCGTGCAGGAAGTGGGCGATCAGGTCCATGTCCCGTGCCGCCAGCCCCTTGTAGAGCGTGATGGCGAGCAGGCCCGTCACTGCGACCTCGAAGTTGCGCGTGTGCAAGACCGCCACCCCCAGCAGGGTGAGGGCGAACAGGAGGAACTCGACGGGAATGTTCAGCAGCGGCATGGCAAGGTCAGATCAGGGCAGGGCAGGGCGTGAATAATAGGCCTTCAGCAGGAAGGGTGGCACGACTGTGGTGAGGGCGATGACGATCAGCAGCGCGGCGTAGGTCTCGGCGTCGAGGATGCCCTGGGTGAGTCCGAGCTGGGCGAAGATCAGGCCGACCTCGCCGCGCGGAATCATCGCCAGACCGATGGCCATCTGGCGGAAACGGCTTTCGCGGATGAAGAAACCGGCGGCGATTTTGCCGATGAAGGCCACCCCGATCAGGGCGCCGCCCAGTTGCCAGACGTGGGACGAACGCCAGTCCACCGTGTTGAGGTTGAGCGAGACGCCGACCATCACGAAGAACAACGGGGCGAAGGTATGGATCAGCGGCCGCATCTGTTCTTCCAGCCGGTGCGCCAGCTGCGGGCTGGGGGCGAACCAGCGGTCGAGCGCCGGCAGGCCCAGGCGGCTCATCACGTCGAAGCGGAAGTGCTGTGACAATGCGATGCCGGCCGCGAAGCCGCCCATGATGAGCGGCGCGCCGACCGCGTGCGCGAGCCACGAGAACAGCAGGATCAGCGACAGCGCCATGGTGATGAGCAGGCCCGGCGTGACCGCGCGTTGATCGTAGTGATCGATGATGCGCCCGGCGAGCTTCGCCACCAGCGGCGATAGCAGCATGAACAGCAGGATGTAGAGCGCGACCGCGCCGGTGGCAGCCAGCGATACCTGCTGCTGCACCGCGAACTGGTAGAGGAAGGCCAGCGCCAGCACGCCGAGGATATCGTCCAGCACCGCCGCGCCGATCACGATCTGCGCCTCGTCCGTGTGGCGTTTGCCGAGGTCGTCGAGTACCCGCACAGTGATGCCGATGCTGGTCGCGGTGAGCGTGCCGCCGATGAACAGCGAGACCAGGTTGTCCAGACCGAAGCCCCAGCGGCACACCGCGTAGCCGAGCACGAAAGGCAGGGTGAAGCCGACCACCGCCACCACGACGGGCTTGATGCCGGATCTGGCGAGGCGGAGCAGATCGGTATCCATGCCGACTTCGAACAGCAGCAGGATGATGCCGATCTCCGCCAGCAGCTTCATGGTGTCGTCAGCCGAGATCCAGCCCAGCAGCGACGGGCCGATCAGCAGGCCGGCCAGCAGTTCGCCGATCACCGGCGGGATGCCGTGGCGTCCCGCGATTTCGGAAAACAGCCGCGCGGCAATCAGGACGATGGCGAGATAAAGAAAAAATTGATGGAGTTCCATGAGGGATCTGAATCGGGTCCGGAGGGCAAGACAGGCGCGCGGCCGTGATGCGCGCCAGGTGGGCACAGGCCTGTTTCTATCTTAACGCACCGGATGCTTCCCTCATCGCCCGATGCGTGGCCGCGATGGCCATGGAGGGGCGGAAGTGGCGGCACGGGGGTGAAATGCACCGTCCTTCAAGTCGGCATCCGCGCGATCGGGAAGATCGTCCCGATCCCCGGACAAGGGGCGGGCTTGCACATCAAAATGATTTTGTGCAAATATAAATAAGCGTCTGAAGCTGTTGTGCCACAGTAATCTGCTGCGGGGGGCTGGAGTCGCTGGGCGATGAACGCTATCCGGGCCGCACGGGTCGCGGGCCGGGGGGAAATGGTTTCCAGCCCCGGGTGCAGATGAACCTGGATGGCGGCGCCGCGACGGCACATGCTGTGCAAGCCGGATGGCGCAATCTGGCCTGGTCTGCGGAATCTCGGGTTGGCTGGGTGGTCAACTGAATATATTGTACAATATGTTTAATGTAAGCGAGCCATGATGATGCCCATTGAAGCGGCAGCGCCCCAGACAGCCTTGCAGCGGGAAAACCAGACGGTGATTGCCTTCGGTGAAACACTTGTCGACCAGTTTCGCGACCGCAACGTGCCGGGCGGCGCGCCGTTCAACGTGGCGTGCCATCTCGGCGCGCTGGGCGCGCATCCGGTACTGGTGACGCGAGCCGGCAAGGATGCGCTGGGTGACCAGCTGCTGCAGGCGATGAGCGAACGCGGCCTCGACCTGCGCGGCGTGCAGCGCGATCCGGCGCGCCCCACCGGTCGGGTCAGGGTGACCGAGACCGCCCGCGGCCATGCGTTCGACATTCTGTCCGACCAGGCCTACGACCACATCCACGCCAGCCTGGCCCGGATGGTCGGCCTGTCCCTGCATCCGCAAATGGTCTACTTCGGCACGCTGTCGCAGCGGGGCGATTCGCGCCGCGCGCTGCGCGAACTGCTCGGCACGGTGGATGCGTGCGCGTTTCTGGACGTCAATCTGCGCGACCCGTGGGTGGACGGCGATATCCTGCGCTGGTCGCTGCAGCAGGCCGACGTGGTCAAGCTCAACGAGGACGAACTGGATCGCATCGGCGATCTCTTCGCACTTCATGGCGCCACGCTTCAGGCCCGGGCCGCCGTGCTGCTGTCGGGCTTCGATTTGCAGCGGGTGGTGGTGACGCGCGGCCCGGCAGGGGCCTGGACGCTCGATGCGGACGGACGCATCGAATCGGTCAGCGGTGCGCCGCTGGATCGGGTGGCCGACACCGTCGGGGCCGGCGATGGCTTTGCCGCCGTGTTCATGCTCGGCATGTTGCGCGGCTGGCCGCTGACCGATCAGTTGGCCCGTGCGGATACCTTCGCTCGCGCATTGTGCGGGATACGCGGTGCCGTGCCCGCCAACCGGGAGTTCTACCGCCCCTTCATCCGCGACTGGAACATTCAAACGGAGGCGATGCGTGCATGATCTCTATGTCCTGATGCTGAGCGTGCATGGGCTGATGCGTGGACACGACCTGGAACTGGGGCGCGACGCCGATACCGGCGGTCAGACCCTGTACGTGATCGAGCTGGCGCGGGCGCTGGGTCGCCATGCCCGGATCGGGCAGGTCGACGTGTTGACGCGTCTGGTCGACGATGCCTCGGTCTCACCGGACTATGCCGCGCCGAGCGAAGGACTGGGGGCGTGCGCGCGCCTGGTACGCCTGCCCTGCGGGCCGAGGCGTTATCTGCGCAAGGAAAGCCTGTGGAACCATCTCGATCAGCTGGTCGACCGCAGTCTCGGCTACCTGCGTCAGCAACCGCGTCTGCCCGACGTCATCCACAGTCATTATGCCGATGCCGGGTATGTCGGCGTGCAGTTGTCGCAGCTGCTGGGGATCCCGTTGCTGCACACCGGCCACTCGCTCGGACGCTGCAAACGCCAGCGTCTGCTCGACCACGGGCGCAAGGCGCGGATGATCGACCGCCAGTTCAACTTCGACCGCCGCATCGCCGCCGAGGAGGCGGTGCTCGAACATGCCGTACGGGTGGTCACCAGCACCGCGCAGGAAGGCCGCGAACAGTACGGGCTCTACGACCATCACCAACCGGCGCACATGGTGGTGATTCCACCCGGCACCGACACTTCGCGTTTCGCCCCGCCCGGCCGCGCGCCGATCCCGCCGCATGTGCCGATGCTGGTCGACCGTTTCTTCGCGCAGCCGAAAAAACCGCTCATCCTCGCCATCTGCCGGCCCGACGTGCGCAAGAACCTGCAGCGGCTGGTCGCCGCGTATGGCGAATCGCCCGAGTTGCGCGCCCGCGCCAACCTCGCCATCGTGGCCGGCAACCGTGACGACATCCGCAGCCTGGACGAGGCCCAGGCGGACGTATTGCAGGCTTTGTTGCTCGACATCGATCGCTACGATCTCTGGGGCAGCGTGGCGCTGCCCAAACAGCATCAGCCGGACGATATTCCCGCGCTTTACCGGCTGGCGGCACAACGCCGGGGGGTGTTCGTCAACCCGGCGTTGATCGAGCCCTTCGGCCTGACCCTGATCGAAGCGGCAGCGAGCGGCCTGCCGGTGGTCGCCACCCGGGACGGCGGCCCGTCCGACATCATTGCGCATTGCGAAAACGGCGTGCTGGTCGATCCCCTCGACAGCACGGATATCGCACGCGGCCTGCTCGAAGCGGTGTCGGATAGCCGTACCTGGCAGCGCTATGCGCGGCGTGGCATCGGCGGCGTGACGCGCCACTACACCTGGGATGCCCATGTCGAGAAATATCTCAAGGAGGTCGACCGGGTGCTCCATCACCGCCGCAAGCAGATGCGTCGCGAACGCGTGACGCAGCATCCGGCATCCCGCTTCATGCCTGATGCGCGCCGCATGCTGATGAGCGACATCGACAACACCTTGCTGGGAGACCGGGCCGGGCTCGATGCGCTGATTCGGGTGCTTCGCACACCATCACGCAACTTCGGCTTCGGCGTGGCGACCGGGCGCCATCTGTCGAGCGCGCTCGAGGTATTGAAGCAGTCACGCGTGCCCCTGCCCGATGTGCTGATCACCGCAGTCGGCTGTGAAATCCACTATGGCCCTGACATGCGCCCCGATCCCGGCTGGCGCCGGCACATCCAGTATCTGTGGCGGCGTGACGCCGTGGCTTCGCTGTTTACGGGCCTGCCCGGGTTGACCCTGCAATCCGACGATCAGCAAAGCGAATTCAAGCTGAGCTTCAATGTCGAGCCGGGCGCGTCGCCGAGCCTGCACGAACTCAAGACGCTGCTGCGACAGGCGGGGCTGCACGCCAATCTGATTCATTCACACGACGCCTTTCTCGACATCCTGCCGGTCCGCGCCTCGAAGGGCCGGGCCGTCCGTTATCTGGCCTATAAATGGGGCTTGCCGTTGCGCGCCTTTCTGGTGGCGGGCGACTCCGGAAACGATCTGGAAATGCTGGTCGGGGATACGCGGGCCGTGGTGGTCTCCAACCACAGCGCCGAACTGGAAACACTGCGTGGCCTCGAGCAGGTGTATTTCTCGGCGACGCCCAGTGCATCCGGCATTCTGGAAGGCATGGCGCATTACGGCTTTGCGGACAGCCCGGCACCGGCCCTGAAACGGGAGGCGGCATGATTGAAGCCTTGAAAACCTGGACGACGGACCATCGCGATCCGGTGGATGCGTTTCTGCGCCGCTGTTTTGCCGAGAACCGGGTGCTCCTGCTGCAAAGCGACCTGAGCCGTGTATTCGATGGGCTGACAGCCGAATCCGCCGGCCCGCTCGACGACACCCCGCTGCATCAGGCAGTACGCCATTTTCAGGAAGGCGTGTTCCAGCATCCGTGGGCGTATTTCGCCTTGCGCGAAGGACCGGGGTGTTGGCGCTATCTGCGCATGCACCAGGAATATCTGATGCCGGAGAGCGTGTCGGTGAGCGAATTCCTCGCTTCCAAGGAACAGTTCGTGAAACCGCCGAATGACGGCGAGAGCGTGCTGGAGATCGATTTCGAGCCGTTTGGCCGCCATGTGCCGCGCCTGCAGGAAACCCGCTCGATCGGGCAGGGGGTGCTGCATCTCAACCGGCATCTGGCGAGTGCGATGTTCACCCGACCGGAGGTGGGACACGCCCGGATGCTGAATTTTCTGCGCATGCACTCGATCGATGGCCAGCAGCTGATGCTCGCGTCCCACATCGGCGATGTGCCCACGCTGCGCGCCGCCTTGCGCGAAGCGCTGCAACAGCTCGAAGCGAGCGATCCCGATACGCCGTGGGCCGATCTGGCGGCCGTGCTGGGCAGGCTGGGTTTCGAACCCGGCTGGGGCGCCACGGCCGGGCGCGTGAGCGAAACCATGGGCCTGCTGGTCGACATTCTGGAAGCGCCGTCGCCCATCGCGCTGGAAGCGTTTCTCGCGCGCATTCCGATGATCTCGCGTCTGCTGATCCTGTCGCCGCATGGCTATTTCGGCCAGGACAATGTATTGGGGCGTCCCGATACCGGCGGTCAGGTGGTCTACATTCTCGACCAGGTGCGCGCGCTGGAGCAGGAGATGCGCGACCGCATGGCGATCCAGGGCGTACAGGTCGATCCGAAGATCATCGTCGTGACCCGCCTGATTCCCGATTCCGACGGCACCACCTGCCACCTGCCGCTGGAAAGAATCCAGGGCACGGACCATGCCTGGATCGTGCGGGTGCCGTTCCATCATCCCAATGGTGAAATCGTGCGGCACTGGGTGTCGCGTTTCGAGATCTGGCCTTATCTGGAAGCATTCGCCATCCAGGTCGAGCGCGAGGCGCTCGCGCAGCTCGGCGGGCGCCCGGATCTCATCATCGGCAACTACTCCGACGGCAACCTCGTGGCCAGCCTGCTGTCGGCGCGCCTCGGCGTGACCCAATGCCACATCGCCCATGCGCTGGAGCAGACCAAATACCTGCACTCGGCGCTGTACTGGGAAGCCAGCGATGCGACCTATCACTTCGCCTGTCAGTACACGGCAGACCTGATCGGCATGAACCATGCCGACTTCATCATCACCAGTACCTACCAGGAGATCGCCGGCACGGCATACAGCATCGGCCAGTACGAAAGCTATCGCGCGTATACCCTGCCGGGACTCTATCGTGTGGTCAACGGCATCGACCTGTTCGATCCCAAGTTCAACATCGTGTCGCCGGGCGCCGACGCCGGCACCTATTTCCCCTATACCGACACGGCCCGCCGCCTGCATTCGCTGATGCCCGGGATCGAGCGCCTGCTTGATGCGCCGGACCCCGGGGTGCCGTATCGCGGACGGTTCGACGACCCCGGCAAACCCATGGTCTTCACCATGGCACGGCTCGATCGCATCAAGAATCTGACCGGGCTGACCGAGTGGTTCGGTGCGTGTGAGCGTTTGTCCGGGACGGCCAACCTGCTGGTGGTCGGCGGCCATATCGATGCGGCCGACTCGGCGGATGAAGAGGAAAAAGCCGAAATCGCACGCATGCATGCGCTGATGGACCAGTACCGTCTGGACGGCAAGATGCGCTGGCTGGGCACCCGCCTCGACAAGAATCTGGCGGGCGAACTCTACCGCCATGTCGCCGATCGGCGCGGCGTGTTCGTGCAGCCCGCGTTGTTCGAGGCCTTCGGGCTCACCCTGATCGAGGCGATGGCTTCCGGCCTGCCGGTGTTCGCCACGCGCTACGGCGGCCCGCTCGAAATCATCCGGCATGGCGTGTCCGGCTTCCATATCGACCCCAACGACGGCGCCGCCGCGGCGGAAGCCATCGTCGATTTCCTGCAGCAATGCGCGGCCGATCCGTCACGCTGGCAGCGTATCTCCGAGGGATCGCTGGCGCGCGTGGCCGCCCGCTACACCTGGCAGCTATATGCCGAACGCATGATGACGCTGTCGCGCATCTACGGGTTCTGGAAATTTGTCAGCAACCTCGAACGCGGTGAAGCCAGCCGCTACCTGCAACTTTTCCATCATCTGCAATTCCGCCCGCTGGCCCGTGCAGTACGAAAGGACTGAATGTCATGCCCATGGATTATCTGAACACGGCAGCGGACTATCTCGGGGAATGGCGCGCCCTGATCGTGACCGCCCTGCATGTGCTCCTCATTCTGGGGCTGGCCTGGCTGGTGTTGCGCGTATCGCACAAGGCGATAGGCCGTCTGCGGCGGCACATGGAGCAGGAGGCCGACGATGCCGAGCAGATCAAGCGGCTTAACACGCTGGCACGGGTGGCCCGCTACGTGATCGTGGTGGTCGTCACGCTGGTTGCCGCGATGCTGGTCCTCAGTGAAATCGGCATCTCGATCGCCCCTATCCTGGCGACCGCCGGGGTGCTCGGCATCGCCATCGGCTTCGGTGCGCAAAGCCTGGTCAAGGATTACTTCACCGGGCTGTTCCTGTTGCTGGAAAACCAGGTGCGCCAGGGCGATGTGATCGAAGTGGCCGGAAAGGGCGGGCTGGTCGAGGAGATGACCCTGCGCTACATCCGCCTGCGCGATTACGAAGGCAGCGTGCATTACGTGCCCAATGGCAGCATCGATACCGTGACCAACCGCAGCCGTGGGTTTGCCTATGCGGTGATCAATGTCCGCGTGGCCTACCGCGAGGCGATCGACGAGGTCTATGCGCTGATGCATGCGGTGGCGGCTGCATTGCGGACCGATCCGGACTGGGCCGACAGGATCGTCGGCGATCTTGAAATGGCCGGTGTCGATCAGTTGGGCGAGTCGGCCCTGGTGATTCTCTGCCGTTTCAAGGTGAGGGCGCTGGAGCAGTGGGGCGTGCGGCGCGAATTTCTGTACCGCCTGAAAAAAGCGTTCGACGCCGCGGGGATCGAGATTCCCTTCCCGCATCTCACCGTGTATGCCGGACAGAACAAGGATGGCAGCGCACCGCCGCTGCGTCTGCTGCAGGACGTGTCGCAAGCGAGGTCCTAGGCGAAACGGGGCGTCGTGTGGGGTGGCCTAGCCGGTATGGCCTGTAATCAGCACGTCGCTGGCGGAATGCGTCAGGACGTGCCGGGTGACGCTACCGAGCAGCAGTTCTTCCATCATGGACTGGCCATGCTTGCCCATCACGATCAGGTCGGCATCCATCGTCTGCTCGTGTTCCAGAATGCGCAGCGTGGCGGTGCCATGCACGAACTGGCGCGTCAACTGCGAGGCCGGCACGTGCAGCGTATCGATAAAGGCCTCCATCGACGCCTGCGCCGCATGGCGAGCCTGGATCCGGTATTCATGGATCTGCCCGTCATCCATGCCGGCGAACTGGAAGGTACTTTCCAGTTCCACCTCGAATGCATGCAGCAGCACAATGTCGGCGTCGGGCAGCCAGGCATGCGCGGTATTGATCGCGGCTGCGCAATGAGCGGAAAAATCGACCGGTGCGAGGATGCGCCGATAGGGCGACTGCGGACGCTGCTTGACCGCAAGCAATGGCCGGCGGGTTTTGCTCAATACCCGCTCGGTCGTGGATCCGAGCAGCAGTTCGACCATGAAATGCGTTCCCCGCGCGCCCATCACCAGCAGATCGATCTGGCGTGTTTCGACGAGGTCGGCCAGTACCGTGAGCGTGGCGCCCTGTACCAGCGCGGTATCGATCGTGCCGCCGGGGCGCGTCGCCAGACCCGACGCCAGCTCGTTCAGCGTTTTGTCCGCCTGTTCGAGCAGGCGGGCTTCCAGCGTGACGGCATCGCCCGGGAGCATGCGGCGCAGGGTATCGAGCGCCGAGCCGCTAACGACATGGACAAGGGTCAGGCGGGTATCGGGATGCACCTGGGCAAGCAGCGCGGCGCGTTCCAGCGCATGACGGGCCGGCGCCGAAAAATCGGTGGCGGCAAGCAGGGTTCGTGTCTGGGTCATGGCAACTCCCTGGCAGAAGGATTCGGCGGGAAGAACAGGGCATCCGGGTGCGTGCCCGGGATGCGTGCGGCGGGCACGGGTGCGGCCCCGGCTATCGCATGATGGTGCGCAGGCATCATGATACCCTGTGGCCATGGCTGCCCGTTCGTCATGCCATACGGGCGGGAACGCGCGTCAGCGCAGGCCGTCCCCGCGAATCGGCCAGACCCGACGCACACAGACAAACAGGAGCCGCGTTCTGGCGTGAATCTGATTGGCAGCCGCCTCATGCACCTCATGCAGAATCCCTTACCCCCCTGGATTTCGTTGCGCGCCCGCCTCGCCGCGACCGGCCTGACGCGGGCCGACGGTCTGCTGGCCAGCCTGTTCCGCCACCGGTATGGCGACTGATTCCGGGCGGCCTCCTGTGTCCTGGCACTGTCTCGACAGCGAAGCCGTCGCCAGGCAGCTCGACAGCGGGGCGGACACGGGGCTGACGGCCGAAGCCGCCGCGGCGCGGCTGGCGCTACAGGGGCCCAACGTCCTGCACGAAGCCGGGCAGCGCCGCCCACTCGCCATGCTGGCGTCGCAGTTCACCGATTTCATGATCCTGGTGCTGATCGCCGCCGCCGTCATCGCCGGCGTCATCGGCGAGCCACAGGATGCCATCGCCATCGTGGTCATCGTGTTCCTCAACGGCATCATCGGCTTCGTCCAGGAATACCGTGCCGAGCGCGCGATGACGGCCTTGAAGAAAATGGCCAGCCCGCAGGCTCGCGTGATCCGCGGCGGGCAGACCGTACTCGTCGATGCGGCGGATCTGGTGCCGGGCGACCTGGTGGAGGTGGAAGCCGGCAACATCCTGCCCGCCGACCTGCGCCTGACCCGCTTGGCCTCGTTCAAGGTCGACGAGTCCGCGCTCACCGGCGAGTCGCAGCCGGTCGACAAGCAGCTCGCGCCACTCGGGGAAACCGATCTGCCGCTCGGCGACCGGCTCAATCTGGCCTACAAGGGAACGATCGCCACCGCCGGCCGCGCCCGTGGCCTGGTCGTGGCCACCGGCATGCAGACCGAATTGGGGAAGATCGCCGCGTTGCTGTCGGGCGAATCCGGCAAGACGCCCCTGCAGAAGCGCCTGGCGCGTTTTGGCCAGCATCTGGCATTGGGTGTGCTGGCGATCTGCGCCATCATTTTCGTGACCGGCTGGCTGCGCGGCGAACCGCCGCTGACGATGCTGCTCACCGCCGTCAGCCTGGCGGTCGCCGCCATTCCCGAGGCGCTGCCGGCGGTGGTCACCATCTCCCTCGCACTGGGCGCGGCGCGCATGGTCCGGCAGAATGCGCTGATCCGCAGGCTGCCCGCAGTGGAGACACTCGGCTCGGTCACCTACATCTGCTCCGACAAGACCGGCACGCTCACGCAGAACCGCATGCAGGTCGATTGCGTGCAGGCCGCCGGCACCACCCGCCCCGGCCTGCCAACGGATGCGGCGATGCCGTGGCACGAACTGGGGCTCGCCATGGCCTTATGCAACGACGCCATGGCCGGCGCTGACGGGCATGCGGTCGGCGACCCGACCGAGACTGCGCTGCTCGACGCCGCGCAGGCGGCGGGATTCAGCCAGGCGGCGTTGCAGGAGAGCTGGCCGCGCCTGGCCGAGCTCCCCTTCGATTCCGACCGCGCGCGCATGAGCACCCTGCACCGCGAGGGCGACGCCGTGCTCATGCTGGTGAAAGGCGCGCCGGAACGCGTGCTGGCGCTGTGCGCCAACCAGTTGGGCGAAGAGGGGACGACGACCATCGATCGAGACGCGTTGCTGGCCACCGCCGAACAACTGGCTGTGCAGGGCTTGCGCGTACTGGCTTTCGCGTTGAAGCGGCTGCCGCGTGTTCCGGATGCGCTCGATGCCGCCGCGCTGGAAAGCGGCCTCACCTTCATCGGGCTGGCCGGGCTGATCGACCCGCCCCGCCCCGAAGCGGCGGACGCGGTGGCCGCCTGCAAGACCGCGGGCATCATCCCGGTGATGATCACCGGCGACCATCCGGCCACCGCGCGCGCCATCGCGCAGCGGCTCGGCATCGTCGAGGACGGCGGCCGGGTGCTGACCGGCAGCGATCTGGCACGGCTGTCGCTGGCGGAATTCGAGCGCGAGGTCGAAGCGGTGCGGGTGTATGCGCGCATCAATCCGGAACAGAAGATCAGGATCGTGCAGGCACTGCAGGACAAGGGCGAGTTCGTCGCCATGACCGGCGACGGCGTCAACGATGCCCCGGCCCTGAAAATGGCGGACATCGGCGTCGCCATGGGCAAGGGGGGTACCGATGTGGCGCGCGAGGCCGCCCACATGACGCTGCTGGACGACAACTTTGCCACCATCGTGCTGGCGGTGCGCGAAGGCCGGCGCATTTATGACAACATCCGCAAGTTCGTCAAATACACCATGACGAGCAACTCGGGCGAGATCTGGACCATCTTTCTCGCGCCTTTTCTCGGCTTGCCGATTCCCCTGCTGCCGATCCATATCCTGTGGATCAACCTGGTCACCGATGGCCTGCCGGGGCTTGCGCTGGCCGGCGAGCATGCCGAACGCAAGGTCATGGAGCGGCCGCCGCGACCGCCGCAGGAAAGCATCTTCGCCCGCGGCATGTGGCAGCACATCCTGTGGGTGGGGCTCCTGATGGGCGGCGTCACCTTGCTGACGCAGGCGTGGTCGATCCACGTCGGCTCGGCACATTGGCAGAGCATGGTATTCACCGTGCTCACGCTGTCGCAACTGGGACATGTGCTGTCGATTCGCTCGGAGCGCGAATCGCTGTTCAGCCAGGGCATCCTGTCCAACGCGCCGCTGGCTGGCGCGCTACTGCTGACCTTCGTTCTGCAGATGGCCGTGCTCTATGTGCCCTGGCTCAATCCTGTCTTCAGGACCGAGCCGTTGAGCCTGGGTGAACTGGCCGTATGCCTGGCGCTGTCGTCGGTGGTGTTCGTCGGGGTGGAGATCGAGAAGGCGCTGGCGCGGCGCGGCTGGCTCTACGCGCGCGCATAGCCCGGGATCAGAGTTCCGACAGGGGCTTCTGCGCGCACTGCGTGTTGATTTCACCCATGTGCGCGATCAGCGATGCCAGATCCTGATTGAGACGGGACAGCATCTCATCCGGCAACTGTGCCAGCGCGTGCGTCAGGATGCCGGTCAACGGCTGCGGCGCCTTCCCCAGCGCTTTTTTTCCGGCGTTGGTGAGATACAGGCGGACCACGCGCTGATCCGCGCTGTTGCGCTCGCGCCGGATCAGCCCGGCCTTCTCGATCTTGTCGAGCAGGTTGCTGGCCGTGGAGGCGTGGATCGACAAGGCCTGCGCCAGTTCGGACACCTTCATGCCCGGCGTCTGCTGCAGCGCGGACAGGGCCCAGATCTGCGCCCCGCTGACGCCGCAGGCTTTTTCCACGGCCTGGTAATGCTGGCGCACGGCGCCGAAAATCACACGGAACTGGCGCAGGGCTTCCCTGGCGGCGAGGGCATTGTGGGTCAAGAGGCGATCTCCGGGTACGGAAAAGGGGTAATCATGGCAGGAATTCAGACGGCCGTGCCCATCACCTGCGCCCACAGGCGGCTGACCGCATCGCGTACGGTTTCCAGCGCCTGCGCCGGCACACGGGCGTATTCCGCGCCGCTGAGCTTGATGGCATGCTGCTGGCGACGCAGTTCGCGGTAGGCATCGGCGGCGGCCTGGGCCAGATCGTGCGGGAGCAGGCCGGCCCCCCCCGCACGCCGCAGCAGCGCGATATTGCCGACGTTGTCGGCGAGCTCGGGATGGCTGGCGCAATGCCGCAGCACCAGGTACTGCACGCAGAATTCGACGTCGACGATGCCGCCGTGGTCGTGCTTCAGATCGAACAGCGTGCTGTCGTTGACGTGGCCGGCGCGCATTTTTTCACGCATCGCCAGCACCGCGTCGCGCAGTGCGGCGGCGTCGCGCCGGGCCCCCAGCACGTCGCGGCGCAAAGCCTCGAAGGTCGCGCCGATCGCCGTGTCGCCGCACACGAAGCGGGCACGCGTCAGCGCCTGATGTTCCCAGACCCAGGCGTGATGCAGCTGGTAGTCGCGGAAGGCCTCGGTCGAACTCACCAGCAGGCCGGATGCACCGTCCGGGCGCAGCCGCAGATCGGTTTCATACAGGATGCCGGTTGCCGTCACCGTGCCCAGCCAGGTGTTGATGCGCTGCGCCAGCCGCGCGTAGATTTCCTGCGCACGCTCGTCGGTGTCGTCGTGGAGGAACACCAGATCGAGATCGGAGGCATAGCCGAGTTCCTTGCCGCCAAGCTTGCCGTAACCGATGACGGCGAAGCGCGGTACGTCGCGATGGCGTGTTTTCAGACCGGCCCAGCAGCGTGCCAGGGTTTCGTTCAGGAGCGTGTCCGCCAGACAGGACAGATGGTCGGACAGCGCTTCCAGCGTCAGGCGGCCGGCCACGTCCTGTGCGAGAAGACGCAGCGTCTGCACCTGCTTGAAGCGGCGCAAGGCGTCGAGTTGGGATTCGGTGTCGCCGGGGTGGGCATCGAGTTCGTCGCGCAGCTGGCGGGCGAGCTGTGCCCAGTCCGGCACGCTCATCAGATGCTGCGGCGCAATCAGCTCGTCCAGCAGTTGCGGCTGCCGCGTGATCATCTGCGCGGCCCATGGGCTCGCCGCCAGCAGGCGTACCAGCTGGCGCAGCGCCGCCGGATATTCGGCCAGCAGCGCGAGATAGGTGGCGCGCCGCGAAATGGACTGGATGAGTGCGGCGAAGCGTTCCAGCGTGACCGCCGGATCGGCCTGGCCGCCGATGACTTCGAGCGCGGGGGGCAGCAGCGCATTGAGCCGGAGCTGCGTCGATTCGGGCAGCCGCGCGGCGTGCTGGCGCAAGGCATCGAGCGTGGCGAGTACGCGCGGCGGGTCGTCGTAGCCGGCATTTTCCAGCAGCGCCTGGATGCTGTCGGCGTCGGCGCTGCCCCCGCATACGGCGGTGAGCGGATGGCTGTTCTGGTCGGTCTGCGGCGCGGCGAACACCTGCTCGAAATGGCGCGTGACGCGATGCCGATGGCGGCCGAGCGTAGTCTGCAGAGTCGCGTAGTCGGGGACGCCCATCGCCTCGGCGAGCATCGCCTGCGACTCGGCGTCGTCCGGCAGCAACTGGGTTTGCGCGTCGTCGAGATACTGGATGCGGTGTTCCAGCCGCCGTAAAAAATCGTAGGCGGCGGCGAGTTCCTGCTGTGCATCCGGTGCCATCAGGCCGGTTTTCACCAGCGCGTCCAGCACGGCCAATGTCGGTTGCTGCTGCAACGCGGCGATCTGGCCGCCACGGATGAGCTGGAATACCTGCGCGGTGAATTCGATTTCGCGGATGCCACCCGGTCCCAGCTTGATGTTGTGCGCCATTTCGCGGCGCGCGACTTCGCGGCGGATCTGCACGTGCAGGTCGCGGATGGCGGCGAACGCACCGAAGTCGAGGTATTTGCGAAACACGAACGGCCGCACGATCTGCATCAGCTCGTCGTGACGGCTGCCGGTGAGCGGACGTGCCTTGATCCAGGCGTAGCGCTCCCACGGCCGCCCCTGTGCGACCAGATAGTCTTCCAGCATCGCAAAGCCCATTGCGAACGGGCCGGACTCGCCCCACGGACGCAGTCGCAGATCGACGCGGAACACGTAGCCGTCGGCGGTGTTCTCCCCCAGCGCGGCGGCGAGCTTGCGTCCGAGCCGGACGAAGAATTCGTGGTTGGATAGCGGGCGGATCGGGGCAGTCGCGTCGTCGGCCGCCGTCTCGCCCTCCTCGGGGTACAGATAGATGAGATCGATGTCGGACGACACATTGAGTTCGCCACCGCCAAGTTTGCCCATGCCGACCACGACCATCCGCAGTGGCGTGCCGAGCTCGTCGCGCGGTTCGCCATGGCGCGCCGCCAGCGCCGCGTGATGAAAGTCGAGTGCGCTTTCAATGCAAATCCCGGCCAGCGTACTGTAGGTGGCCATCACCTCGGCCAGGTCAGCCTGACCGGCCAGATCGCGCGCGGTAGCCACCAGCCACACCCGCTGGCGCAGCTGCCGCAAACGTTGGTGCAGCGCGACTTCGTCCAGGCATGCGGGTTCGGTGAGAAAAGCCTGCATGGCCACCCGGCCGAAGGCCTGGTCAAGCTGGCCGGCTGCGGTCTCCGCCAGATCCGGCTGCGCCGCCAGCAGGCGACGCCCATAACGCGAACAGCGGGCAACGCGTTCAAGTGCGGGATGGTTCATGGCTTGGATTAGAATCTGCAATCATCGCAACAGATTATCAGTGGAGAGACCGTATGGCAGCCATCAAGTCGATTTTGACTGAAACCCGTGTGTTTCCGCCCGCGGAAGCGTTCGTCAAGCAGGCGAACGTATCCGGCATGGCGGCCTACGAGGCCTTGTGCCGCCAGGCGGAAACCGATTACGAGGGGTTCTGGGCCGATCGGGCGCGTCAGCACATTACCTGGAAAACGCCATTCACCCACGTCCTCGACGACTCGAACGCACCGTTCTACAAATGGTTTGACGACGGCGAACTGAACGTATCCTGGAATTGCCTCGATCGTCATCTGGCGGCCAGGGGCGACCGGGTCGCGCTGATCTTCGAGGCTGACGACGGCAGCGTGACGAAAGTCACCTATACGGAACTGCATGCGCGCGTGTGCCAGTTTGCCAATGGCCTGAAGTCGATCGGCGTGGAAAAGGGCGATCGCGTCATCATCTACATGCCGATGAGCATCGAAGCCGTCGTGGCGATGCAGGCGTGCGCGCGCATCGGCGCGATTCATTCGGTGGTGTTCGGCGGCTTCTCGGCGAAGAGCCTGTTCGAGCGCATCACCGACGCGCAGGCCAAGGTCGTCGTCACCGCCGACGAATCGCTGCGCGGCGGCAAGGCGGTGCCGCTGAAACGCGCGGTCGACGAATCGCTGACGATGGGAGATACCTCGAGCGTCGAGCGCGTGATCGTGTATCGCCGTTCCGGCGGCGCGGTCAACTGGGGCGCACGCGACCTGTGGTGGCATGAGCTCACGCAGACCCAGGCCGAAACCTGCGAGCCGGTATGGGTGTCCGCCGAGCATCCGCTGTTCATCCTGTACACCTCCGGATCGACCGGCAAGCCCAAGGGCGTGCAGCATTCGAGTGGCGGCTTCCTCCTCGGCGCCGCGCTGTCGATGCACTGGGTGTTCGACGCCAAACCCGACAGCGACGTCTTCTGGTGTACCGCCGACGTCGGCTGGGTCACCGGCCACACCTACGTCGCCTACGGCCCGCTGGCGCTCGGCATGACCGAAGTCATCTTCGAGGGCATCCCCACCTTCCCGCACGCCGGGCGCTTCTGGGAAGTCATCGCCAAGCATGGGGTCACCACTTTCTACACCGCGCCGACGGCGATCCGCAGCCTGATCAAGCTCGGCGCCGACCTGCCGGCGCAGCACGACCTGTCCTCGCTGCGTCTGCTGGGTTCGGTCGGCGAGCCGATCAACCCGGAAGCCTGGATGTGGTATCAGCAGACCGTCGGCGGCGGTCGCTGCCCGGTGGTCGACACCTGGTGGCAGACCGAGACCGGCGCCCACATGATCGCGCCCTTGCCCGGCGCGGTGCCGACCAAACCCGGTTCGTGCACCCTGCCGCTGCCGGGCATCATGGCGGATGTCACCGACGAGCACGGCGGCCCGGTGGCAAAGGGCCACGGCGGCTACCTGGTGATCAAGCGGCCGTTCCCGTTCCAGCTGCGCACGCTGTGGGGCGATCCCGAGCGCTTCAAAAAAACGTACTTTCCACAGGAACTCGGCGGCGCGACCTACCTCGCCGGCGACTCGGCGCACCGCGACGAAGACGGCTATTTCTGGATCATGGGACGCGTCGACGACGTGCTGAACGTGTCCGGTCATCGCCTTGGCACGATGGAAATCGAATCCGCGCTGGTGTCCAACCTGCGCGTCGCCGAAGCCGCCGTGGTGGGCCGTCCGCACGACATCAAGGGCGAGGCGGTGGTGGCCTACGTGGTGCTGAAGGGCACGCGGCCGGTCGGCGCGGAAGCGAAACAGGTCGCTGCCGAACTGCGCGAATGGGTCGCCAGGGAGATCGGCCCGATCGCCAGGCCCGACGAAATCCGTTTCGGCGACAACCTGCCCAAGACCCGCTCCGGCAAGATCATGCGCCGCCTGCTGCGTGCGATCGCCAAGGGCGAGGAAATCGCCCAGGACGTCTCCACGCTCGAGAACCCGGCGATCCTCGATCAGCTGAAGGAAGCAGTGAAGTAATGCCGGTCTGGCTGTGCCAGGCATGGCCCGTTGCAAAGCGTGAATGATTTTTACCCCGAAAGGAACGTGATGTCGCACTACCACGCCGTCGTCTGGCTCGACCACAATGAAGCCCGCGTCATGCACGTCAGTCCGGCTGACGTCGAGAAATCGGTCGTCCATCCGGCCAATCCTCCGCGCCACCTGCAGCGCAAGCGCGGCTCCGTGAGCGGCAGCCGCCAGCCCGAAGACCAGCAGTACTACCATGAAGTCGTGGAAGCCCTGGCCGGAGCCGGGGAAATCCTGATCGTCGGTCCCGGCCACGCCAAGCTCGAACTGATCAAGCATATCCATGCGCACGATCACGGTGTTGTCGACAAGGTGGTCGGCGTCGAAACCGTCGACCATCCAGGCGACGGCCAGCTGGTGGCCTTTGCCCGCAAGTACTTCGTGGCCAAGGACAGAATGCTGTCGCAGTGATCAACGCTGCCTTCCGGCACGGGATGGCAGCGTTGTCGGGAAGCACCCTGCGGGGTGCTTTTTTGTCGGATTTTTTTACATCCGCGAGCGGGGCTCTTTTGAGGCTGCCGCAGGCTGCGGAGGATTGTTTTTAAATAACAGTATCTTGGATGCTGCCGCAGGCGACTGGGTTTGGGCGGTTCATTTTTTGCTTGGAGGGGCTTGGCAAGGCGCCTGGTTGATTCACCGGGAAATGGTGTGCGCTTCGCTGGCCGAAAAAATAAATAATCGATACGAAATACACATTGTGAGGAGAGACAATGAAGGCGATTCAATTTCCCTGTGCCCTTGCGGCGCTGTCTGTGGTGGCGGCCTTTTCGTCAGTGCCTGCGCAGGCTGTGTCCACCTCCTATTACCTTGATCAATCGAATATAAGTTCTCTCCCAGGCGGTACCAGTTATCTGAAAGTCGATATCACCAGCACGGTAGCTGGAACCGCAAGCTTCTCCGTCACCCCCGTGTACGCCTTCACGCAACTTTCGAACTTTGGCATACAGGCATTCGGATTCAATTTTTCCGGCGCCAACCTGAGTGCCATCACAACGGGTGATTTCTCGTTGCCCAGCGGCTGGACGGCAGGCTTGCCGCCACCCAGCGCCATGGACGGATTCGGGAAATATGATTTTACGGTCCAGACTACCGGCAGCGGCCGGCTGAATCCCTTGACCTTCACCGTCACCGGCCTGGGAGGCGCGACATCGGCTGACACGCTCGGTTATTTCGCCAAGCTGTCGAGTGGCGGGGGCACCCATGAATTTTTCGCGGTGCATTTAGCCGATTTCCAGTCCGGCAGTGATACGAGTGCTTATTTCGCCGGATCGGCCCCGGTTCCCGAACCCGAAACCTACGCCATGCTGCTGGCCGGTTTGGGTCTGGTCGGATTTGCCGCACGTCGCAAACGGGACTGATCAGTTCAAGCCTGCGGAAAAAAAGCGCTGCATGGTCGGCGCTTTTTTGTGCTAGCTGCGGGAGAGCACCGTGGTGGTCTTCACCAGTTCCACCACCAGCGTGTGCAGCCGCGCGGGCGATTTCAGCGCCCCGTTTTCGGGGTCGAACGCGGTATCGGCATGCGCCAGCGAAAACTGGCCGGGCAGCACCAGCACGCCCAGCGTGTTGAGAACCTGCCGCAGGTGCGGCAGCATGCGCATGCCGCCGAAGGTGCCCGGCGTGGCGGCGAGGAGCGCGGCGACCTTGTTCTGATAGGGCACCAGACCCGATTCGCCCTGCCATTCGCGTGATACCCAGTCGAGCGTGTTCTTCAGCAGCGGCGGGATCGAGCTGTTGTATTCGGGGCTGGCGATCAGCAGGGCATCGTGCGCCTTGAACAGCGCTTTGAGCCGCTGGGCGTTGGCGGGCAGGCCGTCGCGCTCCTCCAGATTCTCATCCATGAGCGGCAGCGGATAGTCCGCCAGATCAATCAGGGTGACATTGCCGCCCGCGGCACGGGTCGCGTCCACGGCGATCCGGATGAGTTTCCGGTTCCATGAATCGCGGCGGAGGCTGCCGGCAAAAGCGAGAATCCTGGGCATGGCCTGTCCTTGCGTCGAAAAATGAGTGATTGTATCGGGGTCGGCCACCCGGTTGAAACCGCCGCAGGTTCAAGGAAGATCGAAGACGATCAGTTCGCTGGGTTCCAGCGCCTCGACCTCGATCCCCGATTCGAAGCGGATCGCCACGGCATCTCCGGCTTCCAGCGGATAGCCCCGGACCTTGACCCGGCCGGTTGCAATGTGCAGCCAGACGCGCCGCCCCGGGGCCACCTCCAGCGTAACGCGATCACCCGCCGCCAGCCGGCCGGCGTGGATGGCGGCATCCTGATGGATCGTCACCGAACCGTCGCGGCCGTCGTTCGAGGCGATCAGGCGCAACCGGCCCTGCAGGCTTTCGGGAGCGAAGGCGATCTGTTCATAACCCGGTTCGAGGCCGTAGGTGTCCGGCTCGATCCAGATCTGCAGCAGATGCACCGGTTCGCTGGCCGAGGCGTTGTATTCGCTGTGGGCGATGCCGTGCCCGGCGCGCATGCGCTGCAATTCACCGGGGCGGATCACGCCGCCGTTGCCGAGCGAATCCTTGTGTTCGAGCGCGCCCGCCAGCACCCAGGTGACGATTTCCATGTCCTGGTGGCTGTGCGTCGGGAAGCCCGCACCCGGCGCGATGCGGTCGTCGTTGATCACGCGCAGCGGGCCGAACCCCATCCAGTTGGGGTCGCGATAGTTCGAAAACGAGAAGGTGTGAAAGCTGTCGAGCCAGCCATGATGGGCGTGGCCACGTTCGGATGATTTGCGTACGGTCAGCATGATGCGCTCCTTTTTCTCTGGTTTGTTCAGGCGATGGGATGACTATAGGCGTGGTTTTCCGCGAGTAAAACCGGCACAATTCGATCAACTCATTCGAATTTCTCGAACATGCCGCTGACCCTGGAGGCGCTGTCCATCCTCGACGCCATCGACCGCAGGGGTTCGTTCGCCCGTGCGGCCGAGGAACTGGGACGGGCGCCGTCCTCGCTGACCTATGCCGTGCAGCAGATCGAGGCCGAGCTCGATGCGCTGCTGTTCGACCGTTCCGGCCATCGTGCGCGCTTCACGCCGGCGGGGCGCCTGCTGCTGGAGGAAGGGCGGGCGCTGCTGGGGGCGGCGCATGCACTGGAGAACAAGACACGGCAGCTGGCAGGGGGGTGGGAGCCGCAGTTCACCCTGGCGGTGGAAGGCATTCTCCCCGTCGATCCGCTGCTGCCGGTGCTGGAGGCGTTCTATCGTCTGGGCCGGGCGACCACAATCAGGCTGCGCCACGAAGTGCTGGCGGGCGGCTGGGACGCGCTCGCATCCGGTTGTGCCGACCTGGCGATCGCGGGGGGTGAGGCACCTGCCGGCAGCGGCCTTCGCAGCCGCGTGCTGGGCAGGATCGAATTCGTATTCTGCGTGGCGCCGCAGCATCCGCTCGCGGGCCGCGAAAAACCCCTCACCCAGGCCGACATCGCGGGCCATCGCGCGGTGGTGATCGCCGATACCGCGCGCAATCTGCCATTGCGCAGCGCGGGCTGGCTGATGCAACAATCACGCCTGACCCTGGCCGATCTGCCGAGCAAGCTGGCCGCCCAGCAGGCCGGACTGGGCGTGGGCTCGCTGCCGCGCTGGCTGGCCGAGCGCGAGATGGCGGCCGGCCGTCTGGTGCGTTGCGAGTGGGAGGGGGGCAATCCGCGCGAGACCCTGCATCTGGCCTGGCGCAGCGGCGAAGCGGGGCGGGCGCTCGACTGGTTCATGCGGACGCTGGCCAGGCCCGATGTGTTTGCGGGAGTGATCGATGCCGGCTGAAAAAGTACCGCCCGAGCGGATGCGGCTCGACAAGTGGTTGTGGGCTGCGCGTTTCTTCAAGACGCGCAGCCTGGCCACCCAGGCGATCGACAACGGGCGGGTGAGGCTGAACGGCGAGCGGGTCAAGCCTGCGCACGATGTCAAATCCGGCGACCGGCTGGATGTCCATATCGGTGAAGTCGACTGGACGCTGACAGTCCGGGCGCTGGCCATGCAGCGCGGGCCGGCGCCGGTGGCGCAGGCGTTGTACCAGGAGGATCCCGCCAGCCAGGTGCGCCGCCAGCGGCAGGCCAGCGACCGCAAACTGGCGGCCAATCCGGGCGCCGCCATCAAGGGGCGGCCCACCAAGCGCGACCGGCGGCTGATTCATCGCTTCACGAGCGCTCGTCCCCGAACGGGGGAATGACGCCCGGAATTTAACGGGGCCTTGCCGCCGCAAAAGACGGCTAAGCGCATAGAATCAGCGGGTCCGAGAGCCGCGATTTCATGACCGTTTCCCCCACCCTGTTCCTGCGCCGCGCTTCGCGCTGGCTGGCAGCGCTGCTGGCATTGGCCATCGCGGGCGTTGCGACGGCGATGGCCTTGATGTTCTTCTGGGTGCTGCCGAATATTGCCGCGCACCGGGACACGGTGGCCAGCCTGATGTCGCGCGCGCTGGGGCAGCGGGTGACGCTGGAAGCCGTGTCGGGGGTATGGCAGCAGGCGCGCCCGGAGTTCCGTCTGCGCGGCGTGCGCCTGTACGACCGGCAGGGCCATCCGGCGCTCTACCTGCCCGAACTCGACGCTGCGTTTGCCTGGCGTTCACTGCTGTTTCTGGAGCCGCGTTTCACCCGTATCGAACTGCAGGGTCTGGTGCTTGGCGTGCGGCGTGCGCGCGACGGCAATTTCTACGTCGGCGGCATCCCGATCAATCCGGCCGCGCCGGACAGCGGATTTTCCAGCTGGCTGCTGCGGCAGGGGCAGGTGCATGCCGGCGGTGTGGCGCTGACCTGGCTCGACGAGGTGCGCGCGGCGCCGCCACTCACCCTGACCGGGGTCGAGTTCACGCTGACCAATGTGCGCTGGTCGCATCGCCTGCAATTGCATGCCATCCCGCCGGCCAGTGTGGCACGGCCTGTGCAGGTCGTGGCGGCCCTGCGTGCGCATCGGGTGAATGACCTCAGGAACTGGAACGGCACGGTCGATGCGACCGTGGCAGGCGTGTCGTTTTCACACCTGTCTGCCTGGCTCGAACTGCCGTATCAGCCGCAACGGGGCTGGGGTGCGCTGAACATGCAGCTCAACGTGGCGCACGGTACGCTTGCCGGCATGACGGCCGCACTGGAACTGCACGACATCGAGGCGACGCTGGGCGAGGCGCTGCCGGCATTGCGGCTGGCACAGGTGCGCGGTCAGGCCCGCTGGCAACGCGAGCCCGACGGCTATCGCGTGACCTTCGACAATCTGCGCGTGGCGCGCCCGGGCGCCGCCCTCGGCGCACCGTTCAATGCGGGGCTGTCGTGGGGCGGTGCGTCGCACGAAATCACGGCCCAGGCGTTCAGTCTGGGGGGCTGGCAATCGCTGCTGCCGAGCCTGCCGATGGAAACGGCCCTGCGTACGCGGCTGCAGGCCCTGCAGCCGCAAGGCCGCTTCGACCTGCTGCGGTTTGGCTGGACCGGCGCGCAGCCGGGGCTGGACAATTTCAGCATCGCGGCGCGCTTCAGCGGCCTCGGCGTCGCGGCGGTCGACAACCAGCCGGGCCTGTCCAACCTGAGCGGACACATCGAGGGCGACGCGCGCGCGGGCGTGTTCGAGATCGATTCGCAGCAGATGACACTGGGGCTGCCCGACCTCTTTCGCGAGCCTTCGTTCGCGATCGACCGCCTGTTTGCGCGCGGCACGTGGCAGAAGACGGCGCGCGGGCGCCGCCTCATCCTGGACGACGTGGCCTTCGCCAATCCGGACATGGCGGGCACGGCGAAGGGTGATTACGAACTGATCCCCGGCCAGCACGGCATCATCGACCTGAGCGCGCATCTGGACCGTGCCGACGGCACGGCGGTGTATCGCTACCTGCCGAAGCATGTCGGCGACCATACGGTCGAATGGGTGAAACGGGCCGTGGTGGCCGGGCATTCCGACGATGTGCAACTGAACCTGAAGGGCGATCTGGCACATTTTCCCTTCGACGCGGGCAACGGCGTGTTTCGCGTCGAGGCGCAGGTGAAGGATGGCGTGCTCGACTATGAGCCGGACTGGCCACGCATCGAGGGCATCCAGGGACGCCTGCTGTTCCAGGGCAGGATGATGGAGGTGACGTCCCGTCAGGCACGGATATACGGGGTGGCCCTGTCGCCGGTGAAAGCCGTGATTCCGGATCTGCTGCATCACGACGAGCAATTGCGGATCGATGGCCAGGCCAACGGGCCGATTCAGGATTTCATCCGCTTCGCCAACGCCAGCCCGGTCGGCGGACGCCTGCACGGCTTGACCGCCGCGCTGGACGGCAGCGGGCCGGTGAAACTCGCCCTGAGCCTGCGGATGCCGTTGCGCCGCAGCCACGATACGACGCTGGCAGGCCGCTTGTCGTTTGCGGGCGATACGCTGCTGTCGTCGAGCCTGCCGCGGCTCGACCAGGTACGGGGAGAGATCGATTTCACCGAGGACAGCCTGACCGCAAAAAATCTCACCGGCCAGTTTCTTGGCGGCCCGCTGCGCATCGACACGCAAACACGATCCGGCCAGGTGCGGGTTCTGATGCAGGGGCGCGCCACCGCGGCGGGCCTGACATCGTGGCTGGGGGCAGCATGGCGGGACCGGATATCCGGGCAGGCGGCATGGAACGGCCAGATCGATCTGGATGCGGGAAGCGAGCGCGTCCGCATCGAATCCGATCTGGTCGGACTCGGCAGCAGCCTGCCCGCGCCACTGGCGAAATCCGCCGGGCAAGCCTTGCCGCTGGTGGCGACCAGCCAGCCGCAAGCCGGCACCCGGTTGTACGACGTACAACTGGACCGGACGATGGGAGCGGTCTGGCGCAGCACGTCGGACGGGCGCTTCGAGCGCGGTGAAGTCCGGTTTGGCGGGCGTGCCGTGCTGCCCGGCGAACCGGGACTGCGCCTGGCGGGCAACGGGCACGGACTGGATGTCTCGGGCTGGATGGATCTGCTGCCCGACCATGAAGGTGGCGCATCCGTGCCGCTGTCGGCAATCGATCTGAGTATCGACGCGTTCGACCTGATGGGACGACGCTACCAGGATGTGCACCTGCAGGGGCGCAACCGGGGTGGCTTGCTGCGCGCCCAGGTAAGCGGTACGGGGCTGAACGGCGTATTGACCTATCGCACGGCAGGCGACCAGCCCGCGCGGATCTCGGCGCAGTTCAGGCAGTTGATCATTCCGCCCCGGCTGCCGGCTGCCGGGCCGGCAGCCGGTCGCAACATGAAGGCGTCGGATTTCCCGGTGCTGGATCTGACGGTGGAGGATTTCCGTTTGCAGGACCGTGCGCTGGGGCGGCTGGAAGCCGTTGCGCACGGCACGTCACAAGGGCTGGTGATCGACACCCTGCAATTGACGCACCCGGACAGCGTGTTCCGCATGAGTGGTCTGTGGCGTGACGGCGGCACGGGTGAAACCCGGGCCGGCCTGAGCCTGAACGTGTTCGACGCGGGCAAGCTGCTGACGCGCTTCGGCTATCCCGATACGCTCAAGCGCGGGACTGCGGAGATCCAGGGCAACGCCACCTGGGAAGGTTCGCCCGCGGATTTCACGCTGGCCACGCTGGCCGGCCAGCTCGATTTCAAGGCCAGGAGCGGGCAGTTCCTCAAGATCGATCCCGGTGCGGGAAAACTGCTTGGCGTACTGAGCCTGCAATCGCTGCCGCGCCGGTTGAATTTCGATTTCCGTGATATCTTCAACGAAGGGTATGCTTTCGACGATATCGGCGCCACGCTGCGCATTGCGCGTGGCGTGGTCTACAGCGACGACTTCAGGATGCGCGGACCGGCCGCCAAGGTCGACATGTCGGGACTGGCCGATCTCAATCAGGAAACCGTGCAGTTGCGGGTGAAAGTGATCCCGAAACTGTCCGAAGGCGTGGCCGTGGCCGGCGCCATCCTCGGCGGACCGTTGGCCGGTGTGGGGGCGCTGGCCGCACAAAAGCTGCTGCGCGATCCGATCGAGCAGGTCATCAGCCAGGAATACATGGTGACCGGCGCGTGGCAAGACCCCGATGTCCAGCGACTACCCAAAGCGAAGCCCAACCCGGATAATCAAGCGCAAGAACCCTGATTGTGGAATCCCGTCATGCCAACGAAAAAACCCGTTAAAACGACCGTGGCGCGCTCCAGGGGCGCGCAAGTCAAGAAACCGGCCCCGCAGGCCGGCACCGTGCGCGTGGCGGCGATCCAGATGGCGTCGGGTCCGAGCGTGCCGGCCAACCTGGCCGAGGCCGAACGCCTGATCGAACTGGCGGTCGAAGCGGGCGCGCGCATGATCGTATTGCCGGAGTTCTTCTGCATCATGGCGATGAAGGACTCTTATGTGGTGAAGGCGCGCGAGGCGGAAGGCCACGGCCCGATCCAGTCCTTTCTGTCGCGCATGGCGAAGAAGCATCACGTCTGGCTGATCGGCGGTTCGCTGCCGCTGGAAGCCAGCGTGGCGAACAAGGTGCGCAACAGCTGTCTGGTGTACGACGAGCGCGGCAAGCTGGTGGCGCGCTACGACAAGATCCACCTGTTCGGCCTCGATCTCGGCAACGAGCATTACCAGGAAGCCAAATTGATCGAACCGGGCGACAAGGTCGTCGTGATCAACAGCCCGTTCGGCCGCATCGGCCTGTCGATCTGCTACGACCTGCGCTTTCCCGAGCTGTACCGCGCCATGCCGGACGTCGACATCATCGTGGTGCCGGCGGCGTTCACCGCCACCACCGGGCGCGCGCATTTCGAAACCCTGATCCGCGCGCGCGCGATCGAAAACCTCGCCTATGTGATCGCGCCGGCGCAGGGCGGCTACCACCTGTCGGGCCGCGAAACGCACGGTGACAGCATGATCGTCGATCCCTGGGGCGTGGTGCTCGACCGCCTGCCACGCGGCTCCGGCGTCGTCATCGCCAACCTCAACCCGGCCTATCAGGCCAGCCTCAGGAAGAGCCTGCCCGCGCTGCAGCACCGCTTCATCCCGTGCCAGCAGATTGAAGTCAATGTGGTGGAACGCCGGATACCCGCCAAACGCACGTCCCCCACCGGGGGCGAGACCGCCGACAAATAATTCAGGATACCGCCATGAATCCACGCGACGCCTTCGTTCCCATCCAGACCGCCGAGCAGCTGTTCCAGTCCGCCGAAGCCGCCCTGCTGACGCCGAACGGGCTCGACGCCGACAAGCTGGCTCCGGTGTTCGGCCGCCTGCTGACGCACGACGTCGACTACGCCGACCTGTATTTCCAGTATTCGCGTTCCGAAGGCTGGAGCCTCGAAGAAGGCCAGGTCAAATCCGGCAGCTTCAACATCGACCAGGGCGTCGGCGTGCGTGCGATCTCGGGCGAGAAGACCGCGTTCGCCTATTCCGACGACATCAGCCTCGACGCACTCGGCGCCGCCGCCGACGCCACCCGCGCCATCGCGCGCGCCGGACAGCAGCGGCAGACCGCCATCGCAAAACGCGGCGAAGGCCGTCTGCTGTACAACGCGGTCGATCCGCTCGTCAGTTTGCAGGACGCCGACAAGGTCGCGCTACTGGAACGGCTGGAGAAGAAGGCGCGCGCCATGGACCCGCGCGTCATCCAGGTGATGGCGAGCCTCGCCTCCGAATACGAAGTCATTTTCGTCGCCCGTTCCGACGGCCATCTCGCCGCCGACGTGCGCCCGCTGGTGCGCCTGTCGCTGCAGGTCATCGCCGAACAGGACGGCCGCCGCGAGCAGGGCTCCGGCGGCGGCGGCGGCCGTTTCGACTACGGCTACTTCAGCGACGAGATCCTGGAACAATACGCGCGCCAGGCCGTGCACCAGGCCATGGTCAACCTCGACGCGCGCCCCGCGCCGGCCGGCAGCATGACCGTCGTGCTCGGTTCCGGCTGGCCCGGCATCCTGCTGCACGAAGCGATCGGCCACGGCCTCGAAGGCGACTTCAACCGCAAGGGCAGCTCGGCCTTCTCCGGCCGGATTGGTGAAAGAGTGGCCGCACCCGGCGTCACCGTCATCGACGACGGCACCATCCCGCTGCGCCGCGGCTCGCTCAACGTCGACGACGAAGGCAACCCCACCCAGCGCACCGTGCTGATCG
>MKWM01000045.1:0-2612 GCA_001899765.1 Thiobacillus sp. 63-78
TGTCTCCATGATCCCGATTCACCCACCTTCAGGCTCAACTCACTTTGGATTTACGCCACCACCTTCAGGCTCATGTGTCATTGGACAAGGCTATGCATTGACGCTACACGGTGATTGACCGATGATTTCGCGGGCGCGCACGCCCGCTGTCATCCAGCAAGCCGCGATCGCGCCACGCGAAATCACTACAACCAGAGAGCGCCATGCCGCAAACCAAATTCCTGCTTGACGAATCCGAGATTCCCACCCACTGGTACAACGTCGTCGCCGACATGCCCAACCGGCCGGCGCCACCTCTGGGTCCGGACGGCAAGCCGATCGGCCCCGAGGCGCTGACGGCGATTTTCCCGATGAGCCTGATCGAGCAGGAGATGTCGGCCGAGCGCTGGATTCCGATCCCCGACAAGGTGCGCGAAATCTACCGCTTGTGGCGCCCCTCGCCGCTGTTCCGCGCCCACCGCCTGGAAGCGGCGCTCGGCACCCCGGCGAAGATCTACTACAAGTACGAAGGCGTCTCCCCGGCCGGCTCGCACAAGGTCAACACCTCGGTGGCGCAGGCCTATTACAACGCCGAAGCCGGCATCAAGCGCATCGCCACCGAGACCGGCGCCGGCCAGTGGGGCTGCTCGATGGCGCTGGCCGGCCAGATGTTCGGGCTGGAAGTCCGCGTGTACATGGTCAAGGTGAGCTACGGGCAGAAACCCTACCGCCGCTCGATGATGCAGACCTGGGGCGCCGAAGTGTTCGCCAGCCCCAGCGTGGAAACCCATTCCGGCCGCGCCGCGCTGGCCGGGGACCCGGATAATCCGGGCTCGCTCGGCCTGGCGATTTCCGAGGCGGTGGAAGATGCCGCCTCGCGTCCCGACACCAATTACACGCTCGGCTCGGTGCTGAACCACGTGCTGCTACACCAGACCGTGATCGGGCTGGAGGCGAAGAAGCAGTTCGAGAAGACCGGCGACTATCCCGACATGATCTTCGCCCCCTGCGGCGGCGGCTCCAATTTCGGCGGCGCGGCCTTCCCCTTCTTCGCCGACAAGGCGGCCGGCAGGAACGTGCGCCTGGTCGCGGTCGAGCCCGCCTCGTGCCCGACGCTGACGCGCGGCCACTACGCCTACGACTTCGGCGACACCGCCAGGCTCACGCCGATGATGCTGATGTACACCCTCGGCCACGACTTCATGCCGCCCGGCATCCACGCCGGCGGCCTGCGCTATCACGGCGACTCGGCGCTGGTGTCGCAGCTCTATCACGAGAAGCTGCTCGAAGCGGTGGCGGTGCACCAGCTCGCCACCTTCGAGGCCGGCGTCACCTTCGCCCGCGCCGAAGGCATCATCCCCGCACCCGAATCCAACCACGCCATCGCCGCCTGCATCGACGAGGCCCTGCGCTGCAAGGCAAGCGGCGAGCCGAAGACGCTGTTCTTCAACCTGTCCGGCCACGGCCACTTCGACATGGCCGCCTACGACAGCTACTTCAGCGGCAAGCTGGAAGACTTCGCCTATCCGGAAGAAGCCATCGAGGCTGCGCTCGCGCGCCTGCCAAAAGTGGGATGATCGTTCGGCAGATTCGCCCCGGCCTGGCACCGGGACGTCGCTTGGCCGACCACGGTCCGGAATGGTCAGTTCAGACGGGCCATCCCTTCAGCTAACCCGTTTTTTTCTCCAGGATATAAAATCCTCCCGCCTTGACTGGAAAGGCATTCATAGGGAGGAATCATTTTGAACAAAAATAATCTGGCCGTTCTATTGGCTGCAACAATGCTGGGCTCGGGCTGTGCTTCAATTGTGTCTGGCCAAAATCAAAGCATATCGGTGGAAACTCGCGGCAAGCAGGGCGAGGCCGTCATGAGTGCAAACTGCAAACTGTCCAACAACAAGGGAACCTGGTTCGTCACAAGCCCAGGGTCAGTCAGCGTCAGGCGAAGTTACGAAGATCTCCTGATCGACTGTGAAAAGGACAATCAGTCACCGGGACAGGCCAGTGTGAAATCGTCGACCAAGGCCATGGCTTTTGGAAACATCATTTTTGGCGGGGTGATTGGCGCAGGCGTCGATATGGCGAGTGGTGCAGCATACGACTATCCGACCATGATCACCGTTCTGATGGGCGATCAGGTCACCATTGAGGCACCGTCAACACACACACCCGACACGACTCCGCCACAAGCGACTGCCGTAACGGGTTCTGCCGTCGCCGCAGCAAACGCCACGCCAGCCGCGGAAGTCAATCCTTGATGTCATCGGGCAGGGCGTCCGTCGCCCTGCCCGGCACGGTCTTGACGGGTATCTGCGCCCCTGTCAGTGGGTGTCGTCTACGCAACACACTGCGCCTGGCTGCGCCAGCATGCCTCTTCGCTATTGTCGTTTGGCCTGACTCCCATTATTGTTCAGGCATGAAACCAAACTATCAGTACGAAAAGCGGCAACGCGAACTGGAAAAGAAGAAGAAAAAGGCCGAAAAAGAGCACAGGAAAGCTGTTGCAAACGAGACGCCTCCCGCGCCCGAAACCGTCATTCCGCAGGACACGACGCCGGACAAATCCTGACGATCGACATGGCGGGAACGTTCGGGGCAAAACCCGTACAAGCCTGCCGCCAGGACCCGCAGCG
>MKWM01000045.1:2620-39284 GCA_001899765.1 Thiobacillus sp. 63-78
CACTGGGCAAAACGGGCGCGGATTTCCGGCATTGTCTTGGCCTCATCAAGCAATTGATGAATTGCCGACAATCCACTATGCGCGTCAATCAACGTCTGCAGCATGTGCAACAGTTCGGACTCCACGATATCGCCATGCCCAGCGGGCGAAGGTAAATTTCTGGCCGTCATCATGATGAACTCCTGAATGGTCGACACCCGGACAGGTGCGATTTACATGCCAGGAAACTGGTAAATTCCAACCAATGGCCGCACTCCAGGCCCACTCCGCGGTTCAGGGCGCCGGATTGGTGAATCGAAGGTCAATGCGCTCGATACCCGCCAGAATGTCGGGACTCAGCCTGACTTCGCGCGCCGCCAGATTCTCCTGCAACTGCGCCATCGTGGTGGCGCCGATGATCGTGCTGCCGACGCATCGGCGCCCGTAGACAAAACCCAGTGCCAGTTGGGTCGGCGTGAGCCCGTGTTGCCGGGCGAGTGCTGCATACGCCGCCACGGCCGGCGCCGTATTGGGCTTGCCATAGCGCAGACCGAATCCGGCGAACAGATTCATCCGCCCCGGCGACGCCGGATCGTCCAGGTATTTGCCGGACAGCGCCCCGAAGCCGAGCGGCGAGTAGGCCAGCAGGCTGATGTGTTCGCGAAAGCCGATTTCGGCCAGGCCATTTTCCCAGGTCCGGTTCAGCAGACTGTAGGCGTTCTGGACCGACACCGGACGCGGCAGACCCAGCGCATCGGCAAGCCGCAGCGCCGTCATCACGCCCCACGGCGTTTCGTTGGACAGCCCCCAGTGGCGAATCCTGCCGCTCTTGATGAAATCGGCCACCGCAGTCAGCGTTTCCTGCCACGGCACGGTCTCGCGTTCCTGCTCCGGATCGAAATGCCGCGAGCCGAACATGGGCACATTGCGATCCGGCCAGTGCAACTGGTAGAGATCGACGTAATCTGTCTGCAGACGCCGCAACGATCCGTCCAGCGCCTGCCGCAGGTTTTCACGGCTGAAATTGAGCCGGCCTTCGCGGATCCAGCTCAGCGTCCGGCCCGGACCGGTTGCCTTGGTCGCCAGGACAATGCGGTCCCGCGACTGGCGTTTGAGCCAGGTGCCCACGAAGCGTTCGGTCAGTCCCGCCGTCTCGGCCCGTGCCGGGACCGGATACATTTCGGCGGTATCGATGAAATTGACACCTTGGGCCAGGGCATAGTTCATCTGGGCATGCGCATCGGATTCGCTGTTCTGCTCCCCGAAAGTCATGGTGCCCAGACAGACGGATGGGACGGACAGGCTGCTGTGGCCGAGAAAGATAGCGCTCATCTGGAAGACAGGTCTCAGGTTCTGGGGGGACGCACCGTTACCTCGTATGGCGAAGCGCACGAAGCGGCAGCGGTATGCTTCTGACTCCCGTCACGGCAGCCAGTTCAGCCGACACGCGCATGGGGTACCTGGCCCTGTTCGCGATGCCGATGCCCATGGAGCGAATGCGCTGCCGGAAAAAATATCAATACCAATCTTTCGAGGAAACTGGATGGCCAAGGAAACCTTTCTCGCACGGCAACCCATCGTCGATGCCGAACATCGCCTGTTCGCCTACGAACTGCTGTTCAGGCAATCGCTGGCCTCCGTCTCGGCCCAGATCACCAATCAGCTGCAGGCCGGCGTCGAGATCATCGGCAATACCCTCTGTCTCGGTCCCGGCTGGCTGCTGCACGGCAAGCTCGCCTTCATCAACCTGGACGAAGCCACCCTGATGAGCGACTTCGTCTGCCTGCTCCCGCCCCGCCACGTGGTCTACGAAATCCTCGAAACCGTTCCGGTCACGCCGGTGCTGATCGCCCGCATCCGGGAACTCCGGCAACTCGGCTACCGCTTCGCCCTGGACGATTTCGTCTGTCTGGACGAGTACCGCCCGCTGCTGCCGATGGTCGACTTCGTGAAGCTCGACGTGCTTGAACAACCCCCCGAAAAGACCGTGGAAATCATCGCCCATATCCGGCTCAACTTCAGCGGCCAGTTCATCGCCGAAAAGGTCGAAACCCACGAGATGTTCGAGCTCTGCCGCCACCACGGCATCCAGTTTTTCCAGGGCTATTATTTCGCGCGCCCGGAGACGCTCGCCAACAAGGCCATCCAGCCGGGTCAACTGGCCGTTCTCGAACTGATGAACAAGGTTCGCACCTGCGAAGACCTGGGCGAAATCGAGGAGCCGCTGCGCCGCAACGCCGCCCTGACCCTGCGCCTGTTGCGCTATGCCAATTCCGCCGCCACGGGCCTCCCGCAGCAAGTCCACACGGTGCGCCAGGCGCTGACCCAGGTCGGCCTGCAGACGCTTTATCGCTGGCTGTCGCTGTTGCTGATCACCTCCAACCCGACACCGACCAACGCCCTGACGGCGCGTACCGCGGTGACGCGCGGGCGCCTGTGCGAACTGCTCGGACGGGCCAGGGTCGACCGCGGGGCGCAGGACGAGCTGTTCATCACCGGACTGTTTTCCCTGGCGGAACCGCTGCTGGAAATTCCGCTCGCGTATCTGCTCGAACAGCTCTGCATGCCCGAGCCCATCGTCCAGGCCCTGCTCCGCCAAAGCGGCCCCTATGCGCCCTTCCTCAAACTCGCCGAGGCTTCGGAACGCAGCGATTTCGGGCAGATCGCCCGTTACGCCGGCGATATCGACTGCAGCCCGGAAGAAGTCAATCTCGCCCAGTTGCAATCGCTTGCCTGGACCGAGGAAATGACCGGCGAAGCCCATTAGAAGACCGATTTCACGTAAGCTCCACGCCAACCGGCTCTGCGCATACGGGAACGATCGGGCTTCTCTGGAATTTCATTTTTCCCGGCGGAATGCCGATATCAATCGGGCAGATCAATTTTTACCGGCCTTGCCTCATGAGAGCCGCCGCATGACAGGAATATCGCTACATGATGCACTCCGGCGCTGGCCCTTGATGGGCGTGGCGCCCGAGGACTCTGAAGATCTCCGCCTGAAAAAGGTCGTGTTGACGATCACAGCCACCAGCATCGCCTTGCTGGCCCTCTTCTGGGGCGGCCTCTACATCCATCACGGCTATCCACTCTCCGGCGCCATTCCGCTCGGTTATTCGGTCATTTCCTTCAGCAGCATCCTGTACTTTTTCAGGGCCAAGCGCTTTGCATTCTTCTGCACCAGCCAGCAACTGCTCATCCTGCTGCTTCCCTTCCTGCTGATGTGGAGTCTGGGCGGCTTCGCCAATGGCAGCGTGGTCATGATCTGGGCCGTCTTCGCGCCGCTGGCCGCCTTGTTCTTTATCGACCTGAAGGCGGCAACGCGCTGGATGCTGGCTTTTCTCGTTCTGCTCGCCCTCTCCGCACTCCTCGACCGGACCTTTGCCGCCCATGCGCGCCCGATGCCGCCCGGGCTCAATACCGTCTATTTCCTCCTCAACCTCGGCTGCGGCTTCATTCTGATCGCAGTGATGCTGCATTACTTCGTCAAGGATCGCCAATCCGCCTATGCGAAGCTCCAGCAAAGCGAAGTGCACATCCGTGAGCTCATGCTCACCGACCCGCTTACCGGCGTGGCAAATCGCCGGCATCTGGATGCCAGGCTGACCATGGAGATGAGCCGTCAGGAACGTTATGGCCCGCCCCTGTCCGTCATCCTGACCGACATAGACTGGTTCAAGCACGTCAACGACACGTATGGGCATACAGTGGGCGACACCGTACTCAAGACGTTCGCCGACCATCTCGCAAGCAGTCTGCGCACCAGTGATTTCGTTGCGCGCTATGGCGGGGAGGAATTCGTCCTGCTGTTGCCCAACACCACGATCGAAGAAGCCATCGCTCTGGCGGAACGGATACGCGAAGCAACCAGGCGTATCCGTTTTGCCCAGGCCGATCTTCACCTGACGGCCAGCTTCGGCGTCACGCTTGCCCGGCCGGGAGAAACCATGGCGGAAGTCCTGTCGCGCGCCGACGAGGCCATGTACCAATCAAAATCCCGGGGCAGAGACCGGGTCAGCATGCTGGCGAGATGAGCCCAGCCATCCGGCCCGTCTGAACGGCCGGAACAACAAACCGGGAAATCTTTCACTCACCCCCGTTCGCAGGCGCCGTTGCCCGGATCGCTGCGCACCGTCCTGCCGCCCCGATGGACCCGGCATCGGCGGCCACCCATACACCCTAGGGCCCGGTTGCCGATTCTGTCCTGGGCCAGAAAGGATGAATGTGCAACCTGACGCTGGAAAGTCATGAATTCGCTCAACCGGACAATAAATGAATAGTTTCAGTGCGCTGTTCCGATGCGGGATGACGCGAACCAGCTGGCTGGACCAGCTATTTCAGGCGGGCCACGCCAGCCGGTAAACGTATGCCCGCTTATACAAGGCTTCAGTGTCGCGACTAAAATTCAATATACGAAAGGTCGATCTATCAAGATGTATTGAACAAGATATCTAAAATTAATTGTTAAATCGACCAGTTTTCTTTAAAAAACAATATAAAAATAACTAATTACACGATTATCATGATATATTGCCAAGGTTGATGAAATTTTTGATTTCTTCAAATGAATCCCGATGCCACGACAGGCTCGTTGATATGAGTTTTCATCTTATCCCTGACCCAGGAGGAAACCCGTATGCATACCGCCCTCATCATCGATTGCCTGAAAAAGCACGGGCAGCTGCTCGATCTCGAAATTTCGGAAGAAACAGGCATTCCGCTTTCCGCAGTACGATTTTCACTTTCCGCTCTGTCGGAACGCGGCGAGATCTCCCATTGCAGCGTGACGCGTTATGACAACGGCAAGCCCATCAAGGGATCGCTCTGCAGGATTGCGGGATTTTCACCCTCGTTTTCCATGAACAGGCGAAGTGCCGCGAAAAACAGGAACCAGAATCGCTCCAGCCCTGGCAGTTCGGCCAAACATCCGTAAATCGGGGACAGCGCAGTCAGCCCCGGTTTTCATGATTCGGGCCACCTGTACCGTTAATTTTTCCATTGATCGTGTCATGCACTGTCGTCCGGCTTGGCATAATGGCGGCTTCGTATTGTCCCCCGATCGGCCGCGCCATCTCGTGGCCGATCCCTGATCGACCCATGCTTCCTTCCATCGAACACCGGCTCGCCGCCGAGATCGCGGCCAACCCCGCGCAAGTGGCCGCCGCCATTACCCTGCTCGACGCGGGGGCGACGGTGCCTTTCATCTCGCGCTACCGCAAGGAGGCGACGGGCGGGCTGGATGATGCGCAACTGCGCCTGCTGGAAGAGCGGCTGCGCTACCTGCGCGAACTGGAAGCGCGCCGCGCGGCCATCGTCGAATCGATCACCGGGCAGAACAAGATGACGCCCGAGTTGCTGAAGGCCCTCTCGCTGGCGCCGGACAAGACGCAGCTGGAAGACCTCTATCTGCCGTTCAAGCCGAAGCGGCGCAGCAAGGTGCAGATCGCGCAGGAGGCCGGGCTGGAGCCGCTGGCGGATGCCTTGCTGGCGAACCCGACGCTGAATCCGGACGAGGCAGCAGCCCGCTATCTGCGCGAGCCCTTCGCCACCGAACAGGGCGACAATCCCGGCGTACCCGACGTCAAGGCCGCGCTCGACGGCGCGCGTCAGATCCTGATGGAGCGTTTCGCCGAGGATGCGGGCCTGCTGCAGGCCCTGCGCGAATACGTGCAGGCACACGGCGTCGTCGAATCCAGGCTGCGCGAGGGCAAGGAAGCGGCAGCGGAAAAATACGCCGACTACTTCGACTATGCGGAAACGCTCGGCACCCTCCCGTCGCACCGCGCGCTGGCGCTGTTCCGCGGGCGGCGCGAGGACATGCTCGACGTGCGGCTGCGCCTCGACAGCGAAGAAGAGCGGCCGGCCTGGAGCGCGCCGCACAACCCCTGTGAGGCGCGCATCGCCGGCCGCTTCGGCATCCAGGACCGGAACCGCCCCGCCGACCGCTGGCTGATGGACACGGTGCGCTTCACCTGGCGCGTGAAGTGCTTCATGCATCTGGAACTCGAACTGATGGGCGCGCTGCGCACCCGCGCCGAGATCGACGCCATCCAGGTGTTCGCGCGCAATCTGAAGGATCTGTTGCTCGCCGCTCCCGCCGGACCGCGCGCCACCATGGGGCTGGACCCCGGCGTGCGCACCGGCGTGAAGGTCGCGGTGGTCGACGAGACCGGCAAGGTGGTCGACACCGCCGTGATCTACCCGCACCCGCCAAGGAACGACTGGGACGGTTCGCTACACACGCTGGCGAGGCTCGCCGAGAAACACCGCGTCGCGCTCATCGCCATCGGCAACGGCACGGCCTCGCGCGAAACCGACACGCTGACGCGCGACCTCATCAAGCTGCGTCCCGAACTCGGGCTCACCGGCATCGTCGTCTCCGAGGCCGGCGCGTCGGTCTATTCCGCGTCCGAATTCGCCTCGCGCGAGCTGCCCGGGCTCGACGTCTCACTGCGCGGCGCGGTATCGATCGCGCGCCGCCTGCAGGACCCGCTGGCCGAACTGGTGAAGATCGATCCGAAGTCGATCGGCGTCGGCCAGTACCAGCACGACGTCAGCCAGCATGACCTGGCACGTTCGCTCGATATCGTGGTCGAGGACTGCGTCAACGCCGTGGGGGTGGACGTCAACACCGCCTCCGCTCCCCTGCTTGCACGCGTCTCCGGCCTCGGCCACAGCGTGGCGCAAGCCATCGTCGCTCACCGCGAGGCCACGGGAAAATTCACCCGCCGCGCGCAGTTGCGCGACGTGCCGCGGCTGGGCGAGAAGACCTTCGAGCAGGCGGCCGGATTTTTACGCATCGCTGGCGGCGACGACCCGCTCGACGCCTCCGCCGTCCACCCCGAATCGTATCCGCTGGTGCAGCGCATCCTCGCCGACCTCAAGCAGGATCTCAAGGCCGTGATCGGCAACGGCGCTCTGCTGAAGTCGCTCGATCCGGCAAAATACACCGATGAGACATTCGGTCTTCCCACCGTGACCGACATCCTCGGCGAACTCGAAAAACCCGGTCGCGATCCACGCCCGGAATTCACCACGGCGGCGTTCAGAAAAGACGTGGAGAAACTGGCCGATCTCCAGCCTGACATGATTCTCGAAGGCATCGTCACCAACGTCGCCGCGTTCGGCGCCTTCATCGACATCGGCGTGCACCAGGATGGCCTCGTCCACATCTCGGCGCTGTCCGACCGCTTCGTCAAGGATCCGCACACCGTCGTCAAGGCCGGACAGATCGTGAAGGTCAAAGTGCTGGAAGTCGATGAGAAGCGCAAACGCATCGCGCTGACGATGCGGCTGAGCGATGCGGCGGGGCAGCCCGGCGGGAACCGGGCGGCTCAGCAGCCACAGCGTGACTCTCGCGGTCCAGGCAAAACGGCAGCCGGAAAGCCGCAGCGTTCGCCCGCCGCAATGCCGATGGGCGGCGCGATGGCCGCGGCGTTCCAGAAGCTGAAAGGGTGAGTCCGGTTTGATGTCTGGCGCCACACACCGAACATGTCCGGCCATGGCATGTTGCCAGGCCGCCGTGGGCATGTCACGGCCTGACGCAACGAATACCCGCGTGCCATGCGGCGGCGGCCCGAGGGTCGCCGCATGTATTCAACGCACTTGATACGCAAGCCGTCAAAGTGAAATCACCTGGACGTCGGTGGCGCCCGACAAAGCCGCGTATAGCTGCGGGAAACACCCCACCTGCGCCTCGGCGATCAGGCCTTTCGGCTTGACCTGGCCACTCCCGCATTGCTCGAACTCGCCTTCGGCCAAGCCGCGACGCACCGCGCACTGGTCGCAGGCCATCAGCAGGATCCCCTGCTCCCTGGCTATTTTTGACAGTCTTTCGCCGTAGGGGTCGCCACTGCGCAAGGTATGGACGTTGTCGTCGAAGAACATCATTCCCACCACCTGCGCGCCGTGATTGCCCGCTTCAAGCTGGGGCAGGATCATGGTGTTCAGTTTGAACGTGGCGGCCATATCGGTAATAAAAACGTACGCAACTTTCATATCATCACTCGGGCTATAAAAATCGGGTTTACAAAACTCGCCCGGGGCAGAATTCCCGAAGCCGGTCTTGTCTGTTACGGCAAAAAGCCGGGGCTCTGCGGTTCCCTGTTTTCATGACGGGTACTTTCCGGCCATGGCCATCCACCAAGCGACCACGGCGGCTCAGATCACGCCCTGCGCCAGCATGGCGTCGGCCACCTTGATGAAGCCGGCCAGATTGGCGCCATCGACGTAGCTGACGCTGCCGTCTTCGCGCTGCCCATGCTGCAGACAGGCCTGGTGGATGCCCTGCATGATGCCGAGCAGGCGGGCATCGACTTCTTCGCGCGGCCACGACAGGCGCATCGCATTCTGGCTCATTTCCAGACCCGAGGTGGCCACGCCGCCGGCATTGCTGGCCTTGCTGGGCGCGTACAGGATGCGGTGCTTGTCGAAGAGGCGGGCGGCATCGGCGGTCGAAGGCATGTTGGCGCCCTCGGCCACGGCAATCAGGCCGTTCTTGATCAGCGTCGCCGCATCGTCGCCGTTGAGCTCGTTCTGGGTGGCGCAGGGCAGCGCCACGTCCATCGGGACGTTCCAGGGGCGCATGCCGGCATGGAATTCGGCGCCGACGCGCTCCGCGTACTCGCTGACGCGGCCGTGGAGATGGTTCTTGACCTCCATCAATTCGGCGAGCTTGTCCGGGGTGAAGCCGGCGTCGTCCACCACCGTGCCGCTCGAATCGGATACCGTGACGACCTTCGCGCCCAGGGCCATGGCCTTTTCGATGACGAATTGCGCCACGTTGCCCGCGCCGGAGACGCCGACCCGCAGGTTCCCGATCGAGCGGCCGGCATGCTTGAGCATTTCGTCGGCGAAATAGACGGCGCCGTAGCCCGTGGCTTCCGGGCGAACGAGCGAGCCGCCATAGCTCAAGCCTTTACCGGTAAAGACGCAATCGGCACGGTTGGTCAGTTTTTTCAGCATGCCGGCCATGAAACCGACCTCGCGTGCACCGACGCCGATGTCGCCCGCCGGCACATCGGTTTCGGCGCCGATGTGGCGATGCAGTTCGATGATGAAGGCCTGGCAAAAACGCATGACCTCGCCGGGACTCTTGCCCTTGGGGTCGAAATCCGCGCCGCCCTTGCCACCGCCCATGGGCAGCGTGGTCAGGGCGTTCTTCAGGGTCTGTTCGAACGCCAGGAACTTGAGGATGGACAGGTTGACCGAGGGGTGAAAGCGCAGCCCGCCCTTGTAGGGGCCGATGGCCATGCTGTGCTGGATGCGGTAGCCGCGGTTGACCTGGACGTCGCCGTGGTCATCGATCCAGGAGACGCGGAAGATGACGATCCGCTCCGGTTCGATCAAACGGTCCAGCAGGCCGTGCTCGGCGTATTTGGGATGCCGGGACACGAACGGCCACAGGCTTTCGACGACTTCGGTAACGGCTTGCACATATTCCGGTTGCCCGGGGTTGCGCTCGGCGGCGCGACGGATGAATTCATCCGGATGCTGGTATTTCATGTTGCGTCGATTCTAGGGATGGAAAAGTAAAGGGGGGACTGTACCATCCTTGTCGCGAGAGGGCGCCAGGTGTCGAGTCCGCCCGCATGCTGCGACACGCCCCATCAAATCCATGAGGGCCTTTGCGGCCGGACCGGGAAGGATGCAGAATTCGGGGACGCGATTTGATTCGAGCCGTCCCCCTGCATCACCCTGCCGCCATTTGACCCCGTGCAATTTAACCTTGTATCGCCATGCTCGAATCGGGAACACACATGATCTTTGCCGCAATCGTTCTGTTTTGCCTGGCGACCGCGCTGGGTCTGGGGCTCGTGGTTCTGGCCGTGCGCGATCGCCAAGGCTCTCCGGCCCTGGCGGCGGGACACGCCGGCATCGCGCTGTCGGGGCTGATCCTGTTGGGGGTGCGGATCTTCAGCGGCCCCCTCAATATGCTGTACAACGATGCGGCGCTGCTGTTTGTACTGGCCCTGGCCGGCGGACTGGTTCTTCTGGCCCTGCGCTCGGGCGATCGCGAACATCGTTCGCCCCCGCCCATGATCGGCGTCAGCTTTCACGCCGTCATGGCCCTGGCGGCGCTGCTGTTGCTGATACTTGGATACACCCATCCCTGAACCCTTTGACATTCCGCCAGGCCTGAACGCAGCGTCGTGCCGGAGCGGGAATTTGACAGACGGCATACAAACCGTGGCCGCTCCCCTATAGTTATTATCAGCGGCTGAATGAATGCATTTCCAATCCACCCAAAGGAGCGCAATGTGAACGCACGGCATTTCATCACCACCCTGGGGCTCATGTTTTTTGTGGCGGCTCCTTCGCTCGGTCTCGCGCAGGGCAAAGCGGTGATCACGTCGCCCGCAGATGGCGCCACCCTGGACGGAATGGACGAGAACCGGGTTGCCTATGATGTGGTCTATGGCCCGCGAGGCGATCACGCCCATCTCTACGTCGACAACAAGGAAGTGGCGATATTGCGCAAGCCCAAGGGCAGCTATTTGCTGGAAACACTGTCGTCCGGCAAGCACGACCTGTGCGTCAAGGTGGTGAACAAGGCTCACGTACCCACCGGCATTGAACAGTGCATCCAGGTCACGGTGAAATAAGCGGTGTCGCCGGAAAACCTTGCCTATGCCCTGACCCAGGTCGTCCACAACTTCGGTGCCGTGGCCGTGCTGGGCGGGGCAGTCTTCGCGCTTTGGCCCACGCCCCGCCTGGAATTCGGGCGCACGTTCGGCGGGCTGATCCTGGTTGCCTGGGCCGCGCAGCTCGCCAGCGGCGGCGTGTTCGGCCTCGTCAGCTATCACTACTACGGCGAGACGCCGGATCTGAGCAGCGTCGCGATGACTGCCCTGGTCGTCAAGATCGTCGCGGCGTTCTCGGGCGTGCTGCTATGCGCCCTCTTTCTCCTGCGTGGCCGGTCATGGCAGCCCGAGGGAGTGAAACGCAGCTTTCAGGGCCTGACCGTGCTCGGTGTGGTGGCGCTGACGGCCGCGGCCTTCCTGCGCTGGTTTTCCTGAATCGCCCGGACACGGATCGACGGATTCGGCCCGATAAAATCCGAAGCGGTCTCGTCAGGCCCGCACCCTCCCGGCAATCCGCTGCATGTCGGATTCGAGAATCGCTTCGACGTCGAGGGTGATCGCCACCTCGTCGCCCACGACCAGGCCGCCCCGGTCGAGCGGGGCATTCCAACTGACGCCGAAATGATGGCGGTTGATGACCGTGGTGGCGACGAAGCCGATACGGTGAGTCGGGCCCTGATCCTTGTCATCTTCCCAGTAGGGACACTGCCAATGGCCCAGATAGCGGGTAGCCAGTTCGACCGGGCGGGTCACGCCGCGGAGGGTGAGATCGCCCATCACCTTGAAATCGGTCTCGCCGACGCAGCACACCCCGCTGCTGCGGAAGACCATATCCGGATACTTCTCCACGTCCAGGAAGTCCGCGCCGCGCAGGTGCGCATCGCGCGGATCGTCGCCGGTCCAGATTCCCGCGGTCTTGATCGTCGCCTCGACTGTGGCGGCGTCCATCGGATTGTCCGGATCGAACTCGATGCTGCCATGCACGTTCTTGAACATCCCGCGCATGGTTGAAACCATCATGTGCCGCACCGCAAACTCAGCGGCGGAGTGCCCCGGCTCAAATACCCATCTGCTCATTTCCCGTCCCTCCAGCCATATCTCGATCCCCCTTATCGGCCCAGGGACGGCGCCGATAAGGGGTATCCTGAAAGCTCAATATAGGCAATCCTGGCTGCCGGGAAAGCGAAGCGACGCCGGGCATGGCCGGCGGATACATGAGGCGACCCGTCGCCGATCGTGTCGGGATTCCGACATATACAGCCGCAAATCAAGCGCCTGCCCCACGATTTCTCCATGGAAACAAGTCCGCTCCCGGGGGCGCAAAAATTGCTCTTGTCTCCGGCACGTCCATCACTTCACGTTGTTACGGAGCGGAGCATCCATCGCATGATCAAAGCCACCATCAAGACCCTTTCAATCGCCCCGATATTTCTGGCCGTCATGTCGTTTTCACAGACCGCTGTGGCCACGCCGCTGCTGACGCCGATCAACGCGGGAAACGAAGTGTCCCTGGCCACCATCCTGAACACCATTTCGACTGCCGACGGCATCACGCTGGCCCGCGTAGACGACGCCAATGATGCGTTCTGGACCCTCGCCGGGAACAGCACCGTGCTCGCCAGGGCGCGGTTTGCAGGCTATGACAATCTGTTCGGCGTCATTCCCGGAACGACTGGCGGGGTCACGGGTTTTCAGCCCCTGATTTCTTCGCTGAGCGGTGATGGCATCGTCGGCAATAACGGCCCCGAGATCTCATTCCCCTTGCTGGCCGGCGACTTCCGGCTAGCCATCCGCACGCCGACGGGTCAGATATGGAGTTCGCTTGCGCTCGACAACAGCGACCTCATGGACCATATGGTGACCTGGGTGGATGTGCATGACCCGCTGCATTATTTCGTCGCCTTTGAAGATCTCAGCTTTACTGGTGGCAGCGACGGCGACTATAACGATGTGGTCCTGGAATTACGCCACATCAAGGATGGTCCCCTGTCCGTGCCGGAACCGGGAAGCCTGGTCCTGACCGCCCTCGGTCTGGTCGCGCTCGCCCATACTCGTCGCGTCAAAGCCTGATTGGGGGTTTTTCTGGCAGTGCCCCGTGGCCGAGCGCGGGAGCACTTGAACTACGCATGTACCTTGCAGAGTATATCCGGGCTGCCGGACCATGCGGCGTGCGGCAACCCGTCATCGTGTGCCGCGGCGATTCCTGGGAAAAGGCCCGGAGAAGTCGCCTGGGCGGGTCAGTGCCGCGTCGATCTGCACCCGGTTGTACCGCTCCTCGCACGGTTGCAGGGTACTGAAACCACAACGAATCATGAAGGAGAACTGATCGCACAGCACGTCGCCGATTGCACGCAATTCACCGGCGTAGCCGTAGCGGGTACGCAGTTGAGTGGCGATCGAGTAGCCACGGCCATCGGTAAACCTGGGAAAATCGACCGCGATCAACGGCAGGGCCATCAGATCGTCGGCGAGCGCGGCCAGATCCGTGTCGCCCGTCAGCCACACCCCGAGCATGCCCGCTTCGGCACTGCTCGCCAGTTGCGGACGCTGAGCCTGCCACACTGCCAGCGGCACGATGACACGGCCAGCCGGCACCGCCATCGTGGCGGCGGCATCGTTCCCGACCCCACGCAGCACCTTCCATTCGTCGCCCTGAATACGGCCGTTCTTAATGATTTGGGGCATCGGGGCGCTTCCTTCCTTCGAGGCGCGCGTCACGTTCGACATACACGCGGGTCTTGAACGATTCGATACCGACTCGGTGCACGGTGTCGATAAAGCGCTCCTCTTCATGACGGCAGTCGAGGTAGGTGTTGATCAGGGTACTGATCACATCCGGCAGATCCGCGGCCGCAAAGGACGGGCCGATGACCTTGCCAAGCACGGCCTGGTTTCCCTGGTCACCGCCCAGCATGACCTGGTACCACTCCTCGCCGCTCTTATCGACGCCGAGCACGCCGATATGGCCGACGTGGTGATGCGCGCAGGCATTCATGCAACCGGAGATGTTGAGTTCGATCTCGCCGATGTCGTGCAGGTAGTCCAGATCGTCGAACCGGTCCTGGATGGCGTGCGCGATCGGGATCGATCTGGCATTGGCGAGCGCGCAGAAATCGGCGCCAGGGCAAACGATCATGTCGGTCAACAGGCCGATGTTGGGCGTTGCCAGGCCAAGACTGCGTGCTGTTTCCCATAGCGCGAACAGGTCGGCCTGGCGCACGCTGGCCAGGACCAGATTCTGTTCGTGCGTGCTGCGGACCTCGCCGAAGGCGTATTGATCGGCCAGGTCGGCCACCGCATCGAACTGGTCGGCGCTGATGTCGCCCGGCGCGGCACCGATCTTCTTCAGCGACAGGACCACGCTGACGTAACCCGGCGCCTTGTGCGCGCGGACGTTGCGCTTGACCCAGTTGGCAAAGGCCTTGTTTGCCGCCAGTTGCGCGGCGTAGCCGGCATCCTCGGCGGGCAGTTCCGGCAGCACCGGGTCGTTGAAGCGGTCGGCGACACGGTCGATTTCCGCCTGTGTCAAGGTAGAGAGGCCATCTCTGGTATGCACGAATTCGGCGTCCACCTGGCGCGCGAACTCCGCCACACCGAGCGATTTCACCAGGATCTTGATACGCGCCTTGTGGAGGTTGTCGCGGCGGCCATGCAAATTGTAGACGCGCAGGATAGCCTCGCAATAGTTGAGAATCTGCTGCCAGGGCACGAAAGGGGAGATTTCCTCGCCGATGATCGGCGTGCGCCCGAGGCCCCCGCCCACCAGTACGCGGAATCCTGTATCGCCATCGGTGCCGCGGACCAGATCGAGACCGATGTCGTGGACGCGAATGATGGCGCGATCCTGCGCGGCGCCATTGATGGCGATCTTGAACTTGCGCGGCAGAAAAGAGAACTCGGGATGGGACGTACTCCACTGGCGCACGATTTCGCACCATGGGCGCGGGTCGATATGCTCGTCGGCGGCCACTCCGGCAAAGGGGTCGGCCGTGACATTGCGGATGCAGTTGCCCGAGGTCTGGATGGCGTGCATCTGCACCGTGGCGAGCAGGCCCAGGATTTCCGGCACATCCTCCAGATTCGGCCAGTTGAACTGCACATTCTGGCGCGTGCTGAAATGGCCATAGCCGCGATCGTAGGTACGGGCGATATGGCCAAGCATGCGCAACTGTGCCGGGCACAAGTTGCCGTAAGGGATGGCGATACGCAGCATCGGGGCATGGCGCTGGATATACAAACCGTTCTGCCGGCGTAGCGGGCGATACTCGTCGTCGCTCAGTTCGCCGGCAAGATAGCGGGCGGTCTGATCGGCGAACTGTGTGACACGCTCATCAACGGTACGCTGATCGTATTCATCATACTTGTACATCGGGTTGCTCTCATTGAATCCGGGGACTCTCAAATCAGGGCGCGCATCAGTTCATGTAGGCGGCGGCCTCTCCACCGGGATTGGGCAAACCGGCTACACGCCACAAGACCCGGCAACTGCTGAACAATTTGTGGGCCTTGTAGCGATCCAGTCCGGTCGCACGGCAGACCAGGCGCATCACCGGCAGGCTGCCCAGTGCGAAATACTGACTGCGCACATGATCGATCACCTCCCAGTGCTTGGCGGTCAGGGCAGGAATGCCCTCCTCCAGCGCGATGCGTACCGCTACGTGACGCTCCCAGAGATGGGGGTCGGCAAAAAAACCGTCGGCGTCGAACCAGCCGGAAATATCCTCGGCGACGGGCTGGGTGGTCAGGGCAAGATTCATGGCACATTCCTTGTCGATCAATCGAGTTCGCAAGGTAACGGACCACGGCAGCGCTGTGAAATCACGCTTGGCCATAATCCCATGACTGAAAGTTATGGCCACCGGAGATTGGCGCCAAATGCGCTATCTTCTACCGATATCCAGAGGAGTGCCCCATGCAGTTACAGCAGCTACGCTATCTTCTAACCCTGGCCCGCAGCGGATTCAATGTCACCAGCGCCGCCGAACGGCTTTTCAAGTCGCAGCCCAGCCTGAGTAAACAGCTCCGATTGCTCGAGGAAGAATTGGGGGTGCCGCTATTCGAACGCTCAGGACGGCAGCTTGTCGGATGCACCGCGGCGGGACGCGCGGTCATGGAGCTGGCTGAATGCGCGCTGGCCAATATAGAAGCGATCCGCCGGGTCTCGCTCGAATTCAGTGACCCGAGCGGCGGCGAACTGTCCATTGCCACGACGCATACACAGGCCCGCTACGTGCTGCCCCCTGTCATCCGGACCTTCCGGCGCACCTACCCTGAATTGAGCCTGCACCTCCATCAGGGCAGTCCGGCCCAGATCGCGGAAATGGCCGCCAGCGGCGGAATCGACTTTGCCATTGCCACGGAATCCCTGCATCTCTTCGACGAGCTGATCATGCTCCCTTGCTATCGCTGGAATCGCGCGGTAGTGGTGCCCAGAGGACATGCCCTGGAGACGGTTGAACCCCTGACGCTGGAGGCCGTGGCGGAATATCCCATTCTCACGTATGTGTTCGGCTTCACCGATCGCTCCCACATCAACGATGCCTTCCAGCAACACGGACTCGCCCCCCGGATCGCCCTGACCGCCACCGATGCGGATGTGATCAAGACCTACATCCGCCTGGGACTGGGAGTGGGCATACTGGCGGAGATGGCGCAAGACGAAAGCATTGACAGCGATCTCGTTTTCTTGAATGCCAGCCACCTGTTCGAACCCAGCATTACCCGCATCGGTTTCCGCAAAGGGCTGTTTCTGCGTGCCTGCCATTACGACTTCATCAAGACTTTTTCCAGTCACCTGTCGCGGGAAGTGGTCGATCGAGCCGCGAAAGCCAGCACGCTGGCCGAGCGGGATGAGCTGTTCGCGACATTGGCCATTCGTAATTATTAATTCCTATACTTGAGCGAGCGGCAAGCCGGAGCCGGCCATGTCAGCGGGAGGGTTTTGTCTTCTCCATGTGTGGCCGGCCTGTTTTCCATGCCCGGCAAGAACGCGTTTTCCCATGAATCCCGAGAGGTAAACACGATGAGCGACAAGAACACACTGACCACCACGACCGGCTGCCCGGTGGCCGACAACCAGAACGTGATGACGGCGGGGCCGCGCGGCCCGATGCTGATGCAGGACTTCTGGTTCCTGGAGAAGCTTGCTCACTTCGACCGCGAGGTCATCCCCGAACGGCGCATGCATGCCAAGGGATCGGGCGCCTACGGCACCTTCACCGTCACCCACGACATCACCCGCTACACCAAGGCCGCATTCCTGTCGGCGGTTGGCAAGAAGACCGAGGTCTTCGCGCGCTTTTCCACCGTGGCGGGCGAACGCGGCGCGGCGGATGCCGAACGCGACATCCGCGGCTTTGCGCTCAAGTTCTATACGGAAGAAGGCAACTGGGACATGGTGGGCAACAACACGCCGGTCTTCTTCATGCGCGACCCGCTCAAATTCCCCGACCTCAACCATGCGGTGAAACGCGATCCGCGCACCAACCTGCGGTCGGCGCAGAGCAACTGGGATTTCTGGACCCTGCTTCCCGAAGCCCTGCATCAGGTCACCGTGGTGATGAGCGACCGCGGCATTCCGCGCTCTTACCGCCACATGCACGGTTTCGGCAGCCACACGTTCAGCTTCATCAACGCCGAGGGCGAACGCTTCTGGGTCAAATTCCACTTCCGATGCATGCAGGGCATCGAGAACCTCACCAATGGGGAGGCTGAATCCATCGTGGCCAAGGATCGCGAGAGCCACCAGCGCGACCTCTATGAAGCGATCGAGCGCGGTGATTTTCCGCGCTGGGAATTCAAGGTGCAGATCATGCCGGAGAAGGATGCCGCCACGTACCGCTTCCACCCTTTCGATCTGACCAAGGTATGGCCGCACGGCGATTACCCGCTCATCGACGTCGGCGTCCTGGAACTCAACCGCAATCCCGAAAACTATTTCGCCGAGGTCGAGCAGGCGGCCTTCAATCCGGCCCACATCGTTCCCGGGATCGGATTTTCGCCCGACCGGATGCTGCAGGGGCGGCTGTTTTCCTATGGCGATGCCCAGCGCTACCGGCTGGGTGTGAACAATACCCAGATTCCGGTGAACAAGCCGCGCTGCCCGGTCAACAGTTACCACCGTGACGGCACGATGCGCGTCGACGGCAACTACGGCAGTACCAAGGCGTACGAACCCAACGGCCTCGGGCTGTGGCAGGACAACCCGGCGCTCAGGGAACCCCCGCTGGCGCTTTCCGGCGAAGCCTACAACTGGAACTACCGCGAGGACGATGACGACTATTACGCCCAGCCCGGCATGCTGTTCCGTCTCATGACGCCGGCACAGCAGCAGGCCCTGTTCGACAATACCGCGGCCGAACTGGCGAGCGTCGACGACATCGTGAGAAAGCGCCACATCCGCAACTGCCTGAAAGCCGATCCTGCCTACGGCGAGGGCGTGGCCCGGGCACTGGGGATCCCGCTGAGCGAAGTCTCTCCGGCCTAGGGACGGCGCCACCGGTTCAAGCGTCAAGCCCGTCGGCCAGCCGACGGGGTTACGGTAATCGGGCAGGGCGAAGGATGGATGACATGCCGATCCTGCACCCCTGCCCCGGCTGATTCGCGGCCCTAGAAATTGAACTGCCGGTCGAAGAACGTCTCGATCTGGTCCGCAGGCAAGGGCCTGGCGACCACATACCCCTGGATTTCGTCGCAGCCCTGGTCTTTCAGGAACCTCACCTGCTCGACCGTCTCCACGCCTTCGGCCACCACTCTCAGATTCAGGGCATGCGCCAGGCGGATGATGGCGTTGGCGATCTCGGCGTCGTCGCTGTCGGTGAGGACGTCGTCCACAAAGCTCTTGTCGATCTTGAGCGCATCGATCGGCATGCGTTTCAGCTGGCTCAGGTTGGAATGCCCGGTGCCGAAATCGTCGATGTAGACATGCAGGCCACGCTGGCGCAGCGCATCGAGCATGTCGAAGGTACGCGCAGGGTTTTCCATCGCGGTACTTTCGGTCACTTCCAGTTGCAGAGACGCGGACTCCATACCGGTTTCCTTCAGAATGGCATCGATGTCGTCGATCAGGCGCGCATCGGAAAACTGGCGTGGTGACAGATTGATGGCCACGGGCGGCGGATCGAGGCCGGCATCGCGCCAGCCTATCCATTGTTCGCAGGCCGCCCGCACGGCCCAGCGGCCCAATGGCATGATCAGGCCGGTTTCCTCCGCCACCGGAATGAACTGGTCGGGCCAGACGATGCCGCCCGACCGGGTCAGCCAGCGTGCCAGGGCTTCCAGCCCCACCACCCGGCCACTGGCGAGATCGACTTTCGGCTGATAGGCCAGTGCCAGTTCATTGCGTTCGAGCGCCTGGCGCAGGCCGGTTTCCAGGTTCAACTGCTGCTGCGCCACGGTGTTCAGCTCGTCGCTGAAATATTCGAAGCCGCTGCGGCGCTGCTTGGCCTGATACATCGCCAGATCGGCCTGGCGCAGCAGGGTGTTGGCGTCGAGGCCGTCGTCCGGATACACGCTGATGCCGATGCTGGCGCCGATGGCATAACGCCGCCGCTCGAGCTTGAACGACTCGGCCAGCGCCTTCAACAGCTTGCGCGCCACCCGGCTGGCCGCTCGCGAAGCCGGCGGATGCATCAGGATGACGGCAAACTCGTCCCCGCCCAGGCGGGCGACGAAATCGTCGGCGCGCAACTGCTCGTCCAGCCGGTTGGCCACGACGCGCAGCACCTGGTCGCCCACCTCGTGCCCCTGCGAATCGTTGATGTGCTTGAAGCGGTCGAGGTCGATGAACAGCAGCGAGACCTGGAGCTTCTCACGCTGCGCGCGTGCCAGCGCATGGCCGAGGAAATCCTGGAAATACGAACGGTTGGGCAGGCCGGTCAGCGGATCGTGATTGGCCAGCATGTCGAGCCGCATTTCGGAATAGCGGCGTTCGGTCAAGGCGGCCGACACGAACAGGCCGCCCAGCGCCATGGTCATCATGCTGATCTGCAGCGCGAACACGTCGCGCGGCGTCGTGGCATTGGGGAGTCCGCCGAAGGACACGACCGAGACACCCAGCACGATCAGCGCCGCCAGGAAAATGGCCACGCTCGCCCCGGTCACCGAGAACCGCAGCGCCGCCCACAGCACGCCGGGCAACAGGATGAACAGGACGATCTCGGCGGGCCGCAGGGGCTCGACGTATTCCATCATCACGCGCGTCAGCAGCAGCATGCAGAGCACCAGCACGAGGCCTTCCAGACGCGCGCCCTTGTTGGTCGGCAGCAAATCCCAGCGCGACGCCGTCAACAGCAATGGCGCGATCAGGTATACGCCGAGCAGATCGCCCAGCCACCATACCCCCAAGGCCTGCCACGTCAGGCCGGCCTGCAGCGCGCTGAAGTAGGACAGGCTGAGCCCCCCCGCCAGCGCGTTCACCGCGCACCCCAGCGGCGCGGCGACGAGCGCGAACTTGGCGACGCTGGAGACATAATCGAGGGTGGAACTGAAAGGCGGCAGATAGCGCGGCAGGTAGCCGATCACGGCAGCCTCCGCGGCCGCGCCGAGCGCCAGGCCGAGCGCCGTCTCCGGCGGCAGGATCTGGCTGTTGACCGCGAACGATCCCAGCAACACCCCCGCGACGCCCGCCAGGCCGAAGCGCAGGCTCGCCATGGCACCGATGCCGGCCGCCAGCCAGACCGCGGCCACCACATTGGCGACATACGCCGCGATCCTGAGGCTGACCCACCCCGCCAGCGCATAGGCCAGCGCGGTCAACCCGATGATCAGCGCAACGCGTCTGACTTCGGCGAAGGCTGGCTGTGCCGCGCGAGCCAAGACGCTAAAACCGTCGAGTACGCAGTATGGCTACGTCGGGTCGACTTCGGCGCGTACGGACTCGAGGGCATCCTTGAGCGTTTCCTCGGACAGGCCATTGAGTTGTTCCGCCAGCATTTCAGCCGCATCGATCGTGTCCGCGTCGTCGGGCAGGCTGTCGGTATCGAGATTGGCGACGAATACTGCTGCGGCGCCGCTCACCTGCAGCAGTTGGCGACGTTCGTTCATCAGCATGTCGATTTCATCGCGCAACAAACGAATTTCATCTTCTTTCATGGCGTGCAGGGTCATGCGTCTCTCCGTGTTTCTTTATCCGGGTCAGCCAAACAGGGTCAATACCCCGGTGTAGCCATATAAACGGTTATGGGAAATTTCTCCGTTGGCAAAAAAACCCACCAGAGGAAAATCGCCGAGTGCGTCGCGAATCAGTTCCATCTCCCGGTTCGGCGTACCGAACATGTGCTGGCCGCGCCCCAGACAGGAATAATACACGCCGCCCCGGATCGGTGAGCCCAGTTGCGCCCCGATGGCCGAGAGCATCCTCGATAGATCATCCTCGGCGGTTTGCTGGTCGCGTCGGCAGAACAGCAGTTCGTCCCCTGGCTCGACATATTCGCCGACTGCGACAAGGTTGTTCTGCGGGTCAACGCCAAGAATATTACGCACCATATAATCGCCGGTATCCGATCCCCGTACCGGCAGGCCGATAAAAATGTAGCCGGCCGCGCGCTGCAGGTCGCGGGCCAGCGTCTCGCCGATCTCTTCCTTCATCACATCCAGCGCCGGACGGTGATCGAGACTACCGATGACGTTCTTGCTGGCGCTGGTGATGCGGTGACGCGGGCCCAGCGGCGAAATGCCTTGTGTCAGCCGTGTCGCCAGCTTCACCCGTTCCTTGAACAGCACGCCGGACAGGCCGCCGCTCACCACGCCATCGCTGATCTGCGCCGTCTCGCCGCGCGAGCTCGACAGACCGCCGACGACGAAACCGCTCGATACGTGCGTGGCGAGGCCGTCGATCAGTTCCTGGATGCGGTTGTTTGCCGGGTCGCCGTGCACCACCGCAAAATAAGCATCCGCCGGCTGCGCTTCGATGTCCGACGACGCCTGCAGCACCGGCAGCATGCTGAAATCGGCCGGATCGAATTCTCCCAGCATCACGGCCAGCGCGGGTTCCTCCAGATATTCCACGCCGCCAGCACAGATCCCCACGCCCACGCTGCCGGTCCAGTGCGCCACCCCGGTCGCGCTCCTGAAGAACGCCAGAATCGGGGCGAGATCGTCGACGAAGGCGTCCGATACATACAGAAAGCCAAGCGTCGCCGCGGACGGGATCGCCCCCAGCTGATTCATGCAGGCCTGCGCGGCCAGCGTCCAGTCGGAATGGGCGGCGTGCGCGAATTTGAAAGGAGAGATCATGTCCATGCAATCTTGATGATTGAAGCGTCTCGGGCAGTCCGCCAGTCTTTCGACCGGCGGCTGGTCCGCGTATCAGTAGCCCGTCTGGCCGCTACTGGGCAATTCACCTTCACCGAAAAAATTCCACAATAGATGCGCGACCACTTCCGGCGCAATCACGGTGTGCCGATTATGGCTCTCCTGGAGGGCGACCCGCAGTTTCTTGCGCAGGTCGGGATCGCCGGTCAGGTCGAAAATGATGTCGACTTTCGCACCCAGAGTCACCACCTCCATCGCGTCCTTGAACACCGGCACCTTGCTGTGACTGAAACCCAGCGCGACCGGGGACTCCAGATTGCGGTGCGCGACGGCAACGATCTCCACATGGACGCCCTCTTCCTGGATCTTCTCCAGAAAATGCTCGGCAAACTTCTCTCCGACTTCACCCAGGCCCAGCAGGGCCACCTTGACGACATGACTCATGAAAGAACTCCTCGTATCGATTATGGTTATGAACAGTGAAACCTGTTTGTGTATTCGCGCGTGCCATCCGGTTCACCCGGCCGCCGTCGGCACATTTTTTGCGCCTGTGTAGCATACGGTTCCAGCCCGAAGCTGTCGATACCGCTCCGTTGCAAACCCGCACGGCGCATCGGCGCAAGCCAGCCCGTCCAGTTTCCGTGGACCGGGGGCATGATTCGGCTTATCATTCAAGGCACCGTCATGCCCGATATTGCTCCGCTCTACCCGCCCATCTCCTCCCATGCCAGCGGCATGCTGGATACGGCGGGCCTCCACCGCATCTACTGGGAAACTTCCGGCAACCCGGATGGCATTCCGGTGCTGTTCGTGCACGGTGGCCCCGGCTCCGGCACGTCGCCGGTCCAGCGACGGTTTTTTGATCCGGCGCGCTATCGCATTGTGCTGTTCGACCAGCGCGGCTGCGGCCGCTCTACACCGCACGGCGAACTGACAGACAACACCACGCAGCACCTGATCGCCGACATGGAAGCGCTACGGCGCGAACTCGGCATCGCGTCCTGGCTGGTGTTTGGCGGCTCATGGGGCTCGACCCTGGCACTCGCCTATGCCGAGGCCCACCCCGAGTGTTGCCGCGGACTCGTGCTGCGCGGCATCTTCCTGTGCCGCAAGAGCGAGATCGACTGGTTTCTCCACGGGATACGCGCCCTGTTCCCCGAGGCGCAGCGCCAACTCGCCGAATTCATTCCGGTAAACGAGCGTCACGACCTGCTGACGGCCTACCATCGCCGCCTTGTCGATCCCGACCCGGCCGTGCACCAGCCCGCCGCGCACCAGTGGGCCACCTTCGAGGCATCGTGCTCGACGCTGCTGCCCAATCCAGAACTCGTCTCCGCGTTCGGTAGCGACAGGATCGCCCTGTCGTTATCGCGCATCGAGGCGCACTACTTCGTCAACGACATCTTCCTGCCCGACAACAGTCTGCTGGCCAACGTCGGCCGCCTCCGCGGCATTCCGGCGATCATCGTGCAGGGGCGCTACGACGCGGTCTGCCCCATCGTGTCAGCCGACGATCTGGCGCGCGCCTGGCCCGAAGCCCGCTATGTCATCGTGCCGGATGCCGGGCATTCGGCGTTCGAGCCGGGCATCGCCCGCGAACTGGTCGCCGCGTGCGACCGTTTCGCCCGGAGCGGAGCATTCGACTGATGGCCCTGTCGCCCCACGTGTTCGATGCCAGCGCCGAGAACTTCAACCGCCTGGTGCTGGAAAATTCACACAAAGGTCCGGTGCTGGTGCATTTCTGGACCCCCAAGGCCGGCCCCTGCTTCATTCTGATGCCCCGTCTGGTCAAGCTTGCCACCGAATACGGCGGCAAGTTCCTGCTCGTCATGCTGAACACCGACGACCTGCCGGAACTGGCGCGACGCTTTGGCGTGAATTCGGTGCCGACGGTCAAGTTCTTCTGGCGCGGAGAAGTCGCCCACACCATCCACGGCGCCGATCCCGACAGCAGTTTTCGCGAGGTGCTCGACCGCTTCATCGCGGGCGACGCCCATCGCGCCCACGCACTGGGTGTCGCCGCATGGCAGGCAGGCAACGTACAGCAGGCACGCATGCTGCTCGCCAACGCAGCGATGGCCGAACCCGACAATCTCGCCATTCCGCGCGATCTCGCCAAACTTCTGTGGGCCGAAGGCGAAGGCGAACAGGCCCTGAAACTGCTGGACAGCCTGTCTCCGGAGGCGCGGGCGGAACCCGCCATCGCCCATCTGCATGCGCATCTCAATCTGGCCGAAACGGCCCGGCTGGCGCCCCCGTTAAGCGAACTCGATGCCAGCCTTGAGCGCCATCCGGACGATCCCGATCTGCACTATCGGCGCGCGGCCCGGTTGCTGGAAAGAGACGATCTTTCCGGCGCCATGGACGAACTGCTGTGGATCACCCGCACCGATCGCTCCTACCGCCACGATATCGGCCGCACCAGCCTGCTGGCACTCTTCGATCTGCTGGGCGCTGCGCATCCGCTGACGCGGCAATATCGTCAGGCGCTGTCCGAATCGCTGCATTGAATTTCGACCATCCGGCTTTCGCGCCTTATCGGGCGCTGATCGACACGATGGATCTTGCGCGGGATCTGCCCTTGCCCGGGCCGGGCTGCCTCGATGCGCTCAACACGCAGGCGGCCAGTCTCGACACGCGTCATTCAAACGGGCTGCCGCTGCGTTTCTTCGTTCCGGATGAACGCCTGTCCGCACGTGATTACGAAACCCACATCCTCCATTCCGCTCGGGTTCCGACCCGGGCCGACACCTGGCACGATGTGCTGAACGCACTGGTGTGGCTGCGCTTTCCACGTTTCAAATCGGCGCTGAATGCGGCTCACGGCCTCGCCATCGCCGGCGAGGCCGGTCCTGTCCGCGGTCGCCGCCGCGATGCCCTGACCGTTCTGGACGAATCCGGCGTGTGGGTGATCAGCCGCGATCCGGCTTTGCCGGCCCTGCTTGCCGCCCACGCCTGGCAGGCGCTGTTCCGGGATGCGCGCGCCCGGGTCGACATCGACATGCGCTTCGTGGTGGTGGGACACGCCTTGCTGGAAAAGGCGCTCGCGCCCTACCCGACGATGACCGGGAAGTGTCTGGCACTGATTGCCGAATCGCTCGATCCCGACACGGCGGAAGAACGGTCGGTCATGGCGCTCGCGGGAATCGGCTCGCCGCGTCAGCTCGCGCCATTGCCGATACAGGGCATCCCCGGCTGGGATCCCGCCAACGCGGACACGGCCTATTACGCCAATCAGGAAGTCTTCCGGCCGGCCCGCAGCATCCCTTCATGAATGCCACGCGCCGGAGCGCTTCAGCCGGCCGCAGCGGGCAGTTCCCCGCCCGTCACCCAGTCCTGGGCCATGTCCAGATCATCGAACAGGTGGATATCCGCCGACATGAACATCCGGTTCACCCACATGCTCCATGCCACCCATTGATCGCCGGTCAGAATGGCGATGCGGCCAAAATCGGTCTTGTGCTCACGGGAAAATTTGAGTTCTTCCCATGCCACGTCGACACTGTATGACAGCATGTCGCGCAAATCGAACAGCAGGTTGACCGTGCCCTGGAACTGGATGCCGTACATCACCGCCTGTTCGAATTCCTGATAATCGGCCAGGGTGAACTGGCCCATGACGGTCACGGCAATCTGGTTGTCCTTGGTGCTCAGGCTGATCATGTGCGTTCCTCGGGAAAGTGATTGAACTATAGCGAATCGGGAGCAGTTGGGGGGGACGCGCGCACCGCCCACACGCCCGCAGCCGCCACCACGGCCATGCCGGCCCAGGTGATCGGCGGCAGCCGCTCGCCGAACAGCAGCACGCCGTACAGGGCGGAAAACCCGACCGTGGTATAGGCCAGCGAGCCCACCGTCAGCGTGCGGCCACGATGATATGCCCGCGTCAGCGCCAGTTGCGCCACCGTGGCCGTGACGCCGATACCGATCAGCCACGGCCAGTCGCCTGTCTGCGGAATCCGGGCTCCCGCGATGGCCATCCAGGCCGCACCGCCCGCGGTCGACAGCAGCGTGAAGTAAAACACGACCAGCCATTCGGATTCGCCCAGTCGGCCCAGGTTCTTGACATTGACGTAGGCCGTCGCGGCAAGCATGCCTGACACCAGGCCGGCCAAGGCGGGCAGCCAGGCCTGGCCCTGCACCTGCGGCCGCAACAAAAGCAGCACGCCGGCAAAGCCCAGCAATACGGCCCCGACGAGGCCGCGACCGTGGCGTTCGCGCAGCCACCAGGCCGATAGTGCGGCGAGAAAGAGCGGTGCCGTGTAATTGAGGGTGACGGCTGTGGCCAGCGGCAAGCGCGCAATCGCGTAGAAGAACAGCACCAGCGCAGTAAAGCCCGACAGGCTGCGCCAGACATGGGCGCGCAGATGGGGCGTGGCCAGCGGCGCCAGCAGTTGACGATGCCGGATCGCGATCACGCTCCAGATCGCGAGCAGCCCGAACGCCGAGCGATAAAACACCAGTTCGGCGGGCGAGAACGTCGCCGAGGCATGTTTCACCAGTACGCTCATCAGTGCGAACAGTGCGGCCGCCACCAGCATCCAGCTCGACTTCATGAGCAGACACTCATGCCGGCATCACGCACCGGACGCAAGCAATCGGGCGGCCGCTGCCGCCCGCTGGGGGCATGCTGGGGCCTCATTTCAGATACGGTTCGATCTCGCGCCGCAAAAAAGCGTGGAAATGCATCATGCCATCCTCCAGCGGAGACTGATACGGACCGACTTCCGAAATGCCCTGCCGGTACAGTGCGCGCCGTCCCTTGTGCATGCGCTCGCAGATATCCTCATCCTCCGCCGCGGTCTCGTGGTATGCCGCCTGTTCGGCCTCGATGAACGCGCGTTCGAACAGCACGATGTCTTCGGGGTAATAGAATTCGACCACGTTGGCGCACGACTCGACGCCGGTCGGCACAATCGACGACACCACCAAGACATGCGGATACCACTCGACCATCAGACCGGGATAATAGGTCAGCCAGATCGAACCCTGCGCAAGCGGCCTGCCCTGCTGGTAGGCCAGCACCTGTTCGTGCCATGTCCGGTACACCGGCGAGCCTGCCCGGGACAGGCCGTGGTTCACCCCCACCGTCTGCACCGACCACCAGTCGCCGTATTCCCATGTCAGATCGTCGCAGGTGACGAAGTGGCCCAGACCGGGGTGATACGGTGCGACGTGGTAGTCCTCCAGATACACCTCGATAAAGGTCTTCCAGTTGCAGGCGTATTGTGTGACCTGCACGCGGTCCAGCATGAAGCCGGAGAAATCGAGTTCGCGCGCCGCCTGCATGCCGGCCAGATCCGTCTGTACGTCGCGCTTGCCGGCAAACAACAGGCCCTGCCAGTTCTGCAGGCCGCTGCGACCGAGATTGAGGCAGGGGTTGCCGGGGAACTCCGGCGCGCCAATCAGTTCGCCCCGGCTGTCGTAGGTCCAGCGATGAATCGGGCAGACGATGTTGCTGGATGGCAGCTTGCCGCGGCCGGTCAGCATCAGCGCCTGGCGATGGCGGCACACGTTGGACAACAGCTCGATGCCCGATCCGTTGTGGACCAGCATCTTCGCGCCGTCGAACATTTCCAGCGCATGATAGTCGCCCGGCTCGGGCACCATCAGCTGATGTCCGGCATAGCCGGGGCCGTGCCTGAATAGATGCGTCAATTCCAGCTCGTGGATGACTGGATCGAAATACCAGGAAACCGGCAACTGAGGCGAAGCTAGCGACAAGACGCTGGATTCGGCGAGATCGCTCATGACGCACCCTACTCAAACCAAGCCCCCTCCAGCGCGAACTGGAGCGGCAAGTAGTAAATGACCTCCTGGATCAGGGCGTAGCTGCTGGTACTTCAGCGTGAGACAAGCGCGCCCTGTCCAGAATGACGTAATGCAAGGATAAAGCGAAAAATTCTAGCATGGCCGTCTGCAGCGGGAGGCGTCTCGCCGCTGAATTTGCTAAAGTAACGTCCTTTCTCCGCCGGGTCAGATATTTCATGGCCAAATCCCGCGCCGCCGCCCCCCCAAAAGATTACGAGTCCGCCCTCGCCGAACTGGAAACCATCGTGGCCGAAATGGAATCCGGGCAACTGCCGCTTGAGGCCTCGCTGACGGCTTACAAGCGCGGCGCCGAACTGTTGCAGTACTGCCGTCAGCAGCTCGCCGATGCCGAACAGCAAGTGAAGATTCTGGAAAATGGCGCACTGCGGCCATTCAAGACAGAAGAAGAGACCGACGACTGATGACTGATTTTTCCGCCTGGATCCATACATGCCAGACTCGCGTGGAAGAGGTGCTGGCCGAGCGCCTCCCCTCCGCCCGGATTGCGCCGCAGCGACTGCATGAAGCCATGCGCTACGCCGTACTGGGCGGCGGCAAGCGCGTGCGCCCACTGCTGGCGTTTGCCGCCGCCGACATCGCGAATGCCGACATGGAACGGGTACAGTACGCGGCGGCAGCCGTCGAGCTGATCCATGCCTACTCGCTGGTGCACGACGACATGCCGGCGATGGATGACGATGCGCTGCGTCGCGGCAAGCCGACCGTGCATGTCGAGTTCGACGAAGCGACGGCCCTGCTGGTGGGCGATGCCCTGCAGAGCCTCGCATTCGACATCCTCGCGTCGCAACCGCTGGCCCGCGATGCGGCCACCCAGCTGAGCATGGTCCAGTTGCTGGCGCAGGCCGCCGGCTCGCGCGGCATGGCCGGGGGCCAGGCGATCGATCTGGCCAGTGTAGGCAAACCGCTCGACCTGACCGAGCTCGAATTCATGCATATCCACAAGACCGGCGCCCTGATCCGCGCCTCGGTACTGCTGGGCGCGCAGTGTGGCCACCTGACCGACGCCACCGCCACGGCACTCGACCATTACGCCAAATGCATCGGCCTGGCCTTCCAGGTGGTCGACGACGTCCTCGATGCCGAAGCCTCCACCGCCACACTTGGCAAAACCGCCGGCAAGGATGCCGCCCACAACAAACCCACTTACGTGAGTCTGCTCGGCGCGACGCGCGCGCGCGAACTGGCGCGGGAGCTGCGCGCCGATGCCTGCGCGGCATTGGCCGAACTGGGCGCACCGGCCGAACGCTTGCGTCAAGTGGCCGATTTCGTGATCGAGCGGACATTCTGATATGCCCACTCCACTGCTCGACGCCATCCACTCGCCGCGCGAGTTGCGTACGCTTGCCCCCGCCGACCTGCCTGTATTCGCTGCCGAACTGCGCGAATTCCTGGTCGACTCGGTGGGTCGGACCGGCGGCCACCTCGCCTCCAATCTCGGCACGGTGGAACTCACGATTGTCCTGCACTATGTGTTCGACACCCCCCGGGACCGTATCGTATGGGACGTCGGACACCAGACCTATGCCCACAAGATCCTGACCGGCCGCCGCGCGGGAATGGCGGGTCTGCGCCAGCCGGGGGGCATCGCCGGGTTCCCGCGCCGCGCCGAAAGCGAATTCGACGCCTTCGGCGCCGGCCACTCCAGCACGTCGATCTCGGCGGCACTCGGCATGGCGGAAGCCTTCCATCAACTCGGCAGCGCCCAGCGCGCCGTAGCCGTCATTGGCGATGGCGCGATGACCGCCGGGATGGCGTTCGAAGCGCTCAACAACGCAGGCGCGACCAATCTCCCCTTGCTGGTCGTGCTGAACGACAACGACATGTCGATCTCGCCCAATGTCGGCGCGCTCAACAACTACCTGGCTCGTCTGATGTCGGGGCGTTTTTATGCGGCTGCCCGGCGCGCTGGCGAAAAGGTGCTGTCCGTCGCACCGCCCATCCGCGAGCTTGCCAAGCGCGCCGAAGAGCACATGAAAGGCATGATGACGCCGGGCACGCTATTCGAGGAATTCGGCTTCAACTATATCGGCCCGATCGACGGCCACGATCTCGACGTGCTGCTGGACACCCTCTCCAATATCAAGCAGCTCGATGGCCCGCAATTCCTGCATGTGGTCACCCGCAAAGGCAAGGGCTATGCGCCCGCCGAAGCCAACCCCTGTCTGTATCACGGCGTATCGCGCTTCGACCCGGCGCTGGGCGTGGCGGAAAAAACCGGTGGCAAGCCCACCTACACCCAGGTATTCGGCGACTGGATATGCGACATGGCAGCCGCCGATTCACGCCTGGCGGGGATCACGCCTGCGATGCGCGAAGGTTCCGGACTGCTGCGCTTCTCCAGGGAATTTCCCAAGCGCTATTTCGACGTCGGCATTGCCGAACAGCACGCGCTGACCTTCGCCGCCGGTCTGGCCTGCGAAGGCATCAAGCCGGTGGTGGCGATCTACTCGACCTTCCTGCAGCGCGCCTACGACCAGTTGATCCACGACGTCGCCCTGCAGAATCTGCCGGTCATGCTGGCGATCGACCGCGCCGGACTGGTCGGTGCCGACGGCCCCACCCATGCCGGCAGCTTCGATCTCTCCTTTCTGCGCTGCATCCCCAACCTGCTGATCGCCGCCCCATCGGACGAGAACGAATGCCGCCGTCTGCTCAGCACCGCTTTCATGCATGACGGCCCGTCGGCAGTACGTTATCCGCGCGGCAGCGGCGTCGGCGCCGCGATCGAGCCGGGACTTGAAACAGTCGAAATCGGCAAGGGCGTGCTTCGCCGGCGCGGCCGCGATGTGGCCTTGATCGCCTTCGGCAGTCTGGTTGCGCCCGCGCTGGAGGCAGCCGGGGCGCTCGACGCCAGCGTGGCCGACATGCGCTTCGTCAAGCCGCTGGATACGGACCTGCTGCGCGAACTGGCGCAAGGCCATCGCCTGCTTGTCACGCTGGAAGAAAACGCCGTGGCGGGCGGGGCCGGCGCAGGCGTGGCCGAGGCGCTCGCCCAACTGGGCTTGAATGTGCCGCTCCTGCATCTGGGCTTGCCCGACATTTTCATCGAACACGGCGATCCCGCCAGGATGCTGGCTGATTGCGGGCTCGACGCCGCGGGCATCGAGCAGACCGTGCGTCAGCGGACAACCCTGTTACCCCCTCTGGCGGGGACTCCGACTTTCGGCGGGCTTTAGCCCGCGAAAGATCGTATGCCCGAGTAGTTTACTCAACTATTCCCGCGGTTTATACTGAGTCTAAACCGCATCGATACCCAAGGAGCCTGCCATGAACCAGATTTGCGATACCGCCGTTTGCATGCCGGACGTGCAAAGTTCGGCCGACACGCGGCAAATCGCCATCAACAAGGTCGGCATCAAGAGCATCCGCCACCCGGTTCGCGTGGCGGACAAGAGCGGCGGCGTCCAGCACACCATCGCCACCTTCAACATGTACGTGTTCCTGCCGCACAATTTCAAGGGCACGCACATGTCGCGCTTCATCGAGATTCTCAATACGCGCGAGCGTGAAATTTCCGTGGAAAACTTCGAGGGCATGCTGCGCCAGATGGTCGAGCGCCTGGAAGCCGAATCGGGCTACATCGAAATGAGCTTCCCCTATTTCGTCAACAAGGCCGCCCCCATTTCGGGTGTGCAAAGCCTGCTCGACTATGAAGTCACGTTCATTGGCACCATCGAAAACGGGGAATATACCCACACCACCAAGGTGCTGGTCCCGGTGACCAGCCTGTGTCCGTGCTCGAAGAAAATCTCCGATTATGGCGCGCACAACCAGCGCTCGCATGTGACCGTCACCGCAAAAACCAACGGTTTCCTGTGGATCGAGGACCTGGTGCGCAAGGTCGAGGATCAGGCTTCGTGTGAGCTGTTCGGCCTCTTGAAGCGACCGGACGAAAAATACGTCACCGAACGCGCCTACGACAATCCGAAGTTCGTCGAGGACATCGTACGCGATGTCGCCGCGGCAATGAACGCCGAGCCGTTGATCAATTCGTACGTCGTGGAAGCCGAAAACTTCGAATCGATCCACAATCACAGCGCCTACGCCGTGATCGAACGCGACAAGCGTACTCAGGCGTAAAACGCCGGAGTGCGCTTGCGGCGAAGGCTAAGGTGAGCGCAGCGAACGTCAAGCGCAGCGGCCGTAGCCGGCCAGCCGGCCAGCTGCATCACATCCGTCCACGGCACAGGGCTCAATAACGCTGCGTCAGCGTCATCGTCTGGCCATCGCGCTTCATCTCCATCCGGTTCAGGAAGCTCATCCCCAGCAACGGTACGTTCAGGCCGGTTTCCACCACCATGCCGTCCACCTGGTTGACCGAGATGCTGCCGACCTTGACCGTATTGAACTTGACGCGCCAGGCCTGCACCACGCCCGCCGCCGTTCCCGCATTGACGGCCTGGCCCGACCGGTAATCGAGTCCGATGCGCCGGGCCTCGGCCGCGCTGATGGCGATGGCGGTGGCGCCCGTGTCGACCAGGAAGGTCATCGGGTAGCCATTGAGCGCGCCCGTTGCCGCAAAATGACCGCGCGCGTCGGCGGTGAGGGAAACACTCGGACGCGTATTCGTCGCCGCCCCGCCCGCGAACGACTGCCCCATGCCCAGAGTCTGGCGTTTACCGTCCACCTCGAAGCTGGCCTGGTCGGAGTCCGCGGCCACCAGCTTCACTCCCTGAACCGTTTGCCCCGCACTGAGGGTGCGCGGTTTTCCGCCGTCGATGCTGACGATCGCCTTGTCCTTGAACAGGCCCACCACCGATAGGCTGGCAGCCCACGCGGCTGTGCAGGAAAACCCGCCAGCGGCTATCATCATCGCGACCATTTTTTTCTTGAGAGACATCATGCGTCCTGTTCTGGTTTTCCGCCATTCGCCAACCGAAGGGCCGGGATATTTCACCACGTTCCTGGATCGGCACGACATCCCCTGGCGGCTGCTGCGCATCGACGCCGGCGACGCCGTGCCCGAGAACCTTAACGGCGCTTCGGGCGTTTGCTTGATGGGCGGACCCATGAGCGTCAACGACGATCTGCCCTGGATCCCGCCGCTGCTGGCACTGATCCGCCAGGCGGTCGCATCGGACATTCCGGTGATCGGCCATTGCCTGGGCGGCCAGCTGATGTCCAAAGCGCTGGGCGGATCGGTCGGCGCCAATCCGGTCAAGGAAATCGGCTGGGGCGAGGTCCGCGTCACCGATCCCGTGGCCGCCCGGCCCTGGCTGGGAGAAGCCGTCCCGCCCATGCTGGCCTTCCACTGGCACGGCGAAACCTTCACCCTGCCGCCGGGCGCCGTGCGCATTCTCGACAGCGCCTTCTGTGCCAACCAGGCCTATGTCCTCAACGACCGCCATATCGGCATGCAATGCCATGTGGAAATGACACCCGGGCTCATCGCCAGCTGGTGCGACACCGGCGCCGCCGAAATCGCCGCCAGCGACAGCCCCGGCGTACAGTCTGCCGACGCCATCCAGAAGGACCTGCCTGCCCGCACCAGCGCCCTGCACCGGCTGGCAGACAAAATTTATTCCCGCTGGATTCAAGGGCTTATAAAATAATTTACTCGGACGTCCGGACAAGACGCTGGACAGTCACCATGCGTCGCGTAGGATAGGGCCGGAATCATATCCAGTTTTAAAGCGTCACTTGATAACGGAGAGGATTTATGCAAAACGTCGATTATGTCAACTTCGATTTCGGCGAACGCCTGAACGGCTTTATCCACGAAGTCATGAACTCCGGCGGCATGCCCCGCACCGAAGCCGACCTCACAGAAGGTCAGAAAGTCTTCGTCCGCGCGGTCAGGCGTGAAATGGTCAAGTATGCCGACCCCAACCGCCATGGTTACCCGCACAATCTGCTGGAGCAGATGGAGTCCTTCACCCGCACGATAGGCGACCTGCATAACTCCTACTTCGACTCAGGCATGCGCAAGGTCAGCGACTGTCTCTACAACCGCTGGAAGATGCTGTATGAAGAGACCAAAAAGCTGGCTGCGTCGGGAGGCGACACCAAGCCGGCCTGGATTGACATCATCAAAACCGAGCAGACGGACATGCCCGCCTTCTTCGACGCATAACAACCTGTTTCTTAATGGAAAGCCCGAATCGCGGGCTTTCCGGCGTGAATCCTTCATATCAAACCCGCTTATCCTCAAATAAAAATAAAGGATTATTAAGTCCCCCCCCCCGGTGATATCCTCCCCAGTCTCCAATATCCCCACAGTGTCTGAGGAGACAGCATGTCCAAACTGGTACGCCCCCACGGCGGCGGTGAACTCAAACCCCTGCTACTGACGGGCGACGCACTCGCCGCCGAAAAAGCCCGCGCAGCCTCGTTGCCCAAGCTCAAGATGAGCTCACGCGAAACCGGCGATCTCATCATGATGGGTATCGGCGGCTTCACGCCGCTGGACGGCTACATGACCAAATCGGACTGGCAAGGCGTGTGCGATGGCTACAAAATGGCCAGCGGCCTGTTCTGGCCGATCCCCGTCACGCTCTCCACCAACGACGAGACTCTCAAGGCCGGCGACGACATCGCCCTGGTCGACGGCGAATCCGATGAAATCATGGGCACCATGAAGGTGACCGAGAAATACACCATCGACAAGAGCCACGAGTGCATGCAGGTCTACAAAACCACCGACCTCGAGCACCCCGGCGTCAAGATGGTCATGGCGCAGGGCAAATACAACCTGGCCGGTCCGGTCAAGGTGCTGTCCACCGGCGGCTTCAAGGAGCAGTACGGCGAGCAGTTCATGACCCCGGCCGAGACGCGTGCCGCCTTCGAAAAAATGGGCTGGTCCCGCGTCGCCGCGTTCCAGACGCGCAACCCGATGCACCGCTCGCACGAGTACCTGGCCAAGATCGCGATCGAAACCATGGACGGCGTACTGATCCACTCCCTGCTGGGCGCCTTGAAGCCGGGCGACATTCCCGCCGAAGTGCGCTCCGAAGCCATCGGCACCCTGATCAAGAACTACTTTGCACCGAATACCGTGATCCAGGCCGGCTACCCGCTCGACATGCGCTACGCCGGACCGCGCGAGGCGCTGCTGCACGCGCTGTTCCGCCAGAACTACGGCTGTTCGCACCTGATCGTCGGCCGCGACCATGCCGGCGTGGGCGACTACTACGGCCCGTTCGACGCGCAGAAGATCTTCGACGAGATCCCCAAGGGGTCGCTCGAAACCGTGAACATGAACATCGACTGGACCTTCTGGTGCAACAAGTGCGGCGGCATGGCCTCGCAGCGCACCTGCCCGCACACCAAGGAAGACCGCATCCTGCTGTCCGGCACCAAGGTACGGTCGATGCTGTCGGAAGGCCAGGATCTGCCGGTCGAATTCAGCCGTCCCGAGGTCGCCAAGGTGCTGCAGAAATACTACGCCGGCCTCTCCGCCGAACAGAACGTCAAGATCGAATTGAAGGGCCACTCGGCTGCATGATTTTCCCTGTTCGGCAATGCCGGACAGGATTGATCCCGACAGGCACGAAGTGCCGTATGGGGCAAGCATTTTAGGACACGAGCCTACCGGAAGCGGATTCGCGAGTCGCCCCGGCCAAGGACGGGTTCAGTTCTAATCGGACCGCGACGTACGCGGATTGTTAGCTAACTTTAGGAGACTGTAATGCCAACCTATGTTCGTACCGACAAGTGCGACGGTTGCAAGGGTCAGGACAAGACCGCTTGCATGTACATCTGCCCGCACGATCTGATGAAGCTGGACAAGGACGGTTCGGAAACCGGCCACGCCATGCGCGCCTTCAACCAGGAGCCCGAGCAGTGCTGGGAGTGCTATTCCTGCGTGAAGATCTGCCCGCAGCAGGCCATCGAAGTCCGCCACTATGCAGACGTCGTGCCGCTGGGTGGCATGGTACAGCCGCTGCGCGGTTCCGATTCCATCATGTGGACCATCAAGTTCCGCAACGGCACGCTGAAGCGCTTCAAGTTCCCGATCCGCACCACGCCCGAAGGCTCGATCGATCCCTACGGCAACAAGCCCATGCCCAAGATGGCTGACATCGAAGCCACGGGTTCATTCACCCGGGACATGATGGGTGGTTACCGCGCTGGCAACCCCTCCGAACTGATTCGCAAGTAATTTAGAAAGGCAAACGAAATGGCTGGAGAATTTGGCAATCCCGAAGTTATCCAGGAGGAAGTCGATGTCCTCCTGATCGGCGGCGGCATGGCATGCTGCGGTGCCGGTTATGAAATCATGCGCTGGGCTGACGCCGCCAAGGCCGAGCTGGGCATCGATCTCAAGATCAAACTGGTCGACAAGGCCGCGATGGACCGTTCCGGTGCCGTGGCGCAGGGTCTGTCCGCAATCAACACCTACATCGGCACCGAGCAGGATCCCGCCGACTACGCCCGCATGGTCTCCAACGACCTGATGGGCATCACCCGCGACGACCTGGCCTACGACCTGGGCCGCAACGTCGACGATTCGGTGCACCTGTTCGAAGAATGGGGTCTGCCGATCTGGAAAACCGACGAAAACGGCGAGCGTCATGACGGCTCGCAAGGCCTGCCCACGCTGAAGGACGGCGGCAAGCCCGTGCGTTCCGGCAAATGGCAGATCATGATCAACGGCGAATCCTACAAATGGATCGTTGCCGAAGCCACCAAGAAGGCGCTCGGCATGGACCGCATCCAGGAACGCATCTTCATCGTCAAACTGGTCAACGACAAGAACGACCCCAGCCGCATCGCCGGTGCGGTCGGCTTCTCGACCCGCGACCACAAAGTCGTGGTGTACAAGGCCAAGGCCATTCTGCTGGCCGCTGGCGGCTGCGTGAACATCTTCCGTCCGCGCTCCGTCGGTGAAGGTACCGGCCGCGCCTGGTACCCGGTGTGGAACGCCGGTTCGACCTATGCGATGGCCGCCGAAGCCGGCGCCGAGCTGACCATGATGGAAAACCGCTTCGTGCCCGCCCGCTTCAAGGACGGCTACGGCCCGGTCGGCGCCTGGTTCCTGCTGTTCAAGGCCCAGGCCGTCAACGCCTACGGCGAAGTCT
>MKWM01000046.1 GCA_001899765.1 Thiobacillus sp. 63-78
CATCAACAAATCTCGACAACGCGCCGCCTGAGTCAACTCCGATTGCCCCGCTCGCTCAGGCTCATGTGTGAATTGGAAAATACTGAAGCCGAGACCCGTGCCTCGGCGTGTTGGCCGCAAACCCCGCTACGATCATCCCCAACTCCTGGAAGCCCTGCGCAGGATCTGGCTGGCCTCGGACCAATTGTGTGGCAAGCGGCTGAAGGCCGCGTTGCCCTTGTGGCTGCCCCACTATGTGGCGGAGCATGGCGCCTTGCCCGAAGCGGTCAGCGCGTGCCTGCTGACCGCTTCCGCCAGCACCCTTGACCGCCTTCTCAAGGCGTCCCGTGTCGCCCACCCCAAGGGACTTTGCGGCACCAAGCCGGGCACCTTGCTCAAGAAACAGATTCCCATCCGCTGCGAGCATTGGGACGTATCGATACCCGGCTTCGTCGAGGCCGACACGGTGGCCCACTGCGGCAGCTCCCTGGCCGGGGACTTTGTCTGGAGCCTGACCATGACCGACATTCTCACCGGATGGACCGAGTGCCGGGCCACCTGGAACAAGGGCGCTCACGGCGTCATGACCCAGATCAAGGCCATCGAGACCGCGCTGCCATTCCCGCTCAAGGGCTTCGATTGCGACAACGGTTCCGAATTTCTCAACCACCATCTGGTGAGCTATTTCAGCGGCCATCCCGAACGACCGTCGTTCACCCGCTCACGGCCTTACCGGAAGAACGACAACGCCCATGTGGAGCAGAAGAACTGGAGCCAGGTCCGCCATCTGTTCGGCTATGACCGCTTCGACAACCCCAGGCTGGTCGATCTCATGAATGACCTCTACGCCAACGAGTGGAGCCTGCTCCAGAACCACTTCTGCCCGACCCTGAAACTCAAGGAGAAGTCGCGCGAGGGTAGCCGCTACGTGAAGCGCTACCACCCGCCAGAGACGCCCTATCAGCGGGTTATGGCTTCAGCCGGCGTCCCGAAAACGATCAGGCAGAACCTCGAAAATCAACATCGAACCCTCAACCCGTTCGATCTCAAACGGCGCATCGAGGTTAAACTGAAACGCATCTTCTCAATGGTCTCGGTTACCTCAAATGTGAGGCAACGTATCTGACCTTCGGTTACCTTTTGTTATGAGGCAACGCGAAAGAACAGCAAACAGCCAGCCAGATGCGCGGATAGGTGAGCGCGCGGTGCTGAGCGATTTCTTGAACCACAGCGAATCCGGTACCGACAGCGCGATGGGAATCCAGATGCACAGAAACAGCAGGCTGAAGGTTTTGGCGCCGCCTTTCCATATGGCCTGTTTGCCGCGCTTCCAGATCAGCACGCCGCCGAGGATGACCATGATGAACGGGCAGTTCGGACGAGCGGCTGAACGGCAGCAGCAGGTAAGGACCAGACAAGGACGACGGGCACCCACGAACACGAAGAGGGAAGGAACAGGGGCTTCACGCGATCGCTGTAAAGTGCTGAATCAGTTTGAAGCCCTCGCGCTCGGCGGCCAGGCCGAGACGCGTATCGAGACAGACAAACTGCCAACTCTGTGGGCGGTGTTCGCAGGCAAGCAGGGCTGCTGCGAGTTGCAGTGAATCCGCAGCGCGCAAGGGATGAAGCCGCAACAGCCTCTGAGCGATTTGGCGCACGCCATCCAGGGGCTGGACTTCGTTCCAGGCCATCTGCAGGGCGTTCAATTGTCCCAACGCCTGAGTCATGCCCGCCGAATCAAGTCTGGCCTCGCGTTCCAGCCTCGCCAGCGCGGAGGTGCACTCAACTGGCGTCCCCCACCAGGCGACGATCTCCGGATTATCGGCGTAATACACCAGCGCAGATGGCGTGGTCGTTTCTTCAACCAGCAGCGGCAAAATCGCGGAGCTGTCCCAGAAATTCACCGCGCCCACTCGCGCTCTTCAAGCAAAGCCTGAAGTGCGCTGGCGTGCTGTGTCGGTACGACGGGGGGCATCAGCCGGCAAATCCGGCCATGGCCGCGCCGGAGAATACCTTTGCGTTCCAGCAACACAAGTTCATCAGTGCCGGGTTGTCCGTTCTCCGTCGCAATCGGGGCCAACCGGGCGACCGGGCAATCATGATCGGTAATGAGAATAGTCTCACCCTGGCGCACCTGTTCAATCAGGGCGCTCAACTGATTTTTGGTGACGGATATTGAAGCGGTTTTCATGTGGCCATTATAGCCACAATATACGTCGTGATCGTCCGACTGCCATAGAAATAAGGGCTTACGCGGGCACGTCGCCAGCCACCGCCGACGCAAACGCATCGATCACCGGCTGGATCAGGTTCCGCTTGAGTTTGAGCGCCGCCTGGTTCACCACCAGCCGCGAACTGATGTCTCCGATATGTTCGACCGCCACCAGCCCGTTGGCCTTGAGCGTGCCGCCGGAGGAAACGAGGTCGACGATGACGTCGGACAGGCCGACCAGCGGGGCGAGTTCCATCGAACCGTACAGTTTGATGAGGTCGATGTGTACGCCCTTGCTGGCGAAATGGTCGCGTGCCGCGTTGACGTATTTGGTGGCGACGCGAATACGTGCGCCCTGCTTCACCATGCCGGCGTAATCGTAGCCTTCGCGCACCGCGACCATCATGCGGCACTTCGCGATCTGCAGGTCGAGCGGCTGGTAGAGGCCGTTGCCGCCATGTTCGTTGAGCACATCCTTGCCAGCGATGCCGAGATCGGCGGCGCCGTATTGCACGTAGGTCGGCACGTCGCTGGCACGCACGATGATGAGGCGTACGTCGTCACGGTTGGTGCCGATGATGAGCTTGCGCGAGGACTCGGGGCTCTCGGACGGCGTGATGCCGGCGGCCGCCAGCAGCGGCAGGGTTTCTTCGAAGATGCGGCCCTTGGAGAGGGCGAGCGTGATGCCGGTGTAGGTCATGGTTATCGCGATTTCCTAATTCACAGGCCCTGACAACAATCCGTTCGCGCTGAGCCCTTCGACAGTGCTCAGGACAGGCCTGTCGAAGCGCTGCCTGGATCGCAAAGGGGCTTCGACAGGCTCAGCCCGAACGGCTTTGAGGGATTCGGCAGGACCGGTCCTGATCGAATCGAAGGGCCCAGTCCGAACGGGTGCCGGGATACCCATTCAATGAACCCGCTTGATCCGTGCGCCCAGCTGGGTGAGTTTTTCCTCGATGCGCTCGTAGCCGCGGTCGAGATGATAGATGCGCTCGATGGTGGTCTCGCCCGCCGCCACCAGCCCGGCCAGCACCAGGCAGGCCGAGGCGCGCAGGTCGGTCGCCATGACGGTGGCGCCGTCGAGCCGCGGCACCCCGCGTACCAAAGCAGTGTGCCCGGACACTTCGATGTTGGCGCCGAGGCGGCGCAGTTCCTGGACGTGCATGAAGCGGTTTTCGAAAATGGTTTCGGTGACGCTGGCCGCGCCTTCGGCGACGGTGTTCATCGCCATGAACTGCGCCTGCATGTCGGTGGGAAACGCCGGGTGCGGCGCGGTGCGCACGTCCACCGCTTTCAGCTTGCCGTCGGACTCGACTTCGATCCAGTCGCTGCCCGCCTCGATCTTCGCGCCAGCTTCGCGCAGCTTGCTCATGACCGCGTCGAGCGTGTCGGGCTGGGCGTGCGTGGCGCGCACGCGTCCGCCCGTCATCGCGGTGGCCACCAGGAAAGTGCCGGTCTCGATACGGTCGGCCATCACCGAATACTCGGCGCCGTGCAGTGTGTCGACACCGTGCACGGTGATGACATCGCTGCCGGCGCCTTCGATCCTGGCGCCCATCGCGACCAGGCAGCGCGCGAGGTCGACCACTTCGGGTTCGCGCGCGGCGTTTTCCAGCACGGTGGTGCCCTCGGCCAGCACAGCGGCCATCATCAGGTTTTCGGTACCGGTCACAGTCACCACGTCCATCAGAATGCGTGCGCCCTGCAGGCGCCTGCAACGTGCATGAATGTAGCCGTGCTCGATGTTGATGTCGGCGCCCATTGCCTGCAGGCCCTTGATATGGAGATCGACCGGACGCGAGCCGATGGCGCAGCCGCCCGGCAGGGAGACGCGCGCCTCGCCGAAGCGCGCCAGCGTCGGCCCCAGCACCAGGATCGCGGCACGCATGGTCTTCACCATCTCGTAGGGCGCTTCCTTGTGCGGAATCGATTCACCCGACAGGGTGACGTGGTTCCTGTCGTCCAGCGTGACGCGCACGCCCATGTGGCCAAGCAGGGCCAGCATGGTGCTGATGTCCTTGAGATGCGGCACGTTGCCGAACCGCATGGGTTCGACGGTCAGCAAGCTCGCCGTCAGAATCGGCAGCGCTGCATTCTTGGCGCCGGAAATGCGCACCTCGCCGGCAAGCGGATTGCCGCCGTGAATCAGCAGCGCATCCATGTCAGCGGCTGGCCCAGTCTTCGGGGGTGTAGGTTTTCATCGACAGCGCATGGATCTGCGCATGCATGCGGGAACCCAGCACCTCATAGACCAGCCGGTGCTGCTGGATCGTGTTCTTGCCGGTGAAGGCCGGGCTGACGATCACCGCCTGGAAATGCTGGCCGTCGCCGTCCAGTTCGATGTGGTCGCACGGCAGTTTCTCGGTGATCCAGCCTTTGATGTCGTCGGGAGTAACCATTGCCTGTCTTGCCTCGTTATAGCTTGCTCAATCTAGTGTCTGAGTTTGTAGCCGCTCTTCAGCAGCATCAGGGTGAGCGCGGATATTGCCACAAAGCAGGCCCCTGCGACCAGCAGACCCAGCCAGGGATCGGTATCGGACTGGCCGACAAAGGCATAACGGAAGCCGTCGATCAGGTACAGCGCGGGATTGGCGCGCGACACGGCCTGCCAGAAAGGCGGCAGCGTATGAATCGAGTAGAACACGCCGGACAAAAAGGTGAGCGGCATGATGAGGAAGTTCTGGAACGCCGCCAACTGGTCATATTTTTCCGCCCAGATGCCCGCCATGATGCCGATCGCCCCCATGATCGCGCAGGCCAGCAGCGCAAACGCCAGCAGCCAGCCCGGATGCGGCAGTTGGAAGGGCGCGTACCACAGGGTCACCGCCCATACACCGAGCCCGACGATCAGCCCGCGCAGGATTGCCGCGCCCAGATAGGCCAGGAAGAATTCCAGGTAGGACAGCGGCGGCAGCAGCACGAACACGATGTTGCCCTGCATCTTCGACTGGATGAGACTGGACGAACTATTGGAAAAGGCATTCTGCAGCATGCTCATCATCACCAGCCCCGGCACCAGAAAGCTGGTATACGACACACCGGGGTAGACCTCGATACGTGATTCCAGGGCATGCGAGAAGATCAGGAGATACAGCAAGGCCATCACCACCGGTGCGACCACGGTCTGTACCGCCACCTTCCAGAAACGCAGCAGCTCCTTGTAGAACAGTGCCGCAAACCCGCTCATGCGCGCTTCATGATGTCGGTGAAGACATCCTCCAGATCGGGTTCCTGCAAATGCATTTCAGTCACGCGCAGCCCGGCGTGGCGCAGGTCGGCCAGCAGGGTTTCCAGTTCCGTGTATTCGCTGAAGCTGGCGCGCCAGCTGCCCTCCGCATCGCGCAGCAGACGATCCTGCCAGGCGATCGGCACCTCGTCCCGATCCAGCCGTAGCTGCACACAATGTTCGTTGGTCAATTGCAGCAGGTTGCGCGTGGTATCGCAGGCGACGATCCGCCCGCTCTTCAGCATCGCGATGCGGCCGCACAGCGCCTCAGCTTCCTCCAGATAATGCGTGGTCAGCAGGATGGTGTGCCCCTCGCGGTTCAAGCGGCTGACGAATTCCCACAGCGAGCGGCGCAGATCGACGTCGACACCGGCTGTCGGCTCGTCGAGCACGATGACCGGCGGCTTGTGCACCAGCGCCTGCGCCACCAGCAGCCGCCGCTTCATGCCGCCCGACAGGTTCTGTGTGTTCTTGTCGGCGTGCTGGACAAGATCAAGATGATGCATGATCTCGTCGATCCAGCCGTCGTTGTTGCCGAGGCCGAAGTAGCTGGACTGGATACGCAAGGTTTCGCGCACATTGAAGAAAGGATCGTAGACGAGCTCCTGCGGCACCACGCCCAGCGCCCGCCGCGACTGGCGGTAGTCGCGCACCACATCGTGGCCCAGGATGGCGGCGTGGCCGGAATCGGCGCGGGTCAGTCCGGCAAGGATGGAAATCAGGGTGGTCTTGCCCGCCCCGTTGGGGCCGAGCAGGCCGAAGAACTCGCCTGGCTGGATATCGAGCGACACGTCATCGAGCGCCAGGGTCGCGCCAAAACGCTTGCGCAGGTCGCGGACCCGGATGGCTGACGTCGCCTGGCTCATGCCGTCAGCAAATCGGATACGCCATACAGTTCGGCCAGCGTGGTGAAACTGGGGGGCAGACCGGTGAAGGTCAAGGTGCGGCCAGCCCGGCGCGCCTGCCGCATGGTACTGAACATGAGTGCGAGCGCGGCCGAATCGGCGCTCTCGACTCCGCTGAAGTCCAGCGTATCGATCCCTTTTTCAAGCTGGGGCTGCAATTCGCGGAGCAGTCCGCCCACGCTGTCTACCGTCACCGCGCCGGTGATGCGACAGCGTGTCTGGTCGCACGTCATCACGAGCCTGAACGCGGCGCCGGTTTGGGCGCACTGCGCGACGACTTGTCCGCCAGGGCCTTGATCAGGCCATCGATCCCGCTCTGGCGGATGGTGCTGGCGAAGGAGGCGCGATAATTGGTGATCAGGCTGACCCCGTCGATCGACACGTCGTATACCTTCCAGCCGAAATTGGTTTTGTACATGCTGTAATCGATCGGAATGGGCTGGCTGCCCGGCTGACGAATTTCGGAACGAACGGTCACGTCGGTGTCGTCAGGCTTCATCGCCAGCGGCTTGAACTCGACGGTCTGGTTGGTAAAAGCCGTGAGCGAGGTGGAGTAGGTCCGCACCAGCAGATTGCGGAATTCGGTCACCAGCACCTGCTTCTGGCTGGCTGTGGCGCGCGGCCAGTGCTTGCCGACGGCCAGTTGGGTCATGCGATTGAAATCGAAATTGGGCAGGATCCTGGCTTCGACCAGTTGATACACCTTGTCCAGGTTGCCGGCCTGGAGATCCTTGTCCTGCTTCAGGATGGCCAGCACTTCCTGCGTGGTGTCGCGTGCCAGCACGTCGGGAGGCGTATCCGCCGCCAGCGCCAGGCTGGCACCAGACCCTGACATCAGGGCAAGAAGCAGAAAAAACATGCGCAACATAAGGGATGTCCTATTTGAAAAAAAGGGGGTCATGGGAAAAGCCGGTTATCGGGTAGACGCCAGCGCGTTACTTGAGTTCACCTGTCAGGCGCGCCAGTTGCGCCACATTCATGTTGTAGTCGTTGATCGTACGCAGATATTCCGTCTGCACCAGGACGTAGTTCCTGACCGCGTCGGCCACCTTGTCGGCGCTCTCCAGTCCGGCGGACAAATCGGCCAGCGACGCCACCATCCAGCGGCGCGCCGCCGTGGCGCCCTCGCTCAATCCGCGTTGCGCATTGAAGTTGGCCTGCGCGTTGACATAGGCCTCGCTCACTTCGTAAGGAATGCCTGCGACCGCAAATGCCTTCTTGTGATTGAGCGCTTCCAGTTCGGCCTGGGCCTGATCGACTCGCGCACTGGAAGCGCCGAAAACCGTATCCCATTTCATCCCCACCACCGGCGTCAGGCCCCCTCCATTGAAGGGATCGTAGATATAGGGGTTATCCAGTCGATCTCGTTGCGAAGCATGGTTTATCTGCCCGATCACGCCCGCATACACGTCCGGCATGCGATCCGCCTTCTTGGCGGCCACCAGGGCGCGGCGGGCGCGCAATCCGGCCTCGAGCTGCTGCATCTCCGGACGATCCTGCAAGGCGCGCGCCTGGAACTCGGCCAGCTCGATCTGCGGGAACGGCACCGGCGCGATATGTTCGTCCGCCACGGCCAGTTCTTCCTTCAGGCCGATACCGGTCAGTACCTTCAATCCGTCCAGGCTGATTTTCTCGATGGCGCGCGCCTGGTTGACGTACTTTGCAAGCAGGCCTCCGGCGGTTTGCAGCGCATACAGGTCGGACTGTTTCGACTCGCCGTTTTCTTTCCCGAGATTGCGTTCGACCGAGACGATGGACTGGTTCAGCCGGTCCTGCATGTCTTCCAGGAAAACCCGCGTATCGCGTGCGGTCAGATAGCCGAAATAGGCGCGCTTGGTGTCGTACACCGTATCGGCGCGCGTTTGCCGGAGTTCTCCCTGCTTGAGGTCGACATTGCCCAGGGCAGCGTTGCCGTAATGCTCGATTTTTCCAAAAGTGAAGAGCGGCTTGATCAGCGCGAAGTCAAGGTGAGTCCAGTCGGAAATCCCGTCGATCCTGTCGCCGTCGCTACGCGGCGTGACGCCGGAATACGCCCCGTTCCGGTAGAACCCGCCCTCGACCTTCGGCGCCAGCCCGATGAACGCATTGGCGCTGAGCCGCCAGCCCGCATTCCCCCGCACCTCCTGCACCATGCTGCGCGCAGCTTCCACCACCTGCTCGCGTTCCTTGATGCGAGGATCGGCTGCCAGGCCCATTTCCACCGCCTGCTGCAGATTGATGGTCTCGGCCTCGCCCGGCAAGGCGGTCAGCAGCATACCGGCTGCCAGCAATGCACGGGTGAGGGTGTTGCCTGTCATTTTGCTGCGCCTTCCTGAGCCTTGCCATAGAGAAACTGGCCGATCAGATTTTCCAGCACCACGGCATCCTGCGTGATCATAATCCGGTCCTGGTCCTTCAGCTTCTGGCTGTCGCCGCCGGCTTCCAGTCCCACGTACTGCTCGCCCAGCAGGCCCGAGGTCATGATGGCCGCGGAGGTATCCTTTGGAAAGGCATAGCGATTGGCCAGACGAAGCGTGACGACCGCCTCGTATTTTTCGTTGTCGAAGCGGATATCCGCCACCCTGCCCACGACCACGCCGGCGCTCTTGACGGGCGCACGGGGCTTGAGACCGCCGATATTCTGGAAATCAGCCGTCACTTCGTAGCTGTCTGCCGCATTGATGGTGCTCGTGCTGCCCACTTTGAGTGCCAGGAACAGCAATGCGCCGATGCCCGCGATGACGAATAATCCCACCCAGAGATCGAGTACGGTCCTGTTCATTTAATTGAGCCCCCGAAACATGAATGCAGTCAAAACAAAATCCAGTGCCAGCACGACCAGGCTGGAGGTCACGACGGTGCGCGTGGTCGCGCCCGACACGCCCTCGGCGGTGGGCGGCGCATCGTAGCCTTCAAACAGCGCGATGGTGGTGACGGCCAGCCCGAACACGACGCTCTTGATGACGCCGTTCAGGATGTCCTGCGTGAAATCGACGGAACCCTGCATCTGCGACCAGAACGTGCCTTCGTCGACGCCGATCAGCCGCACGCCGACCAGATAGCCGCCCAGGATGCCCATCGCCGAGAACAGCGCCGCCAGCAGCGGCATCGAGATCACGCCGGCCCAGAAGCGCGGCGCCACCACGCGTGCGAGCGGGTCGACCGCCATCATTTCCATCGCCGACAGTTGCTCGGTCGTCTTCATCAGGCCGATTTCCGCGGTAATGGCCGATCCTGCCCGGCTGGCAAACAAAAGTCCGGCCAGGACCGGCCCGAGTTCGCGCACCAGCGACAGCGCCACCAATGTGCCCAGCGCCGACTCCGAGCCATAGCGCTGCAGGGTTTCGTAGCCCTGCAGACCAAGCACCATGCCGACAAACAGCCCCGACACCAGGATGATGATGAGGGAGAGCACGCCGGTGAAATACATTTCGCGGATGGTCAGGCCAAAACGACGGAATGCCGTTCCCGAATGCAGCAGCACCGCCAGGAAAAAACGGCAGGCAAAACCGATGCGCCAGACGCCCTGTATGGTGTGATTGCCCAGATTTTCGATCGCCTGCTTAAGCACTTCCCTCTCCCAACCCAAGATCATCGGCGTAGGGCCGCGCCGGATAATGGAACGGCACCGGCCCATCGGACTCGCCATGCACGAACTGATGCACATAGGGCAGTCCGGACGCCCGTATCTCCGCGGCGGTGCCCTCTGCCATGATCACGCCTTCGGAGACGAAATAGACATAGTCGACGATTTTCAGCGACTCCTGCACGTCATGCGTGACCACCAGCGAGGTCAGCCCCAGCGTATCGGTCAGGCGGCGAATCAGGTTGCCGGTCACGCCAAGCGAAATCGGGTCGAGTCCGGCAAACGGCTCATCGTACATCACCAGCATGGGCTCCAGCGCGATCGCGCGCGCCAGCGCCACGCGCCGCGCCATGCCGCCGGAAAGTTCTGCCGGCATCAGGTGGGCGGCTCCACGCAGGCCCACCGCATGCAGTTTCATGAGCACCAGGTCGCGGATGGCGTCTTCCGGCAGATCGGTATGCTCGCGCAGCTGGAAGGCCACGTTGTCGAATGCCGACATGTCGGTGAACAGCGCGCCGAACTGGAACAGCATGCCCATCTTGCGGCGCAGCCGATAGAGGCCGGTGCGATCGAGTTCGCCCGGCGACTCGCCCGCCACGCGCACCGTACCCTGGCTGGCCTTGATCTGGCCGCCGATCAGGCGCAGCAGAGTGGTCTTGCCGCAACCGCTGCTGCCCATGATGGCGACGACCTGCCCCCGTTTGGCGGTCAGGTTGACGCCCTTCAGGACCGGCCGGGCACCGTAGCCAAATACAGCATTTTCGATCTCGACCAGAGTGTCGTGTTGCAAGTCATCGAGCCTGTTTGATGAGTGAAGGGCAGCTATTCTACCCAAGCCCGGCGCTTCGTCGCCATTGACAGGTGTTTTCACCGCGCTCAATAGCCCATGATCTGCTTCAGGTTATTCGCCTGTTCCAGCCGCGCAAGATCGCCATCCCGGCTGAATACGAACAGGGGTTCGCGAACGGCCGCCTGCCGTGCAATGCGTTGTGCCAGCGCACGCGGGTCAAGCGGTTCGCTCAGCCACCATATATGCGCCGCGGCCCAGGCGGGGGTCGCCAGCACGACGCGGGGCGAAACCGGCGGAACCGCCCCGGCGGCGCCCGGCTCGAGCACGAAACAAAATCCGCCCTGGGTATCGTCCAGCCATTGCGCCCAGACCTCAGCCGATGCGGCCTGCCACCTCGCTGCCGGCAGATACACCGCCTGGAATTGCGTGTTGTAATAAGACAACAACCAGTCGTCCGGCAGGTCTTCCGGATAGAAGCGGCCACGCCAATCGGGCCGGTCCCAATCCATGGCGCCGATCAGGACGAGTGCACCGGGCCATGCCGTCATCATCCCGCCGCAACGGTCCCGCGCACGATTCCGTCCACGCTGCGGTCAGCGCGTGTCAGGCCCGGCGCCACGTGGTGCCGCCCGCGCCGTCTTCCAGCACGATGCCGGCCGCCGTCAGCGACTCGCGGATGCGGTCCGACTCGGCGAAATCCTTTGCCTGGCGTGCCGCCTGGCGGGCCGCGATCAAGGCTTCGATCCCGGCTTCGGACAGGCCGTCGGCGGCGCTCCCGGCCTGCAGGAAGTCCGTGGCTTCGCGTTGCAACAGGCCGAGCACGGCACCGAGAGCGCGCAGCATCGTTGCAGCCGCGGCGTCGCCGCGGTTGGCCTCGCCGGCCAGTTCGAACAGTACGGCGAGCGCTTCCGGAGTATTGAAGTCATCGTCCATCGCCGCCTTGAAGCGCCGGGCGGCGGGTTGATCCCAGTCGGGGGGAGAGGCCACGGCGGGCGCGTGCTTCAATGCCGTGTACAGCCGGGTCAGCGCGCCCCTGGCGTCGTCGAGGTGCGCGTCGGAATAATTCAGCGGGCTGCGGTAATGGGCGCGCAGGATGAAGAAGCGCACCACTTCGGCATCATATTTCTCCAGCACCTCGCGGATGGTAAAGAAATTGCCGAGCGATTTCGACATCTTCTCGTTGTCCACCCGCACGAAGCCGTTGTGCAGCCAGTAATTCACGAAGGTGCAGCCGTGCGCGCCCTCCGACTGGGCGATTTCGTTTTCGTGGTGGGGAAACTGCAGGTCCTGGCCGCCGCCATGAATGTCGAAATGCTGGCCGAGCAGTTCCTCGCTCATCGCGGAGCATTCGATATGCCAGCCGGGACGGCCCGGCCCCCACGGCGATTCCCATGCCGGTTCGCCCGGCTTGGCCGCTTTCCACAGCACGAAATCCATCGGGTCGCGCTTGTTGGGGTCGATGTCCACGCGCTCGCCGGCGCGCAATTCATCCAGGCTCTTGCCCGACAGCCGGCCATACGCGGGAAAGGCGCGCACGCTGTAGTACACGTCGCCGTTGGGCGCCGGGTAGGCCAGACCGTTGGCGATCAACTGTCCGATCAGTGCCAGCATCTGCGCCACGTATTCGGTGGCGCGCGGTTCGTGGTCGGGCGGCAGCACGCCGAGCGCACGCTCGTCCTCGTGCATCGCCGCAATGAAACGGCCGGTCAGTTGAGCCGGTGTTTCACCATTTTCCTGCGCGCGCTTGATGATCTTGTCGTCGATATCGGTGATATTGCGGACGTAGTCGACCTGATAGCCGCTGGCGCGCAGCCAGCGCGTCACCATGTCGAACACCACGAATACCCGTGCGTGTCCCAGATGGCAGAGGTCGTACACCGTCATGCCGCATACGTACATGCGAACGGCACCGGGGGTGAGCGGGACGAATTCTTCCTTGGTGCGCGTGAGGGAATTAGTGATGTGCAGCATGTACGGGCGGGTCTGGGGTGAAATGTCGGGGAGCGGTCCGGGACGGCGCACCGACTGTCTTAGCGGGGTCGATGTTGTTAGAATGCCGGCTTTCCGAGATGATCCGAGCATATCACATGGCCTTGTCGCGTTTCCTTGCCGCCGTTATTGCCGGTGTCATGCTCATCGGCCTCCCCGCGCAGGCTGATGAAATCCAGGACATCAACCTGCAGTTCCGCAAGGGCGAATTGAGCGCCGCGCTCGACCATGCCAATCGCTATCTGGCCGGCAAGCCGAAGGACGCGCAGGCCCTGTTCCTGAAAGGCCTGATCCTCGGCGATCTGGGCAAGACCAACGATGCCATCGAGGTGTTCAGGAGCCTGACCGAAAATTATCCGGAACTGCCCGAACCCTACAACAATCTGGCGGTGCTCTATGCTGCGCAGGGCCGTTACGAACTGGCCCGGAATGCCCTCGAACTGGCCATTCGAACCCACCCCGACTATGTGACCGCACACGAGAACCTCGGTGACATTTATGCCAAAATGGCGGCCCTGGAATATGGCAGGGTTCTGACGCTGGACAGCGGCAATCAGACGGCGCAAGCCCGGCTCAAGCTCATCAACGGCATGCTTGGGGGGCAGGCGGTCAAGCCTGCAGTGGCCCGGCCCGCATCAGGCGCAACCCCGGGCAGATAAACCAAAGCCATGCGCCGGCCACGCGAAAGCGACGACGGGGCCATCCCGTTCACAACCACCCATCCTGAGGACTTTACATGGTCAAGCTGCATACGAATCACGGCATCATCACCCTCGAACTCGACGCCGAAAAGGCTCCGCAAACGGTAGAGAATTTTCTGCAATACGTGCGCGACGGCTTTTTCGATGGCACGATCTTCCATCGCGTCATCGACGGCTTCATGATCCAGGGCGGCGGCTTCGAGGCCGGCATGACACAGAAACCCACCCGCGACGCGATCAGGAACGAAGCCTCCAACGGCCTCAGGAACGAGGCCTACACCATCGCCATGGCACGCACCTCCAATCCGGACTCGGCCACCGCACAGTTCTTCATCAACGTCGCCAACAACAGCTTTCTCAATTTCACTGCCCCGACTCCGCAGGGTTACGGCTATGCCGTGTTCGGCAAGGTGGTCGAAGGCATGGACGTGGTGGATGCGATCAAGAAGCTGAAGACCGGCAACCGCGCCGGGCACCAGGACGTGCCGCTGGAGGATATCGTGATCACCAAGGCAGAAATCATCTGACCGGTTCAGTGAGCCCGACGGCCAAACCAGGCGCAGGCCGTACCTATTTCGTTGCCGACCTGCACCTCACCGATGAACGCCCGGCCGCCACCGGGCGTTTTTTTCGCTTCCTGCAGGACGAGGTGGCGGGTGCGGACGCGCTCTACATCCTCGGAGACCTGTTCGAAGCCTGGACCGGCGACGATCATGGCGAGCGGGTGGCGGGTGACACGGCACAACGGCTCGCGGCCCTGGCCGCGGCAGGTACCCGTGTGTACTTCATGCACGGGAACCGCGACTTCCTGCTGGCCGAACACTACGCCGCACGTGCCGGCATGACGCTGCTTCCCGACCCGACCCGGATGGATCTGTACGGCACGCCGACGTTATTGATGCACGGCGACACCCTCTGTACCGACGACACCACCTACCAGCGTTTCCGCCATCACGTTCGCCACCCCCTGACGCGCGCGCTCCTGCCGCGCCTGCCCCGGGCGTGGCGCCAGCGCATGGCTCAGCGGGCGCGGGCCGGCAGCGAGGCGGCCAAGTCGCAAAAAGCGGCGGACATCATGGATGTGAATGTCGATGAAGTCGTGCGTGTGCTGCGTGAACGGCAGGCCTGCCGCCTGATCCACGGCCATACCCACCGCCCTGCCCAGCATGTCCATCCGATCGACGGCCGCCCGTGCGAGCGCTGGGTGGTGCCGGACTGGTATACCCGCTGGGGCTACGTCGTGTGCGATGCGACAGGCTGCCGGCTGCGGATGGATGCGCTATGACGGTGCGTTGATCCGGGCCATGCCTTCCGGCACGCGGAATAGCGCGGGATTCAGCGGCTGCCGGGTTTCACTCTCGAGTGTGCGCGACCGTCCGGTGAACTCATGTTCCTCGAGCGGCAGGCCAAGCATGAGCGTGTCACCCGCATTCCATACCTGATTCGCCAGATCGCAGTCGTGCTGCATGTCCGGCGGTGAATCCTTCCACACGCGATATTGGGTCGCGGCCAGGATGGCTTTCAGCTCGGCCATCGCACGCGCCGCATCCATGGCATGCCGGACGGCGACGCCCTCCCGGCAGACGACACCGTTGACCGTCAGGGTGAAACGCCGGCCGCCCCGTGCAGCCTCGCCCACTTCGAGCCGGGGAGCCCAGTCAGCGGGTTTCGGCGGCAGCGCGCCGGGCGCAAACACCATCGCCAGCCTGCTGTCCGGCATGACGTTGACGACCACACGCCGCCGTCGATCCAGCAGGGTGAAATCTCCTGCGTCCTCGCCGCTGTCCATCCGCATGAAATCGGGCGTGACCAGAATCCGCGTCGGATAAGGCGGATCGCCAGGATCCTGGTCGGTATAACGCAGTACCATCATGTCGGCCGCCTGCGCACATCCCGCGCATAGCGCAAGAAGGCCGAACAGCGCTTTCATCACGCCAGTCCGCGTGCCAGGTCGGCCTGGATATCCGCCACCGATTCAAGCCCCACGGCGATGCGCAGCAGGCCATCGCCGATGCCCGCTGCCGCGCGTTGTTCCGGCGTCATGCGGCCGTGCGTGGTCGACGCGGGATGCGTGATCGTGGACTTGGTATCGCCCAGATTGGCGGTGATCGACAGCAGCCTTGTCGCATCGACCAGCTTCCAGGCGGCGTCCTTGCCGCCCTCGACTTCGAACGACACGATGCCGCCGCCGGTTTTCTGCTGGCGCATCGCGAGCGCGTGCTGCGGGTGCGAAGGCAGGCCCGGATACCACACGCGCGCCACCTGCGGCTGGGCCTCCAGCCATTGCGCCAGCGCCAGCGCGTTGCGCGAATGCGCCTCCATCCGCAGCGAGAGCGTCTCCATGCCTTTCAGGATCACCCAGGCATTGAATGCCGACAGCGTCGGACCGGCCGTGCGCAGGAAGCCAAACACGCCCTCCATCAATTCCTTGCTGCCCAGCACGGCGCCGCCAAGCACCCTGCCCTGCCCATCGAGATACTTGGTGGCGGAATGGATGATGATGTCGGCACCGAATTCCAGCGGTTTCTGCAGCGCGGGGGAGCAGAAGCAGTTGTCGATCGCGAGCCAGGCTCCGGCTTCGTGAGCGATGTCGGCGAGCGCGCGGATGTCACTGACTTCGGTCAGCGGATTGGACGGCGACTCGACGAAGAACAGCCTGGTATTCGGCTTCACCGCCGCCCGCCACTCCGACGGATCGGTCGGCGACACATAGGTCGTCTCGACGCCGAAACGTCCAAGGATGTTGGAGAACAACTGCACCGTCGAGCCGAAAATCGAGCGCGACGCGACGACATGCTCGCCCGCCTTCATCAAGCCCATCACCGTCGCCAGGATGGACGCCATGCCGGAGGAAAACGCCACGCAGCGCTCGGCACCTTCCAGCGCGGCGAGTCGCGCCTCCATCATGTTGACCGTGGGATTGACGAAGCGCGAATAGATGGGTCCAGGCTGCTCGCCCTTGAAACGCGCCGCCGCTTCCGCCGCGCTGCCGAACATGAAGCTCGACGTCAGGAACATCGCCTCCGAGTGTTCGTTGAACTGGCTGCGCACCGTCCCGGCGCGCACCGCCAGCGTGTCAATATCGTATTCGTCGTTGTTCATGTCCGCTTCCAAGATAAAAAACCCCGAACGGCAAGCGTATCGGGGTTTCCCAGGCGACGACGCTTTAGCCGAATTTATCAGGCGCCCGCAAGCTGAGGTTCAAATCGGCGCCACATGCAATGTATCTCGAACAATGTACGCCCGGCGCCGGCCAGGGTCAACCGTTATTCGTCGCCAGGTTGAGGTCGAGCTGCTGGGTCGACAGCGCCGAGGGCGGCGGAGTTTCGCCGTTACGGATCGCCTCGACGTAGTTCAGGTACTCCGGCGTGACGTCGCCCGTGATGTAGCGGCCGTCGAAGCATGAGGTATCGAAATCGGGGATCGCCGGATTGCCCGCCCGGACTGCGGCAATCATGGCATCGATATCCTGGTAGATCAGCGCATCGCAGCCGATCTCGCGCGCGATCTCGTCATCGCTGCGGCCGTTGGCGATCAGTTCGTTGCGGGTCGGCATGTCGATGCCGTAGACGTTGGAGAAACGTACCGGCGGCGAGGCCGAGGCAAAATAGACCTGCGCCGCCCCGGCATCGCGCGCCATCTGCACGATCTCGCGGCTGGTGGTGCCGCGCACGATGGAGTCGTCGACCAGCAGCACGTTCTGCCCCTTGAATTCCTCGCCGATGGCGTTGAGCTTCTGCCGTACCGATTTCTTGCGCAGGGCCTGCCCGGGCATGATGAAGGTGCGGCCGATGTAGCGGTTCTTGATGAAGCCTTCACGGTACGGCACGTTGAGGCGGTTGGCCAGTTGCAGCGCGGAGGGACGGCTGGTATCGGGGATCGGAATCACCACGTCGATCTTCAGATGGGAAAATTCGCGCCGGATCTTTTCGGCCAGCGAGGTGCCCATGGCCAGACGCGTGTTGTAGACCGAAATGCCATCCATCACCGAATCGGGGCGCGCAAGGTACACGTATTCGAAAATGCAGGGATTGAGCACCGCCTTGTCGCTGCATTGGCGGCTGTGCAGCTTGCGCTGGTAATCGATGAATACGGCTTCGCCTGGCGCCACATCGCGCAGCAACCGGAAACCCAGGGTATCGATCGCCACGCTTTCCGAGGCGACGATGTATTCGTGCGGGACGACCTGATCGTTGATGCCGATCACCAGCGGCCGGATACCGTGCGGGTCGCGGAAAGCCAGCAGACCGTAGCCGGCGATGAACGCCGTCACCGCATAGGCGCCCTTGCAGCGTGCATGCACCCCTGCCACCGCGCCGAATATCGTATCCAGGTTCAACTGCCGTCCCGAGGCACGCACCTGCAGTTCGTGCGCCAGCACGTTCAGCAGCACCTCGGAATCCGAGTTGGTGTTGACGTGACGCAGGTCGGCGCGGAACAGCGATTCCTTGAGTTCGTTGGTATTGGTCAGGTTGCCGTTGTGGCCGAGCACGATGCCATAGGGTGAATTGACGTAGAACGGCTGCGATTCGGCCGACGACGACGCGCTGCCGGCGGTGGGATAGCGCACATGGGCCACGCCCATGTCGCCCAGCAGGTTGCGCATGTCGCGGGTGCGGAACACGTCGCGCGCCAGCCCCTGCCCCTTGTGCATGTGGAAGCGGCTTTCCTCCGCCGTCACGATGCCGGCCGCGTCCTGGCCGCGATGCTGCAGCACCATCAGCCCGTCGTACAAAAGCTGGTTGGCCGCCGAATTGGATACGACTCCGATTACCCCGCACATGCTGTGCACCCGTCCATAAAGTTATTCAAAGCGAATGTATTTCGCTACATCGGCAGGTACCAGCGGCAAGGTACGTTGCGCCATCGCCTGCAGACTGTCCGACACCCAGGCCTGTTTCCAGAATTCGGTACGCGGCAGCGAGGTCAGGCCGGCGGCAAGCGTCAGACCGACCAGTATCGTGAGTCCCTTGACCAGTCCCAGCACGCCGCCCAGCATCTTGTCGGGCCCGCCCAGCCCGGCTGCCCTGACCAGCGAGGACAGGACATGCCCCAGCAGCAGCACGCCAATCAGCACGACCAGAAAAACCACTGCAAACCCGGCGAAATAGCGAATGCCCGGGCTCTCGATCCCCATCGGCAGCAGCGGCGCCACGAGCAAAGCCCCCCATCTGCCCAGCACGAATGCCAGGATCCAGGCCGCCAGCGAAAACAGCGTATCGACCATGCCGCGCATCAATCCGCGCACCACGGTCAGGACCAGCACCAGCAATACGATGAGATCGAGCATGCTCATTTGGCCAGCACCTGTCCGGCCATGCCGTTCTCGGCCAGCCTCACCGCGGCGGTCGTCGCCGCCTCGCGTGTCGGAAAAGGCCCCACACGCACGCGCGTCAGGTTGCCGACCGTATCGGTGTAGGCCGGCAATCCCGCCAGCGCCGCACGCGCCTTGAGCTCGCGCGCCTTGGCTCCGTCGGACAAGGCGGCAAGCTGCACCACGAACGTCTCGCCGGCAACGGCGGGTTTATCGTGGGGAACGGGCTTGGCGACGGGATGAGGCGCGGGTTGTGGCTTGGCCGGTTGTGGCTTGGCCGGTTGTGCTGCGGCAGGCTCAGGCTTGACGGGTTGCGCCTCGGCAGGTTCGGGCTTGACGGATTCGGGCTCGACTCTGGCGGCGGGTCTGGCGGGCTCGGGCGCTGGCGCGGAAAGTGCCGGGGGCGCCACCGCCGCGACGGGAGCGGCCGTCTGCCCGGGCGCGGGCGCCGGTGCCGCAGCCATATGGACCGACAATGCGCTCGTCGGCGGGGGTTCGTTCTCCAGCAGCAACGGCAGCAGGATGACCGCCAGCAGCGTCAGCGCCACTGCGCCGATCAAGCGGCGCCGGGCAAGGCGTTTGAGGTCATTTTCAGTGCTGGGTGGCGGCATGTTCGAGCACGGCGGCAACGGTATAGAACGAACCGAAGACGAGAATTCTATCATCTTCGTGCGCCGTGCTTCGTGCCTCCGTGAGCGCACTGTTTACATCCGGCTGCACGTGTATCGGCACCCCGCCCAGTTGCGCGCGCAGTTGGGCAGCCAGCACCTCGGCTTGCTGCGCACGGGGCGAGCGGGGGGTACACGTCCACCAGGCATCGATTTCATCGCCTAAAACCGCGAATATCCCTGCAGCATTCTTGTCGGCCAGCATACCCACCACGGCCAGCGTGCGCCCGCCCACGGGACGCGCGCGCAGGGTGGCCGCCAATGCGCGTGCCGCTTCCGGATTGTGCGCCACATCCAGAATGACCGTCGGCGCCTGAGCGATACACTGGAAGCGGCCCGGCACATTCGCCGCAAGCAGCCCCTGACGGATGGCCTCCCCGCTCACCGGCAGGCGTCCACGCACAGCCTCCAGCGCCGCCAATGCGCCCGACGCGTTACGCAACTGGCAGGCGCCCGCCATGGCAGGCAGCGGCAGGTCTGTCAGGCGCGTATCAAGACCGCGATAGATCCAGCGATCGCCTTCGCGCTGCGCGGAGAAATCCCGGTTCACGCACCGCAGATCGGCCCCAATGCGGCGGGCGTGTGCCAGCAGACTGTCCGGTGGAGCGGGATCGACGCAAATGGCAGGATGCCCGGCACGGTAAATGCCCGCCTTCTCGAAGCCAATCTTCTCGCGGCTGTCGCCAAGGTAATCCATGTGGTCGAGATCGATGCTGGAGACCACCGCAACCTCGGCATCGAACACGTTTACCGCATCGAGCCGACCGCCCAGACCCACTTCCAGAATGGCCACCTCGACGCCGGCATCGATGAATCGCTCCATCGCGCCCAGTGTGCCAAATTCGAAATAGGTCAGTGAAATGTCCCCGCGCGCCTTGTCGACCCGTTCAAACGCAGCGATCAGTCCGGCGTCGCTCACTTCCCTGCCAGCGATCTTCACGCGTTCGTTGTAGCGCAGCAGATGCGGCGAAGTATAGAGGCCGGTCTTGTAGCCCGCAGCACCGAGAATGGCTTCCAGGTAGGCGCAGGTGGAGCCCTTTCCGTTTGTCCCCCCCACCACGATGAGCGGGAAATCCGGCATCAGCCCGAGGTTCTCCCTGACCCGGCGCACCCGATCGAGACCGAGGTCGATCGTGCTTGGATGCAGCTGCTCCAGCCGTTCCAGCCAGGCGTCGAGTGAGGTCGGACGTTGCACGATCGGTTACAGTCGGGGCGGTGATGCCAGTGAAAACAAATCAGGGTGAATGCGCTGCGTGGCCGCGCCGGCCCCGGCGGTCAACCGGTCCGGGGATTCAAGCCGCCAGCGCGGGGCGTCCCATCATCATCGACAGCGTAGCCGCCAGTTCGCCACGCATCTGGCGGCGGTCGATGATGCGATCGACGGCGCCCTTCTCCTGCAGGAATTCGGCGCGCTGAAAGCCTTCCGGCAGCGTTTCGCGCACGGTCTGTTCGATCACGCGCGGACCGGCAAAGCCGATCAGCGCATTGGGTTCGGCGACAATCAGGTCGCCCAGCATGGCAAAACTCGCCGACACCCCGCCCATGGTCGGATCGGTCAGCACGGAAATGAAAGGCAAGCGATGGCGCGACAGCCGGGTCAGCGCCGCCGAGGTCTTCGCCATCTGCATCAGCGAAAACAGGCCTTCCTGCATGCGCGCGCCCCCACTGGCGGAAAAGCAGACGAAGGCCGAGTTCGACTCGATCGCCGCTTCCACGCCGAGCACAAAACGCTCGCCGACGACCGAACCCATCGAGCCGCCCATGAACTTGAACTCGAACGCCGCCGCCACGACCGGTACCGCCTTGACGCTGCCGCCGATCACCACCAGCGCGTCGGTCTCCGAGGTGCCGGTCTGCGCTTCTTTCAAACGTTCGGGGTATTTCTTGCTGTCCTTGAACTTGAGTGGATCGTGCGGCGCGATGTGCGCGCCGATTTCATGCTGCCCGTCCGCATCCAGCAGCATCGCCAGCCGCTGGCGCGCGCCGATGCGATGGTGGTGGCCGCATTTCGGGCACACCTCCAGGTTGCTTTCCAGATCGGCACGGTAGAGGACTTCGTTGCAGGCCGGACACTTGGACCACAGCCCCTCGGGCATGGATTTCTTGTCGGCCAGCGCACGCCGCTTGATTTTCGGCGGCAGGATCTTCTGAAACCAGCTCATGTATGTTCTCCGTTCACTTCGATGCCGCGTCGACGCCGCGGCGCAACTCGGCCACCATATGTTTGACGCGATTGGTGCACTCGCCTTCCGGCGCGGCCTCGATCTCGCTCATGATCCGGCTGCCCACGATGACCGCGTCGGCGATGCGGGCCACCGCTTCCGCAGTCGCCGCGTCGCGGATGCCGAAGCCCACCCCCACCGGCAGCTTGCAATGCTTGCGCACCATGGCCAGCTTGCGGGCGACCTCCCCGGTATCCAGACTGGCCGAACCCGTCACGCCCTTGAGCGACACGTAATAGATGAACCCGTCCGCAACGGCCGCCACCTGCTCCACGCGCGATTCGGGCGTGGTCGGCGACAGCAGGAAAATCGGATCGAGACCATGTGCCTTGAATACATCCGATACGCCCGCCGACTCCTCCGGCGGAATGTCCACCGTCAGCACGCCGTCCACGCCGGCCGCCTGCGCAGCCCGGGCAAAGGTTTCGTAGCCCATGCGCTCGACCGGGTTGGCGTAGCCCATCAGCACCACCGGCGTCGTCGTGTTGGTCTTGCGGAATTCCGCCGTCATCGCCAGCACGTCCTTCAGTCCGACCTTGTTCGCCAGCGCCCGCTCCGAGGCCCGCTGGATCACGGGCCCATCTGCCATGGGATCGGAAAACGGCACCCCCAGTTCGATGATGTCAGCCCCGGCTTCTACCAGGACATGCATCAGGGGAACCGTCAGACCCTTGCCGGGGTCGCCTGCGGTCATGAAAGGAATCAGGGCTTTTCTGTTGTGCGCTTTCAGCGCGGTAAAGGTCTGGCCGATGCGGCTCATGGGCTGGTCTTCTGGAAAATACAATTCAAATAGGGAACCGGTTCAGAGTGTGATGCCCGATTCCCTGGCCACGGTGTTGATATCCTTGTCGCCGCGACCGGAGAGATTCACCAGGATGATCTTGTCCTGGCCCAGAGTCGGCGCGAGCTTCCTGGCGTAAGCGACGGCATGGCTGGATTCGAGCGCGGGAATGATGCCCTCGAAGCGGCACAGATCGTGGAAAGCGGCCAGTGCTTCGTCGTCGTTGATCACCACGTATTCGGCGCGGCCGGCGTCCTTGAGATAACTGTGCTCGGGGCCGACGCCGGGATAATCCAGTCCCGCCGAGATCGAATGGGTCTCGATGATCTGGCCGTTCTCGTCCTGCATCAGGTAGCTGCGGAAGCCGTGCAGCACGCCGGGGGCGCCGGCATTCAGGGGGGCGGCGTGCTTGCCGCTGGCAAGGCCGCAGCCGCCGGCTTCCACCCCGATCAGCCGGACGCCTTCATGCGGGATGTAGGGATGGAAGATGCCGATGGCATTGGAGCCGCCGCCGACGCAGGCGATCACGGCATCCGGCTGGCGTCCCGCCAGTTCCGGCATCTGGACGAGGCATTCGCGCCCGATCACGCACTGGAAATCGCGCACCAGCATGGGATACGGATGCGGACCGGCGGCGGTGCCAAGAATATAGAAGGTCGATTCGACATTGGTGACCCAGTCGCGCATGGCCTCGTTCAAGGCGTCCTTCAGCGTCTTCGAGCCGCTGGACACCGGCACCACGGTGGCGCCCAGAAGCTTCATGCGGAAGACGTTGGGCGACTGCCGGGCGACGTCCTCGGCGCCCATGTAGACCACGCACTCCATGCCGTAGCGGGCGGCGACGGTGGCCGAGGCGACGCCGTGCTGGCCGGCGCCGGTTTCGGCGATGACGCGCTTCTTGCCCATGCGCCGCGCCAGCAGCGCCTGGCCGATGGTGTTGTTGATCTTGTGCGCACCGGTGTGGTTGAGGTCCTCGCGCTTGAGGTAGATCTGCGCGCCGCCATAGGCCTCCGACAGGCGTCTGGCGTGGTAGACCGGGCTGGGGCGGCCGACGTAGTGCTTCAGTTCGTATTCGAATTCGGCCATGAAGGCAGGATCGCTGCGCGCGCGGTCGTATTCGACGCGCAGTTCGTCCAGCGCCGCCATCAGGGTTTCGGCGACGAAAATGCCGCCATAGGGACCGAAGTGGCCGCGGGAATCGGGAAGATCGGTGAGGCCGGTGAGATTCATGTTGCTTCTTTCGCGTTCGCAATGAATCGCGCAATCTTGTGCGCGTCCTTGATGCCTTTCGAGATTTCCACACCGGACGATACATCCACCGCCCAGGGACGAACGTGCCGGATGGCCTCGGCAACGTTATCGGGGGTCAGTCCGCCCGACAGGATGACCGGCCGGGGCAGATTCACCGGAATCAGGTTCCAGTCGAAGCATTCCCCGGTGCCGCCCGGCACGCCCGGCACGAAGGCGTCGAGCAGCAAACCGCGCGCGGCATCGAAGTCAGCCGCGTATTTTAGCAAATCCGTGGCCCCATCGACGCGTACCGCCTTGATATAGGGCCGGCCGAAGCGCATGCAGTCGGCCGGCGTCTCGTCGCCATGGAATTGCAGCAGGTCGAGCGGAGCAGCCTGCAGTACCCGTTCAATGAAAGCCGGCCCGGCGTTGACGAACAGGCCCACACTCTGGACGAAAGGCGGCAAGGCCCGCACCAGTCCGGCGGCCGCCTCGACCGATACGTGACGCGGGCTTTTTTCGTAGAACACGAATCCCACCGCATCCGCTCCCGCGTCGCAGGCGGCATGCAGATCCTGCAAGCGGGTGATGCCGCAGATTTTTACGCGCAGGCTCATGTGGCGAAGGGCCATCGTTCAGAACTTTCCGGCAAGGCAAAGTCCGCAGGATACCGGAGGTGGGTCAGGTACAGTCCGGCGGCGTCAAAAGTGGGGGCCGCCAGCGCGCGGTCGCGTCCCAGCAGGATCCCGTGTATCCATTCGGGCGCTTGTGCGCCGGCACCGATATGGACGAGGCACCCCATGAGGTTGCGCACCATGTGGTGCAGAAAGCCGTCAGCGTGGAAATCGCACAGCAGGTAGTCGCCGCGCCGTTCGATCCGCGCCAGGCGCAGTTCCTTGACCGGCGACCGGGCCTGGCACTCGGCTGCGCGGAAGGCGGAAAAATCATGCCGGCCGATCAGGTGCGCCGCCGCCCGGTTCATCGCGTCGGAGTCGAGCGGACGGTGGCTCCATCCGATCAACCCGTGGTGGAGGCCGGGACGCACAGGATGATTCAGCAGGACATAACGATACCCTCGCTGCGTGGCGGCAAAGCGTGCATGGAAGGCCTCGCTCACCTCGCGCGCCCACAGTACCGCGACGCCCGGCGGAAGATGGCGGTTGACGCCACGCACCCAGGCGGTCAGCGGACGCCGGGCGGTGGTGTCAAAATGAGCGACCTGGAATGCCGCATGCACGCCGGCGTCGGTACGTCCGGCCGCCGTGACGACGATTTTTTCGCCTGCGATCGCCGAGATCGCCGCCTCCAGCGCATCCTGCACACCGCACCCCTGCGGCTGCGACTGCCAGCCGCAGAACCCGGTGCCGCAATATTCCAGACCCAGAACGATACGCATACCCACCCGGCCTCAAGCCAGCACGATCCACACTCCAATCAGACCCGCCAGTATGACGGCGCTGTCGCAGGCTTGCCAGCGTTCGGCGCGCAAAGTATAGGTGGCGGGGCCGGCGTCATCCGGCAGCGGCGTGCGCAGCGCATCCAGCCACCGGGCCGGTTTGGGCGCATGTTCGACATAGTCCAGGGTCAAGCCCAGGCGCACGGCGAAGGCACGGCGATCGAAGCCCAGCCAGGCCAGCGGACGCGCCAGCCCGTACAGCCCGTAAATCAGGCGTGCACGTGGCGTGGAGGCGAGCAGCACCGCCAGCCCGATGATCATCAGTGCCAGCCGGCCCACGCGCAGCGTGCCCTGCAGCAGCCCTTCCATGGTCGGGCTGGCCCATTCGAGCGACGGCCATAGCAGGATTCCGGGCAAGGTATAGGCGTAGGTGACCAGCAGCACCGCCATCAGCCAACGGGTACGGCGCAGCAAACGCCAGGCTTCATGACGGACAGACTCAAACAGAAAGGCCGTCGCCAGCACGACGGCCAGCAAGGCCAGTTGGGGCACTGCCGCGCGCTCCACCGCTACGGCCCATCCGCACCACACAAGAATGCGGGCAGCCGAATGGGGGCATCCAGGGTACCTCAGCATGCATTCACGCCCGCGACGGGATTGATCCGGCAAGCCGCCACAAAACGGGCTGTGCCGCGGTGTCGCTCACCGCAAGTGCCCGACGCAAAAGGGGGTTCGCCCGAACCGGGCCGTCCCTTCGCGTCGGCACCCCCTAGCCAAGCGAACTCAACATGTCTTGCGCATCGGATTTCTGTTTGTCGCTGCCTTCGGCCAGCACCTCGGCGAGGATCTCGCGTGCGCCTTCCTTGTCGCCCATTTCCACATAGGCACGGGCAAGATCGAGTTTGGTACCGACTTCGTCGAGTTCAAGCTCATTGTCGCCCGACTCGCCCAGATCGAGATCGAGACCACTGAAATCAAACTTGCTGTCAGGACCATTGTCTTCATCCAGGCCAAGATCCAGCTTCAGCGAATCGTCTTCCTCCACAGGCAGATCGATATCCGGCAGATCGAAATTCAGGCTCTGGGCATCCGTCTCGGCATGCCCGGTTTCGGGAGAGTCGGCCGCCGGCGCGGCTGGCATGTCGAAATTGAGGACATGACCCGCGGACTCGAATTCCAGCGGCGTGTCGGCCACCGGTTCCGGGATTTCTTCCGGCACGGGCTCAGGCGCAGGGTCTGGCTGGCCGGCTTCGATGACAGGCTCGGACAGTGCCTGCGCCCCGGCGAAGGCGACTGCCCCGCCCGCGATCGCCGCCGTCGCCGCCACCGTTTCGGCAGGGGACGCGTTCGATTGAGCACCGCCATACAGCGGGTTGGTCGGGTCGATGCTGCGGCCCATTTCGCAGGCTTTGTCCCACAACGGGCTCGACTTGTTGCCCAGCGCGGCGTAGAGCTCGCCGGCGGTCGATTCGAATGCCGCGGGATTGCGGCGCGCGGCGTAGATTTCCAGCAGCTTGACACGAATTTCGTGACGATCCGGATTCTTGTTGAGGGCTTCCTTGAGAATCTCCTCGGCCTGGGCGTCACGGCCATAGGCCATATACACCTCGGCTTCGGCGATCGGATCGACGTCGTGGGTATCGATGGTGCCCAGACCCGCCTGGCTGAAATCGGTCAGGAAAGAGGTGTCGCCAGTATTGACACTGCCGCCGGATGCGGCGCCGGCGACCGTGTTCGGGCGCACGTCGCCACCGCTCATGATGCTGTCTTCAAGGAGAGCACTACCCGTTTTCCGGCGGCGGCCACCGCCCGCCATCATCCACCACAGGATGCCTCCAAGGCCCAGTGCCGCGATACCGCCGCCCCAATACAGCGGGTTGGCGAGCAGGGTCGCATACCAGTCCTGGGCCGGCTCGGCGGGGCTGGCAGGCGGTGCCTTGACGGTCGGAGCGAGCGGCGCCGGAGCGGGTTTGGCTGCCTCCGGCGCGGGGGTGGCGGGGGCTGCTGGCGCCGCTGGCGCTTCCTTCTGCGCCTTCTCTTTCATCTCGACCAGCTTCTGCATGTCCTGGATCTGCTTTTCCAGTGTGGCCACGCGTTGACCCGATTCCTGCAGTGTCTTTTCCCGCGCAGTAGCGTCTTCTTCCTGGGCGCGCAGTTTCTCCTGCAACGCACGGGCTTCATCCGCCTTGCCCGCCGCCGCAGCGGGCGGTGTGGCTTTGGATAGCTTCAGAACGTCCTTTTGCGCCTCGGATGCCGGCTTGGCCTGGTCTTCCACCTTCGGGGTGATCTTGCCGCTACTGGCCTGGTCCGGCGTGGTCTTGGCCGCCGGCGCGGCACTCACGGCGCCCGCGAGTTTCTGTCGGTAGGCACGCCAGTCCTCGGCCTGCAGCCTGAGCTCGCGTACCGCGTCTTTTTGCGGGATGGCCGCCACTTTGTCGACCGATGGAACATCAAGCGTCTTGCCCGCTTTCAGGCGATTCATATTGCCGTTGAAGGCCTTGGTGTTTTCCTGGTAGAGGCCCACCAGGGTCTGCTCCAGGCTCACGCCTTCGGGCCGGATACGGCTGGCAATACCGATCAGGGTGTCGCCCCGCTTGACCTTGACATGATCCACGGTCTGCGGCGCGGGTTTGACCGCAGCAGGACGGGCTGCCGGCGCGGGGGCTGCCGGTGCTTGCGCAGCGGCTTGCGGGGCGGGAGCAGGGCTCGCCGCGGGCCCTTGCGACGGCGTCACGGGGGCCATGGGCGCCACCGCCTGCTTCGGCGCAACGCCCGGAGGGTCGAGCAGCATGGTGTATTCGCGCACCAGCCGTCCCGAGCCCCAGTTCAGTTCGATCAGCATGTCGATGAAAGGGTCGTTGACCGGACGGTTGGAACTGACTTTCAACACCGCCTTGCCATTCGGTTTTTTCTCGACCGTGAAGCGCAGGGAAGACAACACCGGGGCAAATTCAACATGCGCATCGCGAAATGCCTGGTCGGACGCCAGGCTGGCCGTCAGGCTGTCGAGCTCGGCCTTGTCTGCCGCGAACAGCTCGATTTCAGCTGCCAGGGGCTGGCCGAGTGCCGAGGTGACCGACAGCTTGCCCAACCCGGCGGCATTTGCCATCAGCGGCACGGCGATCAGGCCGGCAGCCACCAGTTGGGTGGTGAAGCGCTTCAATTTCATCCCGTCTCTCCCTTTCGCCCCGCTGGCGGGGCTGTTGAATCCTTGACGCCACTATTGACGGCTCGGCAAGTGCAATCTTTAGTGCAACAATCGCACCAACACTGAATTTGCCGCCATCACTCCCCGTCCAGTCAGGCTTCCAGCAGGATGCGCAACATGCGGCGCAACGGTTCGGCCGCGCCCCACAACAACTGGTCCCCCACTGTGAACGCGGTCAGGTATTGCGGCCCCATGTTGAGCTTTCGCAGGCGGCCGATCGGTACGGCAAGCGTGCCCGTCACCGCAGCCGGAGTGAGCTCGCGCATGCTGAGTTCACGGTCGTTCGGCACCACCTTCACCCACGGGTTATGGGCGGCGATCAAGCCGTGGATGTCGGCCAGCGGGACATCCCTGGTCAGTTTGATGGTGAGCGCCTGGGAATGGCAGCGCATCGCGCCGACGCGCACGCACAGGCCATCGATCGGAATCGGTTTGTCGCTGCGGCCCATGATCTTGTTGGCTTCGACCTGCGCCTTCCATTCCTCCTTGGACTGGCCGGATTCGAGCGCCACGTCGATCCACGGGATCAGGTTGCCCGCCAGCGGCACCGGCCAGGCGTCGACCGGATAGCGCTCGGAGCGGATGAACTCAGCCATCTTGCGGTCGATTTCGAGAATCGCCGAAGCCGGATCGGCCAGCAGGTCCTTCACCTCGGCATAGACCGCCCCCATCTGGGCGATCAGCTCGCGCATATTGCGCGCGCCGGCGCCGGAAGCGGCCTGGTAGGTCATCGGCGAGACCCACTCGACCAGACCCGCGTCGAACAGCCCGCCCATCGCCATCAGCATCAGCGACACCGTACAGTTGCCGCCGACGTAGGTCTTGACGCCGCTGGCGATGCCGTCCTCGATCACCTTCTTGTTGACCGGGTCGAGAATGATGATGGCCTCGTCCTGCATCCTGAGCGCCGAGGCGGCATCGATCCAGTAGCCGTTCCAGCCCGCCGCGCGCAGCTTCGGGTAGATCTCCTTCGTATAGTCGCCGCCCTGGCAGCTGATGAGGGTGTCGCAGGCCTTCAGGTCGTCGATGCTGTGGGCATCCTTCAGCGGCGGCACGTCACGGCCGATATCGGGGCCCTTGCCGCCGGCATTCGACGTGGTGAAGAACACCGGTTCGATGTGGTCGAAGTCGCGCTCTTCCTTCATGCGGCCCATCAGCACGGAACCCACCATGCCGCGCCAGCCGATCAAGCCTACTTTCATCATTTTCTTTCTCCTGTTGAGGGGTCAGGATTCAGGGATCAGGATTCAGGGGCGGTGCGGGCACAGCCCGCGCCTTGAAAATTGCGCGGCCTGTAGCCGCTCATCCCCTGACCCCTGAATCCTGACCCCTAATTCCCAAGTCCTAGCGCGCCAGCGCCTTCACCACCGCGTCGCCCATCTCACTGCACGACACCTTCTGCGTGCCCTCGGTCCAGATGTCGCCGGTGCGCAGGCCCTGCGCAATCACTTTTTTCACGGCGTTCTCGATGCGGTCGGCCGTCGCCAGATCGGCGAAGGTATAACGGTACATCATCGCCACCGAGAGGATGGTCGCGAGCGGGTTGGCCAGATCCTTGCCGGCGATGTCGGGCGCGGAGCCGTGGATCGGCTCGTACATGCCCTTGTTGTGTTCGTCCAGTGAGGCCGACGGCAGCATGCCGATCGAGCCGGACAGCATCGACGCGGCGTCCGACAGGATGTCGCCGAAGATGTTGCCGGTGACCATGGTGTCGAACTGCTTCGGTGCGCGGATGATCTGCATCGCCGCGTTGTCGACGTACATGTGCGAAAGCTCGACCTCGGGGTAGTCCTTCGACACCTCGATCATCACTTCCTTCCACAGCTCGGAGCATTCGAGCACGTTGGATTTTTCCACCGAGCACAACTTTTTGCCGCGCTTCATCGCGATGCCGAAGGCGACGTGGGCGACGCGGCGTACTTCCGATTCCGAATAGAGCATGGTGTTGAAGCCGACGCGTTCGCTCGCCCCGGTTGGGCCTGACCTTACTTCGATGCCGCGCGGCTGGCCGAAATAGACGTCGCCGGTCAGCTCGCGCACGATCATGAGGTCGAGCCCGGACACCACTTCGGGTTTCAGCGACGACGCGCCCGCCAGTTCCGGGTACAGCAGCGCCGGGCGCAGGTTGGCGAACAGATTCAGTTCCTTGCGGATGCGCAACAGGCCGCGCTCGGGGCGCAGCGGGCGGTCGAGCGTGTCGTATTGCGGCCCGCCGACGGCGCCGAGCAGCACCGCGTCGGCGTCGCGCGCAAGCTTGAGCGTCGCTTCCGGCAGCGGATCGCCCGCCGCGTCGTAACCCGCGCCGCCGATCGGCGCGGCCTCCATTTCGATCTTCGCGCCGTCGGCGCACAATGCGTCGAGAACCTTGACCGCCTGCGCGACGATTTCCGGACCGATGCCGTCACCCGGCAAGACTGCAATTTTCATGTTTTCAAAACCCTTTATCGGCGAATACCCAGATGGGTATTCGCGGATGAAAAAATCATGCAAACAACCACGGCGCTTCGACCTTGCGCCGTTCTTCGTAGGCCTTGATCCTGTCGGCCTGCAGCAAGGTCAGCCCGATGTCGTCCAGACCGTTGAGCAGGCGGTGTTTGCGCCCCGCGTCCACATCGAAGGGGATGGCTTCGCCCGTGGGCGTCGTCACCGTCTGTTTGTCCAGATCGACGGTCAGGGCATAACCCTCGTTGGCGCCGCACTCGCGAAACAGGCGATCCACCACGGCCGCGTCGAGCACGATGGGCAGGATGCCGTTCTTGAAGCAGTTGTTGTAGAAGATGTCGGCAAAACTCGGCGCGATGATGGCGCGGAATCCATAGTCTTCCAGCGCCCACGGCGCGTGCTCGCGGCTGGACCCGCAGCCGAAATTCTCGCGCGCCAGCAGCACCGACGCCCCCTGGTAACGCGGCTGGTTCAGCACGAATTCCGGATTCAGCGGGCGGTCGTGATTCGACTTGCCGGGTTCGCCGTGGTCGAGATAACGCCATTCGTCGAACAGGTTGGGGCCGAAGCCGGCGCGCTTGATCGACTTCAGGAACTGCTTGGGGATGATGGCGTCGGTGTCGACGTTGGCACGGTCGAGCGGCGTCACCAGTCCGTCGTGAACAGTGAAGGCCTGCATTTACTTGGTGGATTTCTGGATGGATTCGCCGGCCTTCTCGATGTCCTGGCCCACGCCGCGCACGGTGTTGCAGCCGGCCAGCACCAGGGCAGCGGCGATCATCAGGGCAATCATTGGCTTCATGCTATCTCCTTAAAAGTTTCGTACATCGACAAAATGTCCGGCACAGGCCGCCGCAGCCGCCATCGCCGGGCTGACCAGATGGGTCCTGCCGCCCTGCCCCTGCCGGCCCTCGAAGTTGCGGTTGGAAGTCGAGGCGCAGCGCTCGCCCGGTTCCAGGCGGTCGGCGTTCATCGCCAGGCACATCGAGCAGCCCGGTTCGCGCCATTCGAAGCCGGCGGCGAGGAAAATCCTGTCCAGGCCCTCGGCTTCGGCCTGCTGCTTGACCAGGCCCGAGCCCGGCACCACCATCGCCAGCTTGACGTTGGACGCGACCTTGCGGCCGCTAGCCACGGCGGCGGCTTCGCGCAGATCCTCGATCCGCGAGTTGGTACACGAGCCGATGAACACCTTGTCGACCGCGATCCCTGCGACCGGGGTTCCCGCCTGCAAGCCCATGTATTCCAGCGCGCGCGTCCAGTCGTGGCGCTTGACCTCACTCGGCGCGGCGGCCGGGTCCGGCACGCGACCGTTGATCGTCGTCACCATCTCGGGCGAGGTGCCCCAGGTGACTTGCGGCGCGATCGTCGCGGCGTCGAGCTCGACCACGCGGTCGAACACCGCGTCGGCGTCCGAATGCAGCGTGTTCCACCAGGCCACCGCCTGGTCCCACGCCGCGCCCGTGGGCGAATAGGGCCGGCCCTTGACGTAGTCGATCGTGGTCTGGTCGACCGCCACCATGCCGGCGCGCGCGCCCGCCTCGATCGCCATGTTGCACAGCGTCATGCGGCCTTCCATCGTCAGCGCGCGGATCGCCGAACCGCCGAATTCCAGCGCATAGCCGGTGCCGCCGGCGGTGCCGATTTCTCCAATAATGGCGAGCGCGACGTCCTTGGCGGTGACGCCGCGTCCGAGCTGCCCCTCGACCTTGACCAGCATCGTCTTCGACGGCTTTTGCCACAGGCATTGCGTGGCGAGCACGTGCTCGACCTCGGAGGTGCCGATGCCGAACGCCAATGCCCCAAACGCACCGTGCGTCGAGGTATGCGAATCGCCGCACACCACGGTCATGCCGGGCAGGGTCAGGCCTTCTTCGGGACCGATGACGTGGACGATGCCCTGACGGATATCGTCCATCCTGAATTCGGTGATGCCGAACTCGGCGCAGTTGGCGTCGAGCGTCTCGACCTGCAGGCGCGACACCGGGTCGGCGATGCCCTGGCTGCGGTCGGTGGTCGGCACGTTGTGGTCGGGCACGGCGATGGCGGCATCGGCGCGGCGCGGCGTGCGGCGCGCCAGCTTCAGCCCTTCGAACGCCTGCGGACTGGTGACTTCGTGCACCAGATGGCGGTCGATGTAGAGCAGCGTGGTGCCATCGGGTTCGACATGAACCACATGGGCGTCCCACAATTTCTTGAACAGGGTTTGGCCGGACATGCGAAATGGGGCTGTATAGCGCGTAAAACGTTGATTATTTCATAGCTTTGAGCCTACTGGCACGGGTTTTGTTTCTCCCCAGGCCGCATAGACCGCCCAGGCCAGCGCGGCGCTGGCGGCGGCCAGGGTGAAGGTCCACGCCGGCCCCGGCGATTCCCAGGTCAGGCCGCTGGCCAGACCGCCGATCGTCCCGCCGATACCGTAGGAGAGACTGGTGTAGAGCGCCTGCCCGCGCGCCTGGTGGCGGCCGCGGAAATGCTGATGAATCAGCGCCACGGCGGAGGCATGGAAGGTGCCGAAAGTGAAGGCGTGGAGCGTCTGCGCACCCCACACCAGCCAGGGCGATTCCACCCCCCAGGCGATCAGCAGAAAGCGCAGCACCGCCAGCGCGAAACTGGCCAGGATCAGCCGGCGCGGCGTCACCCGCGCGAAAATGCGCGGAATGACCAGGAACATTCCGATCTCGCACAATACGCCGAGCGCCCATAGCCAGCCTACGGTGGATTTTTCGTACCCATGGTCGACCAGATAGATCGAATAGAAAGTGTAGTAAGGGCCGTGCGTCACCGCCATCAGCATGCAGGCAGCCAGCAGCGACGCCACATCGGGACGCTTCACGACTGCCCACACCGAATGATGGTCAGTGTGATGCGGCAGGATTTCCGCTTCGGGGATCACCCGGGCGAAGGCGGTGATGCCCAGCATCACCCCCAGCACCGCCCAGGGCAGCCAGCCGATCGCCACATGATCGAACGCGTAGCCCAGTCCCACCACCATCAGGATGAAGCCGACCGATCCCCACAGGCGGATACGGCCGTAGGCGTCGGTACGTTCACCCAGATGCGACAGCGTCATCGCCTCGACCAGCGGCAGCGACGCGCTCCAGAAAAAACCCAGCGCGGCCATCACCGTGAACATCCACCAGAAACCGCTGCCGAAGAACACGCCGCTGAATACCAGCACACTGCCGAATGCCGCGATCTGCACGATCGTCGTCCGCCGCCCGGTCTGATCGGCGATATGCCCCCAGATATTGGGCGCGAAGATCCGCATGGCCTGCAGCAGCGACATCAGCACGCCGATCTCGAACGCATTGAACGTCAGCGACTGCAGATACAGCCCCCAGAACGGCGACATGGCGCCAACGAAGGCGAAATAAAAGAAATAGAAACCGGACAGACGCCAGTATGGGAGATTGGACATGAACTCAGGCTGCCGCACGCACGGCCAACACGCAGCGCGCATTATGCGGCCAGTACGGAACGGTCGAAAGCGTCAGTCAGGGTCCCGGTCTGCCGGTCGCGCAGCGCCGGCTTGCATTCCCGGGACGCTGACCTAACTTTAAAACCTGTACACAAGACTTGGAAGGAAGAGGCCATGTCACGCGAATCAGCCGATATCAATCATCTGATCGGGCAATCCAGGCCCGACCCCGATTTTCCGGACGCTCCGATGGAGTGGACGTGCAACGATGCAATGAAGATTGCCCGCGAAGAAGGCCTTGAACTGACCGAAGATCACTGGAACGTGATTCGCGCCCTTCAGCATTACTACGTGCAGCATGCCGACGACACCATCATCAACCTGCGTGACCTGCATGACGCGCTGGATGAGCGCTTCCACCCGCAAGGCGGCATGAAATATCTTTATACCGTCTTCCCGGGCGGGCCTGTTGCGCAAAGCTGCCGTATTGCCGGTCTCAAGGCGCCGTACATTGCTACCGACCGCAGCTTTGGCAGCGTGGCGTGACGTGCGTTCCCGTCGCAAGCGACCGGTAATGCGGCGTCGACTGCTGATGCAGGGTCTGATGCGGAATTCATCCGGGTAGCCGGCTGGACAGGCCATTGCCCAATTCGCCAGCCGGCTGAAAATACCGTCACATTCAGGCAGGACTGCCCCCGTCTTCCCGCCGGAAAACCCGAACGGCTGGTCTCAGGTGATCGAGGGGCCCGCTTTCACCAGGGCCATCACCTTGTTCGGATTCATATGGAGCAGCGCGGCGATTTCGTCGAAATCGTCCGGCAAGGCGGCGTCGTGCCAGCCCTGTGCGGAATGCCGTGCCAGATTGGCCGCCAGCATGACGTTGCGTACCCGGGTCGACCGGGCCAGTGCCGGATCCGTCAGGTTCCTCAGCAATTCAGGCAGACGCCACGCCACGGTCAACTGGCGTTGCAGTTCCAGGCCGGCAAAACCCAGCACCAGTTTCTGGGCGTCGGCGCTGCGCATGGTGCGATCGGCCGCCTGCAAACGCTGGATTTCAAGCATCCGTTCGGGGCTGAAGCACCACATCAGCATTTCTGACATATGCGTAAGCAGCGCGGACACCTGCACCTCTTCCGCATGCATGTCGTGCAGACGCAATGCCCAGTCGAAGGCGTAGTAGGCCGAGCGCTGCGCACGCCGGACCGTATGCAGCAGATACACCAGCGCGGCACGATGTTCCTGGAGCATGTCTTCCGCGATCGGGGTGGGCGGAACCTCGCGGAAGAAGGTATCCAGCCCCATCATCAGCAGTGTCTGCTTCACATCGACCAACTCGTGCGTCTGGTTTCGATGCTTGTGCATCTGCATATAGCGCAGCAGCTTGACGGTCATCAGCGGATCGTCCGTGACCACATCGGCGACCGCGCGCGCGTTGAGCTGGGCTTCGTTCTCATGCAGACGCTCCAGTTCGCGCACAGTATGTGCCAGAACGGGAATCTCGGCCCGTCCCAGAAAAGCGATCCAGTCGGTCAAACCTGCAGGTTGCTGCGACATCATCCCCCCCTTTGGTGCGGGCATGTAGCGAGGCCTGGCCAGCAAGCCCGACAGGACGGCTTCAGGGCATTTCCGGCTTGATCCTGCGCGAACGTTTTCGCGGCCTCTCGAAGGAATGATCGGCGTTATTTGCCAATCCTGAAGTGCCGTGCCCTCGGGCAGGCTTTCACAGCAGCGGCCTGAAATAGCCCACAGAAAAGGCCAGCGCCTGTTCCAGCGTGTATACGCTGTGGCCCTGCAAGTCGCTCCCGTGCCATTGGCGCGCGACGTCATCGTCTTTCAGGAAGACCATCTCCCTGCACAGGCTGTGCGCGGCACAGTCGCCTGACGGCCGCCGCCAGCGCACGCCTACCCGTGTCGTGACAGGCCAGGCGCCGGTGATGCGTTCACCCTTCTGGCTGAGCGCGATCGCTTCGCCCGTCATCCGGCAATGCGAACGGACATTCACCACGCAATCGAACACAGGCGCGACGGACAGCGCATCGAGCGCGCACATGGCGTGGATCGTATGCCCATTGACTTCAAGTGTGTGCGGCGTCGTTTCCGATGTGACGGGATAGGCCCCGAGGATGTCCCGCCGGTCCGGAGACAGCACGATGAGATCGTCGTTCCCCAGCAGGGCGAGCGCGGCGTCGACCTGCTGTCCGCCCACCCGGTCCGCAACCTCTGCCCGGGTGGGCGGACGCCCACGCATGACAAGTGAGCTGATCACCGCCCGATGCAGGTCCTGCAGCGCCGGGGTATGCCCGCCCTGACGCGCCTTCAGCGGCAGCAGTTCATTCAGTCGGAGGATGGATGATGTGATCAGGTCGTACTTTTCCATTTTTGTAACGGGATGAACCTCTATGGCGACTCTGTTGCCGGATCATTGTGGGCGGGACACTGCCGCGCCCGCCCTGGTGCGCGTTATTTCAGATTGCTGGACGAGAACAGCAAGACCTGACCTGCAAGAAAATTCACATCAATGGAACGTTTGCCATCGCGCCATGAGCAGTTGCGCACCCCCATGACATCGTCGCATTGATCGGGCGCTCCGATCAGCCGGACGACCTCGTCATAGGGCATGCCCATGGTGATCCTGTCATAGTTCTCCAGCGTCAGCTTGCTGCAGCCAAGTATCGCCAGCGACAGCGCCAGTACACTGATGGTTGGAATTTTCATCGACTGCGCTCCGGAGAAAACAAGCAGCAGAAACGGCATTGCATATCGATCACCCGCGTTTTCTGCTGCAGCCGCTAGGTAGTGGAAGGCCGCGCACGGGCCAGATAATTGCTCGCCAGCGCCTTGTACAACGGCCTCGGGCACACGATACGGGAAACGGCGGTAGCGAGCAGCGTTGCCAGCATCAGGGGAACCATCATGTCATGATTGCCGGTCATTTCCATCACGATGACGAAAGCGGTGATGGGCGCCTGGACGACGCCGGAAAAATAGGCCGCCATACCGATCACGATCAGTGCCGCCGGATTCGTCTGGCTGAACAGACCCGCTACAAGCTGGCCGATTCCCGCACCGGCCGACAGGCTGGGGGCGAACAGTCCGCCGGGAATGCCGCTGATGAACGACACGAAGGTCGCCAGTATTTTCCATAGGCCATATCCTGCGGAAACGACTTCTGTCCCCGTGAGCAGATGCCTGGCCTCTGCGTAGCCGCTGCCGTAAACGGTGTTTCCGGACGCCAGGCCGATCAGTGCGAGTAGCAGGCCACAAAGCGCGGCGAATTTCACGGGGTGGGTGCGCACGAATGTCCCGGCCCGCCCGGGCAGGCCATAGGTCGAAAAGGCCAGCAGCAGGCGGCTGAATCCCCCGCCCAGCAAGCCGCCGGCCAAGCCGCACAGCAATACGCCGCCCCAGCCGGACAGGCCGGAGAGCGTGGCATTGGTCACGCCAAAATAGGTGTAGTCACCCTGCACGTAGATTGCCGCGAGGCCGGCAATGATGACGGCGGTGATCAACGTGCCGCTGGTGCGTTCTTCGAACGAGCGAGCCATTTCTTCAATGGCAAAAACAATTCCTGCGAGCGGCGTATTGAAGGCCGCCGCCACGCCGGCGCCACCGCCGGCCACGATCAGGCCGCGCTCCCTCAGATGCCGCGGAAAGCGAACCAGCCAGCGCAGGTTGTATAGCAGCGCCGCGCCCACCTGGACGGTAGGACCTTCGCGGCCTACGCTGGCGCCACCCATCAGGCTGATGCAGGTCAGGAACATCTTGCCCACCGCCACACGCAGCGACAGGACCGCGTCACGCTCGTGGCCGTCGGTCATGCGGATCGCCGCGATCGTCTGCGGAATACCGCTGCCCTCAGCACCCTTGAAATAGCGCCGCGTCAGGACAGCCACGCCGGCAAATGTCAGGGGCGTGATCAGCAGGGGAAGCCAGGGATAAGCCGTCACCACCAGACGGAACAGCATCTGGGCATAATTGCTGCTCAGGGCAAACGCCGTGGCCGTCAATCCCACGCCGACCGCACCGCTCCAGAACAGCATGTGGCGCACCCACAGGCGGCGCGAGAGCAGACCGACGCGATGGCGTTTCTGGACGTAAGGGAATCCTGTATGGAACCAGGTCATGGCGGCCTGATATTAACCCAATGGTCGCGAGCGCGTCACGGCGGCAGATTCCTGACCGGGTCAGAACAGGCTTCAGCAGGCTGAACATCGGTGAGGCGAGCATCACGTCGAGAGTGGTGGACATGCCGATGAAGCGATGGCCTCAGGCGCAGCCGTGCGCTCCGTTCAGAATCCGCCGATATAGGCGTACCCCTTGTTCTCCATCTGGATGAGGCGTGTATAGCCGTCGTGAACGATCGCCACCCCCGGCAGGACATCGTCGGCCGTCCAGCCATTCGATTTCATCGTGCTGTGACAGATTTCCACGTTCACTCCAAGGCGCAGCAAGTCCTGGGTGACTTCCGTATTGAGATTGACCGCGAAGGGATCGTCCACGACGTCGCGATAGGTCGTGTTGATGAGAAGATATTTGGCGGCGTCGCCGTGCAGTACCAGATGGATATCGAGTTGCTTCGGCGTGACGCCCTGCTTGCGGTAGGCCTCGATCAGGCCGCGCGCGTAGAACAGCCCCTTGCTGATGCCCGCTGCCGTCTCGGCGGAATGAATGTCGTACACCACCTTGTAATGCGCGTGCGGGTCGACATTCACCAGCGTCCGCCCCGACAGCGAGGGCGCCAGTTCCTGCGCCATCGCCGCCGGCATGGCCAGCATCAGCATGCAGCCGATCGCACGGATGAATGGTGTGAAGTTCATGGTGCCTCCGCCCGGAAAATTCAGGCCCAATGCCCGCTCGATACGGGATTATCGCGCTCGGCGATGATTCCTGTCGATCCTGGTACGGAATCAGAACCAGAACGACGCGTCCTTCGTCAGGAATTCGGCATGCGACATGTAATGAGAGCCATCGCATGAAAACGTCACGCTCACCATGCCATTGAAAATATTGATCGAGGCCATGCGCAGGTAAAAGGTCGGATCGGCGAGACGCAGGGTCTGTAGCGTCGCGAGTATCCGTTTGATGTCGGTCGGCGGAATGACCGCGTCGGCAGGATAGGGGCAGGAAGGATAGACCAGGCAGATGTCCGGATCGCTTAGCGCATCGGCGTCCAGGATGCGATAGCGAAGTGGATCGCTCACCGTCCAGATCGTCGCCTGGCTGCTGGAAAAATGGATCTGGCATTGAAACACGCCACGCTGGGTCAACAGTTCTTCGAGGATCGACAGGGCCTGCTCCAGATTGCCATCCATCGGGCTTTCAATCCGGCACTGCTGGAATACGGTGCCGCGGATCGCCGGATCGCCTTTTACCTGCCGCCAATTGCCTGGTTCCTCGTAGAGCGCGGAGGTGACCGGCAGATTGCGCAGGTCAAAGTCGGCCCCGAGATAGCCCAGGGTCCGGAAATCCCGACCGATCACCTGCAACGCCGTGAGCGAAGGCCGGCGCCCTCTCAGGCTGATGTAGGCATCCGACAGCAGGAATCCCCAGTTGGGGACCGCTTCCTTCATGTACGGACGTTGCGAGCGGTCGCGTCCGAGATAGCCCGGCTCGACGCCGGTGCGGCCGACGTTGTTGCAAATCTGTACGCCGTCGGCTTCCACGCAGTAGAGAAACGTGCAATACGGAATGTCGGCAAAGTGCGCGGCGAGCAGGGCGTCCAGCGCCTTGCCATCGCCCCAGGCCGGTGCGCATTGCCCGGCCAGTTGCGTCAACGGCTCGCGCAGGATGCGCGCCAGTTCTTCGCGTTGCTGATAGATACTGTCCTGCCATGAAACGCTCATTGAGGTCTCCATCTTCATGGTTGAATAAGCAGTTTTCCCCGAGGCATGGTCGAGGGATGCGGTGCTGCCCCTTGGCAGCCCATTGGATCGAGGCAGTTTGTGATTAGTTCAGGCGAGGCGCCCGCGTGCGCCTACCCGCCTGTCGGGGTTCCGCTCGCCCGGGCAGTGGCCGCTCAGGATTTGGCGATGCGCCGGGTGATATGGGCCAGAGCCTCTTCCACCTGATCGACCAGGATCAGGCATAGATCGCCGGACTTGAGATGCGACAGGGCGATATCGATGGCAAGAAATTCGCCGGTGACCGCCTCGATGTCGCGCGTGCGCGGGGCGTTGCTTAGCCCTTCCCGCAGCAGCGCCAGCACTTCGCCCTCGGCGCGGCCGCGCTGGCACTGGTCCTGATACAGGACGGCCTCGTCGAATGCCGCGCCGAGGATCCGGGTCTGTTCGCGGATATCCTCGTCCCGCCGGTCGCCCGCGCCGCTGATCACGACGATCCGGCGTTGCGCCGGCAGCGCCTCCACCGCCCCGACGAGCGCAAGAATGGCATCCGGGTTGTGTCCATAGTCGGCGATGAGCGTGGCGCCGCGGTAATCGAACAGGTTGAAGCGGCCCGGGACGTTCTGTGCCGTGCTGTCGAAGCTGGCGAGGCCACGCTGGATGACCTCCCAGTCCAGTTCCAGCGCCCAGGCCGCAGCCGCGGCCGCCATCGCGTTCTCGATCTGGAAACGGATGGTGCCGCCGCGTGTAAGCGGGATCCCTGCCAGGGGCAGGGGGTGTTCGATGTCGCCCATGGCCGCGACGAAGCGGTCTCCGTCCAGGTAGATCACCCGATTGCCCTGGGCGCGATGGGCGGCGATGACGGGATGGTGGGCTTCGCTGGCGAAGAAGATCACCGATCCCGTGCAATGGATGGCCATCTCGACGGTCCGGGGATCGCAGGCATTGAGCACCGCCACGCCGTCCGGCGCGACGTTCTGCACCACCACCTGTTTGAGTACGGCGAGATCCTCCACCGTGGTGATGAAGTTGAGGCCGAGATGATCGCCCATGCCGATATTCGTCACCACCGCGACCTTGCAGCGATCGAACGCCAGACCTTCGCGCAGCAAGCCGCCGCGGGCCGTTTCCAGCACGGCGGCGTCCACATCCGGATGCATGAGGATATTGCGTGCGCTTTTCGGACCGCTGCAGTCGCCGGTATCGATACGCCGGCCCTGCACATACACGCCGTCCGTCGCGGTCATGCCGACGCGCTTGCCGGCAAGCGTCAGCAAATGGGCGATCAGGCGCACGGTCGTGGTCTTGCCATTGGTGCCGGTCACCGCCACCACGGGAATGCGGCCATCCTCGCCCGGCGGAAACAGGGTCGAGACGATGGCCTCGCCCACCGGCTGCCCCTTGCCATAGGAAGGCATGAGATGCATGCGCAGGCCCGGCGCCGCGTTGACCTCGACGATCCCGCCCCCCTGTTCCTCCAGCGGTTTGTGCACGGTCTGGCAGACCGCGTCGACACCGCAGATGTCCAGTCCGATCATCTGCGCGGCTTCCACCACACGGGCCGCCACATCCGGATGGACATCGTCGGTCACGTCGGTCGCGGTGCCGCCCGTGCTCAGGTTGGCGTTGTTGCGCAGGACGACCCGCTCGCCCATGGCGGGGATCGACGCCGCATCCAGGCCATGCACGGCCAGGCGGGCCAGGGCAATGTCGTCGAGCCGTATCCTGGTCAGGGAGGTGGAGTGGCCCTCGCCGCGGCGCGGATCGCCATTCACCAGTTCAACGAGTTCGCTGACCGTATGGACAGCGTCGCCGACCACATGCGGCGGATCGCGCCGGGCAGCGGCGATCAGGCGATTGCCGATCACCAGCAGGCGGTAATCGTGGCCCGGAATGAAACGCTCGACCAGCACTTCCTCGCTGATGGCCGAGGCAGCGCCATAGCCTGCCATGAAATGCTCGCGCGTCAGGATATTGACCGTCACCCCTTTGCCCTGGTTGCCGTCGCGCGGTTTGACCACCACGGGCAGTCCGATCTCGCAGGCGGCCGTCCAGCCGTCTTCGGCATCGGTCACGATGCGCCCGAGCGGCACCGGCACGCCCGCCGCTGCCAGCAGCGTCTTGGTGAGATCCTTGTCCTGCGCGATCGCCTCGGAAATGGCGCAGGTCGTATCCGTCTCGGCCGCCTGGATACGCCGCTGCCGGCTTCCCCAGCCAAACTGCACCAGGCTGCCCGCCGTCAGCCGGCGGACGGGAATGCCCCGCGCGAGGGCCGCCTGGACGATCGCACCGGTACTCGGCCCGGGACGGACGTCTTCATCCAGATCCCGCAGTTGCGCCAGGGCGGCCTCCAGATCGAACGGGCTGTCGTCGTATGCGGACCGGCACAGCGACCCGGCCAGTTCGAGCGCCAATCGCCCGACCGCCTCTTCGGTGTATTCAAAGACCAGCTGGTAGACTCCCGGCTCCACCGTCGGCGAGACGACGCAGAAGCTGACCGGGCATCCGACCCGCGCCTGCAGGCCGAGGGCAGCAAAAGCCAGCGCGTGCGCCATGGAAATGTCTTCCTCCTGATCGACCGGACGCATCGGATCGATATCCGGAAAGCGCGCCCGCAAGCGCACCTCGAATCCGCTGATTGCATCGATCATCGTCTCTTCCGTCGTGCAGCGCATCAAGGCTTCGATGGCCGTGTGGCGGCTCCAGAGATTGGGGCCGCGCAGCGCGCGGATGCGTGAGATTTCCATGAATTCTGTTCCTGTGCGGGATCCGGTAGCCGATTCGTCCTGCCGAATGTCCTGATTCGATGGTCAGATCCGGCTCGCGGGCACCGGCAGCGCCATGCAGGTTTCGATCGCAGCCCGGATCAGATCAGACGGAATGTCCAGCGCCAGCGCCACCCCGACCGCAGCAAGCAGATGCAGGGCCTGGAGAGCCGGCTTGTCGTGGGCGGGCAACGCCTGGCTGGCCAGATTGAAGAGCGGCACCTCGCCGCTGCCGCCCGCGATGACGACTTCGCTGTCGCGCAGAACCACCGCCCGGCCTCCCCGTTCGCAGTGTCCGGCAATCAGCGGCAGATCGGGATCCAGCGCATAAAACAGGACAGCACCGTCACACAGCGAGGCCAGCCCGGCCACCGCCGGATCGGCGGCATGGAGCACCGCCACCCCTTCGGACAGGATCACATCCACCTGGGTGCGCATCACCGTGACCATCTGCCCGGGCTCGCTGACGTAGTATTCGGCAAGCGAAGCGTCCATCTGGAAATCGGTCACCACACCGACCTGGCAACGGTCGTAGGCATAGCCCTCGGCGAGGATCGATCGCGCATCGTGTTCAAAGATCGCGGTGTCCACGCCCCGGTTCATCAGCAACTGCCTGCCCATCCGCCAGTTGGCGCAGTTCCCGGACTGTACCTGGCGCGGCCCCAGGTACAGCCCTTCGCGGCTCGCCAGCCCCGTACGCTTGCCGGTGCAGGACACCAGATGCGTGACCAGATGCGCGATGGCGGTCGTTCCCTGCGAGCCGCTGATGCCCACGATGGGAATACGTCCACTTTCCCCGGCAGGAAACAGGTGATCGACGACGGCCCGACCCACCGGACGCGGTGTTCCTCCGGCGGGTTTGAGATGCATGAGCAGGCCCGGTCCGGCGTTCACCTCGACGATGGCGCCCTGCTGTTCTACCAGCGGCCGCGAGACGTCTCCCGCCACCAGATCGATTCCCGCGATATCGAGCCCCACCACCCGCGCAGCCAGAACGGCCGTTTCCACGACGTCGGGATGCAGCCTGTCGGTGACATCGAAGGCGACATTGCCGTTGCGCTGGATCAGGACGGTCTGGCCTGCCGCCGGGATGGCCGCCGGCGTCAGGCCCTGACGCTCGAGTTCGAGGCCGACCGCAGGGTCTTCGTCGATCAGGATGCGGTTGAGCGGATAGTCTTCCGTGCTGCCGCGGCGCGGATCGGTGTTGAGCTGGCGCTCGATCAGCTCGACGACGGTCGAGCGGCCATCACCCTCCACCCAGGCCGCCTCGCCCCGCGCGGCGGCGACGACGCGCGAGCCGACCACCAGCAGGCGGTGTTCGTTGCCCGGGATATAGCGCTCGACGATCACCTCGCGTCCCTCCTGCAAGGCCAGTCGATAGGCGCGTTCGACATCCTCGCGGGTGGCAAGATCGAGAGAGACGCCCCGGCCATGGTTGCCGTCGACCGGCTTGATCGCGACGGGCAGGCCGATTTCTTCCGCCGCCTCCCAGGCATCTTCGGGGCTTTCCACGATACGGCCGTCCGGCACCGGCACCCCGCAGGATCGCAGCAGGCGCTTGGTCAGATCCTTGTCGCTCGCGATGCCTTCGGCGATCGCACTGGTGAGATCCGTTTCCGCCGTCCAGATGCGACGCTGACGGGCGCCATAGCCGAGCTGGACCAGATTGCCGTCGGTCAGGCGGAGAAAGGGAATATGCCGATCGGTCGCCCCCTCGACGATACAGGCCGTGCTCGGCCCCAGACAGCGCCGGTCGGCCAGGTCGTGCAGGCGCGTCACGGTACCCGGGACGTCAAACGGACGGTCTTCGATGGCCGCCATCAGAAGATCGCGAGCCGCCTGGAGACAGGCGCGCCCGACCGCTTCGTTGCGGGTACGCACCGCCACCTTGTAGACCCCGCGCCGGGACGTCTCGCGCGCCTTGCCGAAGCCGACCTTCATGCCCGCCAGGTTCTGCAGCTCGATCACGAGGTGTTCAAGTATGTGCGCAGGCCAGGTTCCTTCACGCAGACGCAGCAGAAAACCGCCGCGTTCGCCCACGCCGCAGCGGTGTTCGATCAGGCCGGGCAGCCAGCGGTTCAGGCGCTCGTAGAGGCCGGGAATCGTGTTGGAGGGCGAATCCTCGAGGTCGCCGATGTCGACCCAGGCTTCGAGCACGGCCCGGTAGGTCCAGACATTCGGCCCGTCCAGATGGATGACACGCAGGAATTCGATGGTTCTTCTGCTCACGACGTGAGACGTCCGGAACGGACGATGAAGTGAAATGCGGCAGGCATGTAAAAGCGGATCGGGGCGCCGGGGCTGCGCCGGAAAAGATTGTTATTCGCTACGTTCGGGTTACACGGAATCACGCCGCGCAGCATACAATAAACCCCGCTTTTCCGGGGGCGGTCTGGTGTGGCTTGACAGGAATCCATGAAAAAAAATATTGCCGTACCTGCGGGATCCCCCGCCCGCCGGGACGACGTCAGCCCTCCATGATCCGTACACACTCCCCCCTGGCCGGCGCCTCCGCAAGCGCCCCCGATTCCCGGCAAGCCGAGGATCCGCCGCTCGCCCCCGGCGAACAGGTGGTGGCCGCGCTGGAACCCGATCTCGACGCCCGCCTGGCCTTTGCTGCGGGACGGCTGATCCTGACCGATCGGCGCCTGCTGAGCCGCTCGTCCGCCGCGGCGAACTGGACAGACTGGCCCCTGGGCACGGAGCTGTCCCTGCGGCAGCACGATCATGCCGGCGTCGGGACACTTGAACTGCACGATGCGGATTCACGCCTGGCCTGCTGGCGGTTTACGCTGGCCCACCAAGGCGCGGCCCTGCACCTGGCCGACCGCTTCGCGCTGCAACAGGCGGCCCGCCTTTCCGGCCAGCCGGCGTCCGCTCCGGAAGAAACGGTCTGCCCCGCCTGCAAGACGCCGCTGCCGCCCGATCAGACGGAATGCCCGCTGTGCAGCCGCGACCTGCACGAGGCGCCGTCGACCTGGACCCTGTTCCGGCTGTGGCGCTTTGCCGGCCCCTACCGGGGTCAGCTCCTGGCCGGGTTCCTGCTGACCCTGGCCGCCACCGGCGCCACGCTGGTGCCGCCCTACCTGACCATGCCCCTGATGGACAAGGTGCTGATCCCCTACCAGAACGGGCAGCCGATCGATACCGGGGTCGTCGCCCTGCTGCTTGCCGGTCTTTTCGCGTCCGCCCTGCTGGCCTGGGGCCTGGGCTGGGCCCGCACCTACATCCTCGCCCGGGTCAGCGAACGCATCGGCGCCGACCTGCGCACCACCACCTACGAACACCTGCTGCAGCTCTCGCTGGAATACTTCGGCGGCAAGCGCACCGGCGACCTGATGGCGCGCATCGGCTCGGAAACCGACCGCATCTGCGTCTTCCTGTCGCTGCATCTGCTCGACTTCGCCACCGACGTGCTGATGATCGTCATGACCGCGGCGATCCTGTTCTCCATCAACCCCGCGCTCGCGCTCGTCACCCTGCTGCCGCTGCCTTTCATCGCCTGGATGATCCATCTGGTGCGCGACCGGCTGCGCACCGGCTTCGAGAAGATCGACCGCGTGTGGTCCGAGATCACCAATGTACTGGCCGACACCATCCCCGGCATCCGCGTGGTAAAGGCCTTTGCCCAGGAAAAACGCGAGGCGCAGCGCTTCCGCGAGGCCAACCGGCACAATCTGGCCGTCAACGATCGCCTCAACCGGACGTGGGCGCTGTTCTCGCCTAGCGTCACCCTGCTCACCGAGATCGGCCTGCTGGTCGTGTGGGCCTTCGGCATCTGGCAGATCGCCCGTGACCAGATCACGGTCGGCGTGCTCACCGCTTTTCTCGCCTACATCAGCCGCTTCTACAGCCGTCTCGACTCGATGAGCCGCATCGTCTCGGTGACCCAGAAGGCCGCGGCCGGCACCAAACGGATCTTCGACATCCTCGACCATGTCTCCAGCGTCCCCGAACCGGCCCGGCCGGCGCGCCTCGACCGGGTACGGGGCCGGATCGAAATCCGTGACGCGTCTTTCCGCTACGGCAACCGCGGCGTGATCCGCGGCCTCAGCCTGGACATTCAGCCGGGGGAAATGATCGGCCTGGTCGGCCACAGCGGTTCGGGCAAGAGCACCCTGGTCAACCTCATCTGCCGTTTCTACGATCTGGCCGAAGGCGCCATCCGGCTCGACGGCGTCGATATCCGTTCGCTGCCGGTGGCGGAATACCGGCGTCACATCGGCCTCGTCCTGCAGGAGCCCTTCCTGTTCTTCGGCACCGTTGCCGAGAACATCGCCTACGGCAAGCCCGGCGCCAGCCGCGCGGAGATCGTCGCCGCCGCGCGCGCCGCCCATGCCCACGAGTTCATCCTGCGCCTGCCGCAGGGCTACGATTCGCTGGTGGGCGAACGCGGCCAGGGCCTGTCCGGCGGCGAGCGCCAGCGCATCTCCATCGCCCGTGCGCTGCTGATCGATCCGCGCATCCTCATCCTCGACGAAGCCACATCCTCGGTGGACACCGAGACCGAAAAGGAGATCCAGAAGGCGCTCGACAACCTGGTGCGTGGACGCACCACGATCGCCATCGCCCACCGCCTCTCCACCCTGCGCCAGGCCGACCGGCTGGTCGTCATGGACCGTGGCCGCATCGTCGAGGTCGGCAGCCACGACGACCTGATGGCGCGCGAGGGCCACTATTACCGCCTCTACCAGGCCCAGGCCCGCAACGTCGACACCGACCTGGACGAACTGCCCGCGGCCCGCGCGGAGACCAAATCGATCCTGCCGAAATGACCGCCATGACGACCGCTTCTCTCCAGCTCACGCGCGACCCGCATGGCCGGCTCCGGCTGACCGCCCTCGATGGCGGCGTGCACGAGGGGGTAGTCCCCGTGCGCGCCTTTCCCCTCGCCGCCCCCATGGAGGGCATCGCGTTGATGGGCACGGATGGCCGCGAACTGGCCTGGATCGACCGCCTGGACGACTTGCCCGAGGCGACGCGGGAACTGCTCGAGGCCGAACTGGCCAGTCGCGAATTCATGCCGGAAATCCACCGCCTGCGGCAAGTCTCCACCTTCGCCACGCCCAGCACCTGGACGGTCGAAACCGACCGCGGCGAGACCCGCTTCATCCTCAAGGGCGAGGAAGACATCCGTCGCCTCGGCACGACCGGCCTGCTCATCAGCGACCGTCACGGCGTGCAGTACCTGATCCGCGACCTGTCCAGGCTGGACAGAATCAGCCGCCGGCTGCTCGATCGCTTCATGTAGCCCCCCCAACCAGACCGGCATTTCCCCATGACCCCGTCCCACGTTTCCCGCCGCGGCGGCATCCTGATCCAGTCGCAGGATGAATCCGCTCTGGCCATCGCACGCCACGACTTTCTCGCCTACCTCGCCTCGCTGGCACTCGATGCTCAGGTCGAGAGCCACCAGGAAGATCGAGCCCTCCGCTTCCGGTTACCGCCGAACCTCGCACAAGCGTGGGCACCCGATTTCGACACCGGCCGGTTGTCCGAGTCTCTCCGCCTCGATCCCGTGGCGCGTATCGACGACCTGGAACGGGAAATCCTGGTGGCCATGCTGCTGGGGCCGGTGGCTTTCGTGTTTCCCAGTGCCGCCGAGGTGATTTCGGCGGTCCACGTCAGGCGCAATATCGTCCAGGCCGCGCGCCGGACGGCCCTCGATTTCCACACCACCGAGGCCGAGCGCCCCGCGGATTACTGGACCTACGTCGAGGACAAAGGCTTCACCCTGCTGCCGGGCCGATCGCTGATCGAAGGTCTGGTGAAAGCCACCCAGCCCGACACGTCCGGCCAGCTCTACGCCTTTTCCTGCTACCGGGCGACCGAATACGTCATCCTGCTCGCCCTGGCCCAGGAACTGGCCATCAGCAACCCCGCGCTGCTGCGGCGCCTGCAACGCCAGTGGGAGAAGCGGCCCATCATGTCCGGGCAGTTCCACGATGTCTTCCTGCATGAATACGGCGCCATGGAAACGCCGTTGCCGCCGAAATACTACGTTCCCGGCGACCGTCTCTGGTTTCGCAACCCCGACGAGCGCTCCGCCGACGTCACCGGCTACGAAGGCTCGTGGGTGTTCTATCTCGGCGGCGGCCTGTTCAGCAATTTCTGGAAACGCGACCAGCCGTTCAGCCTGACGACGAAGTGCCTTGAAATCTATCACTGGCGGCACGGCGTCTACGTCGACGGGCAGGGCGAGCCGCAGATGGACGAGCGCCTCGTCGAGGCACGGGTCCGCGCCTCGCTGAACGACCCGGCAGAAGTGGCGCATATCCTGCAGCGCATGCTGCGGCTGCGCGATCCCAAGGGGGTCTACCAGGAAGGCGGCTGCATCGACACATCCCGGGAATATCCCCGCTGCATCCATCCCGCCACCGCGGACATCCGGCTGCCCGAGCAGTCCTGCCAACCCTGGAAAAAATTCCTGCGCCTGCTGCGTGCCCGCACCCACCTCAGGGCCGCCCTCTGCGTCAGCCTGCCGCTCCTTGCGCCCAGCCACCATGCGGCGGCGGCCCACTCCCTGTCCGAGGAGATTCGCGACGTCTGCCAGGTGGAACGACTCGCCCGGATTGAAACCGACGTGGCCGCTTATCTGGGCATCCACTCCCGGTAATTCCGTGGCCGCGAGGCCCGGTCCCTACTGGTAAACCTGACCGCCGTGTTTGATCCACCCCGGTACATGGCGTCCCTGCGGATCGTGGTGCGTCCAGTGGATCACGCCGCCCTTCGGGTTCCATTCGTACTCGCCGTAAAAGGCCACCGTATCCCCTACTTGCAACGCCTCGACGCGCCCGGCCAGATCGATGTTGTGCGCCACCAGCAGCGTACGCCCGGAGGCCAGCCGCAGGATGAAACGTTGATGCCGGCTGCCATGGGTGTCATCCGGCAGCCGCTTCACCACCGTGCCCTGCCCGGCCACCTGCAGCTTGCCGATGCGATGCGCGAAGGCGTGTTCGAGGACGGCATCGCTGGCGTCCTGTCCCGCCGGCGAAACGTCGTGCGAAACCGTGGCCGCGTGGCCGCTCGGCTTATGGAAACCCGAAACAAGCGTGAAGCAGGCGGCGACTGCAAGCGCGCCGGCCACCAGAAGTCTGCCCATTGCTACTCGATCCGGTTGCGGCCGTTGCGCTTCGCGCGATACAGCGCCTCGTCGGCACGGCCGAGCAGCGCCGCGGCGGATTCACCCGTCTGATACATGGCGGCGCCGAAACTGGCCGTCACGCATCCCACCCGCTCGAATACGTTCTGCGCCAGCGACCGGCAGATCCTGCCCGCCACCAGACGGGCTGCTTCGAGATCGGTCTGCGGCAGCAACACCGCGAACTCCTCGCCGCCCCATCGCGCCAAGGTGTCGATATGACGCAACTGCCCCTGGATATGCTGGGCCACGCCACGTAGCACGATATCGCCCTGATTGTGGCCCCAGGTGTCGTTGATATGCTTGAAACGGTCGATGTCGGCGATCAGCACCGAAAACGGCACCATGGGCAGACGGCAATGCCGTTCCTGCTCGGTCCGCAGCAATTCCTCGAAGCGTGCCCGATTGGCCATCCCGGTCAGGGGGTCGGTCGCGGCGATCTTTTCCAGCCGCGCCGTCTTGTGTTCCAGGACATGGATGATTTCGCGCAGTTCCAGCGCATGGTGATGCATCAGTTCGGCCCAGCGACTGTAGGCCACACCGATCAGATCCTGCTGGGTGATGATGCCGATCAATTCCCGGCTTTGCGGGTCTTCCACCACCAGCCGCTTGAAATTCAGGTCGCGCATGACCGCCACCGCCTCGCCCACTGTGAGGTCACAGGTCACGGTCCGGAGTGGCACCGACATGTGCACATGCACCGGATCGGCCAGCACCGCCCCGTCCTGCAACAGGCGGATGGCATCGCGCGTCGTGACGATCCCCACACCGGTGTCCTGATCGGTCACGACTACCGCGTCATCCTGAGCCACCAGAGACGCCAGCACCTCGCCCAGCGGCGTATCGTGCGGCATTCTCTTGACTTCATGGCGGCGCAACAGATCGCGCAGATGCTGGCGTTGCAGCATCGACTGCGGATCGAGGCTGGCAAGGATATCGGTATTCGACACAATGCCGAACAGCCGGTTCGATTCGTCGATCACCGCCGCATAGCCGTGCGTGTCGTTGAACAGTTCGATCACGTCCAGCAGATTGCTTCCCTTGGCGATGTAGGGCAGCGGGTGGTAACCCGCCTCGCTGATCGTGGCGTCGAGACCCGGCTGGGAAAACCGGAGCCGAACCACATCGGAGGCGGTCAGCAAGCCGTAGCCGCCGGATTCCTCTTCCACGATGACGTTACGCACCTTGTACTGCGACATCTTCCGCAGCGCGTCGCGCACCGCCACACGCGGCGGCACGCTCACGATGTCGGTTGTGGCCAGTTCGTCGATCAACGGAAAAAGCATGCGTTTTCCTGTCCGGAATATGCCCCCGCTCACGGCACCTGTTGATCGGGCCGTGATGTCTGGATGGCTTGAATGACGATCGTCAACAATCCCCCGCCCTATCCTGGTGTGCTCGCTCGGGCAGGGCGATCGGCATCAGGCTATCTTTGGCCCCGGAATACTATTTGAAGTGTGGCCATTGCGCCATTTTTATTAATCTGTCCGGATCCGCCAGCCCTCCATGAAAAAAAGCGTGCGCGGTCGCCCGCCCACGCTTTTCCGGCTATCCCCCGACTATTCAGGACTGGACGCGGTGATGGCCATGCGCCCGCCCGGGACCGGGCATTGCTTCAGCATCGAACACTTTCTGCTGCGCCGTATCCAGCTGTGCATAGAACGCCTTGATCGCCTGGTTGCGCGCCAGCATTCTGGCATGTCGTGCTTCCGACATGGCCTGCATCCGGTCCAGGCGCTGGGGCGTATTCAGCTTTTCGAATTCGCTCCGCATGGCCTGCCGGTCGCTCCCCACAGGATGCATTCCGGACTGGGTGGCGCGGGTGAAGGTATTCCATGCCGCTTCCTGTTCGGGAGCAAGCTTGAGATTTTCCTTCAATTTGGACAGGTGCTCGGTGCGTCGTGCTTCCCGTTGAGCGTGGCTGTTTTGCCCGTGCCGGACTTCACAGCCGTGTTGGCCGGCCGGGCTGCCCTCCGGCATGGCAAAGGACGATGCCGCCAGAATTCCGCCGCCGGCAAGCAAACCGGCCATCAGGGCGCGCTTGGTCAAAGAACTCGGAACCCATTTCATTACATTCTCCTTCAGGGAAGTTGTCAAAAGAACCGGCCCGGGACAGGCGCGGCGTGAAATCTATTCTGGTGAGACGATGTATCTCCAGGATGTCCCTGAAATGCAAAGATGTAACGCGTTGTAACGGGAGGTAACACGGTCAGGCGTTTCTCGCTACGCCCGGCCCTTTTTATTTCACACAATAGGCCCGGACCATTCGAGGTCAGCCAGGCTGAATCCGCATCCGGATCTCATGCGGCAAGACCGGAATTCCCGGCACAGGAAGGATCTGTCCGGTTGTCATGACATGTTTCCTGACAATCATGTTACGATCACACGATCACCAATTATAATATTGTTATAAATCATGCAGATATGTATCAATACATGATTGGCATGTAATATGCTCATGGCTCCGGGAACCCTATCCGCTATCCAAGGAGGCCTCCCATGGCACGCATGAACCGCTTCTCCCTCATCGCCGCCGCGGCGCTCAGCCTGACATTCGCCAACGCCCATGCGACCGTTGACGCCGAGGCGCAGCAGGACAGGCCGGAAGTGGCCAGCGCCCAGCAACACCCATCCACTTCGGAAAAAAAGGAGGATCCCGCCAAGACCCCAAGCAGTGCGCCCAACGAAGAACCGGAATGCCACTAGCCCGCGCCATGGCATCTCCCACATGACTTTAGGAGACACAATGAAATTTCGCCCGTTAATCGCCGTATCCACCCTCTTCGCCATGCTTGCCATGCCCATGGCGGCCAGCGCATTGGACGTGAACATCACCGCCGACCAGCCTTCCGTCGACGTCATGCACGGTGGCAAGAAGGTCACGATCATGCGCAATCAGGATCCGAACCGCACCATCAATCCTGATTTCGCCAAGACCTCGCGCAAGTGTCCGCCCTTCTGTGTTCAACCCGGCGAACTGGCGCCGGGAGTCGAGACCATCGGCGAACTTGAAACCATTCAATACCTGAAAAAAATGAGCGGTGGCGACAAGTCCATTCTGGTGATCGACTCGCGCACGCCGGACTGGGTCGAGAAAGGCACGATCCCGGGTGCGGTCAACATCCCCTGGGACCAGCTGAACATTGGCCACTCCGACCCCATTACCGTGCAGGAAATCCTGGAGAAGCAGTTTGGCGTCCGCAATCAGGATGGCTTCAACATGTTCGATAATGCCAAGACGGTCGTCATGTTCTGCAACGGTCCGTGGTGCGGCCAGTCGCCCACCAACATTCGCGGTCTGCTGAAAATCGGCTATCCCGCGCACAAGATCAAGTGGTACCGCGGCGGCATGCAGGACTGGGAAGCATTGGGCCTGACCACCGTCAAACCGGTGCTGTAAACGAACGGCCAGGCCAATGAAAACGGGGCGTCATGCCCCGTTTTCATTGGCCGTCACGCGTCCGTACGGCGCGCGACTACCGCTCGAACACCAGGCTTTCCGGACTCGCCCCCAGGTCCGCCAGTACGCCGTTGACCGCATCCATGAAAGGGGGCGGTCCGCAAACATAGAAATGCTGCTTGAAGTCCCGGATTCTTTCTTCCAGAAACGCACGATCCACCCGCCGGTTCTCATACCCCGGTGCGACGGCGCCGGTACAGGTCAGGATGCAACGCTCGCCCAGCGCATGACGCAACTCCTTTTCGCAGATCACGTCTCGTGGCGTCTTGTTGGAAAAGATCAGGGTCTGTCCGTCCAGTTCTCCCTTGCTCGCCAGGTCGCGCAGGATGGCCAGGAACGGCGTGATTCCGGCACCTCCGGCGATGAATACGCCCGGCCCCTCGTAATGGATGGTACCGAACGGCTCCGACATCAATAATTCAGCCCCTGGCGTCAACTGGTGCAGCGCCTGGGTCACGCCCGCGTGGTCAGGATAGGCCTTGATGGTAAATTCCAGCACCCGGTCGTCGGCCAGCCCCGTAGGGGTGAAAGGCCGGCCCTGCTCGCGCAGGCCGGGACGATCGATTGCCAACTCCACGCCCTGGCCGGGAACGATGGAGAAGCCCTCCGGTTTGCTGACGATGAAATGCCTCACATCATGCGTCACGAACTGACTCATGAGCAGCCTGACAGTCTGGTTCATCGCAATGCCCCTCCCATGGCATTCATGTCTGACGTCTTGACAGCCTCAAAACTGATCGGCCATCCAGCCATCCAGCAGTATGCAGGCCTCCTGCCTGGGCACCGATGACTCCATTCCCTGCAAAGGCGTATAGCACAGGTACTGGTTGCCGTCTCGATCCGTCAGGTTGCGTAGCGGCATGTCGCCCACGGTCTCGAAGCCGCGCGCATCCATCAGGATGAACTGGTAATCGTCACCCACCTCGACCTCGAGCCTGCCGCCGTTGCCCTCGCCGTATTTTTCCCACCAGGTCTCGGTATTGGCGCCGTCATAAAAAGGCGCCGTTTCTCCCAAGCGGCTGCTGCGATGCCACGACATGATGGTCGGATCCTTCATCTGATTGTCTTTCGCCACTTCCTTCGCGAGCAGACTGGCTGCCTGGAAGCCCTTGTCCGGGCCCTGATAATCGACATGTATATTCCGCATGATGAACTTCTCCTGTGTAACGATGAAACCGAAAGCGTGTCACGGGATCTGACACACGACGTACATTCTTTGTAGGCCAATACCCGACAAAAACAATCAGGAATTCCACCCGCCGAACCCCCATCGTCCTTCCTGCGTTTGAAGCCGATTCCCACAACGGATGGGGGCCAGTTTCCTGAGCAAGGTCCCGGGTTTGATGCCGCGCAGCGTCTTCCCTTCGGGCGAGATATTGTTCCTATAGTTAACAGCCTGGGCGACCCCGACGACGCCCCTCTCACCACGAAAGGATCCTGCATGAAACTCTATTACCTGCCCGGCGCCTGTTCCATGGCCGCCCATATCATCCTGCGCGAAGCGGGGTATACCTTCGAAATCGACAAGCTGAACCTGGCCACGCAGCTTACCGCGGCCGGCGAAGACTACCGGGCGGTCAACTCCAGAGGCTATGTTCCGGCGCTGCGGCTGGACAGCGGCGACGTGCTGACCGAGGACACGGTGGTCCTGCAGTACCTGGCCGACCAGAAACCCGAGGCGGCGCTGGCCCCGCCAATGGGGACGATGGAGCGCTACCGGCTGATGGAATGGCTCAACTTCATCGCCACCGAACTCCACAAGAATCTGGGCGCGCTGTTCAATCCGAACATCACCCCCGAATGGAAAGTCCAGCAAATCGAAATGTTCTCCCGCCGCGCTGACTGGCTGGACGGGCAGATGGCCGACAGACCTTTTCTCATGGGCGCGCGATTCAGTGTCGCGGATGCCTACCTGTTCACCGTCATCGGCTGGTGTCCCAAGCTGGGAATCGAGATCGACCGCTGGCCGGCACTCAAAAAGCATCACGCCCTGGTCGCTGCCCGGCCGGCGGTGATCGCGACCATCCAGGCGGAACAGTGAACGGATCGGCATCGCCGCCCCGCAGGATGCGATGCAAGTATTTTCCAATTCACACATGAGCCTGAGCGAGCGGGGCAATCGGAGTTGACTCAGGCGGCGCGTTGTCGAGATTTGTTGATGAGTTGAAAGAG
>MKWM01000047.1 GCA_001899765.1 Thiobacillus sp. 63-78
TCTCAAGCGATGGAGGGGAATCGCCACCCGCTATGCAAAGAACCTCTCTTCCTTCGTTGCTGCTGTGCAGATTCGCTGCCTGACACTTTGGCTGGCTATCTCGTGACGACACTATCTAGCGGTCCATCATCTCCAGCAGGTTTGGGCCGTGCCCGTCCCACCAGTGATTCCCTGACTTCCAAGTTGATCCAGGGTAAAGTTTGCACACTCTAGATCATTTTGCTGTGAGCCAGCAGAAGTGGCTATAAGCGTATAACTCGTCGCATTCGCTGCACTGATGCTCAAATCATAGAAGTGGCTGCTAGCGTCGGGGATAGGCACGCTGGCCCCCGCCGGGTAGTTTAATTGTGCAAGTGTCGTTGCATAGGTATTGTTCGTCGAGAAGAATCGTTCCTGGCGGCTCGCCATATCATGCAGGGCCGTCTTCGCAGCAGTCCTGTGCGACCTCAGGACATATTGCGTATAGGACGGGTACGCAATCGCAGCCAGGATCGCGATAATGACCACCGTTATCATCAACTCGATGAGCGTAATGCCCCGCTCGCGCATATACGCATTCCCATCAAGCCGGAGCGCCTCCTTGATGCGATTTTCCGGATTTTTGTTCACGTTGCACTCCCTTCCCAGGGCATCAGAGCCCTGCTCCAATTATTCGGCTCAGGCGTGCTCAACGCAGTTGCATCCAGGTCGCACGCCCGCCGATGCCGCCAGACGGCGGGTTGATGGGTGCGACCTTGCCCTGGCCACCTGCGGTCTGGTTGACCATGTAGGGTTGACTGCCATCCGTCACGATACTGGGCGTACCCACTGCATTCTGCGCCATGCCGGACACGAGCTGACCGTTGATGGTGACGAATTGCCCGGAGGCGTCCGCGAAGAATGAACCCTGCATCGACCCACCAGTCGCTGGATTGAGCGCCATGGTGAAACCCGAACTCTGCTGGCTTGAACACGTCAGGTTAGACACGTTCGACGGGATAAAGGTATTTACCAGGAACACGCCGTAGGCAATCGTTGGATTGAAGATTACTTCTTCGCCCGTCATTGGCAGATCCAGATACCAACCGTATTTGGTACACCCCGTACCGCCTTTCCAGCACACCTGATTGCTGCTCAGCGTACGATAGCCCGTTCCGGTACCGTTATAGGTATTGCCAGCCGCATCGTACGTACCCGTAACGGTTTGTTGCTGGAGGGTCGAACGGGCAATCGTCTGCGTTCCTGTCAGGGTGGCGTACTGAGAGCTGGACAAGGAATTCCAGTTCGACATATCCCAATCCCATACCCCGTAGATCGTTTGGGTCGACGGATTGGGCGTCTGGTCGCCCGGTTCAAGCATCTTGCCGGTCCCAAATGTCAGCAGGACACGTGGCGCCCCGGCAGTCTGTGGAACCGACACGACCTGAATCGACGTCGTGATAGGCTGAGCAGTGCCGCTCGAATTCTGGGCACTGTACAAAGGCTGCGCCACGCCACCGCCAAATTTGGATACGCCCCAATTCGATACGGTGTCGCTGGTGACATCGAAGCGCCAGACGTTGCCGAACAGATCGCCTGCATACAAATAATCCACCACATGGTCACCATCCAGATCAGCAGAGCTCACATAGCCGATCCCGTCGGGCCGGTTCTGGCCAGTCGGATCCTTTGATCCACCATAGCCCGTATTCAGTTCGTACACAGTCCAGGCGCCATTGGCCGCGTCAATGCTTGCTATAAAGACGGCCGCCGTGCCATTCTGGCTATTAAAGCCGTTGCCCCAGATGAGCGCCCAGTTACCGTTATGCATGCGGCGCATGATCGGGGTGCCATACACATAGCCCAGATCGTCGCCGCAACTCGCCACATTGCTGCATGTCAGCGACGTGGTGGACAACTCCTTGATCACCAGACTGCTTGCATTTGCTTCGGAGAAATTGGCCGGGTTGGTAATATCCAACACATACAGGGACTTGCCACCAGCCCCGAGGCCGCCAGCCAGCCAGGTATGCCATTGGGCCCCGTAGAACAGATCGCCGGTACCGGGAGTGGCATTGACGAAGAACCGGTGGTTGTAATTCTGGCTCGTGTACGTATTGATCTGTAACAAGGCCTCGTTGGGCATGTAGGCCAATACTTCCCTGCCGTCATTGTTGGCTGTCTGGTAGGTGCCACTGCTGTCATTCTCTCCGGCGCGAAAGCCATGCAGCAAACCGTCGTTGGCACCCGTATACACGACGTGGGTGCGGGTCGCCCTGGCAGTTACGAAGGCACCATAGTTCTGTGCTGTTCCCGAGTTTTCCGGATTGGTCGCGCCAGTATAGAGCTGATCGCTCCAGGTGTTGGGGAAGGCGGTGCTCGGCGGTCCAACCCAGACCGGACTGGAATCGACAATATCCGCAAGGACACTTGACCGTTGGCGCATGGCCGTTACTGCGGTGCCTTCGTTGTTGCGGCCGCCGCGCAGATAATCCAGGCGAATCGCACCCTGACCATCACTACCATTCAGTGAGGTCTGCTGCGCACCGTTCAGATTGGTCCACTGGAAGGGAATGCCCTGGCTGCCATCCCAACTCAGGATGGTGCGACTGGCTGAGCCCTGAACCGTGACATTCACGTTTGCGACACCCTGGGCGTTCGTACCCATCGACGGGCAAGCGCCTCCCGTCAATACGCAGGACGCATTCCAGTTCGCTGTTCCGCCTATCACAAGCGCGCCCGTCGCATCGACGACCAATGGATTCGCCGCCAGTTCGCCCCACCATCCGCTGGGATGATAGCTTGCCAAATAGGCTTGGGTCCCCGATTTGACCTGGCCGGCCTGCTGGGTGTTGATCGAGACGGCACTGGAGGCCTGCGTGGCATTGACGATGTTGGTCAAGGTGCTGGCCAAGGAACTGGCAAAATCGACCGGGTCAGATGCACTCAGGTAGCCACCATGGCCGTTGATGCCTGCATGCCAGAGATCATCGATCCGGTTCCCTACACTGGCACTGGGGACTGGATCTCCCCACGACTTGGTACCTGCTTGCAGGCCACTGAGGTCACCCGGAAAACTCAAGGTTCCCTGTACCCCCAGCCCCACTGCGAACGTATTCATGTGCTGCCAGAAGGCCGGGTCCGTGCCGTTGGTCGGCACATTGTTATCCATGCCCGTGCCGGTCTGAAGGTCATTCATCCAATAATACATGGCCACATCGGCCAGGGTATCGGAATAGCTGTCTTTATACGGCGACGCCGCGATATATTGATAGCTCTGGCTGTTGGGCCCGGTAATCAGGGGGCCATTGTTACCGTCAACGTTCTTTCCACTGAGCCCACTCGCACCGCTCCCATTCCAGTCGCCATCCGTCACAAATACCGTGTAATTCTGCCGGCAACTCAAATAGCTCAAGCCACTGTTGGTTGGGGCTGCCGCCTCGGCAGGCGTCATTCCCCAGGGCGCGCTAGCACTCGGAGCATTTTTAAGCCATTTTCCGACGTTCCCCAAAGCAAGCCGCGACGGGGTACCCGAGTTTGGAACGGGCTGCTCGTACAAAGTTCTGAGAAACGTTTCCCGCTGGTTCGCCCCACCCGTGCTGGTGTCAAAGTTATTAACTGTTGTGTAACTCGGCGTCCCGCTGCTGCCGTTGAGCGTGGCGAAATTCACCCGGAAATCCGTTGGCAGTTTCATGAATGCCTGCGAGGTTCCCGCCAGCGCCATCAGATTGTGTGAACGGTAATATTGGTACCAGTTGGCGAAGTTCCGCATCTCCTGTGCATAGGTTCGCACAGTCTGGTTGCCGCTGCCGTCGATGTAAACATAATTCCCCGATGCATCCAGGTAGGTTGTTTTGTTTGCCGGACTTGCGGGCAATGTGGGCGGCGGTGTGCAGCGACTGTAACCGTTGACCATGTCATTGCTCTTCACGCCGCTGGAATTCGTGGTGGGCGCGGCCGCAGGCGGGCAGATCTGGACAAACTGGTAGGAACTGATGTTTGAATTCGCCCCCCCTTGGTAGTTGGCATACACCGCAGGCCAAAATCCCGTCTTGTCATAACTGCTGCTTCCGAATCGCGTGGTTATAGTGCTCACAAAGCCGTTGTTGGCGGTGTTGTTGTAGCTGGCGGAGCCATCATTCCAGACATCGAGCGCGCGCCATCCGGCACCCTGATTAGCAGGATTGAGGTAGGCCTTGTTGGGGGTGGCACCGGACATGAGATGCAGGTTGACATTGCTGTCCCAATGGCAAGCAATACCCGCCGGATTGCTGGAAAACGGGACGGTATAGCCCGTTCCCGCAGCGCTTTCTGGATAGGGTCCCGCGCACGCCCAGGGCGTGTAGGTGATCGTCGGGTTATAATAGACCGGGTTGATCGCAGCGGAGCGGTATTGGGCTGCGTTAACGTTGTTCGTGTTCGTGAATGGAAGTCGTGGGAACGGTGCTATACCCGAATAGTTCGCCCCGTTGTAGGGTTTGGAACCCACATTAGGGTTGGAACTAGTGTCCCAAACGGGATAGCCATAAGAATAGGATGCAATACTTCCCTGTGTCCCGATGTACTCGAACTGCATCGAGCCGGAATCGTCCAGCAGGTAGATGAGGTTGGGGGCGATATTCTGCGCGGCCGAGGTCGCCGGTGACTGCGCCAGATTGAGGTAGTTGACCCCCCAGGCCGACGACATGCCCAGACAGGCCGTCAGCGTCGCAAGGATCTGCCACTTCAAGAAACCAGTGGAAGAAGGTTTGAGTGTGCTCGCATTCATTGCGCTACTCCCTGATGAGGCGGTCGGCTTAGGGTCCTGTGAGGGACTTGACGCCGGTACTGATGATGTAGGTGCTTTGCAGGACGGCGACAGCTGCGGAATTGCCGCCCCAACCCTTGGCGGTGATGCGGTACAGCGCGCCCGTACCGCCGGCAGCCAGGCCTACGTACTGGATGTGGAACTGCGGCGCCTGGAAATAGGTTCCCGCGCCACCGCTTGCATTGACCGTCATATACGCCGGGTTGGGGTTGAAGTTGACGCCGACCGCCCAGTTGCCATTGGCGGTCGGATTGGCGATCGCCGTGTTGCATACCACTACCACCGGGGCATTGACCACACTCGCGCAGGCCACGCCGGTCGTGGCATTGGTGCCCTGGGCCAGCCACCACTCCGCGTAGTTGATCGCGGTTTGCGCGGCGTCCACGGCGCGCGTCTTTTCTCGCAGGTTGCCGGCCATGAGCTGCTGCAGGCCGAAGCTGCGGAACATGCTGACCGCGAGGATCGTCAGTACCACCAGCAGGACCATGCTGACGACCAGTACATAGCCGGTCTGTCTGCGACCACTCACAGGCGGACAGCACTGCCCTGCAACACCAGTTCGGAAAAGGTTCAAGGCCGGCCTGTTCATAGCTTGTTCATCACCGGTATGATTTTGGTGAAAGGCAGGGTGGCGGGCTGGCCTGCCTGCGCGGCGAGTGGATTGACGAAGGACAGGGTGATGCGGACCGATCGCACATTGTTCCAACTGCTTCCGTTGACGTTCGTATCGATCTGCGTCTTCGTCAGATACTGCGTGATTGATCCCGAACTCGTGGTGTCGGCGCCATAAAGCACCTGCATGTCTGTCACGCCTGTGACCAGCGGCTGCGGGTTGTTACCGTTGACCGCACAACGCAGGGTATTGCCGCTAATATCGAACTCGTTAGAGTAGACGACATTGGTGCCAGACGTGTTGGCGCCGCCATTGCAGTTCGCGATGCCATCGCCCGATGCCGTCATGAAGCGCACCCTGACCTTATCGGGCGCAGCACCCCCCTCGGTGCCGCTCACCGCCTGGCCGGCCACGACATAGGGCGCCGCGACAGGAAGTGACAGAGCGGCTGTGCTCGTGGTCGGGTCGGGGAAGTAGCCGCCGATCTGAATCACGTTGGTGAGCATGAACATGGCCAGACGCTCGTTGTCCTGCAGATTGGATAGCCCCTGCTGATCCCCGTAGGTGGAGCGGGTGGTCATGAAAATCGTCCCGATCCCGAGCAACAGGAACAGTGCGATCATCATGGAGACCATGATTTCCACCAACCCGATGCCGCGCTGGCGCTTGATATTCATCATGGCTGTACCACCATCGTATAGGTCTGCTGTTGGGCCGCCACACTCTGGCCGGCATTCAGCCCCACGGTTTTCTCCTGCCAGTTCACGCTGATGGTGCAGGTGATTGGCGTGCCGACGACCGTCGTGCAGGTGATTTGTCCATTGCCACCGGGTAAAAGGGCTGCCAGGCTCTGCCCCCACTGTTGAACATCCCAGCCGGCCATCTGCACTGGAGTACATACGGCAGCCGTGCAATCGACCGACTGCGCATTGAGCGTGGCATCACTGAGCACAGCCCCGTTGACGGTCGTATTGGCCAGCGCACCCAGCGTCCAGTAAGCTTCATTGGATTGCATCGCGGAGGCCAGACTGGCGGCCTGCAGGGCCGCCAGGCTCTGGACCCGGGCGACACTGGTATTGTTGATCGCCAACGCCTGCATACCGGCGATGCCCAGCAGGCCGATGGAAATCACCAGCAGGGCGACCAGCGCCTCGATCAGGGTAAAGCCGCGCTGACGGGCTGCATGACGAATCATGGGCAGGCTCCCTGTTTGTTCAAGGTCAACTGGCCAACCAAGGACACCACGACGCACTTGCGAAACGCCACGGTGTTGGCCGTATCGTGCAGCGTCAGCGTGGTCGCGTTGGCCGTGAACCCGTTGCGGTCGTAGGTGATCGCAGCAAGGTTCGCCGCCAGCGTGTCGCCGCCCTGGAAGGCCTGCTGCTGCTTGAGCACGGTGCCGCTGGCGTCGGTTACGCTCCAGCCGCCTTCCCAGTTGTTACCGCCACCGGTGCCGACTGTCACGTCCTGACCTTCCTTGATGGCCGTCGATCTGGCGTACTGTAGATGGGCCACGAGCCCGTTGATTTCTGCAGTCATGCGGTTCGACGTCGTGATGCTCTGATAGCTGGGCACGCCGATGGCAAGCAGGATGGCCAGAATCGCCATCGTTACCAACAACTCGATCAAGGTGAACCCACCAGACCAGCGACTCATTTCCACACCATTCCTGTAAAGATGCATTTGCACCCTATCTCCCCTTCAAGTCTGCTGCCATCTCTTTCCGATTGACGGCCGGTTTGCGCACATGAAAGGTTCGGCTGCCGATCATCAGGTCTTAACGGCAGGAAAACGGTCGACTTGAAAAGTGGGAATTGGTTTGCCGTCGGTCCGTTGTGGCCGTCCGGCCTGACCGACTGGCTCACACGCCGACTGCCGCTCAGCAGTTTCCCGTGACCAAACGGATGCGACCCGTCACGCTCACGACGATCTGCCGCTCCATATGCTGCAGGCACAGGACGAGCTTTCCATTACCCAGATTGTTGGGCCCCTGGCTCATGCCGTTGGACAGGTAGCTGATGTGATGGCTGAAATTGCTGGGAGTAACGCTGATGTCGCGCCACAGATCGTCTTGTCCAACCCGCAACAGCACATCCTGCTGGTCGAGAACACCTCGCGTGCCGCCATCCTCGAACACCAGCCAGCCCTGATGCCAGTTAGCGGTCGGGTCGCAGACAGGAACTGCGGCCGTGGGACTGGACGTCGTGCAGAGGCTTATCCGCACGCCGCGCTTGATGGATTCCGAGCGCGCGAAATGCATGGCCGCGACCAGTTCGTTCGTCGCCGCCGACAATCTGCCGACCTCAACCAGAAACCCATAGCCTGGAACCGCAATCGCCAATAAAATCGACCCTACCGCCAGCACAACCAGCAGTTCCACCAGGGTGAATCCACGTCGTTTCATTTTCTCCTCCCTCGCTTGTTTTGATGGGAATGCCAGCTTGCCATGTCGCGGGAGGCGCATCTATACGACTTTAGTCGTAGGTCCGGGACATGCGTAAACCGGGCCATCCGGACTCGAAACCGTCCATCGTCGTTCTGGGCGCGGGAATTTCGGGCCTCAGCACGGCGCTTGCTCTGTTGAAGCGCGGTCATGACGTCACGTTGCTGGAACGCGGAGAAGTGGGCGCCGAAGCGTCGTGGGCCGGGGGCGGGATTCTGTCGCCGCTGCTGCCGTGGCATTACAGCGAGGCGCTCGCCGCGCTGGCGTTGCGTTCGATGGCCGGGTATGCCGATTGGGTGTCGGACATCGAAACACTCAGTGAACGCCATGCGGAATACTGGCGCTGCGGCATGCAGGTATCGGGCGAGGCGCGACTCGGCGAGGCGCTTGCCTGGTGCGAAGCGCATGGCCTGGCGGCGCAGCACATGCTCACGCAGACGGGAGAGCGTCTCTGGCTACCCGATATTGCCCAGGTGCGCAATCCACGCCTGATCATGGCCTTGCGCGCGGCGGTGCTTCGACTTGGCGGGATCATCCATACTCACAGTGCAGTGGAAACGCTCACGATCCGTGCAAGAGAGGTGGTGGCGGTACACGCGGCACGGAATTCATACGCGGCGGATCGCTTCGTTGTAGCCACTGGGGCATGGTCGGGGATTGCGCTGCCCAGCCTGGCCGGCGTTCCGAACATCCGCCCGATCCGCGGCCAGATGCTGCTGTTCAAACTGGAACCCGGCATGCTCGATACGATCCTGTACCGCCAGGGCCTGTATCTGATTCCGCGCCGCGACGGCCATGTGCTGGCGGGCAGCACGCTGGAAGACGCCGGCTTCGACAAGACGACCGACGATGCCACGTGCCAGCGCCTGCACGCGGAGGCCGCCGAACTGCTGCCCGTTCTGGGCGGCCTGGAACCTATCCGGCACTGGGCCGGCCTGCGCCCCGGTTCGCCCGAAAACATTCCGGTCATCGACCGTCATCCTCATTTCGACAACGTTTTCGTCAACGTGGGCCACTATCGATATGGCGTCACGATGGCACCGGCCTCGGCCGAACTCCTGATCGATCTGATGGAAGACCGCACACCGGCGCTCGATCCCGCGCCCTATCGCTGGCAAGCCGCGCTTGAACGCAACTGGACAGACAGTCCATAATTGCCCCAACCGCTTCTCCCCTGCGCCCACACCATGTCACAAGCCCACGTCCATTCGCCGATCGATGAAACCGACTACCTGCGCCGCGAGGCAGCCGCGGCCGGCAAACATGAGTTGGTGGACGGCGAAATTTTCGCGATGGCGGGGGCGAGCGAGCGGCACAACCGCATTGCTGGCAACATCTTTTTTCACCTGCGCAGCGCCACCCGCGGCAAGACCTGCCGTGCGTTCATGGCCGACATGAAGCTGCGGCTTGCCAGCGGCTCGACGTATTACTACCCCGACGCGATGCTGGTGTGCGACCCGACTGACGATCACCCGATCTACAAACAGTCGCCCTGCCTCATCGCAGAAGTGCTGTCCCCCGCCACTGCCAGCATTGATGTGCGCGAGAAATTAGCGGCCTATCGCAGTTTGGCGAGCCTGCGCTATTACCTGCTGGTCGATTCGGAGCGGCTGTGGGCCAAGGTCTATTTTCGCGACGAACACGGCGCCTGGTTCGAACAGGAACTCTCGCCCGAAGACCGGCTGGATGTGGCGTGCGGCGACGCCCGCCTTGCCCTGTCGCTGGACGATTTGTACGAGGACACGGGGCTGCCCGTTGTCTGAATCAAGCAAGCGGGAGTCACCGCTGGTTGTCTGGATCGTTAGCGACGGCAAACCGGGACATGTCAACCAATCGCTGGGACTGGCCGAGGCACTGGCGCGCGCCGCGCCGACCGAAACCCATATGCTGCCTGCCTTGCCGGCCTGGCGCGCGGGGCTGGCGTGGCTGCTGAAATACGCGCCCGGCAAGGCCCTGCCCTCACCCGATCTGATCGTGGGCGCGGGACACGCCACGCACCTGACCCTGCTGGCGGCACGACGTGCGCGTGGAGGGCGGGCCGTCGTCCTGATGAAGCCGAGCCTGCCGCGCGCCTGGTTCGACCTCTGCCTTGTTCCGCGGCACGACGGCATCGCCGCCGACGCCCATACCCTGGTGACCGAAGGGGCCTTGAACCGCATTCGTCCTGCGACGGCCCGCGATATGCGACAAGGCCTGCTGCTGATCGGCGGCCTCTCGTCTCATTTCAAATGGGATGACGATGCCCTCCATCTGCAGATCAGGAGCATCCTCTCCCGCGCACCCGATACGCAATGGACGCTGACCACCTCCCGTCGCACTCCCCCCGAATTTCTGGCCGGGCTGCCCGCCTGGCCCAATCTGTCCGTTGTCCCGCACACCGCCACGCCCCCCGGCTGGCTGCCGGCCCAACTGGCACGATGCGGCGTCGCGTGGGTCACGCCCGATAGCGCCTCGATGGTGTTCGAAGCCCTGTCGGCTGGCGCCGCGGTCGGCGTGTTCGATCTCCCCTGCAACCCGAAAAGCCGCGTCGGCGGGGCGATCGCACAGCTTGCCGATTCACAACGCGTCACCCGCTTCGCGCACTGGTGCGCGAGCGGCACGCTTCACCCCAATTCGCACCCGCTCGCCGAAGCGGACCGTTGCGCCATCCGGATTCTCACATGGCTGAAGAGCAAGAAAAAAATACCCTGACCGTTCTGCAAATACTGCCCGCGCTTGAATCCGGCGGCGTCGAGCGCGGCACGCTGGAGATCGCCCGCGCGCTGGTCGAACAAGGCCATCGCGCAATGGTGATGTCGGCAGGCGGGCGGCTGGTCGCAGCGCTGACCGGAAGCGGCGCCGAGCATTTTGTCTGGCCAATCGGCCGGAAATCATTCCGGACACTGCGGCTGGTGGGCAAGCTGCGCAGATTCATGGTGGAGCAGAACGTGGACATCGTGCATGCACGGTCGAGGGTGCCCGCCTGGATCGCATGGCTGGCCTGGCGCGGCATGAATCCGGCCACGCGGCCGCGTTTCGTCACCACGGTACATGGCCTGTACAGCGTCAACCGTTACAGCCGCATCATGACGCGGGGTGAGCGGGTCATCGCAGTATCGGATACCGTGCGCGATTACATCCTGCGGGAATATCCCGACACGCTGCCGTGGCGCATCCAGGTCATTCATCGCGGCGTCGATGGCGAAGCGTATCCGTATGGCTGGAAACCCGACCCCTCCTGGCAGCAGGATTTTTTGACCCAGTTCCCGAACGCCGCGGGCAAACTGCTGCTTACCCTGCCCGGCCGCATCACCCGCCTCAAGGGGCACGAAGACTTCATCGAGCTGGTTGCGCGGATGAAACGGCGCGGCCTGCCCGTGCACGGCCTGATTGCCGGCGGCGCATCGGCATCCAAGCAACGCTATTTGCAGAAGCTGTATTACCGTGTGCGCAGCATGGGGCTGGAGGCCGACATCAGCCTGACCGGACAGCGTGACGACCTGAAAAACATTCTGGCGATTTCCAGCCTGGTGCTGTCGCTGTCCACCCAGCCCGAATCGTTCGGGCGCACCACCCTGGAAGCGCTGCGCCTGGGCGTGCCGACGGCCGGTTACGATCACGGCGGCGTTGGAGAAATCCTGCGTGTCATCTATCCCGCCGGCCTGATCCCGCGCAACAACCTCGACGCAGCCTGCCAGCGTCTTTCCCGATTGCTGCAGTCACCCGAACCGGTTCCGGAAGGTGATTTCTTTCCCCTGCAGGCGATGCTGGACCAGACCCTGGCCTTGTACGAGCAGCTGATGCGCACTCCGCCCACCAGGATTCCCCGCTGACCCGGGCAGGATGCAAAGGCTCATCCCGCACGGCACGCGCTTCATCCCCGTATCGACTCCGGCCGGTATTCCGGCACCCAGGTCTTCAACTGGCGCTTGACCGTTGCTTCGTCACAGGCGCCGGGATGCGCCAGCCAGTCGATGCACTCGGCGTACCAGCCGGCATCGGCCGCGCGTGCTTTCGCGACCCGCAGCTTGGGATGCGGCGTCGGCAGGGTGGATTCATCGTCGGCAAGTAATTCCTCGTACAGTTTCTCGCCCGGGCGCAGTCCGGTGTAGTCGATGCGGATGCGGTTTTCATCCGCGCCCGACAGGCGAATCATCAGTCTGGCCAGTTCGGCAATCCTGACAGGCGCGCCCATGTCGAGCACGAAAATCTCGCCGCCCCCGCCCATCAGCCCGGCCTGCAGCACCAGTTGCGCGGCCTCGGGAATCGACATGAAATAGCGCGTGATGTCGGGATGCGTCACCGTCACCGGCCCGCCCGCCTCGATCTGCTTCTCGAACTTCGGAATCACGCTGCCCGACGAACCGAGCACATTGCCGAAACGCACCGACACGAAGCGGGTGCCGCCTGGTTCCTGATCGGGCTGGCGCTGCTGCATCGCCTGGCACGTCATCTCGGCGAGCCGTTTGGTCGCCCCCATCACATTGGTCGGGTTGACCGCCTTGTCGGTGGAAATCATCACGAACTTGCCCACACCATGCGCCTGCGCCGCCGCCGCGGCAACCTGCGTGCCCAGCACGTTGTTGCGTACCGCCTCCCATGCGTTGTCGTTTTCCATCAGCGGCACATGCTTGTAGGCGGCGGCGTGGAACACCACGGCCGGCCGATGCGCGGCCATCACCTGGTTGACGCACACGGCGTTCTTGACGTCGCCGATCACCGGCGCGATCTGCAAATCGGGGAAGCGTTGCGGCAACTCCTGCTCCATGGCATACAGGGCCAGTTCGGACTGTTCAAACAGGACGAGTTTTGCCGGTTTGAAGCGCGCGATCTGACGACACAGCTCGGAGCCGATCGACCCGCCGGCGCCGGTCACCATCACGATCTGACCGGTCAGCAGACGGTGCAGGCCGCTGTCGTCGAGTTGTACCGGATCGCGCCCCAGCAGGTCGTCGAGTTCGACGCGTCGCAGGCTGGAGACCGACACCCTGCCCGCCACCAGGTCTTCGAGCGACGGGATCGTCATCACGCTCAAGCCGGCTTCGGTACAGATCTGGGTCATGCGTTTGCGTACCTCGTGCGCCGCCGACGGCAGTGCGAGCACGACGTCGTCCACCTCCATCTTCTTCGCCCAGACCGCGACATCGGCCAGCGCGCCGAGCACTGGGAGACCCTGTACCAGACGCCCCTGCTTGTCGCGACTATCGTCCAGCAGGCCCACCACATGAAAGCCCGATGGATTGCGGGCCAGTTCGCGCAGCAGGAAGTCTGCCGCCGAGCCCGCGCCGGCCACCAATACCGGCTTGCTGTCCGGGTGCAGCACGCTGGCCATGCGGTGTTCCTTCCAGGCCCGGTAGGCCAGGCGGCTGCCGCCCATCACGATCACCAACAGCAAGGGGTCGAGGATCAGCACCGAACGCGGCACCACCGCGTGAACGCGAAACAGGATCAGCGCCACGGGAACCAGCAGCGCCGCAATGCCCACCGCCAGCACGATGCGTTTAAGGTCGGGCAGGCTGGCGAAGCGCCAGATGCCACGGTAGAGACCGAAACGCCAGAAGACCACGGCCTGCAACGGCACCACCCAGACAAGGGTGGATAGTGCCGCCGCCTGATATTCGGGCGGCAGCGAAAGATTGAAGCGCAGCCAGTATGCCGCCAGCCACGCAACAACCGCCACGACGAGATCGTACAGAATGATGATGGCGGTTCGGGGGTTAAGCTTCATTGCGGAATCGGCGCCAGCGGATATCGATGGCAAGAAAAATCGTCAGGTAGGTCGCGGCCGACAGTATAAGCACCCACGGTCCATGTCCTGGAAAAGTCCTGAGCACGAACGCCAGCGCGGCCATTGCCAGCATCAGCACATAGGCCGAGAGCGCGAGTTGGCGGTGGGTCGCGCCGAGGAGCACGACGCGCTGATAGTAATGCGAGCGGTGCGCCTGCCAGATCTTCTCGCCGCGCAGCGTGCGACGCACAAGCGTCACACTGGCATCGACGATGAAAGGTGAAAACACGAGCAGCGGAAACAGCCATGGCCATGTGCCAGTCGTCGCCCCGCTGATGCCGAGGGTCGCAGAAAGGAAGCCAAGCGGGATCGAGCCGGCGTCGCCCATGAACAGCCGCGCAGAAGGGAAGTTGAAGCACAGGAAGGCCAGCGCCGCCGCCGCGATCGCTGCGCAGAACGCCGCCAGACCCGGCGCATCGCCCAGCCACGCCGCGACCGACAGCGCGCCGAAGCCGATCACCGCCATGCCGCCCGCCAGCCCGTCCGCGCCATCCATGAAGTTATAGAGATTGGTCATCCACACCACCGCCAGCGTGCCGGCCAGCAGCGCCCAGCCGGTGACCCCCAGCGCGAACAGGCAGCCTGCCGCCGCGACGAAGTGGGCCAGGAAGCGTACCGGGACCGGCAGGCCGCGCACGTCATCGAGAAGCGACACTGCGGCCAGCGCGAACGCGCCCAGCACTACCGGCAGCAGAGCGATGTCCACCACGAACAGGCTCGCCGCAGCGATCCCCGCCATGATGCCGAGCCCGCCGATGCGGGGCGTCGGCGTTGCGTGCAGCGAGCGGGCGTTGGGGTGATCCATAGGCAGCGCATGCTCCCGCTTCAGCAACCATACGAGCACGAGCCAGCACACCACAAAAGCGGCCACAGCAGCCGCCCAGTCAACCGACATACGCGCCCGCCCCATTCGTTCCGGGCCAGCCGAAGGGCATGCGGTGTGCCTCATCGACAAGTTGGGGGCATCCGCCTCCTCGAATCGTCATCGGATGCTCCTCAATTTAAATCGTAAGCTCAGACAAGCCGCACCAACTCCGTATAGGGCACAAGTGCCGCGTCGGCGGTGAGTAGTTGTGCAGGCAACAGCAAACTCTGGGCGATCAACAGGCGATCGAAGGGATCGCGGTGGTGCAGCGGCAATTGGGCCACCTTCGCGCCGTGCTCGGCACGGACGGGCAATTCAACGAAACCGGTATCCCGTGCAGCCTGCGCGATGGCTTCCGGCGAATACGGGAAATCAATTTTTCCAAGGCTCGCCTTGATCGCGATCTCCCAAATACTCGCGGCGCTGAAATAAACCGTGGTTTCAGGCGATTCAAGCTGCCCGACAATCTCCCGCGGCAGGCGTTCCGGTGCGTCCAGTCCCCACAGCAGAACATGCGTGTCGAGCAGCAGTACCATCAGCGCCCCTCGAACAGGGCCAGTTCGTCATTGGTCAGCGGTGCGTCGAAATCATCCGGAACATTGAGCTTGCCTTTGAGCAGGCCAAGCTGGCGCTTTTTCGGCGCGGCATCCAGCGGCACCAGACGTGCGATCGCCTTGCCAGCCTTGGCGATGACGATCTCCTCGCCGCCAGCCACCTGCTCCAAGAGGCGAGAAAGATGCGTCTTGGCCTCATGAATATTGACTGTTTGCATGGCCGTCTCCTCGTACTTAACTTAGCCTAGTCTAGCACGACATCATGGCGTCATGCCAACCGTCGCTGCCAGGCCGGCGGCCATCGAATACGGCGGCGTCCAACCCAGGTGCGACCGGATAGCCGAACTGTCCACGACAAGCGAACCCGTAAGCCGTGCCACGGCTGCGCGCTTGCCCAGAAGACTGCCCGCCAGTTCCAGTATGCCCGCAGGCACCGGCAGCAAACGTGCCGGCCGCCCCATTGCACGCGCCACGGCGCGGATCAGTTCAGGCGTCGAAACCGACGCGCCGTCGTCCAGCAAGAAAGTCTGTCCTGCTGCGTCAGGGTGCTCCGAACATACCCGGATCGCATCGACAAAATTACCCAGAAACAGAAAACTGCGGCGGTTACGAATCCCACCCAAGGGCAACGGCCATCCACTTTCGACCAGCCTCAGCAAATGCAGGAAATTCGCTTTCACCCCCGGCCCATAAATCAGCGGCGGACGCACGATAACGACTTCCAGCCCTGTTTCGCCGGCAATTTCCAGCAGCCCTTGTTCAGCCTCCCACTTTGAACGTGCATAGTCGTTGTGCGGTGCGGGCGGGCTCTGCTCCGTGAAACATTCCCCTTCGCGGGTAAATAAGCCATGTACGCCTATGGAACTGATAAAAACGAAACGGCGCACGCCCACTGCAGCGGCTTGACGCGCCAGATTCAATGTACCCTCTGTATTAAGCATGCGAAAAACCGCAAGCGGATCCTGTTCCGTTTCTTTCAGGACATGGGCGCGTGCCGCCGTATGCACCACCACATCCCGACCCGCGAGCGCCTCACGCCAATCGGATGTCGCAGACAACTCGGGTGCCAGGATGAAGCCCTCTTCCAGCGCCGCAGCCACACGCACCGAACCCAGAACGTCGTAAGCGCCACTGCGCAGATGTTCAAACAGCCCTCTGCCCAGGAAGCCTGATGCCCCGGTGACCAGAATTTTAGCGGCCATTACTTACGTCCGTGGATGTACGAAGAACTGCCTGCCACGAGACCATAACTTGTGTCCGAGAAAATGGAGCCACGAAGCCCGTAGTCCATGCAGCTTCAGCGCGGCCATAATTTCTCGATTTTGCCGGATTACATTCGAAAGACTCTGGTTGGTTTTGCCACCCAGACGCATCTTTATCAATGTCCGCGGCACATACGCCGAACGGATTCCGTTCACTTCCAGAAAGCGCAACATCAGTTCCATATCTGCGGCAAGCAGCAAATCCAGGTTAAATCCACCCAGTTTTTGATATACCGAGCGTCGTACAAAAAATGTCGGGTGTGGCGGAACCCAGCCATATTCAAACCGGCCCGGCCGGTAAGCACACGATTTCCAGTAACGCACGATCCTGCCGGGGTCTTCTTGATCCACATAGACCAAATCGCCAAAACAAGCCTCGATGGTCGGATCGGAAAATGCTTCGGCAATGTGCGATAGCGCTGCATCGTCGGCGTAGAAATCATCGGAGTTAATAAAGCCGATTACCTCGCCTGTCGCCATCCCGATCCCCTTGTTCATCGCATCGTAGACACCACGATCCGGCTCGGAGATCACCCTGGACAAAGACTGGCGATAGCGCTCGATGACAGCCAGGGTATCGTCTACCGATCCTCCATCCACCACGATGTGCTCAATATCCGGATGCGTCTGCGCAGCCACCGATTGAAGGGTATCGCTCAGCGTTCGCGCGGAGTTGAAACAGACAGTAATGACAGAAATTTTCATGAAGCAGCTGACAGGCGGTTAGGGAGGGCCGCGATGAAAATCAGCCAGTGCCTGGACGGCATTGGCTGAATCATCGCGAAAAAGGTGGGCAGCCCGGTGAAGTTTATCCAGCGGCCAGTCCCACCAGCGCAGTTCGAGCAACAGCGCGATTGTCGCGGCGTCAAAACGATGACGAATGACGCGTGCCGGAATCCCGCCGACGATGGCATAGGGTTCGACATCGCGCGTCACCACGGCGCCTGCTGCGATGATCGCCCCATCTCCGATCCGCACGCCGTCCAGCACCATCGCGCCGGCACCAATCCAGACGTCATTGCCAACATACACGCGGTGCGATTCGGCGAAATGCGATTTGTTACAGAAAGTGATGCCCGCCTGCGCCAGTGGAGAGTAGAAGACCGGGTGAGTCGATATCCAGTTGGTCGGATGGCGGCCCAGTCCACCGATGCGCGTGCGTGCACCGACGCTGCAAAATCCACCCATGTCGCAGGACTGCACACGCCCACCGCCAATATAAGTGCAGCGGCCAATAGTCGAATCGACGACCATGGTGCCGATGGAAAGGCGGTTGAAGCCGGCAAACGACGATCCTGCGTCTACGTAACTCAGTAGCGGTGCACGGAAGGATGGCAGTCTGCTGGCGAGCAACAGTCGTCTGAGAAAAACCCAGTTGAGTACGTCGATCACGGCTTGAGTTCGGGTAAGAGATGCACGGTTCAAGCCGCAAGCTTGCGCCGGAACTGTGCCAGCTTGCGGAGAAGAAAATTAATATATCGCGTACCCCTGATCCGGACAAAGTATTTGTTGAGCCGCGCCAGATTGGCGACATGCTCGATGATTGGCATCCGATCGACGCGAATCGATTCGACGGCCACCTCGACCCGGTAAGGATCGATCTTCCACTCCGCGCAATGCACACCGCTGCCGTCGATGCCAATATTGCGGACCAGCGAGCAGGCGGGATAAAGCGTCAGCATCTGTCTAAGGAAGCCTACCGCGTGCCAGCGGATGAACCATGAATGGTTACGGCCTGCAATCTGGTCCTTGAGCATCTTGATGTTGGAATGCGGACCGTTCGTATTGAAAGCCCGCCGCAGTCCGCGTGACCGAATCTGCTCGAGCAGCGCCTGACCGTCTCGATCGAATATGCGCCAGCGATCCGACCATGTCGCCCAGCCCCAACTGTGCGGCATGCTGAGGAAGAAGGATGGCGCATCGGCGGCCAGCTCGACCGGATACATGTAGCCACAGACGCTCTGCACGCGCTCATCCAGGGCATAGGTGTCCAGCCCATCATTCATGAAGGTCATGAAGTGCGGCGATGTCACCAGATCGTCCTCCAGAACGATGACACGCCCAAACCGCTCGCACAACATGCTGACGCCATTGATGATCGAATCGGCCAGGCCAAGATTCTGCTCCCGGCTGATGATGGTCACCGATGCAAAGCCGCTGATCTGCGCAACGTAATCGCGCACACGCTCCACACCTTCGCGCGCAACCTCGTTGCGCGCTGCATCGCAGAACACGAACAGCGGTGTATGCGGCGCAAGCAGGTTGGCCTGCAGCGCCTCGACCGTCTTGCGCGTATGTTCTGGACGATTGTAGACAAAGAGCGCGAGCGGCGCGCAGTCTCGTGTATGTTCCATGATCTCAGACTCTGGACGACGGTTGTTCAGCCTGCACACATTCACGCAACCAAAGCTGCGTGGTCACGAGCTTGTAGACGTGATGCTCCGCCGCCATGACCCCTTTCCTGTTCTGTTCAATCAAGCGCTTGATCTTGCCCGGATCACACCACTGGTGAAGCAGGCTATGTCGATCAAGCAGCAGTCGTTCGACTTCCCGCCCCTGCTCAGACGCCAGCCATTTCCCCACCGGGGTTGGATAACCTTTTTTGTCAGGTCGATTGCCTATGGATCGCTGGCCGTGCGCGCGCAAGTACTCGCGCAGCACCCATTTGGTTTCATTCCGATTGAATCTCAGCTTGGCTGGCAGGCTGAACATCCACTCGACAAGCCGGTAGTCCAGGAACGGATTTCGTGCCTCCACACCATGCGCCATGCTGATGGCATCGCCATAATGCAAAAGCCCGGGCAGAATGGTAAGCGAATGGTCCGCCATCAGTCTTTGCCTGACCGGATCAGCGTCCATTTCCCCGTGATGCTCGGGTAGCGGCGGCAACCGCACCCCGTCGCGCATCAGCGACTGGAAACCCACGCGACGACGATGCCAGCGCAACAGCATGGGCGATATCTCACGTGCCGACCATGCCAGCGCCCAGCGCGGCGAGAAGCTGTGGCGCAAGGCGCGCAACCGCTCCAGCACGCCATCCAGGCAGCGCCGCTGATCCGATTTCCCGGAAAGATAGCCCAGCAGTTCCAGAACCGCATATTGCGGATACCCGGCCAGCGCCTCGTCAGCCCCCTGCCCCTCGAGCAACACCGCCACCCCATCGCCACGCGCATGCTGCATGAGATGCCAGAGCGGATAGACCGCGGGGGAGTAGCCTGGCCCATCCATGTGCCATGCGACCTTGCGTAAGGTATCAAGCCAGCCCTCTTGCGGCGCGGACACCGCGATCAGCGGTGAATGCGCCGCATCGCTGGCGAGCTTCGCCCATGGCAGTTCTCCCGACTCGCCTTCACCATAGACGGACGTATAGCAGACCAGAGGCTTGGCGGCATGCCGGCTGGCTGCGGCAAGCACCCCGGTCGAATCAAGACCGCCGGAGAGCGTCAGACCCACCGGAACATCGCTGCGCAGCCTCACCCGCACCGCGTCGGTAAACAGCGCGTCAAATTGAGCACGCGCATCCTCTGCGCTGAGCGCCTCATCCGTATTCGCCGGGTAATCCCAGTAACGCGACAAACGCAGCTTGCCGGTACCGGCCTCATAGGTCGCACAATGCGCTGGCGGCATCACATGGATACCCAGGTAGAAAGAATCGCCGCGGGCGTAAAGCAGATTGTTGCCCAGGAAATCCAATAGCGCTGTTTCCGACACCGCCCGATGCTGAGGGAACAAAGCCAGCAGCGCCTTGGGCTCGGAAGCGAAAGCCAGACCATCGTGGCCATTCCGGAAATACAGCGGTTTCACCCCAAACCGGTCGCGCGCCAGCAACAAATGCTGCTTCGAGGGTTGCCAGAACGCGAACGCCCACATGCCGTTGAGGCGTGGCAGCGCCCGGTCGCCCCACTCGATCAGTGCGTGCAGCAGCACCTCGGTGTCTGAATGCCCGAAGAACTGATGGCCAAGCCCTTCGAGTTCGGCACGCAATTCTACGTGGTTGTATATTTCCCCGTTGAAGACAATCACCGCACCGCTTGCCGGTTCCACCATTGGCTGGTGACCGGCAGGAGAAAGATCGAGGATGGATAGACGCCGATGACCGAGTAGAACACCCGGTGCAGCGAATACACCACGGTCATCCGGACCGCGGTGTGCGAGCAGATCAAGCGCGGCGCCGAAGCGTCCAGCATCCGCCGCCTCGTGTCGGCCAAACCATCCGAGTATGCCGCACATCAGCGCATCTCCCCGCCTTGCCCACGCGCATGACGCAGCGCCCCTCTAATCAGATAGCCAACCCGTCCATGCCCTAGCATCAGGGCCAGGCGCCGCAGTTTGTATAATTTTTTTTGCCATGGGGGCATTTCGCGCCCAGCCAGGATCAGCTGATTCTCTTCCTGAAAGAGATGCTCCATCAGGCTGGTTTTGGTTTCGCCATGCAGACGAAGCGCGCCCCAGATGCGATCTACGTGTATCCCTTCGGCATGCTGCGCCAGTCGAAGAAACCATTCGTAGTCAAACGAACAGTGATACCTCACGTCAAGCAACCCCGTCTCCTCCTGAAGACTGCGCCGCCAAAATGCCGCTTGGTTCGCAAGCAGCATGCCTTCCGCCAGGAGTGCCTTGTAACTAGGCGTCACATAGCGAATGTCGCGCAGCGGATGATCATGCTCATCAATCAGCATCATGTCGCCGATGACAAGGCCCACCCGCGGATGTCTTGCGGCAGCCGCACTCAAATCATGGAAAGCGCCCGGATAGTAGATATCGTCCGAGTTTTGCCACGCCACCCATTCACCAGTCGCCCGTCGCAGCCCCTTGTTGAGGGCATCCGTCTGCCCGCGGTCGGGTTCGCTTACCCACCAGGACAAGCGGTCTGCATAGCGGCGGATGATGTCCACACTTCCATCCGTTGAGCCACCGTCGACAATGATGTATTCAAGGTTGGGGTAGCCCTGATCGAGCACCGAGCAAATGGTGCGCTCCAGATAGGCCGCCTGATTGAAACTGGGCGTAACAACGGTAATGCGCGGAAAGTCAGCCACGGTCCATGTGCTCCCGATTGCCAACGGCACGCATGCTCGCGGCAATTCCCAGCAGCAGCCATGTGCCCACCGACATGAAGTAATTGCCGTAGATCTGGTCTCCCAATTGAAAAGCCGCAAACAGCGCCAGAACAAAGGCATGCGCCGACCAGTTCGACCCCTGCCTGACTGACAGAAACGGCCGCGCCAGCGTCACAGCAGCAAGTATCATGAGCCCAATCAACAATCCGCCACCAATCAGGCCCAATTCCGCCCCCCCCTGAAGAATCGTGCTGTGGGGAAACCCCATGGCCCCCGTGCAAGATTGTTCGCCAAATCTCGCTGCGCCAACGCCGAAGATGGGATTCTCCAAGAACATCGCCATCGCCTCCTGGTACAACACCCAGCGCATGGCTACGGAATTGACTCCCTCCTTGAATGGCTGACAACTCGCCTCGCCAAGGATGGGGCCAGTCGCGCCAAGGATGGGGCCAGTCGCGCCAAGGATAGGTTCAACAGTCGATCCCATATTCATGGGCACTGCATACATGCGCCCAAAATAGGGATCAAGTTTAGGCAGCCCCGACAACGACAGCCCCGCGACAGCCAGTATTGCAGCCCACAGCCCAACCCGCCTCCCGATGGAATGCTGCCGCGCGGATAGGCAGGCTACTGCAACCCCCAGCAAAGCGGAAAGCAGCCAGCCCCGTGCTGTTACCCAGACCAGAAAGACCGTGAGCAGGCCGGCAAGGCCATAAAGGAATAATGGGCCAGGCCGCTTCGTTGCTTCGCCAAGATTCTGGAAATCAAGGATACGCACACAAAGCGCGATCAATACGGCTGCCAGCAAAACGCCTGCCAATAACGCGCCATGATCTTGCCCAAAGAAAGGCCAACGCCCGCCCTCTCGTCCCGGCGACGTCAAGCGATCAATCAGCAGGAGCGGCGGGAGGGTCATGCCTGCAGCCAGGGTAATACGCATAAAGAGAACAATATCCGGCACCCGCATCAATCGTCCGCAGAGATACGGGATGATCACCATGAAAAGCAGATAGCCTCCGAATTTTCCGTCTTCACCAGAAATACCACCCTGAAAAACGAGCGAGGCCGACACCAGTAAAACAAAACCTGCAGACAGCACATCAAGCGCAGTGAGTGGCCAAATATGCTGTTTCCCCCGCCATGCCAGGACAGATACCCACGCGAAAGCCACCGAATAGAGCGCGACGGTCGCAAACTGTGGCCATGGAATCGCCATGAAATGCGCCCCGGCCAGCGCGAAGAGCATGCCAAAAATCAACCATGCCGCCGGATAGGCGGTCGAATAAAGGCCGGAGGGGATTTTCATTCCAGACAATTATTCCAGCGACACGGGCTCATGATCCCTTGTTCTCATCCAGCAGGAACCGCCTAGGCATGCCGGGGACAAATGAACAAATGGTTGTGCTGAAGAAAGCCATCAGGGTGGATATGTCGGTAGTTAAACGGCTGCAACGCTTCTTTCAGTTTGGCAAGGTGCTGAGGCGTATTCGCCTCAATCAGCATGGTGGGATGACACTCGCTTAGCATCGCCTCCCCCCCCTTGATGACTTCGAGCTCTGCCCCCTCAACATCCATCTTGATAAAAGAGATTGCTGGACGCCCCCTCTCATGCCAGACGTCATCCAACCTTTTCACGCTGACCTGAATAACTTGCCCGTTTCCAAGGTCATGCTCGACCTTGTGGATTGAAGCGTAGGCGGTATCGTCGGACATTTTCAATTCCATCTGCTCGTTAGTCGAGCCCAATGCCAGTTCATATACCGCCGCTGCAGAAATACCGTTCTCATTCAGGTTGGATTTCAGTCTCACGATATTGCTTGGCACAGGATCGAAGGCGATTACCACCCCGGCCTGGCCGACAGTTCGCCCCATTACCACGGCAAACAAACCGATGTTTGCCCCGATGTCCATAACGGTGTTCCCAGGCTGCAAATACTGGCTGGCAAACTCCAGCTCCCCCTTTTCGAAGGTGCCATAGAGCAGGCTCGACAAGCCTAGAGTCTCGCGATAGTCAACGCGAACCGATCCGCCGCTGGGAACTGGTAATAGAAATCCGACGCCTTTAGGCGGCAGGAGTGGGAGCACCAGATAACGGAGCAATAGGCCTTTTCCGCGCGGGTACGGGAAATGGCACAAATAGAGCCGTATGGGCCACAACAACGTCCACGTGAAGCCAAATAATTTTTTTCGCATACTGCCCCTTTCCGAAACTCTCATCTTCTTCTGCCTTTGGTGGTCATTTCACCCTTATCACTCCTCACCAAGATGCGGCGTGGAAGTGACTCGGTTATACCAATTGCGAATAGACCGATGAACAAAACTGCAGACCAGACCTTTTCCAATTCACCTTGAACGCCCAGATACAGCGTGATGGAGAATAGCGCTCCAGTAACAATGAAACGCGCTGCGATTCCTTTGAACATATTCGCCACACCCTCTACCTGGCCGAGTAACTGGCCATGGCGGACGTAAATTGCCGATACGTTATAAATCGTTGCCGCCAATAAGCCGATCGCAGCACCTGCCAGCCCCAAGAATGGAATCGCGATTATGGAGATAAATGTATTGGATAGCGCCAGAATCGCCTGGCTCTTGAAAATGAATCTTAGATCGCCTCTGCTGATCAAGCTGGTGTAGAGCGGTGTGACAAAGATCATGCCAAGATTCGATAGCGTGGCGATCGCGTAAAAAAGCATTAGCTGTGATGCGTTGATATCCACCCACTGGTGGGCGACCCAGGACAGAAGGATCGCGCCGAAGGTATGCATGATCAGCGCAGGTACGGCAATCAGGGAAATCACGCGGGTATAGGTTCGTCCCACGGTCGCGCCATCCTGATGTGCGAAGTGCAGAAAAACACGCATTGCTGCCCCAAACAAACTCTGAATACCCCAGATCACTTTCATCGCCAAGTCGTAAGTCGTCACGGCAGCCGGGCCGATGAAGTGATTCAACAGAAGCTTGTTCAGCGGTTCGAGAAACAGGCTCATCAGCGAGGTGGCCTGTAGCACGCCGCCGGAGCGGAGCAGTTCCTTCAGCTTTGGCATGTTCACGGACGCCCCAGCCTGCAATATCACCAGTCGCAATCTCATCCGCCTGACCACCCACAGCAGGCCAAGGTCTACGCAGGCAGCAGCGCACAGCATGACGACATAGTCCTGCACGCTAAGAGAGAGATGCAACAGATAGCTGATGCACAACATGATCAGCAATACGAACGGGCCGAACAGTTGCGCTTTCATCGCCAAATCAAGACGGCCGGAGGCCTCGATGATCGCTGCCTGCAGTGCGGCCAGTATCTGTACAACGACAAGTGCCCCCATCATTAAAAGAGCCAAACCCATGTCTTGGTGCGTAGCCAAACCAAGGAAGGAAGGGGCGATCCAAAATACAACCCCCGTCATCAAGATCAGCAAGACGAGCGAACTTGCGGTCAGCAGCACCGTTGACGCCAAGATTTCAGAGCGAGCTCGTGGATCTTCCGCAAAAACGGGTGACATGAGCCTGGTGACCAGCACCGTATAAAGACTCGTGTTCAAGGAGAGATAAAGCACAAAAACCGAGAGCAGAGCAGCCAGATGCCCGTAACCCTCCACACCCACCAATCGAACGGCAAGCAAGGCGTTGACCAATCCGGAAAGCGCACGGAACCCGGTTACAACCCCGCTCCATGTGGCATTCTTGAAATGACCTCCCATATCGAAGGTCAGACAACTGACGAGTCGACTTCTTCTGACTCCCCGCTAATAGCATGGATTGATTTCACAAAAATGGCATCTGCCCAGAGTAATTCATCTGCCTCGCCGTAATGAAGCCCGCAAAGAGTATGCAGCTTGAACCCTAGGCTGATCATCAGATTCAGGATGTCAGGAAACCCGTGACAACCCTTGTAGATCTCTTTGAACAATACTTCGACGAGCACAACCTTAGCTTCTTTGAGAGTGTCGCGCGCGCCTTTGAGGGCGAGATAGTCATAACCCTGGAGATCAAGCTTGACTATATCCACGCGTTTGATTGAATTTGATCGGCAGTATTCGTCAATGGTGGTGACGTCTACCTCGACCTGCTCGACAAGCTCGCAAAGTCTCTTAAGGTCTGGCTGCAAGGACTCAGCGGAGGGCAATAGTGAGTTGGTCGGGCGTGAGACATTGATATTGAACTTCGCTTTGCCAATGACATCTCCAATCGCCGCCTGAACAACATGAACCCGAGGATTGGCCGCGAATTTGCTTTCAAGCGTTTGACCTAACGTGGGGTCTGGCTCAAAACAATGAAATTCGGCTCTCGGTAACATGGTCCCCAATCTCTCTACCATGTCGCCAAGATGCGCCCCGCCGTCAATGACCACAGGATTAGGACAGCCGGCAAAGGTGGAGACAATCCGGTACGTCTCTTCTTCCGGTATATACACCCGGCTTGAGCGTTTGAATGCGACGACACCGAAACGCTTGAGCGCTCCTCTGAGAAATCGCTTGATCATCATTCGTGGTAGTCCATGGCCTTGTAGCCATGCTTCTTCACCAGTTCGTCGCGTTCGGCGGCCTTGAGATCTTCGCGCACCATTTCGGCGACCAGTTCGTCGAACGTGATCTTCGGCGTCCAGCCAAGCTTGGCCTTGGCCTTGGCGGGGTCGCCCAAGAGAGTCTCGACTTCGGTGGGACGGAAGTAGCGGGGGTCGACGGTGACGATGCACTTGCCGTGGGCGTCGTAGCCTTTCTCATCTACGCCCTGTCCTTCCCAGCGGATGGTCATGCCAAGCTCCTTGGCAGCAGCGTTGACGAAGTCGCGTACGGAGTACTGGACGCCGGTGGCGATGACGAAGTCTTCAGCGTGGTCCTGCTGCAGCATCAGCCACTGCATTTCGACGTAGTCCTTGGCATGGCCCCAGTCGCGCTTGGCGTCCAGGTTGCCGAGGAACAAACAGTCCTGAAGCCCGAGCTTGATGCGCGCCAGCGCACGCGTGATCTTGCGGGTGACGAAGGTTTCGCCGCGGATGGGGCTTTCGTGGTTGAACAGGATGCCGTTGCAGGCATACATGCCGTAGGCTTCGCGGTAGTTGACGGTGATCCAGTAGGCGTAGAGCTTGGCCACGGCGTAGGGGCTGCGCGGGTAGAAGGGGGTGGTCTCCTTCTGCGGGGTTTCCTGGACGAGGCCGAAGAGTTCGGAGGTGCTCGCCTGGTAGAAGCGGGTTTTCTTTTCCAGGCCGAGGATGCGGATGGCTTCGAGGATGCGCAGCGCGCCGAGGGCGTCGGAGTTGGCGGTGTATTCGGGTTCCTCGAAGCTGACGGCCACATGTGACTGCGCGGCGAGGTTGTAGATTTCGTCGGGCTGCACCTGCTGGATGATGCGGATGAGGCTGGACGAATCGGTAAGGTCGCCATGGTGCAGGATGAAGCGGCGCCCCTGCTCGTGCGGATCCTGGTAGAGGTGGTCGATGCGGTCGGTGTTGAACAGCGAGGTGCGGCGTTTGATGCCATGCACTTCGTAGCCTTTGCCCAGCAGGAATTCGGCGAGATAGGCGCCGTCCTGGCCGGTGACGCCGGTGATGAGAGCTTTTTTCATCGGAAGAAAAGAAGAAAGAGGCGCTGCCTATTGGCGCGCCATTTTACCCGACCCAGACGAGCCCCCAACAACATATCAGCGGAAACCTTCAAACGGACCCCTCCTTTGGAAGGCGAGCGGAAAGCGAATTGCCTCACAAAGAATGTAACCGAAGGAAGTAGCCGGACAGGTACGTTGACTCAAATTGAAGGTAACCGAAGAAATGGGGGTTACCGATCATGGGCAAGCACGAGCGACGGGCCTATCTGGAAGCGATCCGGGGGCGTTACCGCAAGGCGAAGCGGGCCGGCAAGGCGCGGATACTGGATGAGTTCTGTGCCGTTTGCGGTTACCACCGCAAGTATGCGATCCGGCT
>MKWM01000048.1 GCA_001899765.1 Thiobacillus sp. 63-78
GTCTCCATGATCCCGATTCACCCACCTTCAGGCTCAACTCACTTTGGATTTACGCCACCACCTTCAGGCTCATGTGTCATTGGACAAGGCTTCTACTACCACGGCCTACTCCTTGCGGGTAAAATAACGCGGTTTCGCTTTCATTCTTACTTCTCCAGGGAGTCCCTGCATGTCCAAGAAGCATCCCGTCATTGCGGTCACGGGTTCATCCGGCGCCGGTACCACGACCGTCAAACGTGCATTCGAGCATATTTTCTTCCGTGAAAAGATCAACGCGGCCGTGATCGAAGGCGACAGCTTCCATAGCCTGTCACGAATCGAGTTCAAGGAAGCCGTGAAAAAAGCCGAAGCCGAAGGCAATATGTCGTTCAGCCACTTCGGCCCGGCTGCCAACCGCTTCGACAAGCTGGCCGAACTGTTCGAGACCTATGGCAAGACCGGCGGCGGCAAAAAGCGCTACTACATCCACAGCGACGAAGAAGCCGCCGAGCACAACAAGCGCCTCAACACCAGCCTCAACCCCGGCGAATTCACCCCGTGGGAAGACGTGCCGGCCGGCTCCGACGTGCTGTTCTACGAGGGCCTGCATGGCCTGGTGAAAGCCGACGACATCGACGTTTCGCAGCATGTCGACCTCGGCATCGGCGTGGTGCCGATCGTCAACCTCGAATGGATCCAGAAAATCCACCGCGACGGCGCCGAGCGCGGCTATTCCGCCGATGTCATCGTCGATACCATCCTGCGCCGCATGCCGGACTACGTGAACTACATCACCCCGCAGTTCTCGCGCACCGACATCAACTTCCAGCGCGTATCGACCGTCGATACCTCCAATCCCTTCATCTCGCGCGACATCCCGACGCCGGATGAAAGCTTCATCGTGATCCGTTTCCGCGAACCCAAGGGCACCGATTTCCCTTATCTGCTGAACATGATCCCGAATTCATTCATGTCGCGCCGCAACACCATCGTCGTGCCGGGCGCCAAGATGGGCTTCGCCATGGAACTGATCCTGGCGCCGATCATTCAGGAAATGATCGAGAACAAGAGCAAGTAAGCACTGGCACTCCAGCAGAAAGGGCGGCCCGCGGGTCGCCCTTTCTCTTTTCAGGCGGCGCCCGCCTGGCGGGCGTCGAGCAACGCTTACTTCCTGCCTTTTCCGGCATTCCCGGTCCTGGGCGAGGCCATCAGGTACACCTGGCCACCCTGGACAAGTTCGCCCGGGAGGCCATAGTGCGCCTGCATGTTGCCGAGGTAATAGCGGCGGCCGGGTTCGTACCAGTTGGCGTTGGCGACGATGTCGGTGACGTCGATGACACCCGAGTTCTCCTCGTCCTGGGTCAGGAAGCCAGGCGCACCCGGCAGGAAGCGGCTGCGGTCGGACTCGAAAATCTGCACCGCCTGCTTGCTGGCCGGGTTGAATTTCCAGACCTTGGCGATGTACGCGCTATTGCCCGGATCTTCCTGGATGATGATGTTGCCGTCGCCGTCGACCGTCATGTTGTCGAAGGAACGCGCGACCTGGCCATCGGTACCGACGAGGCTGGCGGAATCGAGCACCATCTCGACCGTGCCGCCAGTGGGATTTGCGATCGAGTCGAAGCTGAACTTGTACAGGCGGGCGGTCGCGCCGCTGCGGCCGGTCGTTACCCAGTAGAACACGTTGGGATTCCGGGTGTCCCAGTGTCCGTCTTCGGGACGCGCCCACTCGGTGACGTCGCGTGTCGTCGACTGGATCTGCAACTGCGCGCCGCTGTCGAGCGCCACGATGTCGGACATATCGACCAGATCGAAGCTGCCGTTGATCGCGCCCGTCTCCAGCTTTACCAGACCGTTGCCATAACCATCCCCTCCGTTATTGACCCGGATGCCGTAGAGCTTGCCGTTTTGCAGTCCCGCCTGCTCGACCGGATTGCCGGAACGCTGCTTGTCGCCGACATAGAGATAGACCTGGCCAGGGCTGGAGTCGTCGAGACCGACGACCAGGGTCTTGTCGCCGGCGTTGGGATGGGCGACCGAGTTTTCCCGGGAGAAGCGGCCGAGGCTGGGCAACTGATAGCTCGTGCCCTTTTCGTCGCCGCTGACGATGGTGGCATAGGCACGGCCTTCGTTGCCCGCCTCTTCGCCCTTCATGAAGATCAGGCCGTCGAAGCCGCGGCCGGTCGTCGGGTTATGGAAAGCCGTTTTGGCCGGCAGGTCGGCCGAGCAGAAGCGGCCAAACTGGGTCGCGCCGGTCGTGTCGACGAACTGCTTGTTGAAATTGTCCCAGTCCTTCACTTGGGTGATGAGGTCCTCGCCCGCCATGATCTGCTTGCTGTTCAGGTGCATGGTCCACTGCGACACGAAGGCGCCGGTCGCGCCGTGGGCGCGCGCCACGCCCGAGGTGGCGCCAAGCTCGTGATTGAGGAAGAAGGTCATGAAGGCCTTGTCGGCGACATAGCCGCCGTTCGCAGCGAACTTGCCGGGCAGCGCGCCCATGCCGTCCGGAATGCCGACCATGCGGTAGTCGACGTTCTTGGCGGAGTCACCGACGGTGAGCAGCGAAACGACTTCCCAGCCGGGGGCGGTGGGAACGACATAAGGGGTCTGCGAGCTCTGCGGGCCGGTGCTGTCTTGCGCCTGGGCGGCGGCGGCGGCGAGTGCCAGGCTGAAGCCGAGCGCGACGGGGCTGAGTTTGAACATGGGGACTTCATCTCCTGATTTCGGTCTGAAAGGCGCGCCCGCGACGGAAAGCGTCCGGGGTCTGGTCACGTCGGGCAAGTGTGCCTGTCCGACGCGATGCAGTATCCCGAGCGGCCCTTACAGAAAAATGATGCTCCCATGAAAGCTTGAAGCCGGACACCGAGAATCATCGCGTGTCCTCATGGCCATGGCTTACGCCACCGCAAACCCCACCAGCGCAACCTCGTCGCCGTCCCTGAGCGGGGCGGATTTTTCGGCGAACTGCCTGTTCACCGTGATATTCAGCTTGGGATTGCCGAGCAGCATTTTTTTCCACATCTCGCCGCGCCTGGACAGCACGAACAGCAGCCGCTCGACGTCGGTGACGTCGGGCGGCAGGACGATTTCGTCGGAGGCCATGCCGAGGGTTTCGACCAGGTCGCCGAAAAACAGAATTTTCACCATGATGGGGCCTTTATAATGACCAATTGACCGCCCGATTTTACCGCCGTATGTCCCTCCCCCTGCTGGAAAACCTCAACCCCGAACAACGCGCCGCGGTGACGCTGCCGCATGAATCGGCGCTGATCCTGGCGGGCGCCGGTTCGGGCAAGACGCGCGTGCTGACCACCCGCATCGTGTGGTTGATCCAGGGCGGGCAGGTGTCGCCGCACGGCATCCTCGCGGTGACCTTCACCAACAAGGCGGCGAAGGAAATGATGACACGCATCTCGACAATGCTGCCGATCAATACGCGCGGGATGTGGGTCGGCACCTTTCACGGCCTGGCCAATCGGCTGCTGCGCACGCACTGGCGCGAAGCCGGCCTGCCGCAGTCGTTCCAGATCCTCGATTCGTCCGACCAGCTGTCGGCGATCAAGCGGCTGATGAAGGCGATGAACGTCGATACCGAGAAATACGAACCGAAGAAGGTGCAGTGGTTCATCAACGGCCACAAGGAAGCCGGCCGACGCGCGCGCGACGCCGAGGCGTTCGACGAATACTCGATGCGCATGGCCGAGCTGTACGAAGCCTACGACGCGCAATGCCAGCGCGAAGGCGTGACGGACTTCCCGGAACTGCTGCTGCGCTCCTACGAACTCCTGTACCGCAACGAGCCGCTGCGGGAACACTACCGTGACCGCTTCCGGCACATCCTGATCGACGAATTCCAGGACACCAACACGCTGCAGTACCGCTGGCTGAAGCTGTTCGCCGGCCCGCACACCGCGCTGTTCGCGGTCGGCGACGACGACCAGTCGATCTATGCCTTCCGTGGCGCCAATACCGCCAACATGGCCGAGTTCGAGCGCGAGTTCGCGCACGGCAACGTGATCAGACTGGAGCAGAACTACCGCAGCCACGGCCACATCCTCACCGCCGCCAACACGCTGATCGCGCAGAATGCGCATCGGCTGGGCAAGAACCTGTGGACGGCGGAGGGCGACGGCGAGCCGATCCGCGTGTTCGAGGCGTATTCCGACCAGGACGAGGCGAGCTTCGTGGTGGACGAGGTGCGCACGCTCAACCGCGAGGGCATAGCGCTGTCCGACATGGCGCTCTTGTACCGTTCCAACGCGCAGTCGCGGGTGCTGGAGCACGCGCTGTTCTCCGCCAGCGTGCCGTATCGCGTGTATGGCGGGCTGCGTTTTTTCGAGCGCCAGGAAATCAAGCACGCACTGGCCTACCTGCGCCTGCTGACCAACCCGGAAGACGACGGCGCTTTCCTGCGCGTGGTGAATTTCCCCACGCGCGGCATCGGCGCCCGCACCCTGGAACAGCTGGCCGACACGGCCGCACGCTCGGGCACCAGCCTGTGGCAGGCCGCCTGCACCTCCGGCGGCAAGGTGGCCGGGTTCGCCGGGCTGATCGAGGCAATCAAGGCCAGCACGCGCGACCTGCCCTTGCCCGAGGCGATCGACCATGTGATCGAGGCCAGCGGGCTGGCGGACTACTACCGCGCCGACAAGGAAGGCGCCGACCGCCTGGAAAACCTCAACGAATTGATCAATGCCGCCGCGCTGTTTTCGGAAGAAGGCGGACTTCCGGATGCACCCGGCCCCGACACGGCGCCCGATGCGCCCGTTGCCACCGAGTCGCCGTCCGAACTGGATCGTTTTCTTGCCCACGCCGCGCTGGAGGCCGGCGAGCATCAGGCCGGCGCCGGTCACGACGCGTTGCAACTGATGACGGTGCATGCCGCCAAGGGCCTGGAGTTTCACGCCGTGTTCATCACCGGGCTGGAGGAAGGCCTGTTTCCGCACGAGCAAAGCACCCTGAAGGGCACAAGCGCCAACGAGGAAAACGGTCTGGAGGAAGAACGACGCCTGATGTACGTGGCGATCACCCGCGCGCGACGGCGCCTGTATCTGTCGCATGCGCAGTCGCGCATGCTGCACGGCCAGGTCCGCTACGGCCTGCCGTCGCGCTTTCTCGACGAACTGCCGGAGCAGGTGTTGCTCAACCTCAATCGCCGCGATTCCGCACGCACGTCAGGCGTTCAGCAGACCGCCGGCCGCTACGGCGCACCGGTTTCCCGCAACCCGGGCCACGACACCGGTTACAAGGTGGGGCAGAGCGTCGCCCACGCCAAGTTCGGCACCGGCATCATCATCGATTTCGAGGGACGCGGGCCGGATGCGCGCGTGCAGGTGAAATTCCGCGACGCCGGAACGAAATGGCTGGCGCTGGCTTATGCCAGGCTGTCGCCGGCCTGAACCGCCGCCGTATCGTCCGCCCACACCGCGAATATCGCCTGATACGAGGCATACAGGGAGCCGAACAGCACCGGCATCGCGACCAGCAGACCAATCAGCAGGGGCACCAGCGCAGCGATGAACAGCAGCAGGCCGAGGGCCAGGCTGTTGGTCAGCATCGCTGCCCAGTTCCTGGCGACCGCCTTGAGACTCACGCGCAGCGCCGTCACCGGCCGGGCGCCGCCGAACAGAATCAGCGCGGGCGCGAACCAGGTCGCCATGATCAATGGGGCAAACAAGGCCATCCCGACGAGCACCGCGGGCAGGGCCTGGTTCATCACGTCCTGCATCTCGGCGGGCGAGGAGCTGCCCCCTTTTGCGGCATCCATGATCGCCCGCGGGTCGAAGCCCATGGCGAACATGATCTGGCCGATGATCAGCGCGCCCAGCAGTTGCACCGCGCCGATCGTCGTCAGTGGAAGCAGCGGCCCACGCACACCCGCCAGAAAATCCGGCAGTTCCAGTTCGCGGCTCTCGTCGAGGGTGCGATAGGCCGCCATAAACCCCGCCACCAGCAAGGGCGAGGCCAGGTCCGACAACGCGCCCCCTACCAGCGGAATGATGCCGAGCACCATCACCACCCCGAACATCAGGCCGAATGCGGCGGACAGCAGCAGGGGGGTTTTGCGATACAGACGAAAGCCCGTGGCCACCCACTGAAAACCCTGGCTGGCCGCGACCTTGCGTGGAATATCTTGATTCGAAGGCGTATTCATGCAGCCGATTTTAACCGACGCGCCTGCAAAGGCTCAGCCCCTCCGGATCACCATTCCTTGATCACCCACATCGGTGGCCGCATGCCGGAATCGAGGCTGTCCTGGCGGGCGAACATGCCATCGCCTTTCGTATCGACGAGGTAATACGGCTTGCCGACCTTGGGAATGACTTTCAACATGTAGAGCTTGCCGTGCGAACGGTATTCAATCACACGTCCGCCCTGGCTGCTGGGCTTGATCGTCACCGACGGCGCATCGCCGGGGCCTGGCGGGCCATCCGGAACGGGCGTGAGCCCTGGTGGCCGGTCGGCCGGCTCGGCCGCAACGGCCAGGCCGCTCAACAGCAAGGTCAACAACAAAACGGAATAGCGCATGACGGGCTCCGGTGGAAGACGATGTAGGACAGGCTTTGAGAACGATGCACGACCCTCACAGGTTGAGCTGGATCTCGCGCTCGGCCAGCGACGGCATGAAACCGCGTTTTTCATAGTGGCTGAAGATGGCGTCGACCACCTCGTCGGGGTCGTCGAGGATATGCATCAGTCCGATATCCTCGGGGGAAATCATGCCCTCGTCCACCAGCTGGCTCTTCATCCACTCGGCCAGCCCCGCCCAGAACTTCGAGCCCACCAGAATAATGGGAATACGCACGATCTTGCCGGTCTGCACCAGCGTGAGCGCTTCGGTCAGTTCGTCCAGCGTGCCGTAACCGCCCGGCATGACGACGTAGGCGGCGGCGAACTTGACGAACATGACCTTGCGCGCAAAGAAATGCTGAAAGGTCTGGCTGATATCCTGGTAAGCGTTGGCGCTCTGTTCGTGCGGCAGCTGGATGTTGAGGCCGACGCTGGGCGACTTGCCGAAATAGGCCCCCTTGTTGGCCGCTTCCATGATGCCGGGGCCGCCGCCGGAAATGACCGAGAAGCCCGCATCGGACAGTTTGCGGGCGATGGTCTCGGTCAGCATGTAGTACGCATGGTCGGGCGGCGTGCGCGCGCTGCCGAAGATCGAAACCGCCGGGCGGATCGACGCCAGGCGTTCGGTCGCCTCGACGAACTCTGCCATAATCCCCAGCATCCGCCACGACTCGCGCGCCGAATAATTGATCTCGGCGGCGCGCCCCGGGTCGACCGCGACGGGTAATTTATCCAAATGCATTTTCGAGCGCCTCGTGAACGATTCCAATGTAAGCCGGCCCGGCAAAATCCTGTTACTGGTAGACGGCTCGTCCTATCTGTACCGCGCATTCCATGCGCTGCCCGACCTGCGCAATTCGGCGGGTGAACCGACCAATGCGATCAAGGGCGTGCTGGCGATGCTGCACAAACTGCGGAAGGACCATGCGGCCGATTATATCGCCTGCGTGTTCGACGCGAAGGGCAAGACCTTCCGCGACGCGTTGTATCCCGCGTACAAGGCGCACCGCCCGCCGATGCCGGACGATCTCGCCAGCCAGATCGAGCCGCTGCACGCGGCGATCCGCGCCGAGGGCTGGCCACTCGTCGTCGTCGACGGCGTCGAGGCCGACGACGTCATCGGCACGCTGGTGCATCACGCCGAGCGCAAGGGCATCCACAGCATCGTCTCCACCGGCGACAAGGACATGGCGCAGCTGGTCGACGACCATGTGACGCTGGTCAACACCATGAGCCAGGAAACGCTCGACGAGGCCGGGGTGGCCGCCAAGTTCGGCGTGCCGCCGGCACGCATCATCGACTACCTCACGCTGGTCGGCGACGCCGTCGACAACGTCCCCGGCGTCGCCAAATGCGGGCCTAAAACCGCGGTGAAATGGCTGACCGAATACGGCACGCTCGACAATCTGCTGACGCATGCCGACGCCATCAAGGGCACGGTCGGCGACAACCTGCGCGCCGCCCGCGACTGGCTGCCGCAGGCGCGCGCGCTGATCACCATCAAGACCGATGTCGATCTGCCCTTCGAGTTCGACGATCTCGTTCTCAAACCGCGCGACCACGACGCGCTGCGCACGCTGTTCGAGCGCTACGAGTTCCGCACCTGGCTGCGCGAGCTCGACGCTGCCGCCACCGCCACGGCCTCGACGCCCGAGCAGGACGCGAGCGGCGCGCATCGTGCGCACTACGAAACCCTCCTCGATGAAACCCGGCTCGACGCCTGGATCGCCCGGCTGGAAGCCGCGCCGGCGTTCGCGCTCGACACCGAAACCACCAGCCTCGACGCGATGCAGGCCGAACTGGTCGGCATCTCGTTCGCCACCGCGCCTGGCCCTGATGGTCACTATGGCGAAGCGGCCTATGTGCCGCTGGCGCATCACTATGCCGGCGCGCCCGCGCAGCTTGACCGGGCCGCCGTTCTGGCCCGGTTGAAGCCGCTGCTGGAAAACCCGGCACCCAGGATCATCGGCCAGCACCTCAAGTACGACCGCCACATTTTCGCCAACTACGGCATCGCGCTCGGCGGCGTGGCGGACGACACGCTGCTGCAGTCCTACGTGCTCGAAGCCCACCAGTCGCACGAGCTCGGCAATCTGGCGACGCGCCATCTCGGACTGGAAACGATCAGCTACGACGACGTCACCGGCAAGGGCGCGGCGCGCATCGGCTTCGAACAGGTCGACATCTCCCGCGCCGGCGAATACGCGGCGGAGGACGCCGACGTCACGCTGCGGGTGCGCGACGTGCTGTCCCCCCAGATCGCCGCGTCCGCCAAACTCGAATACGTATACCGCCGAATCGAACTGCCGGTAGCCGACATCCTCTTCCGCATGGAACGCACCGGCGTGTTGCTCGACCGCGGTCTATTGGCGACGCAAAGCGGCGAGCTCGGCAGGAAAATGCTGGAACTGGAGCAGCGCGCCTATCAGGAAGCCGGACAGCCGTTCAATCTCGGCTCGCCCAAGCAGATCGGCGACATTCTCTTCAATCAGAAAGGCCTGCCGGTGCTCAAGAAAACCCCCGGCGGCGCCCCCTCCACCGACGAGGACACGCTGGAGCAACTGGCGCTCGACCACCCGATCGCACGCGCGATCCTCGATTACCGCGGCATGGCCAAGCTGAAGTCGACCTACACCGACAAGCTGCCGCAGATGATCAACCCTCGCACCGGCCGCGTGCACACCAGCTATTCGCAGGCGACCGCGGTGACCGGGCGGCTGGCGAGCGCCGACCCCAACCTGCAGAACATTCCCGCGCGCACCGCCGAGGGCCGCCGCATCCGCGAAGCCTTCATCGCGCCGCCCGGGCATGTGCTGGTGTCGGCCGACTATTCGCAGATCGAGCTGCGCATCATGGCGCACCTGTCGGACGACGCCGGCCTCCTGAAGGCCTTTGCCGAAGACCGCGACATCCACACCGCCACTGCCGCCGAAGTGTTCGGCGTGCCGCTGGCCGAGGTGAGCAGCGACCAGCGGCGCATGGCCAAGGTCATCAACTTCGGCCTGATCTACGGCATGTCGGCGTTCGGCCTGGCATCGCAACTCAACCTCGAGCGCGCCGCCGCGCAGGCCTACATCGACCGCTATTTCGCGCGCTACCCCGGGGTGGCCGACTACATGCAGCGCACGCGCGAGGCGGCGCGCAGCCAGGGCTACGTCGAGACCGTGTTCGGCCGCCGCCTGTATCTGCCGGAAATCAACGCCAGGAACCCGCAGCGCCGCCAGGGCGCCGAGCGCGCCGCCATCAATGCGCCGATGCAGGGCACCGCCGCCGACCTGATCAAGCTGGCGATGATCGCGGTACAGGACTGGCTCGACCGCGAAAAACTGGCCAGCCGTTTGTTATTGCAGGTGCACGACGAGCTCATCCTCGAAGTGCCCGAGCGCGAACTCGATCGCGTGCGCGCCGAACTGCCCGCGCACATGTGCAACGTCGCCGCGCTCAAGGTGCCGCTGCGCGTCGGCGTCGGCACGGGCAGCAACTGGGAGGCCGCGCACTGATCGCTGCGTCCATGAAAAAGGACAACCCGGCGCGGCCGCGTTGTCCTGTCCAGGGTCCGGTTCGGCGCCCTACTTTTTCAGGCTGTCGCGAATCTCGCGCAGCAGCACGATGTCCTCTGGCGTGGCGGCGGGGGGAGCAGGCGGCGCTTCCTTCTTCAGCCGGTTGATCTGCTTGACGAGAACGAAGACGATGAACGCCAGGATGATGAAATTCAGCAGGATGGTCAGGAAGCTGCCGTAGGCGAATACCGGCACCCCGGCTTTCTTCACTTCCACCAGCGTCATCGCCACGCCTTCCGGCACGCTCTTCAGCGGCAGGAACAGGTTGGAAAAGTCGAAGCCGCCGAACACCGCGCCGACGATCGGCATGATGAGGTCGTTGACGATGGAGTCGACGATCTTGCCGAAGGCCGCGCCGATGATGACGCCGACCGCCAGGTCCATGGCGTTGCCCTTGACCGCGAAGGCCTTGAATTCGGACATGAAACTCATGCTTTTCCTCCCTGTGTTTGTCAGGGTGGCAGCATACGTCAAGGATAGCGGTTCAAACAATGCCCCCTTCATCGCGGCAAAAATGCTCAGGCTTGGACGAGGCCTCCGAGGAGGGTAAAATGCCCCCTCTTATGCGTATCGGTCATCACCTTCTCAAGAACCGCCTGATCGTCGCTCCCATGGCGGGGGTGACCGACCGGCCTTTTCGCCAGCTTTGCAAGAAACTGGGCGCGGGGATGGCCGTGTCCGAGATGGTGACGTCGAATTCGCTGCTGTACGGCTCGGCCAAGACGGCGCGGCGCGCCAACCACGAGGGCGAGGTCGACCCGATCAGCGTGCAGATCGCCGGGGCCGACCCGGCGATGATGGCGGATGCCGCGCGCCACAACGTCGATCGCGGCGCGCAGATCATCGACATCAACATGGGCTGCCCGGCGAAGAAGGTGTGCAACGTGATGGCGGGCTCCGCCCTGTTGCAGGACGAAGCCCTGGTCGGGCGCATCCTCGACGCGGTCGTCCAGGCCGTTCCGGAAGTGCCGGTGACCCTGAAGATCCGCACCGGCTGGGACCGCGAGCACCGCAATGCGCTCAATATCCTGAAAATCGCCGAAAGCACCGGGGTGCAGGCGCTGGCCATGCACGGCCGTACCCGCGCCTGCGGCTACAGCGGCGACGCCGAATACGACACCATCCGCGCGGTGAAGGCGGAGGCGCGCATTCCGGTCATCGCCAACGGCGACGTCACCACGCCGGAAAAGGCCAAATACGTCCTCGAATACACCGGCGCCGATGCCGTGATGATCGGCCGCGCCGCGCAGGGACGGCCGTGGATCTTCCGCGAAATCGCGCATTACCTGGCCAGCGGCGAGCATCTGCCGCAGCCCGAAGTGGCGGAAATCCACGCCGTGCTGCTCGATCACCTCCACGATCTGTACGCGTTTTACGGCGACGTGACCGGCGTGCGCGTGGCGCGCAAGCACATTTCCTGGTACACCCGCGGGCTTGCCGGCAGCAGCGCTTTCCGCCACGCCATGAACCAGTTCGACTCGGTGGACGAACAGCTTGCCGTGGTCAACGAATACTTTGCCCAGGCGGCACGCGCCGACAGCCGCCTGCGCTACGAATCCAGCCACGATAACAATAACGCGCAGAATATGCCGCCTGCCTCGCGACTCGCGGCATAAAGGGGAACTTCAACATGATGGAAGAAAACGAAATCGCTGCATGTCTGCGGCGGTCGCTCAATCGTTATTTCAAGGATCTCGATGGCGAAGCGCCGAGCGAGATCTACAGCATGGTGGTCAGCGTGGTGGAAAAACCCCTGCTGACCTATATCCTCGACCGCGCCGAAGGCAACCAGACACGCGCCGCCGACATGCTCGGCATCAACCGCAACACCCTGCGCAAGAAAATGCGCGAACACGGCCTTTCCGATTAACCCTTTCCACCCCGCCTCATGAAAATCCAGCGTGCCCTGCTCTCCGTATCGGATAAAACCGGTCTCGTCGATTTCGCCCGTGCGCTCGCCACGGCCGGCGTCGAACTGCTGTCCACCGGCGGCACCGCCAGGGCGCTGCGCGACGCCGGCCTCGCGGTGATCGACGTCAGCGCATACACGGGCTTCCCCGAAATGCTCGACGGCCGCGTCAAGACGCTGCATCCGAAAGTGCACGGCGGCATCCTCGCGCGACGCGACCTTGCCGATCACGCGGCGACGATGACTGAACACGGCATGGGCTACATCGACCTGGTGTGCGTGAATCTCTATCCCTTCGTCGCCACGGTGTCGCAGCCGCACACCCTCGACGACGCGATCGAGAACATCGACATCGGCGGCCCGGCGATGGTGCGCTCGTCGGCCAAGAACTACCGCTTTGTGGCCATCGTCACCGACCCCGCCGACTATCCCCTGCTTGCGAGCGAAATGCAGGCCCACGGCGGCGCGCTGACCGAAACCACCCGCCTCAGGCTGGCGAAAAAGGCGTTTTCCCACACCGCCGAATACGACGGCGCGATCAGCAACTACCTGACCGCGCTGAACGACAGCGGCGAACGCGAAGCCTTCGGCGAGAAGTTGAACCTTCAATTCACCCGCGCGCAGACCTGCCGCTACGGCGAGAACCCGCACCAGGCCGGCGCCTTCTACGTCGAGACCCATGCGCCCGCCGGCACGATTGCCACCGCACGCCAGTTGCAGGGCAAGGAACTCAGCTACAACAACATCGCCGACACCGACGCCGCGCTCGAATGCATCAAGCAGTTTGGGGATGGAACAGGCGACGCCGCTCCCGCCTGCGTCATTGTCAAGCACGCCAATCCCTGCGGCGTGGCCTACGGCGCGACCCTGCTGGAGGCCTACGACCGCGCCTACCAGACCGATCCCGAGTCGGCCTTCGGCGGCATCATTGCCTTCAACGGCCGGCTCGACGGCGCCACCGCCGCCGCCATCGTCGAGCGCCAGTTCGTCGAAGTCATCATCGCGCCCGAGGTCAGCCCGGAAGCCCTGGCCGCCGTCGCCGCGAAGAAGAACGTGCGCCTGCTCGAATGCGGAAAATGGAGCGGTGCAGTGACCCAGCTCGACATGAAGCGCGTGGCCGGCGGCCTCCTGGTGCAGGATGCCGACGTGCTGCTCAACGCCGAGCTGAAGACCGTCACCGAGCGCGCCCCGAGTGAAAAGGAAATGGACGACCTGCTGTTCGCCTGGCGCGTCGCCAAGTTCGTCAAGTCCAACGCCATCGTCTACGCGAAGGACCGCATGACCGTCGGCGTCGGCGCCGGCCAGATGAGCCGCATCAACTCCGCGCGCATCGCCGCGATCAAGGCCGAACACGCCGGCCTCGTGGTGCCCGGCTCGGTGATGGCGAGCGACGCCTTCTTCCCCTTCCGCGACGGCATCGACCAGGCCGCCGCGGCCGGCATCCAGGCCGTCATCCAGCCCGGCGGCTCGATGCGCGACGACGAAGTCATCGCCGCCGCCAACGCGCACGGCATCGCGATGGTGTTCACCGGGACGCGGCATTTCCGTCACTAGGGATTAGGGGTCAGGATTCAGGGATCAGGGAATGTGCGGCCAAGGCCGCGGTTTCTGAATCCCCCCTGGCCTCCCTCCCTGAATCCTGACCCCTGAATCCTGACCCCTATATGAAACTCCTCGTCATCGGCTCCGGCGGACGCGAACACGCACTGGCGTGGAAGCTCGCGCAATCGCCCAAGGTCTCCCAGGTCTACGTCGCACCCGGCAACGGCGGCACGGCAACCGAAAGCGGTCTCCTCAACGTGCCCATTTCGGCCATCCCGGCGCTGGTCGAATTCGCCCGCCGCGAAGAGATTGCGCTCACCGTGGTCGGCCCCGAAGCGCCGCTGGCGGCGGGCGTGGTCGATGCCTTCCGCGCCGCCGGGCTGAAGATTTTCGGCCCGAGCGCCGCCGCCGCGCAGCTCGAAAGCTCGAAGGATTTCGCCAAACAGTTCATGGCGCGCCACGGCATTCCCACCGCGGCCTTCGGCACCTTCACCGACGCCGCCGCGGCGCACGCCTACATCGATGAGCACGGCGCGCCCATCGTGGTCAAGGCCGACGGCCTGGCCGCCGGCAAAGGCGTGGTCGTCGCGACGAGCGCGGACGAGGCGCACGCCGCGGTGGATGCCATGCTCGCCGGCAACAGCCTGGGCGAAGCCGGCCACCGCGTGGTGATCGAGGAATGCCTCGTCGGCGAGGAAGCCAGCTTCATCGTCATGGTCGACGGCGAGCACGTGCTGGCGCTGGCATCGAGCCAGGACCACAAGCGTCTGGGCGACGGCGACAGCGGCCCCAACACCGGCGGCATGGGCGCCTATTCGCCGGCGCCGGTGGTCACCCCCGAACTGCACGCGCGCATCATGCGCGAGGTGATCCATCCCACGGTCGAGGGCATGGCGGCCGACGGCATCCGCTACACCGGCTTTCTCTATGCCGGCATCATGGTCGGGGCCGACGGTGCGCCCAGAGTGCTCGAATTCAACTGCCGCATGGGCGATCCGGAAACCCAGCCGATCATGATGCGGCTGAAATCCGATCTCTCCGTTCTGCTGGACGCCGGCGTCAACGGAAAACTCGATCAGGTGGAAGCCGAATGGGACCGCCGCGCCGCGCTGGGCGTGGTGATCGCCGCCGCCGGTTATCCCGCGTCGCCACAGCAAGGCGCGATCGTCGGCACGCTGCCCGCCGCCGCCGACGATCTGCACATCTTCCACGCCGGCACGACCGCGCAGGACGAGCGGATCGTGGTAAGCGGCGGCCGCGTGCTGGTGGTGACCGCGCTCGGCGACAGCGTGCGCCTGGCGCAAAAACGTGCCTACGAGGCAATTGCCGACGTCCGTTTCGACGGCATGCAATACCGACGCGATATCGGCTGGCGCGCGCTGGACCGGAAAAAGTGAGACGGCAAGCGGTGAGCAGTGAACGGTGAGATCGACGCGCTGCGCGCGCATGTGCGGCGTGGCGGGCTGATCGCCTACCCGACCGAGTCCTGCTACGGCCTCGGTTGCGATCCGCGCAATCCGCATGCGCTGAAACGGCTGCTCCACCTGAAGGGGCGCGACGCCGCCAAGGGCCTGTTGCTGATTGCCGACCGTTTCAGGCGGCTGCGGCCCTTCATCCGGCCCGTGAGCGCGACCGACCGGGCACGGATGCTGCGCAGCTGGCCCGGCCCCGTCACCTGGGTCGTCCCGGCTTCCACGAATTGCCTGCCCGCACTGACCGGCGGTCGTCCCACGATCGCGGTACGCGTGACCGCCCATCGCGGCGCGGCACGTCTGTGCCGCAGCCTCGGCATGGCGCTGGTTTCCACCAGCGCCAACAAAAGTGGCCGCAAATCCGCCAAAACCGCCGCGGAATGCCGCAGAATATTCGGCGCACGGGTACGCGTGGTCGCCGGCCGCATCGGCCGCCGCCGCCGTCCCTCCACCCTGATCGATCTCGCCACCGGAACGATACTTCGCCCCTGATGCCTGCCGACGCCCTCGACACCGCCACGTTCAATACAAGCGCAGTCAAAACCTGGCTGCTCGACCTGCAGGCGCGCATCGTCGCCGCGCTGGAAGCCGCCGACGGCCTGCCGTTCCGCACCGATGCCTGGGAGCGCCCCGCCTCCCCGCCAGAGGATGGCAAGGCCGGAGCGACCTTGCACGGCGGCGGCGGCATCTCGCGGCTGATCGAGGAAGGCCGCGTGCTGGAACGCGGCGGGGTGAACTTCTCGCACGTGCTGGGCAGCCGGCTGCCACCGGCGGCGAGTGCCCACCGCCCCGAACTCGCCGGCCGGCAATGGGAAGCGATGGGCGTATCGCTGGTGCTGCATCCGCGCAATCCTTACGTGCCGACGGTGCACATGAACGTGCGCTGCTTCGTTGCACTGAAGGACGGCGAAGCCCCGGTATGGTGGTTCGGCGGCGGCATGGACCTGACGCCGTATTACGGATTCGAAGACGACGCACGGCATTTCCACGCCACCTGCAAGACCGCGCTCGACCCGTTCGGTAGCGGCCTGCACCCGCGTTTCAAGGAATGGTGCGACCGCTACTTCTTTCTCCGGCACCGCAACGAACCGCGCGGCATCGGCGGCGTGTTCTTCGACGATTTCGCCGAAGGCGGCTTCGACCACGCTTTCGGCATGACGAAAAGCGTGGGCGACGCCTTCCTTGCCGCCTATCTGCCGATTCTGCAACGGCGCAAGGATCTGCCCTACGGCGAGCGCGAGCGCGACTTCCAGGCCTACCGGCGCGGCCGCTACGTCGAATTCAACCTGGTATTCGACCGCGGCACCCTGTTCGGCCTGCAGTCGGGCGGACGCACCGAATCCATCCTGATGTCGCTGCCGCCGATCGTGAAATGGCGTTACGACTGGCATCCCGAGCCCGGCACGCCCGAAGCCGCGCTGTATACCGATTTCCTGCCGGTACGCGACTGGCATGCATAAAGTCCCGCGTCGCATCCTGATCGGCCTCGGCGTGCTGCTGCTGCTCGTCGTTCTGGCCGGACTCATCGCCTACGAACTGCTGTCATCGGCGCTGGAAGCGAAATACATCGCGCGGGAAGCCCAGAAAATGACCTGGCAAGTCCACGCCGGGCCCTCCGACCGCATCCGCTACCCAGGCCAGGGGCCTTACGATGTGCGGCTCGGCTACAGCAAGCTGCCGCATTACCTGGCCCGGCTCGACCAGGCGGGCTGGCGCATCGACCAGCAGGCCAGGATCAGCATCCAGATGGCGCGCGCGCGCGATCTCGGTCTGTTCCTGCCGTATCACGAGAAAGACCAGGCCGGCCTCAGCCTGCTCGACAGCGACGGCGGGCAGTTGTATCAGGCGTTGCACCCGACCCGGGTCTACCACCGCTTCGAGGACATCCCCAGGATCCTGGTCGATTCGCTGCTCTACATCGAAAACCGCGAGTTGCTGACCGAGCAGTTCCCCACCCGCAACCCGGCGGTGGAGTGGGACCGCCTCGCCCAGGCGTTGATGGAAAAAGGCATCAGCCTCATCGATACCCACCGCAACGTACCCGGCGGCAGCACCCTGCCGACACAGATTGAAAAGTATCGCCACTCTCCCGAGGGCCTGACCAGCAACATGAGCGAGAAGCTGCGCCAGATGACCACCGCCAGCCTGCGCGCCTATCTCGATGGTCCCAATACGCTCCCCATGCGGAAGAAAACGGTCATGGCGTACCTCAACACGGTGCCGCTCGCAGCGGCACCGCGCTTCGGCGAGGTCAACGGCATCGCCGACGGCTTGTGGGCGTGGTACGGGCTGGATTTCGGCGAGATCAACAAGATCCTCGAAAAACACACGCACAGCGGCGAGACGGCCTATGCGAGCGCGTTGAAGCATGTGCTGTCGCTGATCATCGCCGAGCGCCGCCCGTCCTATTATCTGGCCACCAACCGCAAGGCGCTCGACGCCCTGACCGACGACCATCTCGACCTGCTGGCCAACGCCCAGGTCATTCCACGCGATCTCGCCGACCGTGCCAAACGGATCAAGCTGCGCAGCACGCACGAGCGCATCGATCCGCCGGCGCCGCGTTTCGTCGACCAGAAAGCCACCAACGCCCAACGCATCCGCATCGCGCAGCTGCTGGGCGAATCCCGTCTGTACGACCTCGACCGGCTGGACCTGCAAGTCGACACCACCATCAACCAGCCGGCGCAAAAACTCGTCAGCGGCTACCTGCAAAGCCTCGCCAACCGGGAAGCCGCCGCCGCCTCGGGGCTGATCGGATTCCGGCTGCTGAAGCCCGACAACGCCTTCGACCAGGTGATCTACAGCTTCACGCTGTACGAGAAAACCCCATTGGGCAATGTGCTGCGCGTTCAGGCCGACAATCTCAACCAGCCGTTCGACATCAACAGCCAGGCCCGGCTGGATCTCGGTTCCACCGCCAAGCTGCGCACCCTGGTCACCTATCTGCAGATCATTTCGCGGCTGTACGACGACGACCGCTCGCTCGACGCCGCGACGCTCCGGCAAAAGGCGCAGCCGCAACGCGACGTGCTCGCCCAGTGGGTGGCGGCCACGCTGCTCGCCCAGCCCGACATCAAGCGGGACGCCCTGCTCGAAGCGGCGATGGGGCGCCAGTATTCCGCGGCGCGGGAAATGTTCTTCACCGGTGGCGGCCTGCACAATTTCGTCAACTTCGACGCCCGCGACAACAGCCGCGTGATGGACGTGTGGGAGGCCACGAAGAACTCAGTGAACCTCGTCTACATCCGCATCATGCGCGACATCGTGCGGCATTACGCCAGCGCATCGCCCGGCGCGGCCGCGCGCATCCTCGAAGATGCCGGCAACCCGCTGCGTCAGACCTATCTGATGCGCTTCGTTGACCAGGAGGGCCGCCTGTTCACCCGCCGCTTTTATCAGAACCATCAGAACCAGACGGCCGCGCAGATGGCGGACGATCTGTACGCCCGTGTGCATACCAATCCGCGCCGCTTCACCTCGGTGTTCCGCTATCTGGAGCCGCAGGCAAACTTCGATGCCTACGTGGCCGCGCTGCACAAGCAGGTCCCCGCCAGCGCCAGCCTGAGCCGGAAGACGCTCGAATCGCTCTACCAGGTCCATGCGCCCGATGCCTACAATCTGACCGACCGGGGCTACGTGACGCAGATCCATCCGCTGGAGTTGTGGGTGGTGAAGGCTCTGCGCACCACACCCGGCATCGACCTCAAGACACTGGACGACCAGGGCGCCGAGGTGCGCCGCGAGGTCTACAACTGGCTGTTCAAGACCAGCCGCAAGAATGCTCAGGATATCCGCATCCAGTCGCTGCTCGAGGTCGAAGCCTTCGACGGTCTGCTACGCGACTGGAAACGGCTGGGCTATCCGTTCGACAACATCACCCCTTCGTATGCCACCGCCATCGGCGCCTCGGGCGACCGGCCCGCCGCGCTGGCCGAACTGATGGGCATTCTGGTCAACGATGGCATGCGTACTCCGGCCACGAGCCTCACCGGCATGCACTTTGCGGCCCGCACGCCCTACGACACCCGCCTGTCCCGGAAACCTGCCCAGGGCGAACGCCTGTTGCCGGTTGAAGTGGCACAAACCGTGCGGCGCGCGCTGGCCAACGTCGTCGAAGGCGGGACCGCCGGCCGGCTGGCCGGCGCCCTCAAGGATCCGGCCGGCCGGCCCATCGTGCTGGGCGGCAAGACCGGTACCGGCGATCACCGCTACGAACGCTACGGCAAGGGCGGGCAACTGATCGATTCGCGCGTCGTCAGTCGTTCCGCCACCTTCGTGTTCTACATGGGTGATCGCTATTTCGGCACATTGACTGCGGTAGTGGAAGGCGAACGAGCCGGACAATTCGGCTTCACCAGCTCGCTCACGGCGCAGATGTTGAAAACCCTGTTGCCCAGATTGCAGCCTCATCTGTACGTGATGCCCGAAAAGCCCGCGCCGGCAACACCCGCAGCACCGGTTCCCGCGCCTGCGCCCGCCGCGCCGCATGCGCCCGTGAAAGAGAAGCCGGACGATGCGACCAGCCAGGCGGATCCGGCGATCAAGCAGCCCCCCAGCCCCGAAGGCTTCCCGGAAGATCTCGAACCGAACATCGTGCTGCCCGTGCCTGTCGCGCCCGCAGCAAGCCCGCCTCCCGCCGTGCCTGCCCACTGATACGGAATTGCTATCCGGACATGCCATCCGCAACATCGGCAAGGCAAGACGCCCTGCGAGAACGTGTCGGGCAGGGCGTCTTGCCTTTGATTTGACCTGCCTACTCTATCCGTTCGCCATGCAGGGCGATATCCAGCCCCTCGCGTTCCTGCTCCTCGGTGACCCGCAAGCCCATGGCCCAATCCAGCGCCTTCAGGATGAGGTAGGTACCGATGGCCGTGTAGACGATGGTGATCGCCGTCCCTTTCAACTGGATCATGAACTGGAGCAGGCTCCCCTGGGTGCCGCCGATGGATTCCACGGCAAAGATGCCGGTGAGCAGGGCGCCGACGATGCCGCCGATGCCATGCACCCCGAAGGCATCCAGGGAGTCGTCATATTTCAGCATGCGCTTGAGTGACGTGGCCGACCAGAAGCACACCACGCCGGCCACGAGGCCGATGACGAGGCCGCCTGTGGGGCCGACAAAACCGGAAGCCGGCGTGATGGCCACCAGCCCGGCGACCGCGCCGGAGGCGATGCCGAGCACGCTCGGCTTGCCCTTGCCTATCCATTCCGCAAACATCCAGCCCAGTGCCGCCGCACCGGTGGCGATCTGGGTGACGGCCATGGCCATCCCCGCCCGGCCATCGGCCGCCGCGGCCGAGCCCGCGTTGAAACCGAACCAGCCGACCCACAGCATGGCCGCACCGATCACCGTCAGCGTCAGATTATGCGGTGCCATGGGCTCCCTGCCATAACCGAGCCGGGGGCCCAGCACCAGAGCCGCCACCAGCCCCGCCACCCCGGCATTGATATGCACCACGGTGCCGCCGGCAAAATCCAGTACGCCCATATCCCACATGAAGCCGCCGTCGCCCGACCAGACCATATGGGCGATCGGCGCATAGATCAGCAGCGACCACAGCGCCGTGAACGCCATCATCGCCGAAAACTTCATGCGGTCCGCAAAGGCCCCGGTGATGAGGGCCGGGGTAATGATCGCAAAGGTCATCTGGAAGGTCATGAACACCGACTCCGGAATGCTGCCGGTCAGACTATCCTTGCCCATTCCGTACAGGAAGGCCTTGGAGAGGCCGCCGAAGAAGGAGTGGACGTTGATGACGCCTTTCTCCATCCCCGTCGTATCGAAGGCAATGCTGTAGCCCGCCACCATCCACAGCACCGTGATCATGGCGGTGATGGCGAAGCTTTGCATGAGGGTGCCGAGGACATTCTTCTTCCGCACCATGCCGCCATAAAACAGGGCCAGACCGGGGATCGTCATCAGCAGAACCAGGGCGGTGGAGGTCATCATCCAGGCCGTGGCACCGGAATCCAGCCTGGGTGCCGCGGCTGCGGAGACCACCGCTGCCGGTGCTGCGATCCCCGGCGCCGAAGCCGCATCTTCGGCCAGAACGAGACGGGGGAGCAGCAGCACACACACCAGACCCAACAAGGCGAATAACTTTTTCATATCGTGCTCCTCACAGGGCCTCAGGGCCGGACTCGCCCGTGCGGATGCGCACGACCTGTTCCAGGCTGGCGACGAAAATCTTGCCGTCGCCGATCTTGCCGGTATTGGCGGATGTCTCGATCGTCTCGATCACGCGTTCCAGCCACTCGGCCTTGATGGCCACCTCGATCTTCACCTTGGGCAGAAAATCGACCACGTATTCCGCACCGCGATACAGTTCGGTGTGGCCTTTCTGGCGCCCGAACCCTTTCACTTCCGTGACCGTCAAGCCGGTGACGCCGATGGCGGACAACGCCTCGCGCACCTCGTCCAGTTTGAACGGCTTGATGATTGCTGTGACGAGTTTCATGATGTCTCCCGAATCAGGGCAGGAAAAATAATGGAGCAGCCGCGTGCGCCGCCCCGCTTGGCCCGCGCATTAGAACGCCTTGGAAATCGACACGGTGGTCGTGCCTTTGCCCAGGTACTCGCCATTGCCTTGCGTCCAGAAACCCTTGTCGGCATTGGTGTCGGTGTACGCCACCCCGAGGGTCACGCCGTCGCCCAGTTTGCCCAGCTTGCCCATGTCATAGGTTGCGCTGATTTTCCAGTCGTCGTAGTTCGCCGCGCTCACATTCCTGAAGTGGAAGGTGCCCCAGTGCGCGCCCAGAGTCAGGCCGGTTTCGCCGACAGGCAGGTTGCCGGAAAGATCAAAATAGTAGGAGCCATTGGCATTCGGACCGACACCGAATACCGAATCGCTCAGCGCGTAGGAATACCTGGCGGTGAACCATTTCCAGCCCGCGGCAAGATAGGCTTCCGAAGTCCAGGCGCCAGGAAGCGTGGTGTTCGCGGGATTGGTGTTGTTCTTGCTGCCCGGATACATGTAGCGGATCGCTCCCACGTCATAGCTGACAGGCCCGATGTGATGGCGGTAGCCGCCATAGAGATCGAGTTCCATGCTGCCGCTGTCATATCCCTGGAATTCCGTCAGCCAGCCTACGTTGGACCCCCAGGTGCCGAGGTAAAAGCCGCTGCTGTGCGTATAGTCGAAACCTCCCTGAATGGCGGCCTCACCGCCCGTCTGGGAAATCCCGCGAAAAACATAATTGGAGACGAGGCCGACATTGGCGCTCAGGGTATGCGGCGAAGCGGGTTCATCCGCCATGGCGAAGGCGGGCACGCCCACCAGACCGGCCAGAGCCAAAGTGTGTACGAGTTTTTTCATGAGTGTTCCCTGTTTGAATGAGGATGCGCAACATCGCACTCAACACTCAGCATGAGGCATGCCAGTTTTTTTATCTTTTTATAACAACCACATACATCAATATCTCTATCACGCCCCAGGTAAATCGCTCTTTCATGGTGCGTGCTGAAATCACCATGCTCTCTTTTCGTGCCCATCCCGACCCGGCAGCGCCGTTACACCACGAAGCACCGTGCTTGTTACACTCTCTCTCCATTCAAGGAGGCCGTCATGAATCCGAATCCGAAATTTCCCACTCCCCCCTTCATCGACGATCTGGTCAACAAGCTGGGAGAAGCCCTGAAACAATCGCCCGCGCGGGACTTCGAGCAAAACCTCAAGGCAGGCGTCACGTCGATGCTCGGCAAGCTGGACATGGTGAACCGCGAGGAATTCGACGTGCAGACCGAAGTGCTGACGCGCACGCAGGAAAAACTCGCGCAACTCGAAACGCGTCTGGCCGCACTGGAAAAACAGCGTACCGAATAAGATGGCCGTCGCCGTCGTCATCAGCCGGGCGCTGAACGGCATGCATGCGCCGGAAGTGGTGGTCGAGGCGCATCTGGCGAACGGGCTGCCGGCCTTCACGCTGGTCGGCCTGCCGGAGACCGAAGTCAAGGAAGCGCGCGATCGCGTGCGCGCGGCGATCCAGAATGCGCATTACGAATTCCCGGCACGCCGCATCACGGTCAACCTCGCTCCGGCCGATCTACCCAAGGAATCCGGGCGTTTCGACCTGCCGATCGCACTGGCGATTCTTGCCGCCTCGGGCCAGATTCCTGCCGACAAGCTCAGGCATGCCGAATTCGCCGGTGAACTGGCGCTGACCGGAACGCTGCGCCCCGTGCGCGGTGCGCTGGCGATGGCCCTCGCCACACGTGCCGCCGGACGGCAGCTGGTGCTGCCGACCGTCTCGGCCGGCGAAGCCGCGCTGGTCAGCGGCGTCGAAACCTTGGGCGCGGCGAGCCTGCTGGATGTCTGCGCCTGGATCGCGGGGAACACGACACTGGCCATACCCGCGCCGGACAACATACCGTTCGTACCCGATTACCCCGATTTTTCCGACGTCAAGGGCCAGGCCGCTGCCCGGCGTGCGCTCGAAGTCGCCGCTGCCGGCGGACATTCAGTCCTGATGGCCGGACCGCCCGGCACCGGCAAGTCGATGCTGGCCGCCCGTTTTCCGGGCATCCTGCCGGCGATGGATGAAACCGAGGCGCTGGAAGCCGCCGCCGTCGCTTCGCTCAACGGCGGTTTCCGCCACGAACACTGGCAGCGCCGCCCCTTCCGCGCCCCGCACCATACCGCCTCGGCGGCCGCGCTGGTGGGCGGCGGCAGCAGCCCGCGGCCGGGCGAGATTTCACTGGCCCACCACGGCGTGCTGTTTCTCGACGAACTCCCGGAGTTTTCACGGCAGGTGCTGGAAGTGCTGCGCGAACCGCTGGAAACCGGCCATATCACGATTTCCCGCGCGGCGCGGCAGGCCGATTTCCCGGCGCGTTTCCAGCTGGTCGCGGCGATGAACCCTTGTCCCTGCGGTTATCTCGGCCATCCGACCCAGGCCTGCCGCGACACGCCGGATCAGATCGCGCGCTACCGTGGACGCATTTCCGGGCCGCTGCTCGACCGTATCGATATCCAGATCAGCGTGCCGGCGTTGACGCAGGATGAACTGATGCAGGCCGGCGCAGGCGAGTCCAGCGCGGTGATCCGCGACCGTGTGCAGCGGGCGCGGGCGCGCCAGCTGCCGCGGCAGGGCAAGCCCAATGCGGCGCTCGGGACCCAGGAGATCGAACGGTTGTGCCGCCTGGATGCGGCCGGGGAAACCCTGCTCAAACAGGCGATCGCCCGCCTGAATCTGTCGGCCCGGGCGTATCACCGGATACTCCGGCTCGCGCGCAGTGTCGCCGATCTGGCAGGCAGCGACGCGATCGCGCCTGCGCATCTGGCGGAAGCCATCCAGTACCGGAGGTCCGCCGCATGAGCGATCCCTACGCATCCTGGCGGGAAGAAAAGCAGTCGGCCTGGCTATACCGCGTGGTGGCGGAGTGCGAGCGCGGCACGCCGCGCGAAGCGCTGTTCAACGAACTGGCGCAAGCCGCCGACGAGCAGGCGAAGATCTGGCATGCCCTGATCGCTCAACAAGGCGGCAGGCCTCCCACGCCGTTCCAGCCCGGTCTGCGGGCACGCATCGTCGCGCATCTCACCCGCAGGTTCAAGCCGCGTGCGATGCGCGGCATCCTGGCGGCGATGAAAGTACGCGGCATGACGCTCTACACACAGCATTCACCACACCCCATGCCGCTGCAGCGGGACGATATCGGCAAACGGCACCAGAACGGCGCAGCGGGCAATGCCTTGCGGGCGGGCGTATTTGGCATCAATGACGGACTGGTATCCAACGCAGCGCTGATCTACGGGGTAGCCGGGGCCGCGGCGGAACCATCGATCATCGTTCTGACCGGCGTGGCCGGGTTGCTGGCGGGCGCATTCTCGATGGCCTCAGGCGAGTATGTGTCGGTGCGCTCGCAGCGCGAAATGTTCGAATACCAGATTGGTCTCGAACGCGACGAACTGGAGAAGTATCCCCGGGAAGAGGCGGCCGAGCTGGCGCTGATCTATGCCGCCAAGGGCATGGACGCGGCCGAGGCGAAGCGGCTGACCGATACCCTCATGCAGGATCCCGAGCGTGCGCTTGACACCCTTGCACGCGAGGAACTCGGGTTGAATCCGGACGAACTCGGCTCGCCCTGGGTGGCGGCGATCACATCGTTTTCCGCTTTCACCGCGGGCGCCGCCCTGCCGTTAGTGCCCTTCCTGTTCGAATACGACCACGCGCTGCCTGTCTCGATCGGACTGAGCGCACTGGGATTGTTCGCCGTCGGCGCCAGCATGAGTTTGTTCACCGGTCGGCGCGCCCTCCTGAGCGGCGTGCGCATGCTGGGTATTGGCGGCGCAGCAGGGCTCGCGACGTATTTTATCGGGACCTGGCTGGGGGTATCGCTGACCTGAGTGCCTGCCTTACGTCTGCTCCCACGGCAAGCCATCGAACCGCCAGCCGTTTTTCACACTGCGGTGGCGTGTGTCGTCCATGTCGCCCTCAAAGCCGTGCAGCACGTTGTAGACCTCGGGAAAGCCGTATTTCTCGAGATAACGCCCGGCGTCCATCGAGCGCCGCCCCGATCGGCAGATCAGCACCACCGGCCGGTCGACTGATGCCGCCTTGCGCGAATGCCCCAGAAAATCCGGATTGACGTCCCAGTCCGGCCCATCCTGCCAGGCGATATGGATCGCCCCCGTCGGATGGCCAACGAACAGGTATTCGATTTCCGAGCGGCAGTCGATGAACACCGCTTCGGGGTGCAGTCGCAGAAAATCATGGGCTTCCCGGGGGGTGAGGTGTTTCATCGCGCGCTCCACTGTCACGTCAATATCAACCCTAGCAGATCGGGCTCATTCCCCAAAAAACAAAAGGCCCCGACAAGCGGGACCTTGCATGTTTGCTGCCGGATATGTCAGACGGCAAGACGAAGCACGCGGCGTGTATGGAAGCGTGTCAGACCCAACAATCCGGCGCCCATCAGCAGCAGGGTACCGGGTTCGGGTACGCCACCGCCGCCGCCACCCGTGCTGCAGCCCGGGGTTCCGGGCGGCGCGTTGTCGCAGGTACAGCCCGCCAGCGAGATCAGTTTGAAATAGTCGTTTCCTGCCTTGGCCGGATCGCCCCCGACAAACGTGTTCAGCGCGCCAATCAGCCAGTAGCTGGAATAGGTATTGTTGGCAAAGTCATGGGCGCCCGTGCTGGTGCCCCCGAGAAAATTCCCGATCAGCGACCAGCCGTTGGACAGCAGTCCCGCATACGACTGGTTGGCGAGGCTGGCCGGGTTACCCGCTCCCGTATACGCCAGAACCGTGAAGTCGGAGTCGGTCGAGACCCAACCCGCGGAGAAGGACGTGAGATTCACCTTGTCCGTGAACGAGAACAGGATGGAGTCCACCCGGCCATTGTTATCGATCGAATGTTCGGGGCTGACCCCTTCGTTGGTGTCCCGGCCCGTCGTGCCGCCCGTGCAATTTGAGTAACCCGTGCAATCGTTGTTCCGGACCCCCAGACCGCTGCTGCCATTCAGGGTGATGTAGGCGCTGTCCAGCAGAATGTTGGCGGAGCCGACCGTATTGGACCAGCCGGAAGCCGTGGCGGTAATGCCGCCCTGCGTATTGCTGGTCTGGTTGTTGAAGGTCCAGGTATCGCAATTGGGATTGTTCGTGCCGCCCCCGCCGCAATTACTGCCGTGGCTCGAGGAATACGTGGCCTGCGCAACGTTCACGACCCCCAGTCCGATTGTCAGAACACCCGCCGCCCTGATTGCCTGCCAGAATTTTCTAGTCATTTTGATTTGTCCTTCATCCCCAGGAACACACGTCGCATATGAAGCAACAGCCATACCAAAAATTGTTTTTCTTTATCTATCAATCAGATAGTTAATTAACTTTGGCCAGACACAGCGCTTCGTGGCGTATTGTGTAAAGAAAACCGACTGCATCCCCGACGCCCGCGTCAAAAGCCCCTATCTGCCGCCCGCCTGTTTGCGCTTCAGCGCTTCGGTCAGGTGGTCGCGTATCTCGGGATTTTCAGGCGACCGCACCTGGGCCTCGCGCAGATAGCGCAGGCCCTTCTCGACCTGGCCGGCTTCCACCAGGGCCCAGCCCAGGGTATCGGCCACATTGGCGTCGCTCGGCGCCAGTTGATAGGCCCGCTCCGCCACGGCCAGCGCGCCGGGCTGGCGTCGCTTGAGCATGACGTAGGCCAGATCGTTGTGGATGCCGGCGTCGTTGGGCAGTTGCCGGCTCAGGATTTCGTAATGCTGCTGCGCGAGATCCAGCCGTCCTGATTGGATATAGGCCCCGGCCAGGACGCGGCGGGCAGCGGGATCCGCCGGATTGCTGCCGACCCAGGACTGGATGAATGCCAGCGCCTTGGCCGGGTCGCCCGACGCGTGGTAGGCGTTGTACAAACCGATCGCGTGCGTCGCGTTTTTCTCGATATGGTAGGCGGCCCCGTAGGCCGTGAGGGCCTCCCCATAACGCTGGCGTTGCATGGCGATGTCGCCGAGCAACTGCTGCACGGCAGCCGCGCGGGGATATTGGGCAGCGAGGGTGCGCGCCTGCTTGTCGGCCGCCTCCAGGTTGCCCGAGTATTTTTCAAGGCCGGCCTTGAGCAGCAGCGCCGGAAAGTAGCCCGGTTTGCTCAGCAAGGCCTTGTCCAGCGAATAGCGCGCGCCTTCATAATCGCCCGCGCTGATCTGGAACTCGGCCGCACGCTGCTGCCAGTCGGCATCGAAGCCCGCCAGCTGGGTGATGCGCTTGAAGTTTTCGCGCGCCAGGCCGCGATTGCCGATGGCCAGATAGCACCGCCCCAGCGCCGCCAGGGCCTGCAGATTATCCCGATTGGACGCCTGCGCGTCCTTGGCGATGTTCAATGCTTTCTGCGCGTCGCCCGTGCCCAGATACAGATCGACCAGCATGAGGTTGGGCCGCAGGCTCTGCGGATTGAACGAACGCGCCTTCTCCAGCCAGCGCACGGCCTCGGGTGTACGCCCGGCGGCCAGTTCCAGCTGGGCCAGTTCGTACAGCGCATCCAGGTTCTTCGGCTGATCCTTGAGCACGGACAGCAGACGGCGGCGCGCGTCTTCCGGCTTGCCTTCATATCGGTCCAGACGCGCCAGATTGAGCGTCGCCGGGGTAAAGCCCGGGTTCTTCGCCAGCACCTGTTCATAGGCTTTTCGAGCGCCAGCCGTGTCTTTCGCCACGCCGTGCGCCACCGCCAGGAGGTTCAGCACGGTGAGATTTTGCGGTTCGTTCCTGAGTACGGCCTGCAATACCTGTATGGCCGGCTTGGCCTGATTCTGTTTGAGATACATGATGGCCAGCGGCACGCCCGAATAGGCACGGCCCGGCGTTTTGGCATAGGCCTTTTGCAACTGCGCCATACCCTGCGCCTCCTGTCCGACCCCAATCAGGCTCAAGCCGAAATTTGCGGCGATATCCGGCGTATTGCCGCCGCTCATCCCCTCGGCCTGTTCGAGCAGCGAAACCGCCCTGGCATGCTGACCCAGCGCCATGTAGGCGGTTGCCAGCAAGGACAGCGCCTGGGGGTCGTTGGGCCGCGCCCGTGCCGGGCCTTCCAGAAACGCGATGGCCTTGGCGTAATCCTTCTCGCTCATGAGGATGGCGGTCATGATCTTGCGCGCGCCCATGTGCTGGGGGTATTTCTTGAGGTAGCTGCCCAGATAGGTCTTGGCCTTTTCGTTCTGGCCCAGACTGTAGTGGGCAATGCCGCCCAGCAGCACCAGTTGCGGACGCGTCTGCACCGCCTCGAAAGGCAGCGCATCCAGCGCGCTCGCCGCCGCGACGAGCGCGCTGCGCGCTGCCTTGTCCTGCCCTTGCCGTCCGGCCTGGAGTGCCTGCAGATAGGCGCTTCGCGGGTCACCCGGAAACTTCTGTTTCAGCACGGCCACGTCCCGCGCCGCTTCCTGGTCGCGGTTGAGATCGAACAGCAAGGACGCCCGGGCAATCAGCGCATCCAGATAATCGGGCTTCAGCGCCAACGCCTTGCCATAGCCCGCCAGCGCATCCGGGGCATTGCCCTGCGCATGGGCGATCGAACCTTTCATGTTCCAGCCGGAAGGATCGGCCGGTTTACTGGTAATGGCCCGTTGCGCCATGGCCGCCGCCTCGGCAAAGTTTCCGCTGCGCAAATAGGCCATGGACTGCGCAACCAGTGCGGCCGGATTGGCGGGATCGAGCTGCCGGGCCTGCTCCAGCGACTGGATCGCCGCGCGCGTCTGTTCGAGGTCGATCTGCGCATAGGCGCGCGTGACGAGCACCTTGTATGTCACCTCGGGCGGCAGTCCGTCGGGCGAAAAACGCTCCAGCAAGGCCTGGTTCCTGCCCAGCAGGTTATAGACCTCGACCTGCATGGCGATGATCTGCGACCGGTCCGCGCCCAGCCGCTCCGCATCCGCCAATACGCGCTCCGCGCCCAGCGGCGCGCCGCTATCGAGGTAGGCCTTGCCCAGCAGGACCAGGGCAGGCAGCATCTTGCTGTCCTGCTGCAGGGCGTTCTTCAACTGTACGATGGCGCCCTGGGTATCCTGGTGCTGCATTCGTACCAGCGCATCCTCGTAATACCCCGAGGCTTTCTCCTCGCGGCCGGCCGCGCACGCCAGAGGCGGCGACAGCGCACCCAGCAGGAGAACCAGCAGAACAGGGGCCCATCGTTTTCTTGGCGTCATCCGGATGCTCATGGCGTTGTGTGCGTGGCAAGCGTGTTGCAAATACCGGACCAGCCCCGAGGCACCTGATATATGCCGGCCTGGCACAGGGCCACCCCTGGCCATGCGGCAAGCCGGACGGCAATGCCGACATCTCGACAGCCACAACCGGACGCCATGTCCGGCAGTGATACCATTCAGGTTTGCCTCCGTCCGCCCGCATCATGTCCAATCGCGCCGCCCTGCTCCGTTCACAGCTCGCCCAACGCATCCTGATCATCGACGGGGCGATGGGAACGATGATCCAGTCCTGCAAGCTGACCGAAGCCGACTTCCGCGGCACGCGCTTCGCCGATTTTGCACATGACCTCAAGGGCAACAACGACCTGCTCTCGCTGACGCAGCCGCACATCATCCGGGAGATCCACAACAGGTATCTGGCCGCAGGCGCGGACATCCTGGAAACCAACAGCTTCAATGCCACCGCCATTTCCATGGCGGACTACCACATGGAACACCTGGTGCCGGAGCTCAACTTCGCCGCGGCCCGGCTCGCCCGCGAAGCCGCCGATGAGGCGACCGCACAGAACCCGGACAAACCGCGCTTCGTTGCCGGCGTACTCGGGCCGACCTCGCGCACCGCCACCCTCTCGCCGGACGTGAACGACCCGGGCTTTCGCAACGTCACCTTCGAACAGTTGCGCGCGGCGTATCTGGAAGCGATCGACGGTCTCGTCAAGGGCGGCGTCGACATCCTGATCGTCGAAACCATTTTCGACACGCTGAACGCCAAGGCGGCGCTGTTCGCCATCGAGGAATACTTCGAGGCCCACTCGTTGCGGCTGCCGGTCATGGTCTCCGGCACCATCACCGACGCCTCCGGGCGCACGCTATCCGGCCAGACCGGCGAGGCGTTCTGGAATTCGGTACGCCACGCACGACCGCTTTCCATCGGCTTCAACTGCGCGCTCGGCCCCGATCTGCTACGCCAGTACGTCGAAGAACTGTCGAACAAGGCCGACGTGCTGATTTCGGCCTATCCCAACGCCGGCCTGCCGAATGCCTTCGGCGAATACGACATGGACGGCGCAGAAATGGCCGTGCATATCGGCGAATGGGCGCGCGCCGGACTGCTCAACATCGTCGGCGGCTGCTGCGGCACCACGCCGGCCCACATCGCCGCGATCGCCCAGGCGGTCGAAGGGGTTTCGCCACGCGTCCCGCCAACGCTGGAACCGGCGTTGCGCCTGTCCGGGCTGGAGCCTTTCAACGTCGGTCGCGACAGCCTCTTCGTCAACGTCGGCGAGCGCACCAACGTCACCGGCTCCAAGGCGTTTGCGCGGATGATCCTCGAAGGCCGCTACGACGACGCCCTGTCGGTGGCACGCCAGCAGGTGGAAAACGGCGCGCAGGTGATCGACATCAACATGGACGAGGGCATGCTCGACGCCGAGGCGGCGATGGTGCGTTTCCTCCTCCTGATCGCCTCGGAACCCGACATCGCGCGGGTGCCGATCATGCTCGACTCGTCGAAGTGGAGCGTCATCGAAGCCGGCCTCCGGTGCATCCAGGGCAAGGGCATCGTCAATTCAATTTCCATGAAGGAAGGCGAGGCCGAATTCATCGAGCGCGCCAGGCTGTGCCGGCGCTACGGCGCGGCGGTGATCGTGATGGCCTTCGATGAAGCGGGCCAGGCCGACACCTACGCGCGCAAGACCGAGATCTGCGCCCGCGCCTACAAATTGCTGACCGAAACGGTCGGCTTTCCGGCCGAGGACATCATCTTCGATCCCAACATCTTCGCGATCGCCACCGGCATCGAGGAGCACGCCAGCTACGCCGTGGATTTCATCGAAGCCACGCGCTGGATCCGCCAGAATCTGCCGCACGCCCACGTCTCGGGCGGGGTGTCGAACGTGAGCTTCTCGTTCCGCGGCAACGACGCGGTGCGCGAGGCGATCCACACCGCCTTCCTTTATCACGCGATCCAGGCCGGGATGGACATGGGCATCGTCAACGCCGGTCAGCTCGGCGTCTACGCCAACCTCGACCCGGAACTGAAGGAACGCGTCGAGGACGTGCTGTTGAACCGGCGTGCCGATTCGACCGAGCGACTGGTAACGTTTGCCGAGAACGTCAAGGGCGGCGCCCGGGAAAAGGTCGAAGACCTGTCCTGGCGCCAGTTGCCGGTGAACGAGCGGATCAGCCACGCGCTGGTACAGGGCATCACCCAGTTCATCGTCGAGGACACCGAGGAAGCGCGGCAGCAATCCGAACGCCCGCTGCACGTCATCGAAGGCCCGCTGATGGCCGGCATGAACGTGGTCGGCGACCTCTTCGGCGCCGGCAAGATGTTCCTGCCGCAGGTGGTCAAATCCGCCCGCGTGATGAAGCAGGCGGTGGCGCATCTCATTCCCTACATCGAAGCCGATAAACGCGTGGGCGACGCGCAAAGCGCGGGCAAGGTCGTCATGGCCACGGTCAAGGGCGACGTTCACGACATCGGCAAGAACATCGTCGGCGTGGTGCTCGGCTGCAACGGCTACGACATCGTGGATCTGGGCGTCATGGTGCCGGCGCAAAAGATCCTCGACGCCGCCCGGGAACACCAGGCCGACATCATCGGCCTGTCCGGCCTGATCACGCCGTCGCTGGAGGAAATGGGGCACGTTGCCCGCGAAATGCAGCGCCAGGGCTTCACCCTGCCGCTGCTGATCGGCGGCGCCACCACCTCGCTGGCACACACTGCCGTGAAGATCGAGCCGCACTACGACCATGCCGTGGTGCACGTCAAGGACGCCTCGCGCGCGGTCGGCGTCTGCACCCAGTTGCTGTCGAACGAGCTGCGCGACGCCTTTGCCGCCGGCATCCGCGCGGACTATGCCAAAACGCGCGAACGCCACCTCAACCGCAAATCCGACACGGTCATGCTGTCGCTGGCCGACGCGCGCGCCAACAAGTTCAGGATCGACTGGGCCGGCTACACGCCGCCGGTGCCGCATCAGCCCGGCATCCAGGCACTGAAAACCTACGATCTGGCGACGATTGCCGAAGTCATAGACTGGACACCGTTCTTCGCCTCGTGGGAACTGCACGGCAAATTTCCGGGAATCCTCAGCGACGAAGTCGTGGGCACCGAGGCAAGCAAGCTCTTTGCCGAAGCCCAGGCCATGCTGAAGAAGATGATCGCGGAAAACTGGGTGGAAGCGCGTGCCGTATTCGGCCTCTTCCCCGCCAACACGGTGGGCGACGACGACATCGAGATCTATGCCGACGAATCGCGTTCGGCCACGCTGGCGACCTGGCACAACCTGCGCCAGCAGGCGAAAAAACCCGAAGGCCGTCCCAACCTGTGCCTCGCCGATTACATCGCTCCCAAAACGAGCGGCCTGAAGGATTATCTGGGCGCCTTCGTGGTGACGGCGGGCATCGGCGAGGACGAGCGCGCCAAGACCTTCGCAACCGCATACGACGACTATTCGGCGATTCTGTTCAAGGCGCTGTGCGACCGGCTCGCCGAAGCCTTCGCCGAGCACCTGCACTTAAGGGTACGCAAGGAGTTCTGGGGCTATATCAGCGAGGAGGCGCTCAGCAATGACGATCTGATCGCGGAAAAATACCAGGGTATCCGCCCTGCACCCGGTTACCCGGCCTGTCCCGAGCACAGCGAAAAAGCCCCCCTGTTCGCCATACTTGATGCCACGGACAGGATCGGCGTGGTGCTGACCGAGAACTTCGCCATGTGGCCCGGAGCGGCCGTGTCGGGTTTCTACCTTTCGCATCCCGGCAGCCGGTATTTCGCCGTGGCCAAGCTCGGGCGCGACCAGGTCGAGGACTACGCGCGTCGCAAGGGCTGGACGCTGCAGGAAGCGGAACGCTGGCTGGCGCCGAATCTGGCCTATACCCCGGATTGACGTAAACGGAAGCGTCAGGCGCGCTGTTTCAGCCAAACCAGCCAGCCGGCAAGCGCGCCCAGCAGAGCACCCCCGGGACCGGTGATGAAAATACCGAGCAGGGGGCCCCTGGTTCGCGCCAGGCGCGAAGATCATCGGCCCAAAAAAGCCGCCGACGAATCCCAGCCCTCCCAGCGCCGCCGCGCCGATCCCGACGAAAACAGGCAGGCTGGCATCCGTGATCACTTCCAGCTGCCTCCACACGCGACGCGCCATCCAGATGGCAAAGCCGAGCGCCGCCAGCGGTTGCAGCCAGGCGAGCGCGTCGGGAAGCAGCATCAACGAGACATAGAACACGAGCAGCCACGCACCGAAGAACGCGGCAACCGAGAGAAGCAGCCGGAGCGATGCGGACATGCTCCGCTCACCAGCCCTGTTCGAGCAGTTTTTCCAGCCAGAACAATCCGATCACGGTCTTGGTTTCACAGATCCTGCCATGGCGCACCCAGTCCATCGCCTCGCCGAACGGTACCCGCAGGATTTCCAGGAATTCGTCATGGTCGCGGCCGTGCTTGCCTTCGCTGAGCCCGCGCGCCAGGTAGAACGCCAGCCGCTCGTCGGAATAGCCGATGCAGGGATAGATGGTGGTGACTTCGCGCCACTCGCCCGCGGTATAGCCGGTTTCCTCTTCCAGTTCTCTTTTCGCGCAGGTGAGATCGTCCTCGCCGGGATCGATCTTGCCGGCCGGCAGTTCGATGAAATCGCGGCGCAGCGGATAGCGATGCTGGCGTTCCAGCAGCAGGTCGCCGTTGCCGAACACCGGAATGATGGCGACGGCGCCGGGATGGACGATATATTCGCGGGTCGATTCACCGCCGTTGGGCAGGCGTACGCGGTCGCGCCTGGCATGCATCAGCCGTCCCTTGAAGACGGTTTCGCTGGCAAGTTCGGTTTCGGAGAGATCCGGAATATCGCTTTTCATGATGGGCGGATTCAAGAATGAAGTGCAAGGTTGGGTGACGCCGGCTGGCTGGACGGGATGCGGCGGCATCCCCGCCTCTTGACTGGCTACTCGAAAGGATGGAAATCAGCCGTACCACCTTATCCAGAAAGAACGATATCAGATTTGCATCCCGGCGCAGACAGGCCCCAAGCTAAAGCACGATCGCCTGCTTGCCGGAACGAAACGCATCGCCCCTCGGCAGGGCATTGGCCCGCGAATCCCTTGCCCCCAACGCTTCCCTTGTCGGGCGAGAGGGAACGTCCTCCAGGCCGCAGTCTGGCAAGGCGCGCAAAAAAAGCCCGGCTCAAGAACCGGGCAGAATTGAGGGGACACCTTCCTCAATGCGGAGAACTTCTGCCTGCTGCAAACAGCAAGCCATCCCATGCTACGAGGCGGGGTGCAATCCGGCTATACGACTTTAGTCGTAGAGAGCACTCAAGCCCATGATATAAAACGGATTTATTTTTCATGCTGTCCGGGAATCCACCCGCTTCGCGGTCATTGCGCGGGCGGCCCGCCCGCTACACTTCCGCCGTGATCGCGTCGGGATGCCCCGCACCGTCAACCGGACCTGAGCGCCTCGCGCAGGGCGGAATACTGGCGCCGGCTGACCGTCAAACGTTCGTCCAGCCCGTCCAGTTGCAGAAAATGACCCTCTTCATCACCCGGCAGCTTGCCGATTTCCCGGATGCGGGCACTGGCGACAAGGCAATTGCGATGGATGCGCAAAAAGACCGAGTCGAATTCGTTTTCCAGGCGAGTGAGCGATTCCTCGATGAGGAACTCGCGGGCGGCGGTACGCACGGTGACGTACTTGAGTTCGGCTTTGAGATACAGGATGTCGGTCACCGGAATCAGTACGATACGGCCTTTTTCATTGACGGAAAGATGCGTGCGCGCCTTGGGATGAGCCGCCTGCAGCCGTTGCAATACGCTGTCGCTCAGGCTGTGCGCCCGCGACAGGGCGCGCAGGAGACGATCGGTGCGGACCGGTTTCAACAGGTAGTCGACTGCATTGAGATCGAATGCCTGGCAGGCGTAGGTCTCGTAGGCCGTACTGAAAATGATGGCTGGCGGTTTGTCCAGCCTGTTCAGATGGGCCGCGCACTCCAGCCCGTCCATGCCGGGCATGCGGATGTCGAGCAATACCGTATCGACCGCTTGTTGCTGGGCCTGATTCAGCGCATCCAGTCCATTTTCCGCCTCGCCGACAATGTCGACGGACAGCCGGTCCGCACAATCCGCCAGCACGTCGCGCAGGCGGTGGCGCGCGGGCGCCTCGTCATCGACGATGAGGACGCGCAGGGGCGGGTTGGGTGCGTTCACGGGTATAGGGGAGGACGATATGCACCTGATAAACGGCGCCCAGCGGCTCCAACTTGAGCCGGGCGTCGAGGTCGAAGTGCAGCAACAGGCGTTCGCGGATATTCGCCAGCGCGATCCGGTTGCCCTTGTGGTGGCCGGCGTCGGTGGCAATCGGATTGCGCACCACGATGTGGACCTGGTCGGCACTGCGGTAAAGATTGAGGCTGATTTCGCCCCCTTCCGGCTGCGGCTCGATGCCGTGATAGACCGCGTTTTCCACCAGCGGCTGGATCACCAGCGGCGGAATCAGCGCGTCAGCCGGCATTTTGCTGATGTGCCAGACCACCTGCAGGCGGTCGCCCAGGCGCAACTGTTCCAGTTCCAGATAGGCGCGAGTGAGTGCCACCTCGTCTTCCAGCGGGGTCAATTCGCGGGCATCGCTCATCAGTGTCCGGAACAGATCGGCCATGTTTTCCAGCGCATGCTCGGCGCGGCGTGGGTCGCTGCGCACCAGCGACAGCACCGCGTTCAAGCTATTGAACAGGAAATGCGGGCGGATGCGCGCCTGCAGCGCCTGCAGACGCGCCTCGGTGATGGCGGGCGACAGGGCGCGGGCACGCAGGTTGAAATAGGTCAAGAGGCCGGTGCCGAGCAACAGCGCGAACGCCGCCACACCGGCCACAGGAAGCGGCTGTGATCCGGCCAGCAGCGGGCTGAACCACAGCGTCGCCAGCACGGGTATCGCCGTGCCGAGCAGCAGGGTGGCGCTCACGCCCATGCGATACGGCAGTCTGCGCAGCCAGCGTCCCGCCGCACACAAGGCCAGCAGCGTCAGCAGCAGCGCCGGCTGCGCCAGCGCCGACAGCGCGATGAACTCGATCCAGAATGCCGGTGCATCCGGCACACGCGCCACCACGCCGGCAATTATCGCGGTCTCCACCGTCAGCGCAATGCGCAGATTCACCCCCAGGTGGCAGAAGTTCGGTAATTCGACCTGTCGATTGTTATGATTCTTTCTTTTCATTCCCCGCTTCCGTCCCCATGAGCACGTCATCGACGCCGCCTGCCGCCTGGTCCGGCCGCTTTTCCGAGCCGGTTTCCGAAATCGTCAAACGCTACACCGCGTCGATTCCCTTCGATTATCGGCTGGCCGAGTTCGATATTCAGGGTTCGCTGGCACACGCCGCCATGTTGCACCACGTCGGCGTCCTGTCCAAGGACGATCTGGAGGCGATCCGGCGCGGCATGGCCGAGCTGCTGGCCGAGATTCGCACCGGCCGCTTCAACTGGTCATTGGACAAGGAAGACGTCCATCTCAACATCGAAGCCGCGCTGACCGCCAAGATCGGCGACGCCGGCAAGCGCCTGCACACCGGGCGCAGCCGCAACGACCAGGTGGCGACCGACATCCGCCTGTATCTGCGTGATGCGATCGACCGTATCCTGGCCGGCGTGCGTGCCTGCCAGACCTCGCTGGTCGATCTGGCCGAGGCGCACGCCGACACCGTGATGCCCGGCTTCACCCACCTGCAGGTGGCGCAGCCGGTCACCTTCGGCCACCACCTGCTGGCCTACTTCGAGATGCTGACGCGCGACGCCGAACGCCTGGCCGACTGCCGCCACCGCGTCAACCGGCTGCCGCTGGGTGCCGCTGCATTGGCCGGCACCAGCTATCCGATCGACCGGGAATACGTCGCGCGCGAACTCGGCTTCGAGGCGGTATGCGAGAACTCGCTCGACGCCGTCTCCGACCGCGACTTCGCCATCGAATTCACCGCCGCCGCCGCGCTGGTGATGACCCACCTGTCGCGCCTGTCGGAAGAACTGATCCTGTGGATGAGCCCGCGTTTCGGCTTCATCGACCTCGCCGACCGCTTCTGCACCGGCTCCAGCATCATGCCGCAGAAGAAGAACCCCGACGTGCCCGAACTGGTGCGCGGCAAGACCGGCCGCGTCAACGGCCACCTGGTCGCCCTGCTGACCCTGATGAAAGGCCAGCCGCTCGCCTACAACAAGGACAATCAGGAAGACAAGGAGCCGTTGTTCGACAGCGTCGACACGCTGACCGACACGCTGGCGATCTACGCCGACATGCTCACCGGCGTGACGGTCAAGCCCGACGCCATGCGCGCCGCGGTGATGCAGGGCTTCGCCACCGCCACCGATCTCGCCGACTATCTGGTGAAGAAGGGCGTGCCCTTCCGCGACGCGCACGAAGTGGTGGCGCGCGCGGTACGCGCGGCGGAAGCGTCGGGGCGCGATCTGGCCGACCTGCCGCTCGCGGAACTGCAGACCTTCAGCGCGGTGATCGCCGACGACGTCTACGTCGTGCTGACGCTGGAGGGCTCGCTGGCTGCCCGCGACCACTTCGGCGGCACCGCGCCCGCCCAGGTGCGCGCGGCGATTGCACGCGCGCGGCAGCGGATTTAAGCCGGCTCCGATACCACCGGCGGGGCGTGTTCGCGGCAGATCCGCCGCACTTCGGGACTGCTGAGCTTTTCCTGTTTCAACCCGCAAAAATAACTGCGCGGTCCCAGCCGCTGGTTGTAGCGACAGGTCGCGCACACACCGAAGCTGCGCTTGCCGCTTTGCGCCTGCACCTGCGCCAGCACCTGCCGCAGCACCACCATCGCCGACGTCACCCGCGCCGGGCTCGCCGTCTGCACGATATCCCGCCAGGCGCTGCCTGCGCTCAGGGTTTTCAGCAGGGTGGTGCCACCTTCGGTCAGGATCAATCGCACCACCCGGCCATCGCGTGGATCGGCATAACGCGAAATCAGGCGACGGCGCGCCAGTACCAGCACGGTCTGCGACACCGTGCCCTTGGTCAGGCCGAGATATTCGGTCAGCGCCTGCGGCGTGTTGCTGAAACGATTGGCCTGGTTCAGGTAGAACAGCACCTGCAGGTGCACCGGCTGCAGGCCCTGCGCCGCGCCCGCCTGCCGCAAGTCGGCCCGGGTCAGCAGCGACAGCCGCTCGACCAGATCGAACAGGGTAAGCGCCTGGCTTTTCAAATGCGTCTAGAAACGGACCATGACGCCGCCTTGTGCGGCAATCAGCGCGGCCAGCTTGTCGTAGAGTGGCTCGCCGCTTCGCGTGTCGACCCAGCCAGTGCTTTGCGGCTTGAAATGGAAGCCGCCCGAGCGGGCGGCGACCCAGATTTCGCGTGCCACGCCATGGCGGTTGATGATGAGCTTGCTGCCGTCGTCGAACTCGACCTCGATGATGCCGTCGGCCGGCGTCTCGAAATCCAGCTCGGCGTCTTCCAGCGCCTGCTCGATGCGGGCCAGGGTCTCGCCGGCGGCCTGGTTGAATTCGCCTTCGCTCGATTCGCTTTTCGTCATGATGTCCCGTGCTACCATTTCGCGCATGAAACTGCGCACCATATATATAGTGTCCCTGTTGCTGTGCGGGCTCGGTCTGACTGCCTGCGGCTCCAAGGGCAACCTGTATCTTCCCGAAAATCCCCCCGCACCGCAACGGACTTCCAATTGAACACTTTGCATCGCATCGACGGCCGCCTCCATCTTGAGGACGTGGCGCTGGACACGCTTGCCGAACGTTTCGGCACACCCCTTTATGTCTATTCCCGGCAGGCGCTTGAGACCGCCTACCAGGATTACAGCCGGGCATTTGCGAGTATTCCGCACCTGATCTGCTATGCGGTCAAGGCCAATTCCAGCCTGGCCATTCTCAACCTGTTCGCCCGGCTCGGCGCCGGCTTCGACATCGTCTCGGGCGGCGAACTGGCCCGCGTACTGGCCGCCGGCGGAGATCCGGGCAAAATCGTGTTCTCGGGTGTCGGCAAGACCGCAGACGAGATGCGTGCCGCCCTGGCGGCGGGCATCCTCTGCTTCAACGTCGAGTCGGTCAGCGAACTGCACCGGCTCAGCCGCGTGGCAAGTGACGTTGGCAAGGTCGCCCCGGTCTCGTTCCGGGTCAACCCCGACGTCGACCCGAAGACCCATCCCTACATTTCCACCGGCCTCAAGGAAAACAAGTTCGGCGTGCCGATCGCCGAGGCGCCCGCACTGTACCGGCTCGCCGCCAGCCTGCCCAATCTGGAGATCACCGGCATTGACTGCCACATCGGCTCCCAGCTGACCGAGCTGCTTCCCCTGACCGATGCAGCCGATCGCGTACTGGCGCTGGTCGACACGCTCGCGGCCGAAGGGATGGTCTTGCGCCACATCGATCTCGGCGGCGGCATCGGTATCCGCTACCGCGATGAAATTCCCCCCGACCTCGCCGTCTACGGCCGCGAGCTCGCCAGGCGCTTTGCCGGGCGGCGCGAGACGCTGCTATTGGAGCCGGGGCGCTCGCTGGTCGGCAACGCGGGTCTGCTGCTCACCCGGGTCGAATACCTGAAGCCGGGGACAGACAAGAACTTTGCCATTGTCGATGCCGCGATGAACGACCTGATGCGGCCCGCGCTCTACGAGGCGTATCACGACATCGTCGCCGTCACCCCACGGAACGCACCGGCCCGACGTTACGATATCGTCGGTCCTGTCTGCGAGACCGGCGATTTTCTTGGCTTTGCGCGCGACCTGGCCATCGAGGAAGGAGACTTCCTGGCCCTGCTTTCAGCGGGTGCCTATGGGATGAGCATGGCATCGAACTACAATTCCCGCCCGCGCGCGGCAGAAATCCTGATCGACAAGAAAGAAATCCACATTATTCGAGATCGGGAAACGCAAAGTGCCATGATGGCCGGAGAGCGGCTTGTTTGCTGACTTTCCCCGTGAGTTGAAAATTCATCACTCGTCATATTTTTGTATCGATCCGATACATTTTGCTTGACTGCTACATTTTTGCACGGATTGTTTTCGCCATATCCGGGCGATTGATTGAACCCGTAAAAAAAATCACTAGAATGAGCCTCACCAAGCGGCGCCTCGGTATCGCCCGTTACAAGCGGGTTCTGGGCAAATCGATCGCCTGTCGATACCACGCTTTGGAAGTGCAAATTCTGACTGCACGTGGCATCAAGCTGTAGTGACAAGTGAATGTGTTCAACTTCTAAGGAGTGTTAGATGGCAACAGCAAAGAAACCGGCCGCCAAACCGGCAGCCAAAAAAGCGGCACCGGCCAAAAAACCGGTAGTCAAGAAAGCCGCCGCCAAACCGGCAGCCAAAAAAGCGGCGCCGGCCAAAAAACCGGTAGTCAAGAAAGCCGCCGCCAAGCCGGCAGCCAAAAAGGCAGCACCGGCCAAAAAACCGGTAGTCAAGAAAGCCGCCGCCAAGGCCGCCGCCAAGCCGGCAGCCAAAAAGGCAGCGCCAGCCAAAAAACCGGTAGTCAAGAAAGCCGCCGCCAAGCCGGCAGCCAAAAAAGCGGCACCGGCCAAAAAACCGGTAGTCAAGAAAGCCGCCGCCAAGCCGGCAGCCAAAAAAGCGGCACCGGCCAAAAAACCGGTAGTTAAGAAAGCCGCCGCCAAGCCGGCAGCCAAGAAGGCAGCACCGGCCAAAAAACCGGTAGTCAAGAAAGCCGCCGCCAAGCCGGCAGCCAAGAAGGCAGCGCCGGCCAGGAAGCCTGCCGCGAAGAAAGCGGCCCCCGCCGCCAAACCCGCGCCGGCTCCTGCGCCTGCCCCCGCACCGGCGGTACCGGTCATCAAGCCTTTCGGGCTCTAACAGGTCGGGTACTACCCAATCTGAAACGGGGGCTCGTCCCCCGTTTTTTATTTGCTCCGCATGAATCGGCCACCCTGTTTGATTGCGTGAATGCCTGGGGAGACCGCATCCCTGCCCGCTCTCTGCGCGCTGATCGCAAGCAGGCGGTTGCTCACCGCGCGCAATGCGCTCAGGCCCCACGGCAGGCGCAGGGCCAGCAAAAATACCAGGACTGCCCCGAATATCAGAGGTTGCGTCAGGTCTTTCTTGACCAGCCACAGGTAATGGATCACGCCCAGCAGGGCCATCGGATAGATCAGGCGATGCAGCCGCTGCCAGCGGCGGCCCAGACGACGCATCATGGCATGGGTCGAGGTTGCGGCAAGCGGAATGAAAAGCACGAAGGCTGCGAAGCCGAACGTAATGAAAGGACGCTTGACGATATCTTTTGCAATGGCAGCCAGATCAAAGAACTGATCCAGCCAGAGATAGGTGATGACATGCAGGCAGGCATAAAAAAAGGCGAACAGGCCCAGCATGCGACGGTAGCGGATCAACTCGGCCCGGCCGGTCAGCCGCCGCAAAGGCGTGACAGACAAGGTCACCAGCAGCCAGACCAGCGTCCAGGTGCCGGTTGAATGGGTAATGAACTCGATCGGATTCGCCCCCAGACCGCTGCCGGCACCGAGCACGACCAGCCGCACCAGGGGCAGGAGGCATATCGCGAACAGCGCGCACTTCGGGTTGCGCAGGATCGCACCCATCAGAAGAATGTCTGCAGGTCCATGCCGCGATAGAGCTGCGCCACCTGGGCACCATAGCCATTGAACATCAGCGTATCGCGCTTGAGGAATTCACCGATCCGGCGTTCCTTCGCCTGGCTCCAGCGGGGATGATCAACGTGCGGATTGACGTTGGAATAGAAGCCGTATTCCCGCGGCGCCGCCCGCATCCATGCCGTCAGCGGCTGCTTCTCGACGAAGCGGATCCTGACAATGGATTTGGCGCTCTTGAACCCGTACTTCCATGGCACCACCAGCCGGACTGGCGCGCCGTTTTGATTGGGCAGCACCTCGCCATACAGTCCGACGGCCAGTATCGCCAGCGGGTGCATGGCCTCGTCCATCCGCAGCCCTTCGACGTAGGGCCAGTCGAGAATGTCCGAGCGTTGTCCGGGCATCTGTCCGGGGTCGTCGAGGGTCACGAATTCCACGTATTTTGCACGACTGGTGGGGGCGGCGCGCCGAATGAGTTCGCTCAGGGGAAATCCTATCCATGGAATCACCATCGACCATCCCTCGACGCAACGCAGCCGGTAGACGCGCTCCTCCAGCGGGGCCAGCTTGAGCAGCGAATCGATGTCGTACTCGCCGGGTTTGCCGGCCTCGCCCTCGACCTTCACCGTCCACGGCCGCGTCTTCAGGCTGCCGGCCCGCTCAGCCGGATCGCTTTTCCCGGGGCCGAATTCATAGAAATTGTTGTAGGTCGTGACCGCCTTGTAAGGGGTTTTCTCTTCGTTCAGCGTGTAGGGGCTGCGGTGCACATCAGCCAGCTTGGCCCCAGCCTGCGCATCGGACGTGATGCCCAGGGCCGTTCCGGCCACCATGACGCCCATGCCCTGCATGAAAAGACGGCGCTCCCGGTAGATTTCGGGCGGCGTGATTTCCAGCGAAGGAATGTCGCGAGACGAGCGTAAAGACATGGCGGTGTCCTCATCGATAAAGCAGCGCTAACCAGTCAGCCGAAACAGGCGACGGAAACCCGTACAACCCATGTATTCGACTGAGACCCTGACGCCGGTTTTTTGTTTCACCACGAGTGATCGAATCCGGACATCCTCCTTGAGGATTGACGAACTCGCATGCCGTGCCGGCGAATCTTCATCAACGCGATGCCGGCCTGTTTTCATCAAACCATCAAACATCCTTGATTGAATAAGGATTTTCTGACCGCCAGGCGCCAGGCGGGGCTGGTATGAACCCTGCTCCAACCCCTGTAGAACCCATACAAGGAGACAGATATGATCGAACTGGAACCCGGTAACGCGCTGGACATTACCCTGAAGGAAGATGCCCACGGCCGCGACCGCATCGTGGTCACGCTGGAGGCGCATGGGTGCGATCTCACCATGACGCCGCATCAGGCACGCGTACTGGCCACCGAACTGATCATGGCCGTCAATCGTGCGGAAGTACGCAGCAATCTGAAACATAGCCCCAACATGATGCGCAGCGCACAGCCCGCGGAACAGAAGCGAAGCCTGATCAATCAGGCCTTCGCCAAATAGATTCAGGCCAGTCGGCTTCGACTGGACCGGGGTAGCGGGTTGATCGGCCCGTACTGCCCGATAAGCCGCTCCGCAAGTATTTTCCAATTCACACATGAGCCTGAGCGAGCGGGGCAATCGGAGTTGACTCAGGCGGCGCGTTGTCGGGATTTGTTGATGAGTTGAAAGAGTTGTGCTTTGGCCTGGTTGAGGCGTCTGGCGGCCTCATTATCGCTGCATCT
>MKWM01000049.1 GCA_001899765.1 Thiobacillus sp. 63-78
GTCGAGAGCCAGTGCATGATCCTTGGCTGCCAGTTGCCCTACCGGAGAACGAGTCAGCTTGTAGATGTCGTAGTAATGCCGCGAAACACGATGACCATGCTGGCGTAACACCCCACGGTTGTCATGCCAACGGCGCAGGCCATGCAGGATCACGACCTTGTCCCAGAAAGTGCGCTCGGCATCGATGGTGACCACGTCCGGCACGACGAGATCGGCCGCCGGCATGTCGTCGGCGACATAGGGTTGAATGGTGGCGAAACGGTGCGGGTCCAGAGCCGACTTGGCTCCTGCTTCGATCTTGACCGTTGGCTTCACATATTCGTCAACATCCGTGCTGACGGAGGGATAACGTACCAGCAGTGTCTGTTGATCCGGGTCGTCAGGATCGTGAACCACGGGGACTTCTGCAAGCGATACTCCCGCTTCGCGAAATGCTGCCTCGATCTGCCGGTTCAAACGCGCTTTGAGTGTGCCCTGGATGTAAGCCTGGCAGGCTTGCTTGATGGCTTCCAGCAGGAGGCGTTGCTGCTTGCCCGAGAGACCTTCCAGGTCGCCAACCTGAATGTCCTGGCCAATGTCTTCCCGGAACACCGTGATATCGATGTCTTCAGAAAACCGGGAGATCAGCCCGTAGGCCTTGGACAGCGATGTCCCGCCCTTGAAGAGCAGGCGTGGCTCGCCGGTGTCGCGGCCGTTGAACAGCAGGTCCAGCACCCAGGACACCCAGAAGTCCTTCTCGACGTTCTGTAGCGGCGTGCCGAGCCGGTTGGCGGTCGCCAGGAACAGGCCGCGACGATCCTCGGGAGAGGCGGCGATGATGCGAAGAAAGCCGGCTTTCACGGTGAGGCCTTGGTGCTTGCCTGCTCGGACCGGGCAAGCAGATCGCGAATCCACTGTTGCATCCACGACGGCACAGTGTGTAAGCCGGATCGCAGATCATCGCGGATCGCGCTTCCCTGGCTGGAGTCCTGCAGTAGCCGAATGAGCTTGGCTTGAATCGCATCCTGATCGATCTGGGCACCACCCTTCAGACCATCGCGGAGCCAGTACAGGGCTTGCACCACTCGCATAGCTGGACGGTCCGCCCAGTAGAGCTTACTTGGGGCCGTCAGTTTGAACTGGAGGGTCAATTTGCCCAACTGGATCGGTCGCAGCCTACCATCCGTATGTACGATGACCTGCCCCGGTACTGCATTGGTCAGCCCCAGATCGTTGGCGGCGGTCATCCCGTCAATCAATACGCGCACCTGGTCGCGGCGACCGACGGCCTCGATCACACTGCGGTAATCGGGGGCGGTTGGCTGCCCGGTGAGGGCGTTCATCCGGGGCTGGTCGTACAGCCCTCGGTCGATGCGACGCAGATCATTGCTGGCGACCATGCGCTGGAGCGTTTTATCCACCGCGTCGCGGCTACCCAGGTCGAGAAAATCCACCGGCGTCCATACTTTGGCTGCCGGGGCCTGGTTGATACGTTGCATCACCTGCGATTTGATGACTGGCGTCGGATTGAGCATGACGGGCTCCTTGTCCGATAATTATATACACATTTCGGACAGCCGCAAGACCAGGAATGACCGAACAAGCAGGAAGGCAAGTCGGCAAAAAAAGCCCACCTATTGGCTTAAGCGACAACGGCCGTTGAAGGTGGACGTCATAAGGCACGAAGTCTCATAGCAGCCTGTTCATCAAGCTGGGACTGGCGTGCCATTATAAAAAGAACGAAAATGTTAAAGATCGCGAGGTTTATGCGCGATCAGGACTCGATTCATGAATGAACAAGCGAAGGCTGTGGTCTGACTTGAATCCTATCCCGCCATGGGAGTGGCGGAAAAATAACAAGCTGAAAAATTACCCCTTGCAGTTGCGGAGCCGAAGGGATTGAAAATAAGAAAGGCGAAAAAAACATGGGTTCCGCGCCCTCTAAATGCCTGCCCGCATACATGGAGCAGTTCTGCAATGATCTATGGCTTAGCCATGGCCTCGCAGACAAAACAATCGCTGCCTACCGAGCCGATCTAATCGGTTTCTCATCATGGTTGTCAAGGCATAACGGAAAGACGCTACTCCAGGCGCATATCCTGGATATTGATGAATGGCTGGCAAGCCTGCTTGAGAGAAAGATCAGCCCTCGAAGCGTGGCTCGCTATTCAGCTTCGTTGCGGCGTTTTTACCGATATCTCACGTCCAACGGGTTGGCTTCGCAAGATCCGACCGTGCCGCTTGGCAAGATCAAAATACCACTTCGTCTCCCGAACACTCCGACGCAGGATGAGGTTGCCGCACTGCTCGATATTACTGAACTCAATTCCCATAGTGGTCTGCGCGACAAAGCCATCCTCGAATTGCTTTATGCAACCGGCTTGCGGGCTGCAGAGCTGGCAAGCATCAGGATTGGCGACATTAATTTCAGGAACCGCGTGATTCGCGTTTGCGGAAAAGGAAACAGGGAGAGACTGGTGGTGTTTGGAGAGGAGGCTTCATTCTGGCTCGATCTGTACCTGAGCAGGTCAAGACCCGCCTTGAGACGGAACTACCTTTGCAATCATGTGTTCCTCTCGGTTCGAGGGAAGAAAATAAGCACGGGCACTCTCCGCCTGGTGGTGAAGAAGCACGCCTCAAACAACGGGATCGAAAGACCCCTCAGCACTCACAGCCTCCGACACGCCTTTGCCACGCACTTATTGGACGCTGGAGCCGATTTGCGTGTGATCCAGGAGCTATTGGGGCATGCGTGCATCAGTACAACCCAGATATACACATTCGTTGCGACCAAGCGGTTGGTATCGCTGCATTCCATGTTCCACCCGAGAAACGAGGGCAAGGGCAGGATTTCAGGCAGGCGGTAACTTTCGCACCAGGTTTCCGGTCAACGGATATGTGATCAGCAGCCGACTGGCTATACGACGAACTCATCATCGATGAGGGGCAGGATTCCCGCGTCGAACCCGCATCGATCTGCTCGTTGGATGTCTTCAAGGAGTTGGTGAACTTCCTTGTCAGTCCAGAAATATTCACGCTGGCAGTCCGGGACGATGTAGAAACACTCTCTGAATGCTTCCTCGATGCTGTACTTGTGGTTCTCGATACGAACCATGCTTTGTGTCCTTATCCTCTTAATCTGCGCCGCACCACGACGTTAGCCAAGGTGACAGTTGAATACGCGGTATTCGGTCAGATCAACTGCCGGGTCAATCTCAAGCGCACGAGTGCGAAGCTCGCGGTGGTCTCTGTAGGCTCCGCGCCTCTCCCACGTCTGCCCATTGGTCTCGATGCCGCGGATCAGCTCGATGCAATCATCAAGCGTGAACGAGGGAAGCAACGGGCGTATCGCCTCGTTGAAGCGTTTATCAGCGCCATCGTAATTGGAGCTTGCCACGTAGTACGCGCTTGCAAGTCGTACCACGGTCCCCACCCATTCAGGCGAATCCGATATTTCACGAAGGTCGTCCCAAGTCTCTCGCTCGATATCTGGATATTCGTGCCCGACGATCCACACTCGCAACAGATCTGCGTGCTCCGGCAAGCTGGCGGTAAACCACGCCAAGCATCGCGAGGTGACATCATTGTCTGCGACGTGTTGAATGGCCGTCTTGGCATGATCGGCCAACAAGCCATATAGCGAAGACTCCCGCGAGAGGAAATGGATCAGGCATACAACAGGATCGCCTCCGTTCGCTATTGTGCTGAAGTAATCGCTGTCCGCTTCGACCTGCTTCCTGAACTGCGCTGGATTACGCTCAAAAAGAAGGCGCAACGCGCTGTAGTTGATTGCCCGGTTCTTTTCGCACGTCTCGTCCGTCAACCGGAATACGAATTTCCAGAGCGCCTTGAAGACAGCCTTTTCAACCTCCGGATTGAACCGGGAGTAATACTTGCTCTCCAAGTACGCCTTCAGCTTTTTGTCGTCGATCAGGATTCCAGATGCTTGAGCAAGGTCTTCGACCAAATCGCCGACGACCTGCTTTGACAGTATCGGGGCCTTCATGAGCAAGCCATCGAGGGCATTGCGGATCAATGCACGCGCCGTGTCACGGTTCGGGCGATGCAACTGGAAATTGGCGTTGACCACTGGGTGCGCCGCTAGGTGGCGCTGCCGTTGCAGATGAAGCAGGTTTTCCCGCTCGGCAATGTCGATCAACTGGGTTTGCTCGGCAACTGATTCGACGAGCTTCGTTTCCCACACCGGCGACCGCTCGTTGTCCTCTTGCAGCTTGCCGATCTCGGCCAAGATGTTCTTGGCTTTGTCATCGCCATAGAGATCGACAAGGTGCTGGAGCTTGAACAGCAGATCGCAGACCACGACAGACCAGAGCATCACGACCGCCGAACGGTAGTTGCCCGCCGCGTAGCAGCTCAACACCTCGGAAAAGTATTCCTTGCTGCGGGTATCAAAAATCTGCGTCGCGCGCTGCTCGATGGAATATTCGTCCAACATCACGCCCCCTGACCAACGATCTCGATGTACCCAATCAGCTCCGCCGAGTAGCTGCCATCGCCATTCGCAGCACCTTTGTGCTTCAACTCACGCTGCAAGGTCGGTTCGACAGCGCGGGCAAACAGTTCGAACCGCTGCTCTGGCTGGAACGTAGGTGTGGCTGCCGGCGCTTGAAGGTAACGCTCGCATTGACGTTCAACTGCCGGAACTCTCGTGCCGTCCTGCTTGATGGCAATGGGTTGAACCACCACGTGGCGCTCGCCGTTGCTAGCGGATGTCTCAACCATCCAGAGCGACAGAAGCACCGGCTCCTCGACGTCTCCCGAAACGGCGATGCCGACATCCTCTGGTGGCAAGCTGCGCCACCGCCCGAGCTCCTCTTGCACCAATGGGTGATCCAACCCCATCAACTCCAAATCGTCCTGGCTGGTAGCGGTCTCTCGGTTCAGCGTGAACCGCGCGCGGCGCGCACCGTCGACCGTCACGAGGTCGTAGGTTTCGTCGTCGACCTTGACCAGCTTCTGCTGTCGATCCCCCACCGCAGCCGACATGAATTGCACCAACCTATCCAGGCTCGATGAAATATCGGAGAAGGGCTTGTAGTCGTCGAGACTGAAGCCTTGGAGATCTTGAAATAAGTCGAACACCACCTGCCGCGCTTCGCGCGAATTCGATAGCGCCGCCTCAAGCTCCACCTGGGTGCGTTTCAGCTCGGGGTCGGATAGTGCCTCCTGGTACAGTCGGTCGTAGTTGAGACGCTCGGACAACTGACCAAGAATCTGCGCACGAAGGTCCTCGGCGACATTCCCTTGATCATCCACCTTGCCCACAGTTCGCGCGATTTCGGTGAGCTTCTCATCCAACATCAAGAAGATGCGTCCCTCAATGGTGTCGGACAGCACGAGGTTGTATACCTGCGCCGTGTGGTTCTGGCCGTAGCGATGGATGCGGCCGATGCGCTGCTCCACGTCCATAGGGTTCCACGGCAAATCAAAATTGAACAGGATGCGCGCAAACTGGAGGTTAATGCCCTCCCGTCCAGCGGCGGTGCAGACCAGTACGCGCGGGCCGTCCTTTTGGCGGAAGCGGCGCTCGGCTGCCAGCTTTGCGCCCTGATCACCACCGCGCAGCACCGCCACCCCTTGACCAGGAAACGTTTGTTCAATTTCACGGGCAATCAAATCCACTGTGCCAAGGTAGGTCGCAAACACCACGATTTTTTCGTTGGGGTTTTATCGCCACAGGGTACCGAGGCCGTCGAGCAGTTTCTGTGCCTTGGTCTCTCGCTGCTGCGGGAAGACCCTGAGGAGATCGCCAATGCGGAGGCGCTCTTCCGGTAGATGCAGCTCAACAACTGCCGATGCGGCCTCTTCCGCATGCGCGGCCGAGTATTCGCTGCCGTAGGGATCGGAAGCCAGCTCCAGCGCTTCTTCGTCGAGTTTTTTGACCAGCCGGTATTTAAGATCGGCCAGCACGCGATCCACCTCACTGCGACCAATACTGTCGCGCGATAGGTTGAACTCTTGGTGGATCAGTTCACGCGCCTCATCTGTCAGTCGCTCGCGCCCCTCAATGTCCAAATCCTTGTCGCGCAAAAAAGCCTCATGCAACGTCAACATCAACAGTCGGCGCTTTAGCGTCCTGCGCACGGCCGCAAAACTCGACGCAGCAATCTTCTGAAAAATCGCCATCAAGAAACCGAGAGCGCGTCCTTTGCCACCTTGCCTTTGCGCTAGATTAAATCCGTCTTCAAGATATTCGCGCAGCTTTTCGTAGAAGCGCCGTTCCTCCTCGCCCATGACGAAGGATTCGGTATGCACCCAACGACGCGCAAACAGCGGCGAGCCGTCAGGTTGGCAGGCATCGGCTTTGGTGCGACGAAACATCACTGTGTTGAGGCGATGGCGGTGTTCCAGCATTTCCTCCGGGCTACCAAACAGCGTGGGGTTCAATAGCTGTATCAGCATCCAAAACTGGAAATGATTGCCTTGGTGAGGAGTGGCCGAGAGCAGCATCAAGTCACGTGCATGATCTTTCAACGCTTCGACCAGCTTGTAATTCTCGGTTTTCCTGACCTTGCCGCCGGTGCGGTAGGCGGTCAAGTGATGCGCTTCGTCGAAAACCACAAGATCCCAGCGGGGCGCAGCCAGAAGGCGTTTGATACGTGCTGGGCGTTTGAGGGTGTCTATGCTGGCAATCAGCCGGTCATGCTTGGCGAAGGCATTCGTCTTGCGGTCGGTGATGTCGCCCTCAGAGCCGAACACCTCGAAATCGAGGTTGAACACCTCGTTCAACTCGCGGTGCCAGTTGTTCACGAGGCCCGCAGGCACCACCATCAGCGCCCGTTTCAGTTCGCCCCGGCTCGCGAGTTCGCGCAGGATTAGTGCGGTCTCGATAGTCTTGCCCAGCCCCACTTCATCGGCTATCAGGTAACGGCGTGGTGATGCGGTAGCGATTCGGTGTGTCAGCACCACCTGGTGCGGTAGCAGATCAATCTTGGCAGAGGTCAGCGCCGAAGCGCTTTCCATCACCGGCAAAGCGTGAGCTTCGTAGGACAACCATGCCTTACGTGCCCGCTCAGCACCGCCATCGACGGCACGCAAGATGCGTTCAGTGCGCGAAAGCTCGCGACGAATCGAGGCTAGCGGAACCCGGCGCTCGCCGACACCGAAGAACGCTCGCAGATACCCTTCGCGCGGCACATCGAGAACGACGCCTTGGCCGAACTCGTTATGGGTAATCCGCTCGCCGGGCTGGAATTGAATCTCTGTATCCACGAACCAGCCTCAGGTAATGCGCAGGTGAAATAGCCCAGCAGGCTTGGCACCCTCGTGCAGTAATACTTCCTGGGGATACTCTCGCGCTTCTCCCCATAACAATCGGCCAAAATCCAGTTGCTGACCCGAACTGGGTGCAGCACAGCGCCAACCCACAGCGTCCGTTGCTGAATTGACCGTGATTCGCCCCGCACCGGAAGGAAGCCAAAAGATCAGTGATGCCTCGCCGCTGTAAAAATCTTGAAAAGACAGAATCGCGTCTTTGATTTCTGCGCTCAGCCAGTTTTCAGCGTCAGATGGAGCGAGCAAATCCAGGCAGCCATCCAGCCCAGCCACGACCAGAGTAGCCCCATTATTGCTGGGCAGGTCTTCCGGCCAGTGCTCTACGGCCAGCAGAAATTGTCGCAAGCTCCACACCTCTGAAGCCGCGCATACCTGTGTCAGTGCCTCGGCATCCCATATCCAACTGGTGCCACGCCGCTGCCAGACAGAATCCCGTAGCTGCTTCATAGCTCGTACTCCTCAAACAGTGTTCCCTGTTTCGGCTTGGGAGCCTGCGTCGCCGCCCAGTTATTGAAGATCGACACCGCGCGGGATGCGGCATTGCGGGCCGCAGAATTGGCAGCACGTCGGGACAACCAATCAAGCAAAGGCTTCAAGGCCACGTGGGGTTTGAAGTTTTCATTCTTGAGCGTGTCCGAGGCATTGATGCCGCTGCCGTCATAGCACGCACCGATCAACACCAGCGCCTGATCCAAGTCCGACGTGAGCTTGCGTTTGTGCTTGCCCTGCCAATCACGCGCGAAGTCGAGCGGATCGACCACCGTGAAAATCTTGCTCTTCTCGCTGCACCAGCCGCGCTGCACGAATTCATCCGGCGTCGTGATCGAGCCCCGGAGAAACTTCTGCAGTTGATCGCGGGCGATCTCGGTTTTGCCATCGAAGGTGCGCAGAAACTGGCGCGACATCGGCTCGGCATTCACCGGCGGTGGCTCCTTGCCCTTGTCGGCGTCTTCGTCAATGAGCTGGTTTATACCGACCAGCGCATCTTTGACGGAAATGGTGCGGCCCTCGTCCACGAACACCTTGCCGTAATGGCGCGAGAAATATTCCAGCGCCTTGCCGCGCCGGATCACCTGAATGTCCGCTGCGGGCAAGCCTTCCTTCGCATGGTTTTCCAGCATCGACTGTAGTTGGCGCACATCCGCCATCACCTCGCGGCGCATCCGGCCCCAGCTCACGGGCTTAGGCTCTTCAGTGCGTTTGCGGCAGACGTGGATGATGTCGTATTCGATTTTCTGGGCCCCAAACTCCGCTTTTTCCCCCTTGGTTTCATCTGAACGAATGGGATAAGTCGCTTCAAGGTAATAGCCTGCATCGAACAGCGATTCGAGGACGGCCACCCAAGGCTCATCTTCACTGTGATGAAAAGTGAACGCCAGCATGCCGCTTGGTTTCAGCAAACGGTACGCCTCTCGCCAGCATTGAGTTAGCAGACGCTGATAAAAGGCGTCTGGATCATCTGGTTCTCGAAATTTGTTGGCGACAGCCTCAAGTGTTTTGGGAGTAAATTCTGCGGTGAAAATCTCTGGGTAGTTTCGTTTAAGTACCAAGCGCAACCATACATAGAAGAAGTCAGCCAATTCAGAGTATTGAACCAAATCACCAAATGGTGGATCTGTGATTACAAGGTCGACAGTGGATTCTGAATACTGCTGTAGTTCTGTTGAGGAGCCTTGCGTAAGGGTTCCAGAGCAAACGGCGTCGCCGGGGTAAACTTTTTCGCTCTTGCCAGATATTTGTCCAGCAAGTTGGCCATGAGATTTCTCTAAAGTGGTCGCTGGTACCAGCTCCCAGGGATTCTTTGCCCAATCTCTACCTTCCAAGATTGGCTTTATCGCAGACGACCAGTTGCCGTATCCGATGGGAGAGAAAACGCCGACCTCTACTACCGTCATTTTGGGGCGGTAATCGCTATTAGATAGGGCTGGGGCGTAATGATCCTTCGTGATATGCCAGAAAGAAAACATGCATTGCCCACGAAGATACTGCTGGAATGCGCCAAGGACATATTCCCGGATTTCCCAAGAGTAGCTGCCAACAGTGACGATTGCCTTGAGGAGCCGCGCATGAACAAGTAGCTGCCGAGAGTTGAACATATCTATCCAGTTTCGGTAGCCGTGACCACTGGTGATCACGTCCTTTACTGTTGCTCTCAGACTCTCAGGGATCTCCGAACGAGGCCAGAAATCCCGCAGTTCTGTTTCTTTGATTTTTTCCCATTCGCTAGCTGCTGCGCTGTACTGCCTCGCAAACTGCTTATCAAAAGGGGCGTAGAACTTTCCGTTGTAAGCGCCTGTTGCTTGGTTGGAAGGCGCATATCCCTGCACAGCATATGCAGCAAATGGGGCCGTCTTCTCTGTCGGTCTAATTGCGGCGACGACATCTTGTGCAGTGCCACACGCAGCGCATGTGAAAACCCCGGGCTTGGCTGTGCCACCACTCTTTCCGGTTAGAAAGCTCACCTTCGTTTCGGGGCAGGTCACTTCATCAGGAAGCTCTCCGCGCACTTCCAGTAGCCGAATTGTTCGAGATCTTTCCTCGTTCCAGCGTCCAGTGGAAATAGCATCGTCCTGTGCTGCACCGCCATACGCGTTACCTTCAGCACTAGCCTTTTTTGCCCCGGCAATCCATTCCGGATGAAGAAGAACTGAAAGCTCAACTTTCTTGTTCTTGGATTTTCCAAGTTTTACCATTGTGGAGTGATCACAGTGCGGGCAAACCACGCCACGTTTTTGATCAATCACCGAAAATGGTTTTTCGGTTTGTGCCACATACAAAGGTACATCGGGGGCAATGCGTGCAGACGTGTCTTCTACGTCAAACGCTGTTCCACACTTGCTGCAAGTGTGCTCCCAAGCCTTCACGGTAAGAGTTTTGATGGCAACCAAAGGGCTGGTCATCAGCGGCGTGCGGTGGCCACATCCAGTCACCTGACAGGGGCCATGCTTTGCGAGGAAAGTGTGCAGGATCTCTGGGCCCTCGTAGCTGTACTCACTCCGCTGTTCTTGGGTCAGACTAAGCGGATCGAAACCGGCGGGCATTTCCTGCTTGCTGGGTAGGTGCGTCCATGTGCCTTTCTCGCCGTTGGGGCCATCGCAGTAGTAGTACGGCATGATCTGCGGCTTGACCTCTGCCTCGATATCGGCGAGCAAACGCTTCACTTCATCGAGATCGACGTTGGCCAGTTCCTGCTTCACGACGAACCACGCCACCGGATTCAAGTCGTTGCCATACATCTGCATGCCAAGGCGCGAACCCTCGACGAGTGTAGTGCCACCGCCCATGAAAATATCAACCACCTTGAGGTGCTTGAACGCGCCTTTCTTCTGGTGATTGGCGTAGTAGTTGTCCCACACCAACTTGGCCGCGTGAGATTTATCCTCGGGAGCTTTGGTGGCGGCGGCGATCAGCATCGAGCGAAACACACTGGAACGCCGCCGCGCCCACCACTTCGACATCTGATAGATCGGCTTACCAGCGTTGCCTTCGATGATGGCCACCTGATTGACGGGCAGGATCGGGAAATCCACCTCCAGACAAGTTTTGGGACGATTGGGGTCGTTGAAGTCAACCGTCTCCATCTCGACCGCCTTACCTGCGCCCACGGCCTTGGCGACTTCTATCGCCAGTTGTTCTTTTTTGGTTGCCATTCTGCGGGTTCCCTGATTGGAGTTCAGTCGCGCGACTGGCGACGCATGTTTTCAACAGCGGCTGCCAGGTCTACTGGGGCTTTCGGTCGCGCCCAGCGGTACCAGAACGGAATCGTGGCACTGCGTGGCTCGCATTTCGGCTTGCTCATTTTGATTCGGGTGGGCAGCAGGGTGGCATCTCCAACAACAACGGCTTCACCGACATCTAGGGTAGGCAACACCTCCATCAAACCTTCCAAGCTTTCGGGCAACAACTGCCTGACTACAGCTTGGTCAGTCTTATTGGCCAACCGCAGGCTGATGATGTTGCTGCATTGGCTGAGAATTGTGGTGCTTACGTCTGAGGGCCTTTGGCTGACAACCATCAGGCCGACACCGTACTTTCGGCCCTCTTTGGCAATGCGCTCGAAATTTTCCAGGGCACGTCTTTCTAGTGGACCTGCTGATGCAGCTTGGCTTGGCAAATATAGGTGCGCTTCATCGCAGACGATCACCACCGGGTGTCGTGCGTCACCATCCTTACCTGGGTCACTCCAAAACTGAATCTGATAGACCAATCGAGCGACAAGACCAACAACGACAGGAAGAATGTCAGAAGGGACTTCAGAAAAGTCGATGATTTTGATTCCAGAATTGACACCGTCTTTCGCTGTCCCAGACCCCATCAGCTTGATCGCCAAATCATGCAGAGATTCGTAGGTATCATATTCGGCGGGCGCGCTATACATAAACGCGTAACGCCGGTCGTTCATCTTCGTTTTGAGGCGAATAAGGAACCTCGAAAGTTTGCCGGTAAGAGGACCTTTTTCCGTCTTCGGTTGCCCTTTCCTTGGGCCACTTGCATATGACTCACCAGTGTCGATAGCCTCCTCATTCTTGGCGTCGAGTGATGCGACTAAATCCTGTATTTTGTATGGCACTGGTGTGTCAACGGTGAACCCCTCCAGCAACTCTGGTTTGCCCAATGCGGTAATCACCGCTCGTTTTGTCTCGATGACGGAGTCCATCAAAGCAAGCGCTTGGTTCGGTGCGTTGTCACCAGAGCGATCCACAAATACAGATTGCATTTCGTCGTATGTAAGCAGCCAAAAGGGCAGAAAAATAGCGTTGTCTTTCTTTACCTTGAGGTCACCAATCCCTGCAATGCGGTAGTGCGCTGCGAAGTCCATGCTGGAATATTCGCCGTGCAGGTCCAGCACGATCATGTTGGCGTGCGGCAGTTCGGCGGCTTGCTCCAATATTGATGCGACTGTGAAGGACTTTCCTGAGCCTGTACTGCCCAGCAAAGCTGCGTGGCGCTGGAACAGCTTGTCACCGTCAATGTACGCCGTAGCCTTGCCATCCAATGTATATGTGCCAACTTTTAATGGCGTGATGGCTTCGGATTTCGATGTCGCACTCAGTATCCCCATGAAGTCTTCGAGAGATTTTTCTTCTATAGGGAAGACGAGCCGGTTTATCTCTGGCAGTGAAAACACGGCACGGGTGAACGTGTCTTTTCGTTCCCCGTCACGTTCACGATAAGTTCCGACCAAACTCACCGCCACTCCATTTTCTTCCTGCTGGATCGTTGTTAAGTCTTTTGGAACCTCACCCTCGTTAAGAGTGGGCAATTCAACAGGATGGCGCCAGACTCTTTCGATAATGCCAATCAGCCACTCGTCACCCATCGACTGAATGGCTACAAGGCGACCGACACGGGCCTTCTGCAGTCGCTGGCCATCTGTCACCCGGATGGTTATGCGAGACGTTTCGACGCTTCGAACTTCGCCCAGTGATTGGTCTTCCTTGAAGGCAAAAATACCCATATACATACCCTATTCGAGAAAAGCTTTCATGAAATCGTCAAGTTGCCAAAGTGGTTGCGCTGACGACGACAATTTGCCGTTGTGAAGACACTCGCAACCGTCTCCGCTCTTGTAAAAAGCCGCCACATGCGGATAGCACAACAGCAAGTCTTTAATGCTGTCGGTCAATCCTCTAGTGAGGATCAGCATGGGCATGTGCGAATCAAGCCGGGCTTTGATGACACCCTGCAGGTGATCGTCGTTAAAGCCGAAACCAATACACACCAAGGCGTCAGCTCGGTTGATGGCAGCGTTCATTTCGGTACGCATAGCATCGAACAAGGTGTTGACCAGAGCGTCTTGGTACTTCGATGGCCCCGGCACAACAATGGCCTTCGGTGCCATTGAAACGTCGTTAATAACTTCGATAGGGCCATCTTTTGTGGCATGCCAGGTGATGGAGCCATGAGGCTTATGAAGCCGAATGGTTTTGCACGGCCTGTGATCCGCTTGCGTACCCTTCTTGTCCGCCGCCCAAATTCGGCTGTACTGGGTCAGGAACAGCGAATTCGCTCGCGGCTTTCTCCGGCGAAAGCCGGAAAATCCTGTGTCCAACGGTACGTCAGCAATATCGCAGAAGAGCTCTAGCAAAGTGTCATAGTTTGTGGTGATGACCGATATGGAGTCTGCGTTCTGAGGCGCACCGTCGAAAAGACGGCGCAATAGGCGGGCGGGGGCATGCGTTGAGGGGGCGGGATGATTGAGGATTGCCACTTCCGCTACCGAAGTCATTTCGGTGATGAGCTTGGCTGTTTCCTCCCGCAGGATCGTGATGATCTCATCTCTACCTTGAGCCCCACTGGCAATGGTGTTGAGTCCTGCCTCAAGGTTTTCACGAATAGCTTCTAGAGCCGCTCCCCAGACAGCCTTGGCTTCATCGGAAGCAAGGCGCGGCCCGACTACCTCAGCCAGGTGCTGACCGAGTGCCCCCATATGCGGCAAGCCGTATCCACACGAAAAGCCAGAGCCCACCAACAGCATAGGTGTTGCTCGGAACCACGACTGGATGTCGGTGTAAAGCTCCTCGGGGAGTCCGGTTGCTGTCATCCCTTCGGCTCCTATTTGGTTAATTCGACGAACGGCGACAACACCTCAAGCAGCGAGAGTCCGCCGTGCGTCAATGTTGGGTAGCCACCCTGGCTTTTCCACTTCCAGCGGCCAACGGCCAGAAGGTGGGCGCCGTGCGGGCTGTTGATCTGGAGTGCCACGGGCGGCACGAACGGGCCGGTTTCACCGGTACCCGCCTTGCAGCGCCCGCTGGAAAAAGTCTTCTTGAGGAACTGGCCAACATCGCCATCTGCATCGGGGAAGTAGCCCGTCGCGGCGTAACCGTGGTCGGAGGTAATCACCAGCCGCCGTCCGGTTGCCAAGCGCTCGACGAAGGCCCAGAAGTCGTCGCTGCTCAGTTGCTCGGCAGCATCGCGCGTCAGGATGTCGAGGCCCTGGCCAGCACCCGAGCCGTCATGCACCTTGCTGTCGGGCCAGTGATGCCAGAACACCCAGTTTGGCGCAGCATTGATCAGTCCTGCGCAATCCTTCCACGCCATATCGACACACTCGGTGTGTGCCGGCTGGAGGCTGTGGGCCAGACCGCCGCCGTTATTTTGAAGCTGGCTGCGGCTGCCGAAGCCCAGCGCTCGGGCGAACTCGTTGGTTTCGCCCGGCAATTCGGACGCATTGGCCGTGACCTCGTGCAGCGTGAAGCCACGCTCCATGGCACCTTGCAGCAGCCAAGGCAGTTCGCGTAGCGAGAGGCCATCGAGGATCAGCACTGCCTTGGCGCTGTAGGGCTCGGTCCACCAACGCACGAGCCGATCCGAGGTGCGCTCCACCGTGTCGCCGAACGCCTGCCACAAGTCCCATCCGCTTGAGGACAGAAAGTGATCGAGTGCGCCGATCTCGCGGTCGCGCTTGGTGATTTCGCTCGGGGCATTGCCAGCGGCCAAGGGCTTGGACGCGATTTCAACGGCCTTGTTGATGATGACGCGCCATGCGTCTTCGGGTGTGCCTTTAGTCAGGCGGTGAAGAACCCCGGCGTCAATCGCCATCAGTTGTCCTCCTTCTCAAGGGTGAGCTCGAAGGTCATGCCATCGGGCAGCTTCTTGAGCAGTTCCTTCACCTGTGCGCCGGTCGCGGCGGACACCTTGATCGTCACCTGGGTGTTGATTTCGCCGACGATCTTCAACGCATCAACGAGCCTGCTATTGCTTGCACCGGAAGCATTGATCTGAATCTCGTGGAGACGAGTCGCAGCATTAACGCCCCACCCCTCAAGTTTGCCGATGAGATTCAGTGCCGAGGTGGCCGGGTTATTCAGGCTCACGCGCGGCTTGCCGCCGGGGGCTGTCCCACTGCCACCAAAGATATCACCGCCGGTGGGCGGTATATCGCCACCGGGGATCGGGTTGTCACCCGCGGGTGGCGTCAATGGATTTGTGCCACCGCCGAACATGTCTCCGCCAGACGGACTCCCGGTAGGTGGGGTGGGCGGCGTCGTGCCGCCGGTCGTGGGCACAGCAGATGGCTGCAGCAAGAACACTTCATCAAGCTGGCGTCCAGTGTAGGAAAGCTTGGGCCGCAGACGCTTCCACGCAGTGTCTTCGTCCTCGCCGGGCTGCGCTTGCAGGAATTCCATGCCGCGCAGGTTGATGGCGACCTTGCCTCGCGCACACAGGCGCAGGATGCGTTCCTTCATCGAGGTCTCGCCCAGCCAAGGAATGCAGTCCTGGCCTGCCGGGCGAGGCTCCTGCAATTCGCGCAGCAGTTTGCCGACCGGGGAGTTCTCGCCAGCGGCTTCGAGAACGAGGTCTTCGAAATCCTCGGGGACAAACAGATCGTTGATCAGCGCTTCCTCAATAGCCTCCGGTATTTGTGCGCCCTGTTTCTTTAAGCTCTCGACGATGAACACACACTGGCTCGGATCGGTGAAGTTCCAGCGGTGCAGGACGGCGAAACGGTCGAAGCGTTTCTTCAGAATATCGCGCAGCTCGCCCTGGTACTTGGTGTGCAGCTTCTTGTACTCGGGGTTCTGGCTGCTCCATTCCAGCGCCTTCATCTCGGCGCGGGCGAGGATCAGCAGGTCGCGATCCTGGAACGCGTTGGACGAGCCAGAGCGCGGCAGCAGAAAGCGAATGGTGTTGCGGCGCTTCTGTAAATGGTCTTTCACCCACCGACCCAGGCGCTCATTGAGCTTGTCCGGTTCTTCCGGCAACACCAGGATCGGCAGACGATCGTCCCAGCGCTCGGGCTGCTCGGCTTCGTCCAGCGACGACCACGGGTCGGACAGCCAGGATTTCGGCAACGCAATGACACGGAAGGTCTTGGCAACCTCTTCGGTACCGCCAATGACGTAGCGCACTTCCTTGGCGAGCTGTGCGAGGTCAGAGCCATCCAAGAACAGCTTGTCATTGCGTGCGCAGGCCATCAGCTTGGCTTGCGGGTTCTCTTCCTCGCGAAAGACCAGACGATGGCCGTCTTGGTGAATGTTGAAGCTGTTCTCGATGATGGTGGCCAGTTCGACCTGGAAGCCATTGTCGTCGACCGCCTTGTCACGGGTGATGTCGGCCTGCAACGTAGCGGGCTCGGCACCGGCAAGGTTGCCGACGGCAATGGAACGCAGCCACAACGCGCCCACGATCTCTTGCAGGTGCGGCACGGTGCTGGCGTGGCCGGGCACGGCCTCGGTCACCGACGTGATATTGCGTAGCGCCTTCTCGCGCAGGGTGCGATGTTGCTGGTTCGACACCGAGTCGAGCAGCGCGCCAATGCCTGCAGCATCATCGTCAAGGCGGAAGTCAGCCGCCGTGAGGAGCGGAGCCGTTTCGCCACGGCTCTTGAACAGGTTGGCCAGGATGCGAATCATGTCGCGCGTTTCCTGCGCATCGGTGGCCACCAGCACCTGGTCTTCGAGCAGTTGCAGCAGGTGCGGCGCGTAGGGCCAGGACTCGACGAACTCCTTGCGCTTGCGGTCTTGCTCGGAGGACGGCACGTCGAGCAGGCGGAAATACTCCGCAACGTGTTTGGCGATCAACGACTCGATGTTGGCCGCTGGAATCTGCAGGCGGTTGTCGAACAGGCGGTGCAGCAACATGTGCCGACGATCTTGCTGGATGCGCTCGGGGCTGCCACCTGCCTTGAAGTCGATAGGGATCGGATTGACGCGATGCACTTGCTGGTAAGCGTCGCTGCCACCATTGCGCACGGAGATGACGAGCACCAGCAACTCAGGATGCTCCTTGGCGATCTCCGAGAGTATCTGGATGAAGTTGAATGCCCACTGTTTCCACGGGTACTGCTTGGTGTTGGTGAGGCCGTCGTACCACGTCTGGAATTCATCCAGCAACAGCATCGTTGGGCTGTGGCGGAGCAGCTCAAGAACAAGTTGATCGGATGGTATATCTGTCTTTGCAGCGCCCATGCCTTCCCACTTGCCCTTGATGTAGGTGCCGTGCGGATGACGTTCGAACAGCAGATCCCACAAAAATTTGTAGCGCTGGCGGTGCAGGCTCTCGCCGATCACTAGCATCCCGCTGCGTAACGCGATCTTGCCGATCTGCGGCTCGCCCAGCGTGGTCGCCCATGAATTTAGCCAGGCGCTGGTGGAAGTTGGGTCATTGACGGCGTGGTAGAGCGCCGCCATCAAGTGCGACTTACCAAGGCCACGTTCGCCAATCACCACCACCGGGCGTCCCTGACCTGGGCCAACGGCCTCGATGCCCTTCAACAAGTCATGGGTGGGATAGGTAATCTCCAGGAATTCCTTCGCCGCGATCTGAGTCGCGCCGGTGTTGGTTTCATTGGAGAGTTCGATGGCCGTCCCTTTGAGGCGTTTGCCCCGAAACTCGTCTCGTAGAGTCAGTCCAAGCATTACTTTATCTCCCCATCATTTAATTGACTCTTGGCCGTGCCTTCCTCTTGTCTGGCCGTGTTGAGTGATTCCATCGACTGTTGTTTGATCCAGTTATCGATATCAGCACGCGAAAGCCGCCACGTCCCACCAACCTTGAAGGCCGGGATCTTCTTTGCCGCAGCTAGCCTGTAGATCGTCCGTTCGGTGACCTTCAGGTATTCCGCAACCTGCTTAATAGTGAGGATTTCCCCCTCATCGGGAATTTTTAGCATGAGTTCCGCCAAGAATCGTCAAATCAAGACAAGATAGTGCAAAATTTTCAAGGTAACAATACAATTATCTGGTGCTCTTGAGATGTGCCCTTAATTTTGCCGGGTTTGATTGATACTTAAAGATGCGATTTTTACACGCCGCCGACCTTCATATTGACAGCCCTTTACGCGGCCTCGACCGGTATGAGGGTGCGCCAGTCGATGATGTTCGCGGGGCCACGCGTCGAGCCTTCGAAAACTTGATCGCCACTGCCTTGCGCGAGCGTGTCGACCTCGTCGTAATTGGCGGTGACCTTTACGACGGCGACTGGCCCGACCACAATACGGGGCTCTTCTTCGTCAAAGGGGTAACGCAACTTGCCGAAGAAGGTATCCCGGTCGCAATTGTGCGCGGTAATCACGACGCGGCAAGCAAGCTCACCAAGTCCCTGCGCCTGCCTCGCAACGTGCATCTGCTTGCCGATGCAAAGCCCGAGACCGTCGTTCTCGACCAGATCGGCATCGCTGTGCACGGGCAAAGTTTTGTCACACCTGCCGTGCTGGATGATCTTGCTTCTGCCTATCCGGCTCCCATTCCGGACTGTTTCAACATTGGTCTGCTCCATACGTCCCTGAACGGTCGCCCCGGACACGACAACTATGCCCCTACGACCCTGTCCGTCCTCCAGGGAAAGGGTTACGACTACTGGGCGCTGGGACACGTCCATGCGGCGGAAATAGTTTCGCGCGAGCCGTGGATAGTTTATCCAGGCAATACGCAAGGAAGACACATCCGCGAATCCGGCGCTAAAGGCTGCTCTTTATTATCGGTCGAGAATGGTACGGTGCTGGAGCATCAAGCCATTGCGTTGGATGTCATGCGTTGGGAAACCCTGTCGCTCGATATCGCCACACTGCCCGACCTTGATGCTCTCCTGGATGCTGCCACTGTGGAGATTCGGCGCAGGCTCGCCCGGTCGGACGGTCGGACGCTTGCGCTCCGAGTCCGAATCGCAGGTAGCGGGCCATTGCATCGCATGCTGGCGGCGCAGCCGGAGACGGTCGAACAGCAACTGCGCAGTGCGGCAATCGAAGCTTCGAACGCCCAGGTATGGATCGAGAAAGTCGAACTGACGACACACCCACAATTGGATCTCGACCGCATCGCCGAGCGCGACGATCCGCTCGGACTGCTGGTTCGCGAACTACGTGGCTTGGTGGCCGATGATGTGGCGCGGGGCGTAGTGGCTGAGGAGGCAATCCGGGACCTGCAACAAAAGCTGCCGGTGGAACTCAGGGAAGGGCCACATGCTCTGCTTCTGGACGCCCCCGACGTGCTCGCCGAGCTCCTGAGCGAGGTCGAGGGGGAACTGATCGCGCGTCTGTCCGGTGAAGGGACGACCTCGTGAAGATCGCGCGTCTCTACCTCAAGGCCTATGGCGCATTTTCAGGGCGACACCTCGACTTCAGTGACGGCCCGAATTTCCACGTGATCTACGGCCCAAACGAAGCCGGTAAGTCCACCACGTTGCGGGCGCTGACTGGCCTGTTATTCGGTATCGACGACCGCACCGCAGACAATTTCCTGCATCCGCACCCCCAATTGCGCGTTGGCGCGACCTTGGTCACCGATCAAGGGTCGCGACTGTCCGTCATGCGTCGCAAGGCCCGCAAGCAGACGCTGTTTGCGCTGGATGAAGAAACCGCCGCGGAGCTGACCGATCAACCGCTGCCGGAAGACGCGCTTTCTCGGCTGCTCGGAGGTTTGGACGAAGGACTCTACCGTTCCCTGTTCGGCTTGGATATGGAAGGCTTGACCCGGGGCAGCGAAGCCCTGCTGGCGGGCAAAGGGGAAATCGGCCAAAGCCTGTTCGAAGCCGCTGCCGGGATGGCCAGCTTGCAGCAACTGCTGGGCCACCTGGATAGTGAAGCTTCGGCCCTTTTTCGGCCTCGCGCCAGTACCAGCATGATTCACGTCGCCATCAAGGAGCTTGAAGAAAAGCGCAAGCTGGCACGGGATACGAAGGTCAGCACCCATGCGTGGGAACAAGCCGACCGGGCCAGGCGTCAGGCCGAGGCAAAATACGCTGCGCTGCGCGACGGATTAACGGCATTAAGAAATGAACAGCGGCTATTGTCTCGAATCGCCGCCAACCTGCCCTTGGCAGCAGAGAGAGCGGCAAAGCTAACGGAGTTGGGTGCGCTTGAGCACGTTCCTCTGCTTCCGCAGGAGGCTGCACAGCATCGAATTGAGGCGGAAGAACGACTGCGCACCGCCGTTGACGCGCAACGCGAGGCGGCGGCCGAATTGGAGCGGCTGCATCAGAAGCGATCGTCGTTAGTGGTGCGCGAAGCGCTGATCGCCAATGCGACCACGATCGAGCGGCTGCATCACGCCGCCAAGGACTGGCGCGGGGCGATAGAACGTTTGCCACGCATCGAGAAAGACGTCGATGCTGCAAGAAGAAGCATCGCTATCCATTTGACCGCGATTGCGCCAGAACTGGCGCAGGGCATGACAGCCGAACAGGCTCGCACGCTGATTCCGCCACCTACGCTGACCGCCCGCGTGCAGGCGCTCGGGGAGCAGTACGCTACCCTGTACGCCAAGAATGAACAACTGGAGGAGCGCGCCCTCAAGGTTGCGGATACTCTCGACAAGTTGCGCGGCGATCTGTCTACCCATCCGGAGCCTGCGCCCCTCGATGTCCTGGAAGCCGCTCGTGAAGAGGCTGCCGCCCACGGTGACCTGACAGGACAGCAGTCCAAACTGGATAGAGAAATTGCCACCATTGAGGCGGCCCTCATGCGCGATGCCTCCGTCCTCTGGAACGGTACTTTAGACGAACTCGCGGCCCTCCGCGTACCGCTGTCGACCACCCTCCACGATTTCGAAGCAGACTATCGGCGCATGGACGAGGCACTGCGTACACTCCAGACCAAGGATGACGAGCTGGAGCGCGATATCGACGACCGGGAGCGTGAGCTGCGCGGCCTGGCGGCCGCCGGTGAGATCGCCACCCACGAGCAAGTGCAAGCAGCCCGGGTACATCGCGACGAGGGCTGGAGGCTGGTTCGCCAAGAATACATCGAGCGAGCGGAAGATCCTGACCGGCTATCGGACGCCTTTGCTTCTGGACTATCCTTACCTGTTACCTACGAAGGCGCCGTGCGCGAAGCCGACCGTCTGGCCGACATCCTGCACGCTGACGCTGGACGCGCGGCCAATTACGAAACCACCCGCCAGCGTATCGCTGACATGCAGAAGACGCGCAGCACGCTGTCCGTTCGACACGATGCACTAAGCGCGGAACTTGCCCAGATCGACATCCGTTGGGGCGCTATCGCTCAGTCTTTGGGCCAGTTGGATCTGACGCCGGCCGCAGCGATTGAATGGTGTCAGAAGCACTCCAACTGGGTCGAGCGCTATACGCTACTGGGAGCGCAGCGCCAGGCGCGACAGGATGTCGCCGACTTGCTGGCGACAACGCGTACCGGCCTGAGTGAGGCACTGATGGCTTGCGGGCTCCCCGGCTTGGCCGACGGTGAATTGCTGACCGCCGCGCTCGCCCGTGCCAAGACGGCGGTCGACGCTGCGCGACAGGCAGCCACTGCACGTGCCGCCCTGGTTGGGCAAATCACCCAGCAAGAGCTTGATCTGGCTGACACCATTTCTCAGCAAGCACGGTCGACCGAGAAGATGAATCTCTGGCAGAGCCAGTGGAACGAAACGGTGACCGCATTGCGCCTGCCTACCGGGTCATTGCCGGCGGAGGCGCACGCTCGTATTGATGAGTTCGATGCACTCGCCAGCGCGCTGGACACGCTTGATGAGCTTACCCGTGAAGCCGAGTTGGAACGGGGCAAGCGTTCCAGCTTTGAGGAGGCATTGTCTGCACTTGCACGCGAGGTTGGCGAATCGGTCTCCGACAAGGACGCGGATCATCTGGTGTCCATGCTCTATGATGAACTGGCCATCGCCCGGGAAGCGGATCGCCTGCGCAAACAGACTGATGTGGACATCGAACGCGAGACGACCCGGATTCAGCAGGCCCAACTCGCAGCATCAGCGCAACGCGAGCGCTTGGCGGAACAGGTTCGCCACGCCGGGGTGCAGTCGCAAGACGAGTTGCCGCTGGTCGAGGCAAACTCCGCACGCAAGCAGCAGCTTTCCGGCCGGATTGACGAGATTGGTGACCAATTGGTACGCAGCGCCGCCAAGCCGCTCGTGGAAGTTCTGATTGAAGTCGAAGGACATGACATCTCGACCACGGCCGCACGGCTGACCGAGATCGAAGCAACAGCCAGAGATCATGAAACGGAAGCAGAAACCGCCCATGCCCATTTACTCGAAGCGAACCGTGAGTTCGACGCAATCGACGGTAGCGATGCGGCGGCACAGGCACAGCAGGAGGCGGAAGAGCTAATCGCTCGCATCGCCCGACATGCGCGCACTTATGCCCGCACCCGACTCGCCGAGGTTATCGTGTCGCGCGTCGTACAAGCCTACCGCGAGCGACACCAAGGACCAGTACTCCAGCGCGCTGGGGAAATTTTCGCGAGGATCACGCTGGGAAGTTTCAGCGGTCTGATAACCGACTACGAGAACGATAAGCAGGTTCTTCTTGGCCAACGGCCCGACGCTACCCGTGTCGGCGTCGCAGGAATGAGCCAGGGGGCACGAGATCAGCTTTTCTTGTCGCTACGCATCGCTGCAATCGAAGAGCATCTGAAGCAGCGGGAAGCCATTCCGCTGGTCATCGACGACTTGCTTGTTCAGTTTGATGATGCGCGTGCATCGGCTACATTGTCGGTTCTGGCTGATCTGGCCCAACAAACCCAGGTGCTGTTCTTTACGCACCATGGGCATCTCTGCGAGCTTGCCTCTTCTGTGCTCCCTGCTGACACTTGGCAGCAGCACGATCTGGGCGCAGCCAGCGTGGGAAGCTAGTAATGTGAATCCAGTGGTGCGTGAAATCCAGGACATTGTGTTACCAGCCCAGTTCCGTCTGCAGCGACAACAAAGTATTTGATCAAAAAAACAGCCACCCCGAAGGGCGGCTGAGGGATTGCATCAACCCAGTAATTGCTTGGCCAATGCTACTTCGATGCTGTCGCCGGACTGGTTCAGGACATCAAGCCCGGAATCCGGCATGTCGCCAGATGTCGACTGTGACACGGCGATCTTCTTTGCCATGAGTTCCAGACATCCCATCTGGGCCGATCCTGCATAGCCCAGAAAGTACACATCCACGTCCTGCTTCTGGCCGATCCGCCAACTGCGACGTGATGCCTGCTGCAGGGTATAGACGTTGTAACCGCTCTGCATGAACACGATGGTCGGGAATTCCAGCATGTCGAGCCCGGTTTTCACGAGTTCGGGGTTGGTGATGATCACCTCCACACCACGGTCAACCTGATCGAACAGCCAGTCCTCCCGTTTTGACGCATCGACGCTTGCCCTCAACACCGCCGTCTTAAAACCTTCCTTTTCAAGAAAGTTTCTCAGTCGGGTGGTGGTGTCACGAGTGCCGGTGTAGGTCGAGTACACCAGAATCCTCCGGCCGCGTGCCTTCTCCGCTTTGCAGATACGCAGCAGTTCCAGCTCTTTCGGACTTGCCTCGGTGCCGTTCAGCAACGCAGGCACGAAAGCGAGTTGCTGCTTCGATCGGGGATGGCGAACCAGCTCGTCACGGAAGCACGTATCCGGCCAGGCAAGCAGCACGTTCAGGACAACACCCAGCAAGCTGGTGTCGCCCTTCCTGAGCGCCTCACGGAGATCTTCGCGCAAGCTCATGCTCAACTCGCGGTAAATCCCGGACATCGCCTCAGTCATAGGTACTTCCGTGAAATGCTCTCGGTAAGGCGGCAGAACATCACCGCCTATATCCTTGAGCTTCAGGAAGACCGTCTGTGGCAGCACATAGCGCATGATTCCCTTCGGGCCGAATCCTGGTCCCTTTGAGGTGCGGTGTGTGATGTTCTTGCCCCGCGCCGTGCGATGCGACTCGCTTTCAGTCTCCTTGAACACGTCCTTCAGGATGCCATGATCGCGCATGAACGACATGCCTGCAGGCCCCAGCGAATTGCGGTTGTTATAGCCGAACCCGTCCTCGATCATCAAACCCGGGTTAAGCCGGTGCAGGAGATAGAACAGATCGTCGGCATAGCCGCCCATCAGGGTGCCGGTCAGGAGCAGGGTCTTCTTGCACTTGCGTGCAAGAACCCCCATCGCCTGCCCTTGCGCGGACCCCTCGTTCTTGTACTCGTGCCCCTCATCCACCACGAGAAGGCCGAAGTAACCCTGCGGAAGGTAGCGCTTGATGTACTCGGTTGCCTGGTAGCCGCCCTGCCCGAAGGAGAACTCGGTGTTGGCCATTGCACGATCCATTCTGCGCGCCTGCCGGTCTGTAAAGAACAGATCGCCTTTGTCGTCCATCAGATTGATGAACTCATAGACGTTGTCCTCAAGCATCCCGGACAGCATGTCCTCGCCGAAGCGATCCAGCAACCTGTCGGCCGTTTTGGAACCGATGGTAGGTATCTGACGCAGGCTCTCCATAACCAGCTCACGCCGGGATTGGGTGTTCCCACGTTTCGATACCAGCGTCCAAAGACGTTCTCCGCATGGCACCCTGTCTTCTAACAGCGCTCCATCCACTACCCGCTTCACCGACTGCTGATTGGTGCAATAGGATCGTGTCTGATTGAGCCTGCTTTCAGCCAAGGTCGCTGGCAAGGGGTTGCCCTCGTCATCCACCAGCAAAGCGCCGCACTTCGGACAGGCTGCATAGGTTCTCACGTGCTTGTCCTGTCCTTCACTCACGATAGTCCGTTTATGGGTGTAGGCCGGCTTCCAGTTGAATCCCATGCGCATGCGCACACGTCCCATGACAAAGAACTCTGGAACGACCGGCTTCTCACGCATCTCCCGTAGCTGCAGGAGTTTGCGCAACGTGTCAGGGCCGTTGAGAATCCAGACCCTGGCATTAGGCACCGTCGCCTTGATTTCGCGCCGCCACTTGTAGACTAGATGCGGTGGCGCGATCACCAAGGTGCGGCGATAGCCCTCCTCGTGCATGACTGCCGCGGCGGCAATCGCCATCATGGTCTTACCCGTACCCATTTCAGCGTTGATAATCGCTGCGGGCTGGGCTTCGTCGACCAGAAGGCGCGTTACAGCCTGGACTGCATCCTGCTGAGGCGGAAAAGGCTTGCGAAGCAACGCTTCCATCAGGATGGCATGCCTGGAATTCGGCACCCCATCGTAGATTGGCGGATTCTGCTGCTGAACCGCGCTCAGTAGCCCTTCCCCGAACTCGTGAATGAAATCGCTCAAAGGAATGACTTCCTGCTGCGATACCTCAATGACTGCTTCCATGACGACTCTCCTGAAAAACGCGGAGGCAGCCGTCCCCTTGCGGGGTGGATGCACCCCGCTGGGTTGAATTGAATTAAATCCCGGCCTCCATGCCCTTGTGGGAACATCGAGGCGTTCCGGCCTCAGGGACTGACCGGACTCATAAGGCGATGCGTGACGCGCATCGGTCGGGCTGAAACTGACAGCCAGCAGTGAAACACTTCAAAGGCCCGGAGCCTTTCTCCAACACGCCGGCTTCAGCCCGCGCGTTCGAGAAAAGCCCCCGGAGGGGCAGTTAAGATTCAAAACATTGCCAGCGATGAATCATCCATACCGATCTTCCAGCGCCTGCTTGATCTGAGCCATGGGGGTAGGCTTAAAGTGGAAATCCAACTCGGCGCCGACACCTGTATCAACAAGCTCTGTGATCGGAATATATCCATACTCGGCATTGATCAAGTCGCCTTGCA